>NZ_JASTLC010000001.1:5866686-6499467 GCF_030499575.1 Streptomyces sp. DG2A-72
TTGCCGGCCGTGCGAGCGCAGGAAGTCCAGGTCCTTGAGGGCGGGCAGCCGTTCGAGGCGCAGCTGGCGCAGGGGCGGCAGCCGGGCGTCGGTGAGTTCGCGGGAGGTGAAGGGGCCGCTCAGGGCGAGCCGCCCGGCTGTCGGCAGCTCGTGCACCAGGTCCAGCTGTTCGCGGGTGCTCACCGGCAGTGCGCGGCTGGGCAGTATCCGGCTGAGTACCGAGCGGGCGTACTCGGCGGCGGGGAAGTTGTTCCACGCGTGCATCAGCCGCACCTGCACGATGCCCGGCAGCCCCGGAGTGCTCACCAGTCGTCGCGCGTACGGGATCGCCTCCGCGCCGCCGACTCTGCCGACCAGGTCGGCGACCGCCCGGCTCCGGGCCGGGCCCAGCTCCTTGGGGTCGGGCAGGAACTGAAGGACGTACGGCCCGAGCCGCGCGACCTGCGAGACGTCGTCCGGGGTGAGGGACCCCATGAGGGCGGCGATCCGTGCGCGTACCCGCTCCTGGAGGCGGGTGTCGAGCCAGGCGGCGTGCTGGGCGCACAGGGCGGTCAGCACGGACAGCTGGTTGCGCAGCGGCTTGGGGACGCCGGGGGCGTCGGCGCGGGCGAGGAGGCCCGTCAGCAGCTCGCCGATCTCCCGTCGGCAGTGGCCGGCGGCCAGCAGGATGACGTCCTGCCACAGCGTGTCGTCGGCGTTGCGGCACAGTTCCCGCAGCGATTCGCTCTCCACGAGTTCCTTGGCGGCGAGGAAGTCCTGGAAGGTGCGGTGGATGAACTGGTAGGAGTCGTCGCCGCGTTCCTGGAGCAGGCCGGAGCGGTTGAGCAGGTGGGTGAGGATGGCCTCGGGGGTGCCCTGGCCGCGGGCCCGTTCCATGCCGGCCAGCGCCGCCGCCAGCTGCGGCCGGGCCTGGCCGCGGGTGAACTCGGACTGGCCCCCGCGCACCAGCCAGACCGCGATGCGCTGGAGGATCTGGTGGTGCTCCTCGACGGTCAGGGTGATGCCGTCCGGGGCGTCCACCCGGCGCCGCCGGTCGCGGTGGCCGAGGAGCATCTCCAGGGCCGCCTCGTAGAGCCGGAACCGGGTCTCCGGCAGGAAGCCCTGATGCCGGCGGTGCAGCGCGCAGATCACCGCGCACAGCAGCGGGGTGCGGGCCAGGTCGCTGAGTGCGGGGTTGTGCCGGAACTGCTGGGAGAGGTCCTGTTCCAGCTCCTCGAGCAGTCTGTGGTCGTCGTCCTCCAGGCGGGCTGCGCGATGCCAGGACGAGATGAAGGTCTGGATGTCCTCGTCCCGCATCGGCAGCAGCCGCAGCTCCTCGAACCGCTCCTCCTCCAGCCAGTCCGGCTCCACCGCCAGGGGGCGTACGGTCGCCACACAGCGAGTGCGCGGGTAGCGCGCGAGCAGCGCGCACAGCCAACGGTGCGCCTCCTCCCGGTCCGCCTGCGGAACCTCGTCGAGGCCGTCCACCAGCAGCAGCGCGCGCCCCGCCTCCAGCACCCGGCCCGCCCAGCCCTCGGGCGGATCGTCGACCAGCAGCCGGGCGGCGTGCGGCAGCCCGGCGGGCGAGGGGAAGGCGCCGTTGTGGGAGTGCAGGGTGCGCAGCGGGACGACGAACGGGACCAGGCCGTTGAGCCCCGCCAGGGTGGAACCCAGAGTGCCGGCGGCGGTGTGCGCGGCCAGCCACCACACCAGCGTCGTCTTGCCCGCGCCCGCCTCACCGCGCAGCAGCACGCGCGGACGGACCGACAGCAGGGTGTCGATGCGCTGCGGAGTGCGCCCGGTCGTGGAGAAGGGCTGCCGCGTCGTGGCCGTGTCCAGGTTCCGCGCGGCCGCCTCGGAGATCCGCGGAACCGCCTCCAGGCTCAGATAGGCGGTGTTCAGGTCCCATTCGGTCTCGCGGCGCGTGAGATCGTCCAACCCGAAGATCCGCATCCGCCGGAACGCTATCCCGACGGCCCGCGCGTAATCGCGCTCGTACGCGCTGTCCTGGGGATGGTGGCGCGTGATCGGCTCGGTGTCCGGGATGTCGTACGGCACTCCCGTCAGGTTTCCTATCGGGACGCCCTCGGCGCGTAAGTGGCCCCGGCCGCGCGGGATCGAGGTGACGATGCCCAGCAGGACGTCGCCCGCGAAGACGGGGGCGCCGGACAGCCCGGCCAGCGGGCTGGGGCCCGGCGCGGGCGGCTCGGTCGCCGGGGCGTGGTCGAAGGAGAAGGTCAGCACCGAGCGCGGGTGGGCGGCGGCGGGCAGGACGCTGCCGGTGAACTGGTCGGTGGCCAGATGCCGTCCGGCGTACCGCTGGATGTCCGGGTAGCCGATGATCTCGCAGTCCGGCAGCGCCTGTTCGGCGGTGAGGTGGCCGACCCGGACGTGGGTCGAGCAGGGCAGTTCGTCGGCGGTGAGGAGCAGCGCGGCGTCCTGCTCGGGGTCGGACCAGACGACCTCGGCGGGCGTACGTCCGCTGCGCCGGGGGTGGGCGACCTCCGGCCTCGCCTTCGCGATGTCGCCGAGGACATGGGCGCAGGTCAGCACCAGACGCCCGTTGAGCGCGACCCCGCTCCCCTGCCGGTCGCCGAGCACCACGACGGCGCGGCTCGCGGGGGAGTCCCCGGGGGTCATCGGGCGGGCGGCGCGGGGAATGGGAACGGGACGGTGTTGCCGGGGCCCGCGTCACTTCGGCGGTCGTCCTGGCCGAAGCCCGTGTCACCTTCCCGGTCACCGTTGCCGAAGCCCGCCGTGCTGCCCCGGTCGTCGTTGCCGACCTGCCAGGGCGCGCTCGTCCGGGAGTCGCGCGGGGTGAGGGTGAAGGCGATGCGATGCGTACGGCCCGTGCTGCGTGCGGTGTCGGCGCCGGCCTCCGCGACCCAGGCCCGGACCTTGCCACCGCCCTTGGTCTCCTTGCGCAGCTCCACGGTGAACTCCATGTCGATGGAGCCCACTTCGAAGGAGACCGGCTGCCCCGTGGCGCGGGTGGCCGCCTCGATGAGCTGGTCGCGGACAGAGGCGATGGCATCAGCGAGATCGATGCCGTCGACGGCGTGACCGTCCATGTGTCCCCCGTGGAGTGCGCGTCCGTACACCTGGAAGTCTTTGCAACCACCAAGATTTTACTGTGCTTTGGCGCATCGCATGAGGCTTCGTCAGCAACTCGGTCACACCTGGCGAAGGGGCCGGTGCACACACGGCACCGGCCCCTGAATCCCGCGCTCCTACGACAGCTGGCCGTCGTAGTCCGGCAGCTTGTACGTCTTCTCGGCGTGGCCGCCCGAGAGGTCGGTGGCGTTGTTGCCGATGTTCGCGATGATCGTGTAGCCCTTGTTCTCGATGTCGACGCGCTGGGCGGTCTTGTAGGCGGCGACGTTCTTGAAGAGGTCGAAGAAGTTGCGGACGTAGAGGCCGGAGACGTCGTAGCCCTCGTGCTTGAGGTTGTACTCGGTGGGCGCGTAGATGATGCCGGGGCGGGCGGTCACGAAGAAGAGGTCGACGCCGTGGGCCTGGGCGTACTCGGCAACCTCCAGGACCGGCTGGTTGGCCGGCTGCGGGTAGCTGAAGCCGAAGTCCGTCTCCAGGGTGGTGTTGTCGATGTCGAAGACGATCGCCTGCTTCTCGCCCGGCTTGGTGGCGGCGATGCGCTGCTTCACGTACGGCATCGCCTGGTCCATCACCGCCTGGCAGTCCTGCTGCCAGGTCGCGTAGTCGACGTCCTCGGCCGCGGCGGCGCTGACGGACGTGCTCGTGGCCGTCGCGGCCTGGGCGCCGGCGGGGACGGCCATCGCCGTGACGGCGACGGTGGCGACGGCGGTCATGCCGATACGGCGCTTCCAGGTGCCTCTGCTCATGGGAGTGGGGGTCCTCTCACGTCACACGTGCGCTGCCGGTTGTCGGGGGCATGCTCGTCTGCGGGGGTGGCGCGAGGGGAACCAGATGGTTACTTGACGGTAACTCCAGGCGAGATGCGGGTCACACCGCGAGTGGCCGCTCGGTGACAAGCCGCACAGGCGATTTGCCCGGTACTAGAGGGAATAGTGGAAACCCTCGGTTGGGCAAAAGGGACTATTGGTGCGGAGGGGTGGCGGAGTTCTGCCCTCATGGGTGGATTTGCGCTTGATGGTTGCTCTGTCAAGAACCGGGAAGTTTTGCGGTGAAGTACTAGTTTCCGTCGTAGATCGGGGGTTTGGGAGTCTCTGGGGGGTGGGGGTACCAAGGGGTGTCCCATCCGGCGACTGCCTGTGCGCCGGGTGGTTTTCTGTCCCCTTCCCCCGTGAGGTTCTGATGTTCCAGCGCGTCTCCGCCCGCTCTTCCCGTACGTCCCTGCTCCGCACCCGTGGGGCCGTCATGGCTGCCGCCGTCGGTGCCTCGGTCGTGCTGGGGGCCGGAGTCGCGACCGCCGCGCAGGGCACGGTCGCCAAGGCCGCGCCCACCGCCGCCGCGAAGAAGGCCACGTCCTGGGTCAAGCCGGTCGCGAAGTACACCAAGTCCGCGAGCTTCGCGGCGAACGGCGCCATGTGGCAGTCCACCCACAGCGGGCAGGACTTCGCCGTCTCCAGCGGCACCGTCGTCAAGGCCGCGCATGGCGGCACGGTCGTCAAGGCCGGCGGCAACGGCGCCGGTGACGGTCCCGCCTACGGCAACGCCATCGTCATCAAGCACGGCAACGGGACCTACTCCCAGTACGCCCACCTCTCGAAGATCAAGGTGAAGGCCGGCCAGATCGTGAAGACCGGCCAGCGGATAGCCCTGTCCGGCAACACCGGCAACTCCAGCGGCCCGCACCTGCACTTCGAGATCCGTACGACCGCGAACTACGGCTCCGCCATCGACCCGGTCGCCTTCCTGCGCGCCAAGGGCCTGGCGGTCTGAGCAGGTCAAGCAGGTCCAAGCAGGTCTGAGCAGGTCTGAGCAGGTCAAGCAGGCCTGAGCTGGTCTAAGACGTCATCCGCTTATCGATCACGGGGCTGGGCTGGTCGAACAGGGTTCCTGATCGGGTGATCGCGTGAGGGCCGACGCATGGCAGCAGGGCCTCTTGGTAGTTCGGGGGTGCGATCCCAACCGAGTACCAGGAGGCCCTGTTGCCGCAGTCTTTCGCGTCCGCGTGCGTGGAGTCCAACTCGCTGCCACCGTCGTGTGACTGCCTCGCGCACAGGTTCGGCAACGCGGCGGACGGGCCGGACCGCACCTCGAATTATGGCTCCGACATGACGGAGGCGGAGTGGCGGGTTATGCGGCCGTTGCTTCCGGTTCCGGCCTGGCTGGAGGGGCGGGGCGGACGGCCGGAGGGCTATTGCCACCGCGTGATGCTCGACGCGGTGCGCTATGTCGTGGACAACGGCGTGAAGTGGGTCAACCTGCCCGCGGACTTCCCGCCGTATCGACGCGTGCATGCCTTCGCCCGCCGCTGGCAGGTCACGGGGCTGCTCGCTGAACTCCACGACCGACTGCGCGACCGTGTCCGGGAGAAGGAAGGCCGCTTTCCGGACCCGACGGCCGCGATCGTGGACTCCCAGTCGGTGCGGGCGGCGGTGAACATCCCGCGCTCGACTTCCGGCTGGGACGGCGGCAAGAAGGTGGGCGGCCGCAAACGGCACCTGGTGGTGGACTGCCTCGGCCTGGTCCTGGCCGTCGCGGTGACCGCGGCAAGCGTCCAGGACCGCGACGCCGCCGTCCCGCTGCTTCAGCGGCTGCGACGGCAGCACTTCTCCATCCGGCTGGTGTGGGCGGACGGCGGCTATGCCGGCCGGCTCGTCGACTGGGCCCGCGAGAAGCCCCGGCTCACCCTTCAGATCGTCAGACGCACCGATGACACAGCGGGGTTCGTGGTGCTGCCGCGCAGGTGGGTGGTGGAAAGGACGCTCAGCTGGCTGATGCGCTCGCGGCGCCTGGTGCGCGACTACGAAACACTGCCGGCCATGCACGAAGCCATGGTGCTGTGGTCGATGACCATGCTCATGAGCGGTCGCCTGGCCGGACGCCGCCCGGCCGGCTTCAGACGGCCGACACCGCGAGAGCGGTGAACACGCCCGGCCGCACCTGGAGTGCCCACCCTCGCTCCACCAGGCGTTTCGCCTTCGAACGCAGTCCCTCGACCTTCGCCGGGATGGCCTCCAGCCCCAGCGCGACGGCCAGTTGCTGGCAGCGCATGCCCTCCCGACCCGCTTCAGACTCCAGCACCGACAAGATCCGCTGGTAGTCCGGCGCGAGGGTTGTCGCCGCCATGCCCGTCTCCCGCCGGGGCACCGTCGAACCCGCCACCGCGCCTTCCGTCGGCTCCGTGACCGCCGAAGACGGCCCGGCCAGCACCTCGGTCACTGTCACCCGGGCATCCACCAGCCGCTGAAGCTCGCGTTCCGCCTCACCGAGCGCGGCCTGCACCCGCTCGGCCTTCTCCCGCAAACGCGTGATCTCCTCCCGGACCCGCTTCTCCCTGGCCTCCAGCAGACCGAGCACCGACGCCACCAGCGACCTCCACGAGCCAGATGAGCGGACGAACCACGCCCATCTCTCCCGCCACGAACCGGAGTTCATGCCCACCCACCCGAACTAAACGATCACGTTCGGAAAGCGGATGGCGTCTAAGCCCTGCGGGAACCCGTGTGCGCCTGTGTCACCAGATCGATCGCGACCTCGAGTACGGCCTTGCGCTTGTCCTCGGGGTCGCCTTCGAGGTCCCGCAGGACGAACATCCCGGCGTGCATCGTGAACAGGGCGCTGATGCAGCGGACCTGGTCGACCAGGTCGGCGTCCGGGTCGATGATGATGTCCCGCATGCCCATCATGCGGTTCTTGAACATCTCGCCGATGCTCAGTTCCCGTACGGTCGCCTGGTTCTCCTGCATGAACTGGAACAGCGGCGCCGCCTCGTACAGGGTCTGGCTGTAGCGCCGTACGATCTCCTGCTTCGTCTCCAGGGTGTGCGGCTGCTGCCGGCCCCACTCGATCAGGCCCTCGATCGGCTTCGTCATGTCCTCGAAGAGGCTGACGATGATCTCTTCCTTGGTCTTGAAGTGGTAGTAGAGCGCCGCCTTCGTGACATCGAGGCGCTCGGCGATCTCCCGCAGGGAGGTCTTTTCGTAGCCCTGCTCGGCGAAGAGTTCGAGGGCAATGTCCTGGATGCGCTGGCGGGTGTCCCCGCGGCGCCGGTGCTTGGTGCCGTCCATGGTGCCGCCCATCCTCGTACTCCTCGGCTTTCCACAAAACTTACTTGACGACCGGCTAGTTACGCCTCTACCTTCCGAGTGTAGACAACTAGCCGGGCGGCAAGTAAGTAGCGGTGCCGGGGGAGTGGGAACGATGGCGGCGACAGAGACAGTCACAGACAAGGCGGGCGGTCAGCCCCGGAGCGTGCGGGTCGTGCTGCTCGCGCTGATGATCACGATGATGCTCGCGATGCTCGACAACATGATCATCGGCACCGCGATGCCGACGATCGTCGGTGAGCTGGGCGGGCTCGAGCATCTGTCGTGGGTGGTGACGGCGTACACCCTGGCGACCGCGGCCTCCACCCCGTTGTGGGGGAAGCTCGGTGACATGTACGGCCGCAAGGGCATCTTCATGAGCTCGATCGTGCTCTTCCTGATCGGCTCGGCGCTCAGCGGCATGGCCCAGGACATGGGACAGCTGATCGGCTTCCGCGCGGTGCAGGGCCTCGGTGCCGGTGGCCTGATGGTCGGCGTCATGGCGATCATCGGTGACCTCATACCGCCCCGCGAGCGCGGCAAGTACCAGGGCATGATGGCCGGCGTCATGGCGCTCGCGATGATCGGCGGTCCGCTGGTCGGCGGCACCATCACCGACCACTGGGGCTGGCGCTGGGCCTTCTACATCAATCTGCCGCTGGGCATCGTCGCGCTGCTCGCCATCAGTGCCGTACTGCATCTGCCGAAGAAGCGGGCGCAGACGCAGATCGACTACCTGGGCGCGGGCCTGCTGACCGTCGGCATCACCGCGATCGTGCTGGTCACCACCTGGGGCGGCACGGAGTACGCCTGGACCTCCGCGCGGATCATGGAGCTGATCGGCATCGGCGTCGCCGCGCTCATCGGGTTCGTGTTCTGGCAGACCAAGGCCGCCGAGCCGGTGCTGCCGCTGCACATCTTCCGCAGCCGGAACTTCACGCTGATGTCGGTGATCGGCTTCATCGTCGGATTCGTGATGTTCGGCGCCACGCTGTTCCTGCCGCTCTACCAGCAGTCCGTGCAGGGCGCGTCCGCGACCAACTCCGGGCTGCTGCTCCTGCCGATGCTCGGCGCGATGCTGGTGACGTCGATGGTCGCGGGGCGGGTGACCACCAACACCGGGCGGTACTACGTCTTCCCGGTCGTCGGCAGTGCGCTGATGGTCGTCGGGCTGTATCTGCTGTCGACGATGGACACGGGGACCTCGCGGCTCACGTCCGGTGTGTTCATGGCCGTGGTCGGGTTCGGCATGGGCTGTCTGATGCAGATCACCATGCTGGTCGCGCAGAACAGCGTGGAGATGAAGGACATGGGCGTCGCGTCCTCGTCCACCACCCTCTTCCGCACCCTCGGTTCCTCCTTCGGCGTCGCGATCATGGGCGCGCTGTTCAACAACCGGGTCCATGACGTCATGGCCGACCGGGCCGGCGCGCTGGGCTCCAAGGTGACCGAGCAGTCCGCCCAGGTGGACGCGGCGGGCCTGGCGAAGCTGCCGGAGGCGGCGCGTGAGGCCTACCAGCACGCGGTGTCGGCGGGCACCCACTCGGCGTTCCTGCTGGGAGCCGCGGCGGCCGTGATCGCGCTGGTCGCGGCGGTGTTCGTGAAGGAGGTGCCGCTGAAGGGGGCGGGGCCGAAGGAGGACTCCGCGGGCGGTACGGCGGTGCAGGCGCCGGTGACCGAGGCGGTCTGAGCGGGCGGTGAGTGAGCGGCCTCCGGGGTGTGGACCAGGGGGCCGTTGTCAGTGCCGCGTGCCACCATCGGGCCATGGACAAGATGCGGCCGCTGCGCCTGGCCAAGGACGCCATGGACCGCGACTGGGCCGAGCCGTCCCTCGACCTGGACGCGGTGGCGGCGCATGCCGGGTACTCGCGCTATCACTTCATACGGGCTTTCAAGGCGGCGTACGGCGAGACGCCCGGCCAGTATCTGACGCACCGCCGGATCGAGCGGGCCGAGGAGATGCTGCGGACGGCCGATCTGACGGTGACGGAGATCTGCAACCTGGTCGGCTTCAGCAGCCTCGGCACCTTCTCGGCCCGGTTCAAGGCGCGCACCGGGCTGACGCCGAGCGAGTACCGGAGCAAGCACGTGGGGCAGGGGGCCGCGCTGATACCCGGGTGTTACGCACTGTTCTGGGCCGGGGGATTCCGACGCCCTTCGGCCGGAGTGGACAGCAATTCCGGAGAAGCGGGCTGACCGGCGAGCTGCCTACGGTGACGGACAAGAGCCGACACCGACAGGAGAGCAGAGCCATGATCAAGGGCCTGGGCATCACCACCGTATGGACCTTCGACCAGCAGCGCACCAAGGCCTTCTTCACCGAGAAGCTCGGTTTCGAGGTGCGCACCGACCTGTCCATGGGTGACATGCGGTGGGTCACCGTGGGCGCCAAGGACCAGCCGGAGGTGGAGCTGGCGCTGATGAGCCTCGACGGGCCCGGGCTCGACCCCGAGTCCTCCGAGGCTCTGAAGACGCTGGTCGGCAAGGGGGTCATCGGCGCCGGGGCGTTCCGGACCGACGACTGCCGCGGGGACCACGAGACCTTCAAGGCACGTGGGGTGGAGTTCATCCAGGAGCCGCAGGAGCGGCCTTACGGCATCGAGGCGATCTTCCGTGACGACAACGGGAACTGGTACTCGCTGACCGAGCGGAGTGAGCAGCTGGACATGTCGAAGTCGTTCTGAGCCGCCTACGGCAACATCTGATAGCTGCCCGTGCTCGTCGGCGCATGCTCCGGCAGCCACAGCACGGCCACCGCGCCCTCCGCCGGCACGTGCTCCGGCGCGCCCGCCGGGCGGATGTTGCGGAAGGTCAGCCGGGCGCCCAGGACGCGGGCCTGGCCGGCGGCGATGGTCAGGCCGAGACCGTGGCCGTGGCCGGAGCGGTCGCTGCGGCCGGTGCGGAAGCGGCTCGGGCCTTCGGCGAGGAGCTCCTCGGGGAAGCCGGGGCCGTGGTCGCGGACCCGGATGACCCGGCCCTCGACGGTGACCTCGATGGGCGGCTTGCCGTGCCGGGCGGCGTTGGCGAGCAGGTTGAACAGCACGCGCTCCAGGCGCCGCGGGTCGGTGGTGACCTCCGACTCATGGACCACACGCACCTCGATGGCCGGGTCCTTCGCCGCCACCCGCCGGCTGACGAACTCGCCCAGCATGATGTCCTGCAGCTCGGCCCGCTCCGAGGCACCGTCGAGGCGGGCCACCTCCAGGACGTCCTCGACCAGCGTGCGCATGGCCTTCGCCCGGTCGAGGACCAGCTCGGTCGGCCGGCCCGGCGGCAGCAGCTCGGCCGCGGTCAGCAGCCCGGTCACCGGCGTGCGCAGCTCGTGCGCGATATCGGCGGTGACCCGGCGCTCGGCCTCCAGCCGCAGCTGCAAGGCGTCCGTCATGGCGTCCACCGCGCTGGCGAGGTCGTCGGTCTCGTCCCGTACGACACCGCCGATCGCGTCCCGCACCCGGACGTCGGTCTCACCCTTGGCGACCTGGTTCGCCGCGGCCGCCGCCTTGCGTAGCCGGCGCGACAGCTGGCCGCCGATGAGCACACCGAGCGCGCTGCCGCCGAGGACGACGGCGATGGAGCCTATGACGAGGGCCTGGTCGAGGTCGTTGAGGATGTCGGTGCTGCGGTCGGTGAACCCGGTGTGCAGGGACAGCACACGCCCGTCCGTGACCGGTACGGCGGCCCAGATGTCCGGCACGCCGCCCTTGTCGTCGGTCACATAGGTGGCCCGGCGGCCCTGCTCGACCTTCAGCCGCAGCTCGGGCGGCAGGTCCGGGTCGTTGATCTCGACGTTCGGGAAGTTCGGCCGTTTGGACAGCTCGTAGTTGCGCTGGGCGATCTGGATCCGCTCGTCGGCCAGCTCACGTGCGTTGTCCAGCATCGAGACCCGGGCCGCGTTGTGCACGACCAGGCTCAGTGCGATCGCCACCAGCGCACCGACGAACGCGATCGCCACGCTCAGCTTCCATCGCACGCCCGTACGGATACCCGTGCGTGCCCACCGCGCCGGGAGCAGGCGCCCCAAGATCCCCCGCATACCCCTGCTCAGGCCTTCAACTTGTAGCCGAAGCCGCGAACCGTCTCGATACGGTCCTGGCCGATCTTCGTACGCAGCCGCTGCACATGGACGTCCACCACGCGCGTGTCACCGCCCCAGCCGTAGTCCCACACGCGCTCCAGAAGCTTGTCCCGCGACAGGACCGTGCCCGGCGCCGACGAGAACTCCAGGAGCAGCCGCATCTCCGTGGGCGTCAGCGCCACCGGCTGCCCGTCCTTGCGCACCTCCATGCCCTCGGTGTCGATCTCCAGCTCACCGAAGGTCAGCATGCCGCCGGCCGACGAGGACTCGGGCTCCTCCGGCTGGCCGGCGCCGCCCGCGTGCCCGAAGCGGCGCAGCACCGCCCGGATCCGCGCGACCAGCACGGCACCGTCGAACGGCTTGGTCACATAGTCGTCCGCGCCGGCTTCCAGACCCAGCACGACGTCGATGGAGTCCGCCCGCGCGGACAGCATGATCACCGGCACCGTCGACTCGTCCCGGATACGGCGGCACAGGCTGACGCCGTCCAGGCCCGGGACCATCACGTCGAGCAGCGCGATGTCGGGGCGGTTCGCCCGGAACGCCTCCAGGCCGGCCAGCCCGTCGGGCATCGCGGTGACCGCGAAGCCGTCACGCTCCAGGGCGAGCTGCGTGGCCTCACGGATGACGTCGTCGTCCTCGACGAACAAGACGTGGGTCTGGTCTGCCATCCCGGTGCTCTCTGTCCTCGTATGGGTCTCGTGGTGCGTTCACTGTGCTGACGTAGGAATCGTGCGAGCGGTTCATCGTGCGGGGCGGTTCATCGTGCGGGCGATTCACTGAGTTGATCGTCCCGGCCCGCCCGATCGGTTCACGCCTCAGCTGGTCTCCGGTGTCTGGGTCGGATCCCCGCCGACGACGCTGCTGTAGTCATTGCGTGTGCGGTCCTCCTCGGTGAAGCGGCCCGACGCCAGCCAGCGGTACGTGATCACATACTGGGCGGACGGACTCGACACCGGGTCACCCTTCTCGTACACCTGCTTGGTCACCACCAGGTCGCCGCGGTCTATCTCGGCATAGACCGGCGGTTCCTCGGCCTTGAACACATTCTCGTACCGCCCGTCCTCCTCGCGATACACGTACGAGCCGACTCCTACCGCGTCTCCGCAGGTCAGCACATTGACGACGACATCCTGCGAGGGGCCTCCGGTCAGGTCGCCGTACGACACGTCGACCGGGTACTCGTCGCCGATACAGGGCTTCAGCTCGCGCTTGACCCCGGCCGAGACGGTCGGGTCGTCCTGCACCATACGGACGGCGTCCAGGCTGTCCGGGGTCGCGGAGGGCGAGGCGGGAGGTGACACGCTCGCGCCCGCCACCGGCTCGGCGTGTGCGGGGCCCTCGTCACGGGCGCCGGTGCCGCCGGTGCCGCAGGCGGACATGAAAAGGCCGAGGGCGGCGAGCACAGCCACCGCCGTGAACGCCGCCTGCAAGGTGCCCCGACCCGCGGTGGCCCGTTGGCCCGCTTCGGGATCCGCGTCGGTCAAGCCGCGCACCGCTCCTGCTCCTCACGCTCCAGCGCGCGTGCGTCCAGATCGCGGCGCTCCAGCTCCTCGCGGAGCCGGGCGAGCGCCCGGTGCAGCGTGCTCTTGACCGTTCCGGCCGACATGCCGAGGGCGGCGGCCGTCTCCTCCGTGGACATCTGCTCCCAGTGTCGCAGCACCACGACGCTGCGCTGCTTGGGAGCCAGCACCTTCATGATGTCCATCAGCAGGGCACGGTCCGCGTGCTGCTCGGTGGCGTCGTCGACGCAGGCGTCCGGGAGCTGCTCGGTCGGCACCTCCTCCAGCTTGCGCGCCCGCCACCACTCGGTCCGTGTGTTGATCATCACCCGGCGCAGATAGGCGTCCGCCAGCCGCTTGTCGGCTATGCCCTCCCAGCGGCCGTACGTCCGTACCAGCGCGGTCTGGAGCAGATCCTGCGCGTCGACCGGGTCCGGGACCAGGCGGCGGGCGCTGCGCAGCAGCGCGTCCTGCCGGGTACGGACGTACTCCTCGAACTCGAGCACCTCGCCCACCTCAAGCTCCGCCATGATCAACCGCCTCCATGCCCGTTTTTCTGTAGCTGTGCCGCCCCGTCGGGCACGGAAATGAAGCTACGGAGGCGTTGTCACGGCGCTGTGCGAAGCAGCCTGCGGCTAGCGCTCGGCTGTCCGTCAGTTGTGTAACAGCGGTAGGACGGACATAAACATGCAGGTGGGATGGGGTTGGTATGGGGTGATTTGGGGTTAGGTGGGGCTGAGGTTTCCCTGTGTTGCGTTGTGACGCGGCTGTACGTCAGCTCAGCGGCAGCCGGTACAGACCCCCCGCCAGCGGCTCCACCAACCCGTCCGCGACGAGGCCGTCGAGGGCACGGGCGCGCTGCACCGGCTCGTGCCACACCCGGTCGAGGACGGACTGCGGGACCGGCGCGTGGGCGTCGCGCAACACGGCGAGGAGCTTGCCGCGTACCTGGCGGTCGGTGCCCGCGTACGTCTGCCCGCGGCGCGGCGGCCCTTCGTGCTCGGGCTTGCCCGCGAGCTGCCAGGCGCACTGGGCGGCGATGGGGCAGCGGTGACAGGTCTCGTTCTTGGCGGTGCACACCAGCGCGCCGAGTTCCATGGAGGCGGCAGCCCAGCGGGCGGCGGTCCGCTCGTCCTCGGGCAGCAGCGCGCGGGCGAGCTTGCGCTCGGCGGCGGTGGTGGCGTTCGGCGGGTACTGGATGCCGGTGACCGCGCGGGCGAAGACCCGGCGGACGTTGGTGTCGAGCACGGCATGCCGCTGGCCGTACGCGAAGGAGGCGACCGCGGCGGCCGTGTACTCGCCGATGCCGGGCAGCGCCAGCAGCTGGGCGTGATCCGTCGGTACGTCACCGCCGTGCCGTTCCGCTATGGCGACAGCGGCGCCGTGCAGCCGCAGCGCGCGGCGGGGGTAGCCGAGCCGGCCCAGGCGCGGACGGCCTCGCCGGGAGCCTCCTTCGCCAGGTCGGCGGGGCGGGGCCAGCGGGCCAGCCACTGCTCGTAGACGGGCAGGACGCGGTTGACCGGGGTCTGCTGGAGCATGAACTCGCTGACCATCACCCCCCATGGCCCGGCCTCCGGCCGCCGCCACGGCAGATCGCGGGCGTGCTCGTCGAACCAGGCGATGACGGGGGAGTGCAGGGGCTCGCCGAGAAGACGGTCGGCGGCGGTGTCGGCGCGGTGCGGGGGCTGGGGCATCGTGGGCGCAGTCATGGCCTTCAGATCCTGCCACGGCGTGCGGCTCTTGGGCTGCTTTGGCCACGGCCGGTCGGTGGGTCGCCGGTGTGACGGCGGTCGTGGGTGTGCGCCGCATCCCCTGCTGTTCGGTGGCGTTGGGCGGAATGATGATCTGGAAAAGTTGACGCGGGGCGGCGGGTGGAGGCAGCGACGGCGCCGATCTCTCGTACAGTTTGCGCCGTGGGATCTCTGCGCAATCCGGTCGGGCCGCTTCCCTCCTCCATCTACTGGCGACGGAGGGCCGTAATGCTGTCTGTGATCGCCCTGTTGGCCTTGCTGATCACCTGGATCGTCACCATGGGCGGAGGCGGCGGCAAGAACGGCGCCGACGGCGCCAACGGCGACTCAAGTCCCACGCCGTCCACCATCACGCCCGGGCCGTCCGGCTCCGGACCCGCGATCAGCCAAGCGCCGGGCGGGCGCGACGAGACGGGGGACGGGGACTCCAACGGGTCCTCTTCCGGGTCGGATTCGGGCGGCGGGGACACGGGCGGAACCTCCGACGGGGCCAACGGTGACAGCGGGGGCGGCGACGGGTCCGCGGGTGGCGGGTCCGAGGGCGGTGCCGGTAGCGGTGGTGGTGTCGGTAGCGGTGGTGGTGTCGGTACGGGGGACACGCTCCCGGCCGGGTCGACGCTGCCCAACTGCACCACCGGAGCGGTCAAGTTGAGCCTGCGCAGCGTGCACAACGCGTATGGGCCGGGGCAGACTCCGACGCTGGTACTGACCGCGACGAACTCCTCCGCGGCCGACTGCAAGGTCGATCTCGGGCCGAAGAGCACAGTGTTGACGATCACTCAGGCAGGCGAGGACGACGACTTCTGGTCGTCCGAGGACTGCCCGAAGTCCTCCGGGAGCCTGCTGTACCGGGTGCCTGCCGGCAGCAGCATCACGTACACCGTGGAGTGGGACCGGAGGGGGAGTGCTCCGCAGTGCGCGACGCCTTCGGTGGGGGCGGCAGGGGCGGGGACGTATTTGGTGGAGGCTACGGCGCCGGGGTTTGCGAAGGTGCAGACGTCGTTTGTGCTGGAGAAGGACTGAGCGTTGCGCTCCGCGTGGGTGCCGCGATTCGCCGTTCGGCGTCTGCGGGGCCGTTGCGGCTGGTCGCGCAGTTCCCCGCGCCCCTGAAGGGGCGCTGCAGCAACTGCGTGACTAGACGTACCGCTCCAGGATCGAGCTCTCCGCCAACCGCGACAGTCCCTCCCGTACGCTTCGCGCCCTTGCCTCGCCGACCCCGTCCACCGTCTGCAAGTCGTCCACGCTCGCGGCGAGGAGTTTCTGCAGGCCGCCGAAGTGGTCTACGAGGCGGTCGATGATGGCGCCCGGGAGGCGGGGGACCTTTGCCAGGAGGCGGAAGCCGCGTGGTGATACCGCGGTGTCGAGGGCTTCGGGGGAGCCGGTGTAGCCCAATGCCCGGGCCACCGTGGGGAGTTCGAGGAGTTCGGCGTGGGCGAGCGCGTCCAGTTCGGAGAGGGCTTCCTCGACTGTGCGGGAGCGTTTCGCGGTGGGCTCGGGGACGTAGTCCCGGACGACCAGCTCGCGCTCGGGCTCCACGCCGGCGATCAGCTCGTCCAGCTGGAGGGCCAGGAGCCGTCCGTCGGTGCCCAGTTCGACCACATACTCGGCGATTTCGGTGGCGATGCGGCGCACCATCTCCAGGCGCTGGGCGACGGCCGAGACGTCCCGGACCGTCACCAGGTCCTCGATCTCCAGCGCTGACAACGTTCCCGCGACCTCGTCCAGGCGGAGCTTGTACCGCTCCAGGGTCGCCAGCGCCTGGTTCGCTCGGGACAGGATCGCCGCCGAGTCCTCCAGGACGCGGCGCTGGCCGTCGACGTACAGCGCGATCAGCCGCATGGACTGGGAGACGGAGACGACGGGGAAGCCGACCTGCTTGGAGACCCGGTCTGCCGTGCGGTGCCGGGTGCCCGTCTCCTCGGTCGGGATCGTCGCGTCGGGGACGAACTGCACGCCCGCCCGCAGGATCTTCGACAGGTCCGAGTTGAGCACGATGCCGCCGTCGAGCTTGCACAGCTCGCGCAGCCGCGTCGCCGTGAACTCGACGTCCAGCACGAATCCGCCCGTGCACATCGCCTCGACGGTCTTGTCGAAGCCGAGCACGATGAGACCGCCGGTGTTGCCGCGGAGCACCCGCTCAAGGCCGTCGCGCAGGGCCGTGCCGGGTGCCACGGCGCTCAGTGAGGCGCGCATCAGGCCATCGGCACCGGAACTCCCACCGGACTTTCCGGGAGCTGCTGCCCGGTCGTTGGCTGCCACTGCACTCCTCCGGTCGCAGGTACTTCTGGCACTCCCGTTTCGCACACTCGGTTCGTACGCACGGGCGAGACCAGGGCAAAGTCTACCGGCGGTCCTCCTCGTCCCGTGGGGCCTCTCGGCGACGTGAGCGCGGAAGGACTCTCAGGGCGTCCCCTATGTCGGCCACTTCCAGGACCTTCATACCGGCAGGGATCTTGCCGGGATCGCCCGGCACGAGCGCGTGCGTGAAGCCCAGACGGTGCGCTTCGGAGAGCCTGCGCTGCACGCCCGTGACCCGTCTGACCTCGCCCGCGAGCCCCACTTCGCCGATCGCGACGAGGTTCTTGGGCAGGGGGGTGTCGCTGGCGGCCGACGCCAGGGCGAGGGCGACGGCCAGATCCGCGGCGGGCTCGGAGAGCTTCACTCCGCCGACCGTCGCGGAGTAAATGTCCCGTTTGCCCAACGCGCTGATTCTGCCCCGCTGCTCCAGGACGGCCAGCATCATCGAGACACGGGAGGTCTCCAGGCCGGATGTGGTGCGGCGGGGGGAGGGGATCTGGGAGTCGACGGTCAGCGCCTGGACCTCGGCGACCAGCGGGCGGCGGCCCTCCAGGGTGACGGTCAGGCAGGTGCCGGGCACGGGCTCGGCCCGCCGGGTCAGGAACAGGCCGCTCGGGTCGGCCAGGCCGGTGATGCCCTCGTCGTGCAGCTCGAAGCAGCCGACCTCGTCCGTGGCGCCGTACCGGTTCTTGACGCCTCGTACGAGCCTGAGGCGCGCGTGCCGGTCGCCCTCGAAGCTCAGGACGACATCCACGAGGTGCTCCAGGAGCCGAGGTCCCGCGATGGCGCCGTCCTTGGTGACATGGCCCACAAGGAGCGTGGACATCCCGCGCTCCTTGGAGGCCCGGATCAGCGCCCCGGCCACCTCGCGCACCTGCGCCATGCCGCCGGGTGCGCCGTCGATCTCCGGGGAGGCCACCGTCTGCACGGAGTCGAGGATCAGCAGGGACGGTTTCACCGCGTCCAAGTGGCCGAGCACGGCGGACAGATCGGTCTCGGCGGCGAGATAGAGGTGGTCGTCGAGCGCCTTGATGCGGTCGGCGCGCAGCCGGACCTGGCTCGCCGACTCCTCGCCCGTGACGTAGAGCGTGCGGTGCTCGTCGCTCGCCGCCTTGGCCGCCACGTCGAGCAGGAGGGTCGACTTGCCGACGCCGGGCTCGCCCGCGAGGAGGACCACGGCGCCGGGGACCAGGCCGCCGCCGAGCACCCGGTCCAGCTCGGGCACGCCGGTGGAGCGGGCGGTGGCCTGGCGGCCGTCGACCTGGCCGATGGGCAGCGCGGAGGTGGTGACGCGCCCCGGTGTCGTCGTACGGACCGCGGGCGCGCCGTACTCCTCGATCGTCCCCCAGGCCTGGCACTCGGGGCACCGACCGAGCCACTTCGCCGTCTGCCAGCCGCACTCCGTGCAGCGGTAGGACGGGCGGTCCTTGGTGGATTTCGTACGGGCAGCCATGCGGAGAACCGTAGCCGGGAGCACTGACAACGCTGCCGCCGGACGTGTGCTCACCCGGCACCACCGCCGCCGCGATGGGCGCCCCGAACCATGGAATCCAGCGTTCCTGTCCCCTTATGAGGGATCGTTTCACCCGTATGGATTAAAAGTGCTCAAGGGGCGAGAAGCCGCCAACCCCCGCCGCCTACGGTCCACGGGTGATGAGCAGCAGTTCGGAGACCACGACCCGCACCACCGGCGCACACAAGGCGCACCGGGAGGCGCGTGACCGTGCTGCCGCGCGCACGCTGGCGCAGCGGCTGCCCGCGCGCTACGAGCCCTACTTGGACGGCCTGTTCACCTACTGCCTGTCCGTGCTGTGCGACCACGACGCGGCGACCGCCGCCCTCGGGGACGTCCTCGTACTGGCCGAACGGCGTGGCCGGCACGGCCCGGACGCGGCGGGCGACCGCAGGGCCTGGCTGTACGCGCTGGCCCGCTGGGCGTGCCTGCGCAAGCTGGCCGAGGCCAAGCAGAAACGTCAGGCCACCCACGCCGCGGGACGACATACCGGCGACCGGCGGCGCACCGAGGAGTCCCCCGCGCCGCCCGTCCCCCAGAAGGCCCAGGAGCAGCGCCGGGGCGAACTCGCCCTGCTCGCCTGGCCGGAGGCCGCCGGCACCACCCCGGAACAGCGCGAGGCGCTCGAACTCGCCGTGCGCCACCATCTCGCCGCGCACGAGGTCGCCGCCGTCCTCGGCCTGGACCTGGCCGGCGCCCGCGAACTGCTCGCCTCCGCCGCCTGCGAGGTGGAACGCACGCGTGCCGCCCTCGCCGTCGTGGAGACCGGCGGCTGTCCGGGCGTCGCCCGACTCACCGGCGACAACCAGCTGGTGCTCAGCGCCGCCGTCCGCCGTGAGCTGGTGCGGCACGTCGACGACTGTCCGCGCTGCCGCCGTACCGCCGAGCGCGCGATCCCCGGCCGCTGGCCCGGCGCGAACGCCACCACCGCCGAGCTGCCCGTCCTGGAGGCGCCCCGTGCGGAGCTGCACATCGCCATGGCGCACGGCCCGCGCGCGCGGATCGCCGCTCCCCGCTTCGACCGGCGGGGCTTTCCGATGGACCCCAAGGACCGCGCGGCCCGCAGAGACCGGCTACGCGCGCGTGCCCTGACGACCACCGTGGTCGCCACCGTGGTGGCCGCACCCGTGCTCGCCCTGTGGGCGGCCTACCGCGGCACACCCGTCGCCGAGGGCCAGGAGGGCAGCTCGGCCAGCGCGAGCGAGGCGCACGGCCCCGGCGGACTGGACGGCGAGACGCCGGACGGCGGCTACGAGCACGCCGGGAACGCCGACATCAGGCCCGGCGCGCGCTTCGCGACGGGCGGCAGGCCCGACGTCTCGGTGGAGGTCGTCAGCGTCACCGGCGCCGCCAAGAAGGCCCACCTCGAGGTGACGGCCGGCCACAGCGGCGACACCACGCTCCTCACCCTCACCGCGACCGGCTCCGCGCCCGTCCGCTGGTCCGCGACCACCGGCCACCCCTGGCTCTATCTGAGCCAGTCGGCGGGAACCCTCGCCCCCGGCGAGTCGTTGACGATCAAGGTGTACGTCGACCATCTGCGCGAACCGGCCGGGCCCTGGAGCGTGCGCGTGGCGATCTCACCGGCCGGCGCCGTCGTCTCCATCGAGGGCTACGGCACCGCGCCCACCCCGTCCCACCCGGGACCCGCCCCAGGCACCCCCGGCAACCCGCCCCCGTCGACCTCCGACCCCACTCCGACCCCGCCCGACCCGACACCCACCGGGCCCACGCCGAGCGACCCGCCCCCGACCTCGGCAGACCCGAGCCCGACACCCACCGAGCCGTCGCCGCCCGACCCGGGAGGTCCGGGGAATCCGGGGGACCCGTCAGGCTCGTCGCCCCCGTCGCCGAGCGACACCGGCGCGCCGAGCCCGCCCCCGTCGTAGGGGCTCGATCGACGAGCGGCCCGGCCCACCGAATCCGCAGCGGCCCAGCCCACCGAATCCGCAGCGGCTCAATCCACCGGATCCGCCGGATGCGGCGCCAGCAACGGCAGCTGCGACGCCAGCCGCTCCTCGCACAGCTCGACCAGCCGGTCGTAGCCCGCCTTGCCCATCAGCTCGGTCAGCTCCGCCCGGTACGACACATAGACCGGATCGCCCGCACCGTGCGCCGAGGTCGCCGAGGTGCACCACCAGTGCAGGTCGTGGCCGCCCGGACCCCAGCCCCGGCGGTCGTACTCACCGATGGACACCTGGAGCACGCGCGTGTCGTCGGGCCGGTCGATCCACTCGTACGTCCGCCGGACCGGCAGCTGCCAGCACACGTCGGGCTTGGTCTCCAGCGGCTCGCGACCCTCCTTCAGAGCGAGGATGTGCAGCGAGCAGCCCGCGCCGCCCGCGAAACCGGGCCGGTTCTGGAAGATGCACGAGCCTTGATACGGGCGGGTCTGCCGGTCGCCGTCCTCGTCGACCGAGACCCAGCCGGTCTGGGTTCCCACGTCATGGTGCTGCCAGATTTCCGGCGTGAGCCTCGCCACATGCTCGGCGACCCGCTTCTCGTCGTCCTCGTCGGAGAAGTGCGCGCCCAGCGTGCAGCAGCCGTCGTCCGCGCGGCCCGCCTGGATGCCCTGGCAGCCGCTGCCGAAGATGCAGTTCCACCGAGAGGTCAGCCAGGTCAGATCGCACCGGAAGACCTGCTCGTCGTCCGCCGGATCAGGAAATTCCACCCACGCGCGCGCGAAGTCGAGGCCCTTCTCGTCGCTCACCTGCGGGACCTTCGGCTGCTTGGCCGCCTTCGCCTGCGAAGAACCCTTGCCGGATTTGGCCTTCTTGGTCGACTTTTCGTCCTTCGCCTTTTTCGTCTTTGGCACAGGATCAGGGTAAGTCGCCCGGAACCCGTTCCGGGACCGCCGGGGTGGCGGTCCAGGTCTGCGCTGGCAGTAGCGTTCTGTACATGAGACTCGGTGTCCTCGACGTGGGATCGAACACGGTGCACCTCCTGGTGGTGGATGCGCACCCCGGCGCGCGCCCCCTGCCCGCGCATTCGCACAAGGCGGAACTGCGCCTTGCCCAACTCCTCGACGACGATGGAGCGATCGGCCCCGACGGCGTCGACCGGCTGATCGGCGTCGTCCGCGAGGCGCTCCAGGCCGCCGAGGACAAGGGCGTCGAGGACCTGCTGCCCTTCGCCACCTCCGCCGTGCGCGAGGCCACCAACGCCGACGACGTCCTCGCGCGCGTGCATGCCGACACCGGCGTCGAGCTCCAGGTCCTCACCGGCGCCGAAGAAGCCCGCCTCACCTTCCTCGCCGCCCGCCGCTGGTTCGGCTGGTCGGCGGGAAAGCTGCTGGTCCTGGACATCGGCGGCGGTTCCCTGGAGATCGCGTACGGCATCGACGAGGAGCCCGACGCCGCCGTCTCCCTCCCCCTGGGCGCCGGCCGCCTCACCGCCGCCTGGCTCCCCGGCGACCCGCCCGACCCGGAGGCGATCCGCACCCTGCGCCGCCATGTCCGCGCCCAGATCGCCCGCAGCGTCGGCGAATTCACCCGCTTCGGCCCTCCGGACCACGTCGTCGCCACCTCGAAGACCTTCAAGCAACTGGCCCGCATAGCCGGCGCCGCCCGCTCCACCGAGGGCCTCTACGTCCAGCGCGACCTCAAGCGCGAGTCCCTGGAGGCGTGGGTTCCGCAGCTGGCGGGGATGACCGCAGCTCAGCGCGCGGAACTCCCGGGGGTCTCGGAGGGACGCGCCGGGCAGCTCCTCGCGGGGGCCTTGGTGGCGGAGGGCGCGATGGACCTGTTCGGCGTGGAGACGCTGGAGATCTGCCCGTGGGCGCTGAGGGAGGGTGTGATCCTACGGCGACTTGATCACATGGGCTCCGTTGGCGCCCCGACAGGGGCGCGGGGAACTGCGCGAGCAACCCCCCACGACCCCGCACACGCCTATGGCGAACAGCACAACGGCGAATAGGCGAACACCAACCCCGACCCACCCCCCAGAGACACGTACCCTTTCCCTCGTGGCAAACCCAGCCGTACGGATCCCGGACGCGAAGGTCGCCCTCTCGACCGCCTCGGTCTACCCGGAGTCGACGGCGACGGCCTTCGAGATCGCCGCGCGCCTCGGGTACGACGGCGTCGAGGTCATGGTGTGGACCGACCCGGTCAGCCAGGACATCGAGGCCCTGCGCCGCCTCTCGGACTACCACCGCATCCCGATCCTGGCCGTCCACGCCCCCTGCCTGCTCATCACGCAGCGCGTGTGGTCCACCGACCCCTGGGCCAAGCTCCAGCGCGCCCGGGCGGCGGCCGAGAAGCTGGGCGCGAGCACGGTCGTCGTACACCCCCCGTTCCGCTGGCAGCGCCAGTACGCCCGTGACTTCGTCGCCGGGATCTGGCGTATGGCCGACGAAACGGATGTGCGGTTCGCGGTGGAGAACATGTACCCCTGGCGCTACCGCGACCGCGAGATGCTCGCGTACGCCCCCGACTGGGACGTCACCAAGGACGACTACCGCCACTTCACGATCGATCTCAGCCATACGGCGACGGCGCGCGCGGACGCGATCCACATGATCGACCGCATGGGGGACCGGCTCGGCCATGTCCACCTCGCCGACGGCCGGGGCTCGGCGAAGGACGAGCACCTCGTGCCGGGCCGCGGCACCCAGCCCTGCGCCGAGCTGCTGGAACGACTCGCCCTGACCGGTTTCGACGGCCATGTCGTCATCGAGGTCAACACCCGGCGCGCGATGTCCAGCGCCGAACGCGAGGCCGACCTCGCGGAGGCGCTCGCCTTCACCCGCCTCCATCTGGCGTCGGCCGCGCAGGTGCCCCGGCGATGACCGACGCGACCGCCCGAAGGCGCGGCAGACCCCGTCGTACGGAATCCGCCGACACCCGCGACCGGATCCTGAACGCGGCCCGCGAGGAGTTCTCCGAGCGGGGCTACGAGAAGACGTCCGTGCGTGCCATCGCCAAGGCGGCCGGGGTCGACTCGGCGCTGGTCCACCACTACTACGGCACCAAGGAGCAGGTCTTCGAGGCGGCCGTCGAGGTCGCCTTCGCGCCGGCCCTGAAGGTGCGTGACGTGGTCCTCGAGGGCCCGCTCGACGACGTCGGGGAGCGCATGACCCGGGTGATCTTCGGGCTCTGGGAGAACCCGGTCACCCGCAAACCGCTGCTCGCGATCGTGCGGTCCGCGGTGAACACCGAGGCCGCGGCGGCCGTCTTCCGCCGACTCGTCTCCGCGCAGCTGCTGCGCCGCATCGCCGGTGAGCTCGATGCCCCGGACGCGGAACTGCGCGCCGAGCTGGCGGCGGCGCAGCTCGTCGGCGTCGCGATGATGCGGTACGTGATCAAGATCGAGCCGGTGGCGTCGGTGGACGTGGAGCAGATCATCACGCGGGTGGCGCCGGTGGTGCAGGGGCACCTGACGAATCCCTGAATCCTGAATCTCTGAATCCTGAATCCCTGAGACGCGCATCCCGCATGCCGGACATGGCATCCGGCTGTCAGTGCCCCGGCGTACGCTCGAAGCAATCAATATTCTCGGCAGAATTCTCCGAAGGAGCGAGCGACGATGCCCGAGCTGAGGTCCCGCACAGTCACCCACGGCCGCAACATGGCGGGCGCCCGCGCCCTTATGCGCGCCTCCGGTGTACCCGGTGCGGACATCGGCCGCAAGCCGATCATCGCGGTCGCCAACAGCTTCACGGAGTTCGTGCCGGGCCACACCCACCTCCAGCCGGTGGGCCGGATCGTCAGCGAGGCGATCGTCGAGGCCGGCGGCATCCCGCGCGAGTTCAACACGATCGCGGTGGACGACGGCATCGCGATGGGCCACGGCGGCATGCTGTACTCGCTGCCCTCCCGCGACCTGATCGCGGACTCGGTCGAGTACATGGTCGAGGCCCACTGCGCCGACGCCCTGATCTGCATCTCCAACTGCGACAAGATCACCCCGGGCATGCTGAACGCGGCCCTGCGGCTGAACATCCCCACGGTCTTCGTCTCCGGCGGCCCGATGGAGTCCGGCCGCGCCACCCTCGTCGACGGCACGGTCCGCACGCTCGACCTGGTCGACGCGATCTCCGACGCGGTGAACGACAAGATCTCGGACGAGGACATCCTCCGTATCGAGGAGAACGCCTGTCCGACCTGCGGCTCCTGCTCCGGCATGTTCACCGCCAACTCGATGAACTGTTTGACGGAGGCCATCGGCCTCTCCCTCCCCGGCAACGGCTCGGTGCTCGCGACCCACACGGCCCGCAAGGGGCTGTACGAGGCGGCGGCCCGCACGGTCATGGACATCACCCGGCGTTACTACGAGCAGGACGACGAGACGGTCCTGCCGCGCAACGTCGCCACTTTCGCCGCCTTCGAGAACGCGATGGCGCTGGACATCGCGATGGGCGGCTCCACCAACACGATCCTGCACCTGCTGGCGGCGGCCCAGGAAGCGGGCGTCCCGTTCGGCCTGGAGGAGATCAACGAGGTCTCGCGCCGCGTGCCCTGCCTGGCGAAGGTCGCTCCGAACGTCGCCAAGAACCGCACGTACTACATGGAGGACGTGCACCGCGCAGGCGGCATCCCCACCCTCCTCGGCGAACTGCACCGCGCGGGCCTGCTGAACGAGGACGTGCACGCCGTGCACAGCCCGTCGCTCGCGGACTGGCTCAAGACGTGGGACGTGCGCGGCGGTTCCCCGTCGGCCGAGGCGGTGGAACTGTGGCACGCGGCCCCGGGCTGCGTCCGCTCCGCCGAGGCCTTCTCCCAGTCCGAGCGCTGGGAAGCCCTGGACGAGGACGCCGAGGGCGGCTGCATCCGCTCCGCCGAGCACGCGTACTCGAAGGACGGCGGCCTGGCGGTTCTCAAGGGCAACCTGGCGGTCGACGGCTGCGTGGTGAAGACGGCCGGCGTCGACGAGTCGATCTGGACCTTCGAGGGTCCGGCGGTCGTCTGCGAGTCGCAGGAAGAGGCCGTAGAGAAGATCCTCAACAAACAGGTCACCGACGGCGACGTCGTCGTCATCCGCTACGAGGGCCCCAAGGGCGGCCCCGGCATGCAGGAGATGCTCTACCCCACCTCCTTCCTCAAGGGCCGCGGCCTCGGCAAGACCTGCGCCCTGATCACCGACGGCCGCTTCTCCGGCGGCACCTCCGGCCTCTCCATCGGCCACGCCTCCCCGGAGGCCGCGTCCGGTGGCACGATCGCGCTGGTCGAGGACGGCGACCGCATCCGCATCGACATCCCCAACCGGACCATCGAACTGCTCGTGGACGAGGCTGAGTTGGCGCGTCGCGAGCAGGCGCTGAGTGGGGTGTACGCCCCGAAGAACCGGGACCGGAAGGTGTCGGCGGCACTGCGGGCGTACGCGGCGATGGCCACCAGTGCGGACAAGGGTGCTGTGCGGGATGTGTCGAAGCTGGGCTGAGGGGTTGGGCTGAGGGGTTGGGCTTTTGAGGGCCTGAGGGTTTGAGGGCCGCCTCCGCGAGGGGCGGCCCTTTCGTGTGCGACCTGCGCTACCAGGTGGCCGGATCGCGTGCGTCGAGGGCGAAGACGGTGCCGTCGGGGGCGGCGGCGTAGATGTGGCCACCCGCGATCAAGGGCTCGGGCAGCGCGGCCATGACCTGGTCGGAGTTGGT
Source organism: Streptomyces sp. DG2A-72 (assembly GCF_030499575.1). Taxonomy (NCBI): domain Bacteria; kingdom Bacillati; phylum Actinomycetota; class Actinomycetes; order Kitasatosporales; family Streptomycetaceae; genus Streptomyces; species Streptomyces sp. DG2A-72. The sequence goes on from NZ_JASTLC010000001.1 coordinate 5,892,589, forward strand.
GCCGAGCCGCGCGGTCGTCTGGCCGAGAAGTCTTCCGTCATGGGCGTCGACGGCGAGCAGCCGCCCGTCAGGGGCGGTCACGTACACATGACGGCCGTCGGTGACCGGTGCCGACGCTCGGCTCACGGCTGCCTCCAAGCTCCACCGCTGCTTCCGCGCCTCCATGTCGACAGCGACAAGCGATCCGCCGGAACCCATGAGGTAGACGAGGTTTCCGCGCACGGTCCCATGAGCCTGTGCCAGCGGAACGGGCAGTGCCACGCGGCGCACAGCTCCGCTGTCCGGGGTGTAACGGACCACGGCCTTCGCGTCCCCGTAGACCGCGTCGGCGCCGACGAAGAAGACGGACCCCTGCGCGGTGCCGAGGGGCTCCAGCGTTCCCTTCAGCTGCGCGTCCCACCGCACGTCACCGGTCTCCGGATCCACTGCCGTGACCCGTGTGCTCGTCCCGTCGTCGGACGTGCTCATGGCGTACGCCAGCGGATCACCGGCGAACGAGCCGAAGTACGGCGCCCGGTGGCCAGGTATCCGCCGACTCCACTTCGTATCGCCCGAGGAGCTGTCCACGCCTGTGACCATCCCGTCGGCGCTCGTGAGCAGGAGTGCGTCTCCCGCGGTCGCCTGGCCGCTGTACGCGGGCACGCTCTGCTGCCAACGCACCTTTCCCGAGGCAGGATCGAGCCCTTCCAGCCGGCGCCCCTCATCCAGTGGAGGCTGCACCAGGCCCCCCGACACCACGGGCGGTCTGCCCCCGAGCACCCTGGCGTCGGAATGCCGCCACAACACGTGGCCGCCGGACGGATCGACGGCGAAGACCATCCCGGGCTGCGAACAGAGCAACTTCCCCGCCCCATAGGAACACTGGGGCGCGCTCTTGCCGGAACCCGGCGTGGCCTCCCACGCCTTGAATCCGGCCGAACTGGTCTGCGGGGCGGCGCTCCGGGGTGCGCCGTTCACGCCGTCGAGCAGCGGGACCGAGGCCAGCGCGCCGATCAGGGCGAGGCCGACCGCCCCCGCGCCGAAGGCCGCCCGCTTGCCGAACCGTCTCTTCGGTGGTCGTTCAGGCTCCTCGGTACGGGGTTCCGGCCTCGGCGTATCAGCCGTCCGCTGTGCTGGGATGAACGCCTGCGTGTCGTACGAGGCCGCCACCGAACGGAGTTCCCGCATCAGCTCGTCGGGCGTGGGCCGGTCCTCGGGTTCCTTGGCGAGGCAACGCAGCACCAGCGGCGCCAGATCCTCCGGTACGGCGGTCAGGTCCGGCTCGTCGTGCACCACCTGGTAGGCGACGACGTACGGGCTGTCGGAGTCGAACGGCCCTCGCCCAGTCGCCGCGTGCACCATCACGGAACCGAGCGCGAAGATGTCGGCGGCGGGCCCGACCTCCCGTGGCCGCCGGAACTGCTCGGGGGCCATGAACGGCGGCGTGCCGATCAACTTGCCCGTCTCGGTGCGCAGTTCGCTGTCCTTTGGCCTTGAAATACCGAAGTCGATGACCTTCGGACCGTCCTCGGCGAGCAGCACATTGCTCGGCTTGAGATCGCGGTGCACCACCCCGACGCGGTGTATGTCGCGCAGCGCCTCGGCCAGTCCGGCCATCAGACGGCGCAACTGTGCACTGGGTAGGGGACCGTTCCGCTTCACATGGTCGGACAGGGTCGGTCCCGGTATGAACAAAGTGGCCATCCATGGCCGTTCGGCCTCCGGGTCTGCGTCGACGACGGACGCGGTGAAGGCGCCGCTCACCCTGCGCGCCGCGGCCACCTCCTGGCGGAAACGCCCCCTGAACTCGGGATCCCGGGCGAACGCGGCATGTACGACCTTTACCGCGAGCTTCATCCCCGAGGTGCTCCGGGCCAGGTGCACAACTCCCATGCCGCCGGAACCCAGACAGGACTCCAGGCGGTAGTGGCCGGCGTATTCGGGAAGTTCCGCTTCCGCGCCCGCTCCGGCGTTCCGCTGTGGCGCCATGGGACCACCCCCGTGCTGTTCGTCGGCGCGCGCGACGCACGGAGCCTAGTCGATGACTCGTACGAGACAGAGGCGACTTGCTAGCCTCCCTGTGCGAATTGCGTCCATGTGTTTCATGGCGTGTTTTAGGGTGATCAACGGGACCCCATGGCAGTCATGGGGTCAACGGGGGAGGCTTTCATGTCTGTTGAGCGCGTCGATGAGCTTGAGGACGACGAGAGAGAGGCCGTCACGACAGCAGCGGCCACGACCGAGGCTCTTCGCTACTACTCGGTCGCACCGGGCGTCCGTCTCAACGTCCGCAGGGGCCCTGGCACCAACTACGCCGTCATCCGCATCCTGCCCGAGGGCGCCAGGGTCCCGATCTTCTGCCAGACGCCGGGCACGTGGGTGGCGGGTCCGTACGGCACGTCGAACATCTGGGACAACATCGACGACGGCGAGTTTGTGTCGGACAGCTATGTGAACACCGGCAGCGACGGCTACATCCGTCCGCGCTGCTCCTGATCCCACGACCATCGCCCAGGAGGGCTCATGACATCCCGAAGACGTCTGTCGATCCTGCTCGCAGCCGCCGCCGGTGCCTTTCTCATGGTGCTGGGCGTGTCGCCCACCGCCACGGCGGCCACCCGGTACTACCCGGTCGCCCCGGACGTCCGCCTGAATGTCCGTAGCGGCCCCGGCACCAGCTACACCATCGTCCGGGTCCTGCCCGAGGGGTCGCGCGTCCCGATCTTCTGCCAGACACCGGGTACGACGGTGACGGGTCCGTACGGCACGTCGAACATCTGGGACAACATCGCCAACGGCGAGTTCGTGGCGGACGCCTACGTGAACACCGGCAGCGACGGCTACATCGCCTCGCGCTGCGGCTGAACCCACGAGGAGCCCGCGGCCACCCCGGCGCCATAATCGACCCGTGAGCGACGATTCCGGCACCCCGGCCACTCCCGCGGGCTCCAACGGCACCCCCGACACCCCGGCCCCCCGCCCCGAACCCATCCGCTTCTTCGGCACGACCTGGGTGAACCACGACAAGGGCTACACGACCCGCCGTATCGCTGCCGCCGCAGGCTCCCTCGCGACCACGGTGGCCGCCTGCCTCGTCCTCCGCTTCGCCTACGAGGGCCTCCAGATCGCCGGCACCGGCAGCTTCGTCAACCTCCTGGTCGTCGCCATGTTCGCCGTCTGCACCGCACTCGCCTTCCGGCACACCTGGGACGCCTTCGGCAAGCGCCCCGACCCCGACCGACAGTCCTCCCTCCGCGGCCTCCTGGCCATCGGCTTCGTCGGTTCCCTCCTCGCCTACTTCATCCGCTCCCTCGTCGAGGCCCCCGGCGAGAGGCTTCACCGCAAGGAGTACGCAGCGGCTCGCGAACGCCACGAGAAGCGGACGACACGCCGCTCGGGCAACCCTTCGAAGAAGAAGCGGCGGGGGAAGGGCTAGGACCGGGCCGCACTGAGAGCTCCGGTGGGTGCGCCGGCCGCGGCGCCGACGGTTCAGGCCGCCCTGGTCAGCGGGCTCGACGTGCGGGCTGTCGGCTGGAGGAGAGACGTGCAGGCTGTCGGCAGGAAGAGAAACGTACGGGCCGTCGGCTGGAGGAGAGACATAGGGACCCAGAGGACGACAGCGCGCCCCACGCCCCTCTTACCGGAATCTCACCGCTGCCGCCCCCACCCCCGTCCACCATGTCCCTATGACGGCTTCCTCCCACCTCACCCGAGCCCTCTCCTTCAACGCAGCCGCAGCCCAGTACGCCGCCAACCGCCCCTCCTACCCGCCCGCCCTCTTCGACGCGATCGAGGATCTCGCCGCCCGCCCGTTCACCGGCGCCCGCGTCGCAGACATCGGCGCCGGCACCGGCATAGCGACCACCCTCCTGCACGCCCGCGGCGCGGACGTGATCGCCGTCGAACCGGGCGACGGCATGGCGGCCCAGTTCCACCGCACCAACCCAGGAATCCCCCTCGTCCGAGGCACCGGCAACGCCCTCCCCCTGGCCACCGCCTCCGTCGACTTCCTCACCTATGCCCAGGCATGGCACTGGACCGACCTGCAGCACTCGGTCCCGGAGGCGCTCCGTGTCCTGCGCCCCGGCGGCGCACTCGCCCTGTGGTGGAACACCTACGCCCTGGACGTCCCCTGGATCGCCGCCCAGGCGCGCCGCATCGGACACGCCTTCGGTACCGACCCGGTCGTCGATACGAACGGTGCCAGCACCCGCGCCGCCGACCCTTCCGGCCGCCTCGACTTCACCCGCCGCGTGGTCCGCTGGAGCCGCCGCATCCCGATCGACACCCACCTGGCCAACATCGGCAGCCACTCGATCTTCCTGGTCCAGAGCGACGAGACCCGCACCGCCTTCCTGGCCGAGGAGAAGAAGCGCCTCCTGGCCCTCTTCCCCCACGGAACCGTCGAGGAGACCTACGACGTGGACCTCCTCGTCGCCACGCACTCCTGACCCCGCATGGGGGGCGCCCCCCATGCCGCCGCCGCACACACGCGCCCCGACTTCCCCACAGCCCAACCAGCGGCTCCGACACAGGGACGATCCCCACGCGCTCGCACGTCCGCACAACCGTCTCCGCCCACGCCCACGCCCACGCATAGCGGCAGCGCAACGAGGAACCCGCGGGGAAAACGAGGAACCCGCGGGGAAACAGAACAAATCAGCCGCACTCGCAGGGCACACCAGGTGCGCCTCGCGCCAGACCACCGGAGACGCACGGCACGGCCGTCGCCCGGAAGGCGCCCGCGAGGGAAATGCACGCCCCCCCCGCCGCAGGAGCCGCGCCCACCCCGGCGCCCACATGTTCTCCCGCACTCACCCCGCTCCCGCCGCGACGCCCGCCCACGCCCCCGGGTGATGCGCCCCCAGTGATGCGCCCTCCGTGATGCGCGCCCCCCGACACACAACCGCCTCGACATGGCTCCACCCTGACGCGACCCCCACCCCACCCCTCCTCCCCACACCCCCACCTTGACGCCCACCCCCAACCGGAGCATTATTCATCGTATGATGAATTACAAGCCGGACCCACCCGCCCCGACACCGAAGACGACCGCGATCCAAGCCGTCGGCCTCACCGTCGTCCGCGGCCCCCGAACGGTCCTGCGCGGCCTCGACTTCACGGTCCCGCCCGGCCAGATCACCGGCCTCCTCGGCCCCTCCGGATGCGGCAAGTCGACGCTCATGCGGGCGATCGTCGGCACCCAGGCCAAGGTCACGGGCACCCTGGAAGTCCTGGGCCGCCCGGCCGGCCACCCCACCCTCCGCACCCGCATCGGCTACGTCACCCAGGCCCCGTCGGTCTACGACGACCTCACCGTCCACCAGAACCTGGCCTACTTCGCGGCGATCCTGAACCCGGGCCGCGCAGCCGCAGAGCACCGGCACGAGGACGTCACCCGAGTCATCTCCGACGTCGACCTGACCGACCACGCCGACGCCCTGGCAGGCAACCTCTCCGGCGGCCAGCGCAGCAGGGTCTCCCTGGCCGTGGCCCTCCTCGGCACCCCCGAACTCCTGGTCCTGGACGAACCGACAGTGGGCCTGGACCCGGTGCTCCGCCGAGACCTGTGGAACCTCTTCCACGACATCGCGGCCACACGCGGCGCAACCCTCCTCATCTCCTCCCACGTCATGGACGAGGCCGAACGCTGCCACCGCCTGCTGCTCATGCGCGAGGGCGAGATCCTCGCCGACGACACCCCGGACGCCCTCCGCACCCGTACCGGATCCGAGACGGTGGAGGCGGCCTTCCTGCACCTGGTGGACGAGGCAGTCGCGGCCGCCGGTACGAAGGAGACGACCGCCGGTACGAAGGAGACGACGCGATGAGTACGACCACGATGCGTACGACGGTGAGGCCCGCCCCCACCAGCGCCCTGAACGTCTCCCGCACCACCGCCACGGCGGCGCGAGTCCTCAGCCAGCTCCGACACGACCCGCGCACGATCGCGCTGATGATCCTGGTCCCGTGCGTGATGCTGTTCCTGCTGCGCTACGTGTTCGACGGCAGTGCGCGCACCTTCGACAGCATCGGAGCGTCGCTTCTGGGGATCTTCCCCCTCATCACGATGTTCCTGGTCACGTCGATCGCCACGCTCCGCGAACGCACGTCGGGCACGCTGGAACGCCTCCTCGCCATGCCCCTGGGCAAAGGCGACCTGATCGCGGGCTACGCCCTGGCCTTCGGCACGCTGGCGATCGTCCAGTCGGCGCTGGCGACGGGTCTGGCGGTCTGGTTCCTGGGCCTGGACGTCACCGGCTCCCCGTGGCTCCTCCTCCTGGTGGCCCTCCTGGACGCCCTCCTGGGCACGGCCCTCGGCCTCTTCGTCTCGGCCTTCGCGGCCTCCGAATTCCAGGCGGTCCAGTTCATGCCGGCAGTGATCTTCCCCCAACTCCTCCTCTGCGGCCTCTTCACCCCCCGCGACAACATGCACCCCGCCCTTGAGGCGATCTCCAACGTCCTCCCCATGTCCTACGCCGTCGACGGCATGAACGAAGTCCTCAAACACACCGACATGACAGCCAACTTCATCCGAGACATCCTCATCGTCGCCGGCTGTGCCCTCGTGGTCCTCACCCTCGGCGCAGCAACCCTCCGCCGCCGAACAACCTGACACCCCCGCACCACACCGCCCTCCACAGACCAACCCGCCCAACCCAGCCCACCCGCCCCCCAACATCCCGCCCACCGGACACCCACCCCCCACCCCCACCCCAAATGCGAGGATGACCCTGGACGACAACCCTCGGAGGGCACCTCAGCCATGACCCAGAAAGTCGCAGTCCTCGGCACCGGCAAAATCGGCGAAGCCCTGCTCAGCGGAATGATCCGAGCCGGCTGGACCCCGGCCGACCTCCTCGTCACCGCCCGCCGCCAGGAACGAGCCGAAGAACTCCGCACCCGCTACGGCGTCACCCCGGTCACCAACCCGGAAGCCGCCAAGACCGCCGACACCCTCATCCTCACGGTCAAACCGCAGGACATGGGCACCCTCCTCGACGAACTCGCCCCCCACGTCCCCACCGACCGCCTGGTCATCAGCGGAGCCGCCGGCATCCCCACCTCCTTCTTCGAGGCCCGCCTCGCCAACGGCACCCCGGTCGTCCGCGTCATGACGAACACCCCGGCCCTGGTCGACGAGGCCATGTCGGTCATCTCCGCCGGCACGCACGCCAGCGAAGCCGACCTCGCCCATGCCGAGGAGATCTTCGGCGCCGTCGGCAAGACCCTCCGCGTCCCGGAGACCCAGCAGGACGCCTGCACGGCCCTCTCCGGCTCGGGACCGGCGTACTTCTTCTACCTCGTCGAAGCGATGACGGACGCCGGCATCCTCCTCGGCCTGCCCCGCGACAAGGCCCACGACCTGATCGTCCAGTCCGCGATCGGCGCCGCGACGATGCTCCGCGACAGCGGCGAACACCCGGTCAAGCTCCGCGAGAACGTCACCTCCCCGGCCGGCACCACCATCAGCGCCATCCGCGAACTCGAGAACCACGGCGTACGAGCCGCCCTCATCGCCGCCCTCGAAGCCGCCCGCGACCGCAGCCGCGAACTGGCCTCCGGCAACAACGGCTGAGCCGAGCCGCCCCCAGCACTCCATCGCCTCACCACCTTCCAGCAGGCGGAAATCCCCCTCCCCGTGTTGGAAGTTGTTGATCACTGATCGCGACGCGCGTCTTGTCCCATCCTCAGGTGCGTGCTTAACGTCGGACGCAGCAGCGGAAAGCGCTTTCCCTCCGGCCTTCCTGAGGTGCCCTCTATGCCATCCAGCTCCACCTCCCCCCTCCGGGCAGCCGTCGTCGGCACCGGCGCCATCGTCACCGGCAGCCACCTTCCCGCCCTCCGCGCCCACGCCGACCGCATCGAACTCGTAGCCGCAGTCGACGTAGACGCCACCCGCCTCACGGAATTCCAGAAACTGGCCGGTGAGCGGGTCACCGGATACCACGACCTGCCCACCATGCTGGACACCGAGCATCCCGACCTCGTCCTCATCGGCACCCCACCCGCCCTTCACCAGCAACAGACCCTCGCCGCCCTCAAGTCCGGCGCCTGGGCCCTGTGCGAGAAACCACTCACCCTCTCCCTGGCCGAGTACGACGAGCTCGCCGCCGCCGAGGAAGCCACCGGCGCCTACGCCTCCGTCGTCTTCCAGCACCGCTACGGCTCCGGCGCCGTCCACGCCCGCGACCTCATCCAGAACGGCACCCTCGGCACCCCGCGCGTAGCCCACTGCCAGACCACCTGGCACCGCGACGCCGCCTACTACGCCGTACCGTGGCGCGGCCGCTGGGCCTCCGAGGGCGGCGGCCCCACCATGGGCCACGGCATCCACCAGTACGACCTCCTCCTGCACCTCCTCGGCGACTGGACCGAGATCCGCGCGATGGCCGCCCGCCTCGTCCACGCCACCGAGAGCGAGGACGTCTCCACCGCCCTCGTCCGGTTCGCGAACGGCGCCCTCGCCACCGTCGTCAACAGTGTCCTGTCACCCGACGAGGTCAGCCGCATCCGCATCGACTGCGACCGCGCCACCGTCGAACTCACCCACCTCTACGGCCACTCCAACACCGACTGGACCTACACCCCCTCTCCCGGCGCCACTCCCATTCCACCACCCACCACTGACACTCCCAGCTCCCACAAGGCCCAGCTCGGCGCCCTACTCGACGCCCACGACAAAGGCGTACGCCCCCCAGGCAGCGGCCCCGAAGCCCGCCGCACCCTCGAATTCGCCGCCGCCCTCTACAAGTCGGCCTTCACCGGCGCGACGGTCCGGGCCGGCGAGATCGCGCCCGGCGACCCGTACTACTCCGCGATGCACGGCAACCACCCGGAATGGAGCCCCAAGTGACCGCCCCCCACACCGCCGAGCCGCAGATCCAGGTGACTCACGTCCACGGCGAACGCATCACGGTCGCATCCGGCGATGTCCAGTTGATGGAGTACGTCTACAAGCCCGACCCCGATCCGTACGAGTCCCGCAAGCCGTACATCCACCCCCTGCGCACCCTCGCCGGCCACCCGGTCTCCGGCTACCGCCCCAGCGACCACCGCTGGCACAAGGGCGTACAGATGACCGCCAGCCACCTCTCCGGCCAGAACTTCTGGGGCGGCCACTCCTACATCCACGGCGAGGGCTATCTCCCCCTCCGCGACCGCATCGGCTCCATGCGCCACGACGGCTTCGACACCCTCGACGTCTCCGCCGACCGCCTCGCCCTCACCGAGCGCCTGACCTGGATCGAGAACCAGGGCGCCGAATGGGCCCGCGAAACCCGCACGGTCACCCTCCACGACGTAGACGAGGACTCCGGATCCTGGGCCCTGGACTGGTCCATCCACCTGACCAACACCCGCGCGGACGGCGAGCCCCTCACCTTCGGCTCCCCGACCACCGCCGGCCGCGAGCACGCCGGCTACACCGGTCTCCACTGGCGCGGCCCCCGCGACTTCACCGGCGGCCGCGCCTTCGGCCCCGACGGCCCGGACGACCGCGACGCCTCCGACGACCTCATGGGCACCCATTCCCCCTGGCTCGCCTTCACCGCCGAACACGACGACACCGACGGCCACTCCACCCTCGTCTTCGCCCACGCCCCCGAGAACGACAACTCCATCCACCCCTCCCACTGGTTCGTCCGCTCCGAACCCATCCCCACCGTCGCCTTCTCCTGGGCGTTCCACGAGGAGTTCGCGCTCCCGCCGGGGGAGTCCTTCTCGTACCGCTACCGGATCCTCGTCGCCGACGGCGCCTGGGACACCGCGCGCGTGGCGGCCCGACTGAAGGAGCTGAACTGGTGACACTCCCCAACACACCCCCACTCCCCGGCGGCATCGCCCTCTCCCATCTCTCTCCGTACGACTGGCAGGCCGCCGACGGCGTCTGCGGCGGCAGCCCTCACCTCCACCTGGTCTGCACCGAGGCCTACGTCGTCACCGGCGGCACCGGCAGCGTGCAGACCCTCAGCCCCGACGGCTACCGGGAACTCCCGCTCCAGGCAGGCACGGTCGCCTGGTTCACCCCCGGCACCGTCCACCGCATGGTGCAGGGCGAGGACCTCCGCATCACCGTCCTGATGCAGAACAGCGGCCTGCCCGAAGCCGGCGACGCCGTCTTCACCTTCCCTTCCGACTACCTGGACGACCCCGACCGCTACGCAGCCGCGGCCACCCTCCCGCCCCTCGACAGCCCCGACATCGAGGCCGCCGCCCGCAAACGCCGCGACCTCGCCGTCGAGGGCTACCTCACCCTGCGCGAGTCCCTCCGCGCCGGCGACCCCGCCCCGTACCGCGCCTTCCAGGAAGCCGCCGCCCGCCTGGTCGCCCCCAAAGCCGCCGCCTGGCGCGGCATCTGGGAACGCGGCGCCCTCGCCGCCGCCCAACAAACCGGCACCCAACTCGACGCCCTCGCCACCGGCACCGCAGGCGACTACCTCGCCACCGCCACCGCCTTGAGCACCGACCCCCTCCGCCTCGGCGGCTACGGCATGTGCGGCCGCCGCGACGAATACCAACTCCCCAGCGGCTGACAGCCCGAGCCCCTCCGGGACGCGGAGCCGCCCCATCCCCACAGGCTCCGCGCTCCACATCCCCCCACCTCCGAGAGGAGACGCGACACCCCATGCCCGGCAACAGGACAACGAGGTCCTGGGCTCTGGCCCTCACGCTCGCACTCAGTGCACTCGGCACCGGCTGCAGCGGAGGGTCGGACCAGGCAACCGGCGACAAGACCGTGCTGCGCTACACCTGGTGGGGCAACCCCGACCGGGCCGAACGCACCGAGAAGGCCATTGCCCTCTTCGAAAAACAACACCCCCGCATCGACATCCAGACCTCCTTCGCGGGCTACGAGGCCTACAAACAGAAACTCGCCACCCAGGCCGCCGGTGGCGACGCCCCCGACGTCATGCAGCTCGACTACCGCCAGATCGACCAGTACGCCAAGGGCGGCATCCTCCTCGACCTCGCCACCCAGTCCACCGCCCTGAACACCAGCGACATCGACCCCGGCCTCCTCGCCACCGGCAAGGTCGACGACACCCAGTACGCCATCCCACAGGGCCGCGGCACCGAGACCTTCGCCTACGACGCCCAGCAGTGGAAGAAGGCAGGCGTCGACCTCCCGGCCAACGGCTGGACCTGGGACGACTGGGCCAACGCCGTACGCACCGTCTCCGAGCGCACCGGCAAGCCCGGCTCCGTCGACCCCGGCCAGAGCGAGGACGCCTTCGAGGTGTGGCTGCGCGGCCAGGGCAAGTCCCTCTACACCAAGGACGGCGACCCCGGCTTCACCGCCGACGACCTCACCCGCTTCTGGACCTTCACCAACGGACTGCGCCGCGAGGGTGCCGTCTCCTCGGCGGAGGACACCACCCAGGTCGACGGCACCGTCGAGAACACCCCCCTCGGCCGCGGCACCGCCTCCGGCGACTTCAACTGGGACGCCCCCACCGCCGGCCTCGTCCCGATCCTCGGCGACAAGCTCGCCCTCGGCCCCCTTCCTGCCGGCCCCGCCGGCGTCGGTCAGTACTTCAAGCCCTCCATGTTCATGGCCGTGGCCGACTCCACCAGCCACCCCAAGGAAGCCGCCGAGTTCATCGACTTCATGGTCAACAACCTCGACGCGGCCCGCATCCTCGGCGCCACCCGCAGCATCCCGGTCAACGACACCGCCCGCGACACCGTCGTCCCCGAACTCACCGGCATCGACAAGCAGATCGCCGACTACCAGCAGTCCGTCGAAGGCGAACTCAAACCGCCACCCCAGGCACCGCCCTCCGGCGACAGCGGCCTGCAAACCACCTTCATGCGCGACTACGACCAGGTGTCCTTCGGCAAACTGTCGCCCCGCGAGGCGGCCGAGAACTACCTCACCGAGGCGAAGGCGGAGCTGAGGCAATGACCACCACCGAAACCCCTGTCGCCCGCACCGCCCAGACCGACAAGGCCCCCGCCCCGCGCCGCTCCCGACGCCGCCGCGAAGGAGCCGCCTGGGTCTTCCTCTCCCCATGGGTGCTCGGCGCGAGCGTGCTCACCCTGCTCCCGATGGCCGTGTCGCTGTACCTGTCGTTCACCGACTACGACATGTTCACCGCCCCCCACTGGATCGGCCTGCGCAACTACACGCAGATGTTCACCGAGGACCCCCGCTACTGGCGCTCCGTCCTCGCCACCCTCACCTACGTCGTCATAGCCGTCCCCCTCCAGCTCGCGCTCGCCCTGGCAGTGGCCCTGGCCCTGAAATCGATGCGCCGCGGCAAGGCCTTCTACCGCTCCGCCTTCTACGCCCCCTCCCTCCTCGGCGCCTCCATGTCCATCGCCCTCGTCTGGCGGGCCCTGTTCAACGACGGCGGCACCGTCGACCGCCTCCTCGGCACCGGCGGCTGGGTCAACCGCCCGGACTGGGCCCTCCTGGCCGTCGCCCTCCTCACCATCTGGCAGTTCGGCGCCCCCATGGTCATCTTCCTGGCCGGGCTCCAGCAGATCCCCGCCGAGCTGTACGAGGCAGCCGCCGTCGACGGTGCCGGCACCTGGCGCCGCTTCACCTCGATCACCATCCCCATGCTGTCCCCGGTGCTCTTCTTCAACCTGGTGCTCCAGACCATCCAGGCCTTCCAGGTCTTCACCCCCGCCTTCGCCATCAGCGCAGGCAAGGGCGGCCCCGCCGACTCGACGCTCTTCTACACGCTCTACCTCTACGACCGCGGCTTCGTCGCCTCCCACATGGGCTACGCCTCCGCCATGGCCTGGGTCCTGCTCGCCGCCATCGGCCTGATCACCGCCGTCCTCTTCAAGACCTCACGCAGCTGGGTCTTCTACGCCAACGAGACCGAGGGAGGGGCCCGATGACCCTCGCCACCGACGCCCCCCGCAAAACCGATCCCCGCCCGGACTCACGGCGACGCCTGCCGCTGAACCGCATCGCCCTGCACATCGGCTGCCTCGCCGCCCTGCTGGTGATGCTCTACCCTCTGGCCTGGCTGCTCGCGACCTCGCTCAAGCCCGCCGACGAGGTCATCGCCAGCCTCAAGCTGCTGCCGTCCCACCTCGAGTGGTCCAACTACAGCACCGCGCTGGACGGCGTGAACGACGTCTCCATCGGCCGTCTGCTGATCAACTCCCTGCTTATCGCAGGCGGCGCGGTCCTCGGCAACGTCATCAGCTGCTCGCTCGCCGCATACGCCTTCGCCCGGTTGAAGTTCCGTATGCGAGGGCCCCTGTTCGCCTTCATGATCGCCACGATCATGCTGCCGCACCACGCCGTACTGATCCCGCAGTACATCGTCTTCAACCAGCTCGGCATGGTGAACACATACTGGCCGCTGATCCTGCCGAAGTTCCTGGCCACAGAGGCCTTCTTCGTCTTCCTCATCGTCCAGTTCATGCGCGGTCTGCCACGGGAACTGGAGGAGGCGGCCACGATCGACGGCTGCGGCCCCTTCCGCACCTTCTTCTCGGTCATCCTCCCCCTGACCCGCCCCGCCCTGATCACCACCGCCATCTTCACCTTCATCTGGACCTGGAACGACTTCTTCACCCAGCTCATCTACCTCTTCACCCCCGAGAAGTTCACGCTCACCCTCGCCCTCCGCCAGTTCGTCGACGCCTCCAGCCAGTCCTCCTTCGGCCCCATGTTCGCGATGTCAGTGATCGCCCTCCTCCCGATCGTCCTGTTCTTCCTCGCCTTCCAACGCTTCCTCGTCGAAGGCATGGCCTCCTCGGGGGTCAAGGGATGAGCACGACACCCCACCGCGAGCCCGGCGAACTCTTCGGCCCGCGCGCCACCCTCTTCGCCGACGTCCTGAGCATCGGCCTCGCCACCACCCTCACCTGCCTCCCTCTGATCACCGCACCGGCCGCCCTCTCCACCGCCTGCGCGGTACTCAGGGGCGCGGCCAACCACGAACCCTCCACCGCCGGCCGCTACTTCGCCCTGCTCCGCCAACGCCTGCGCCCCGGCGACCTGGCCGCGGGTGCACTCGCCCTGGCCGCCACCCTCCTGGTGATTGCGGACCTGGCCCTGGCAAGCGCGGGCCTGCCAGGAGCACGGCTGTTCGCGACAGCGGCCACAGCACTCACAGCAGTGGCCCTCACAGTCGCCCTGCGGGCCTGCGCCCGTCCCGAGTCCCTCACCGACTGGCGAGCGGCACTCCGCGCAGCCGCAACCGACACAGCACGTGACCCCGCGGGCAGCGCCCTGGTCCTGCTCGCGGTGGCCACGGCTGCTCTCTGCGCCTGGATGATGCTGCCGCTCGCCCTCCTGACCCCGGGCCCCCTCGCACTCGCCCTGGCCGGAGTGGCAAGGCGAAGGGAGACAGCCGGGACATAAGGACGGGACCTAGGACGAGAGCCGCCTGGCTATCTCAGGCAGGCGGCAACAGCCCGATCGCGCGATAGGCGGCATCCACAGTCGGCCGCGCCATCCCCCGTGCCTTCTCAGCCCCATCCCGCAACACCCCCTCCACATAACCAGGATCCGTGCACAACTCCTTGTGCCTCTCCTGTACGGGCCTGAGGAACTCCACCACGGCGTCAGCGGTGTCCTTCTTCAACGCGCCATACGACTCATATACACCGCTCAAGCCCTCCGGGTTCCCACCCGTACAGGCCGCAAGGATCTCCAGCAGATTCGCGACCCCGGGCCGCCCCTCCCGGTCGTACACGACCTCCTGCCCGCTGTCGGTCACGGCCCGCATGACCTTCTTCCGCACCACGTCAGGCTCATCCAGCAGATAGACGATCCCCGGCCCGACGTCCTCGCTCTTCCCCATCTTCGACGTCGGCTCCTGCAGGTTCATCACCCGCGCCCCCACCTTCGGATACGTCGCCCGCGGCACCACGAACGTATGCCCGTACCGCTGGTTGAACCGCACGGCCAGATCCCGCGCCAGCTCCACATGCTGAACCTGGTCATCCCCCACAGGCACCTCATCGGTCCCATACGCCAGGATGTCCGCCGCCATCAGCACGGGATACGTCAGCAACGACAGCCGCACACTCCCGCCCCGCTCGCGCTCACGCGCCGCCTTCTCCTTGTACTGGATCATCCGCCGCATCTCACCGTCGGTGGCCACGCACTCCAGCACATACGACAGCCGCGCATGCTCATCCACATGGTTCTGCACGAACACGGTGCACAGCGCTGGATCCAGCCCCGCAGCGAGCAACAGCGTCGCCGCCTGCCGACTGAGCCGCCGCACCCGCGCCGGATCGTGGTCCACGGTCAGCGCGTGCAGGTCGACGATGCAGAACAGCGCGTCCGCCTGATGCTGATCGACCGCGGCCCACCGCCGTATGGCCCCCAGATAGTTCCCCAGCGTCAGATGCCCGGTCGGCTTGACCCCGCTGAAGACCCGCGTCATCTCTCCACCTCCTGGTCGAGACCGCCGCACCCGGCCGGCCGACCCTCCCGGAGGGAGATACGAGAACGGCCGCCGAAGCGGCGGCCGTTGGTTGCATACGTGAGTACGGCCGCCGTCAGGCGGCCCACCACAGCTGGGTACACGTACGCGTCGTCATGCAGGCCAGGCTACGCCCCCACAGCCCCCTGCGGACCCAAGTTGACACGCCCAGACCCGGTACGTACTGTTCTCCGAGTTGTCCGACGTGAGCGCCGACTCCGGTCGGTCCCCGGACAGCCATTCCGTAAGTACCAACCACTACTCGACGAGCAGTGATCATTCTGCCGTCGCGTCATTGGTATGCGTATTTACGGAATGAGGAATCCGCGTTCGAGAGACCGCAGCCCCCGATTAGCTCGGGAGCCAGGAATCCGCTAAAGTCTCACTCGTCGGAACGGCCCAACGGCCGGGAAGGCAAACCCCGCTGACTGGGGATCAGGTCGAGAAAGGATCTGATAGAGTCGGAAACGCAAGACCGAAGGGAAGCGCCCGGAGGAAAGCCGCGAGAGTGTCTCTCGGGTGAGTACGAAGGAAGCGTCCGTTCCTTGAGAACTCAACAGCGTGCCAAAAATCAACGCCAGATATGTTGATACCCCGTCCGTCGGAAATCTTTCCGATGGTCGTGGTTCCTTTGAAGAAATACACAGCGAGGACGTTGTGAACGGTCGGGCTTATTCCGCCCGACGGTTCCGCTCTCGTGTGTGTTGACCGGATAACCGGTACACATTCACGGAGAGTTTGATCCTGGCTCAGGACGAACGCTGGCGGCGTGCTTAACACATGCAAGTCGAACGATGAACCACTTCGGTGGGGATTAGTGGCGAACGGGTGAGTAACACGTGGGCAATCTGCCCTTCACTCTGGGACAAGCCCTGGAAACGGGGTCTAATACCGGATAGCACTCTCACGGGCATCTGTGGGGGTTGAAAGCTCCGGCGGTGAAGGATGGGCCCGCGGCCTATCAGCTTGTTGGTGAGGTAATGGCTCACCAAGGCGACGACGGGTAGCCGGCCTGAGAGGGCGACCGGCCACACTGGGACTGAGACACGGCCCAGACTCCTACGGGAGGCAGCAGTGGGGAATATTGCACAATGGGCGCAAGCCTGATGCAGCGACGCCGCGTGAGGGATGACGGCCTTCGGGTTGTAAACCTCTTTCAGCAGGGAAGAAGCGCAAGTGACGGTACCTGCAGAAGAAGCGCCGGCTAACTACGTGCCAGCAGCCGCGGTAATACGTAGGGCGCAAGCGTTGTCCGGAATTATTGGGCGTAAAGAGCTCGTAGGCGGCTTGTCACGTCGGGTGTGAAAGCCCGGGGCTTAACCCCGGGTCTGCATTCGATACGGGCTAGCTAGAGTGTGGTAGGGGAGATCGGAATTCCTGGTGTAGCGGTGAAATGCGCAGATATCAGGAGGAACACCGGTGGCGAAGGCGGATCTCTGGGCCATTACTGACGCTGAGGAGCGAAAGCGTGGGGAGCGAACAGGATTAGATACCCTGGTAGTCCACGCCGTAAACGGTGGGAACTAGGTGTTGGCGACATTCCACGTCGTCGGTGCCGCAGCTAACGCATTAAGTTCCCCGCCTGGGGAGTACGGCCGCAAGGCTAAAACTCAAAGGAATTGACGGGGGCCCGCACAAGCAGCGGAGCATGTGGCTTAATTCGACGCAACGCGAAGAACCTTACCAAGGCTTGACATACGCCGGAAACGTCTGGAGACAGGCGCCCCCTTGTGGTCGGTGTACAGGTGGTGCATGGCTGTCGTCAGCTCGTGTCGTGAGATGTTGGGTTAAGTCCCGCAACGAGCGCAACCCTTGTCCTGTGTTGCCAGCATGCCCTTCGGGGTGATGGGGACTCACAGGAGACCGCCGGGGTCAACTCGGAGGAAGGTGGGGACGACGTCAAGTCATCATGCCCCTTATGTCTTGGGCTGCACACGTGCTACAATGGCCGGTACAATGAGCTGCGATGCCGTGAGGTGGAGCGAATCTCAAAAAGCCGGTCTCAGTTCGGATTGGGGTCTGCAACTCGACCCCATGAAGTCGGAGTTGCTAGTAATCGCAGATCAGCAGTGCTGCGGTGAATACGTTCCCGGGCCTTGTACACACCGCCCGTCACGTCACGAAAGTCGGTAACACCCGAAGCCGGTGGCCCAACCCGTTTACGGGAGGGAGCTGTCGAAGGTGGGACTGGCGATTGGGACGAAGTCGTAACAAGGTAGCCGTACCGGAAGGTGCGGCTGGATCACCTCCTTTCTAAGGAGCACCTGGCCCCTTCTGGGGGTCCAGACACCAGAACGCGAGCGTACGTCTCGCGCTGGTTGCTCATGGGTGGAACGTTGATTATTCGGCATACTTGACCTGCTTCTCTTCCCAGTACTGCTTCGGCGTGGAACGGAACGAGGAGGGGCGAGGGTGCCGGGCACGCTGTTGGGTGTCTGAGGGAATGATTTCCTTCAGGTGCCGGCCCCAGTGAACTCGCCGTGTGACGGTGGGGTGGTGGGTGGCTGGTCGTTGTTTGAGAACTGCACAGTGGACGCGAGCATCTGTGGCCAAGTTTTTAAGGGCGCACGGTGGATGCCTTGGCACCAGGAACCGATGAAGGACGTGGGAGGCCACGATAGGCCCCGGGGAGTCGTCAACCAGGCTTTGATCCGGGGGTGTCCGAATGGGGAAACCCGGCAGTCGTCATGGGCTGTCACCCATACCTGAACACATAGGGTATGTGGAGGGAACGCGGGGAAGTGAAACATCTCAGTACCCGCAGGAAGAGAAAACAACCGTGATTCCGGGAGTAGTGGCGAGCGAAACCGGATGAGGCCAAACCGTATGCGTGTGAGACCCGGCAGGGGTTGCGTATACGGGGTTGTGGGATCTCTCTTTCACGGTCTGCCGGCCGTGAGACGAGTGAGAAACCGTTGATGTAGGCGAAGGACATGCGAAAGGTCCGGCGTAGAGGGTAAGACCCCCGTAGTCGAAACGTCAACGGCTCGTTGGAGAGACACCCAAGTAGCACGGGGCCCGAGAAATCCCGTGTGAATCTGGCGGGACCACCCGTTAAGCCTAAATATTCCCTGGTGACCGATAGCGGATAGTACCGTGAGGGAATGGTGAAAAGTACCGCGGGAGCGGAGTGAAATAGTACCTGAAACCGTGTGCCTACAAGCCGTGGGAGCGTCGCATGCAAGCTTGCTTGTATGTCGTGACTGCGTGCCTTTTGAAGAATGAGCCTGCGAGTTTGCGGTGTGTTGCGAGGTTAACCCGTGTGGGGAAGCCGTAGCGAAAGCGAGTCCGAACAGGGCGGGATAGTAGCGCGCTCAAGACCCGAAGCGGAGTGATCTAGCCATGGGCAGGTTGAAGCGGCTGTAAGAGGTCGTGGAGGACCGAACCCACCAGGGTTGAAAACCTGGGGGATGACCTGTGGTTAGGGGTGAAAGGCCAATCAAACTCCGTGATAGCTGGTTCTCCCCGAAATGCATTTAGGTGCAGCGTCGTGTGTTTCTTGCCGGAGGTAGAGCACTGGATAGGCGATGGGCCCTACCGGGTTACTGACCTTAGCCAAACTCCGAATGCCGGTAAGTGAGAGCGCGGCAGTGAGACTGTGGGGGATAAGCTCCATGGTCGAGAGGGAAACAGCCCAGAGCATCGACTAAGGCCCCTAAGCGTACGCTAAGTGGGAAAGGATGTGGAGTCGCACAGACAACCAGGAGGTTGGCTTAGAAGCAGCCACCCTTGAAAGAGTGCGTAATAGCTCACTGGTCTAGTGATTCCGCGCCGACAATGTAGCGGGGCTCAAGCGTACCGCCGAAGTCGTGTCAATCCAGCATAAAGGGCTAACGCCTGCTGGGTTGGGTAGGGGAGCGTCGTCTGCCGGGTGAAGCAGCCGCGGAAGCGAGTTGTGGACGGTTGACGAGTGAGAATGCAGGCATGAGTAGCGATTCACACGTGGGAAACGTGTGCGCCGATTGACTAAGGGTTCCTGGGTCAAGCTGATCTGCCCAGGGTAAGTCGGGACCTAAGGCGAGGCCGACAGGCGTAGTCGATGGATAACCGGTTGATATTCCGGTACCCGCTGTAAAGCGTCAAACATTGAATCCAGTGATGCTAAGCCCGTGAAGCCGTTCCGGACCCTTCGGGGAATGGAAAGTGGTGGAGCCGGTGACCCGAGTTGGTAGTAGGTGAGTGATGGGGTGACGCAGGAAGGTAGTCCATCCCGGGCGGTGGTTGTCCCGGGGTAAGGGTGTAGGACGTCAGGTAGGTAAATCCGCCTGGCAGTAGTCTGAGACCTGATGCCGAGCCGATTGTGGTGAAGTGGATGATCCTATGCTGTCGAGAAAAGCCTCTAGCGAGTTTTATGGCGGCCCGTACCCTAAACCGACTCAGGTGGTCAGGTAGAGAATACCGAGGCGTTCGGGTGAACTATGGTTAAGGAACTCGGCAAAATGCCCCCGTAACTTCGGGAGAAGGGGGGCCATCACTGGTGATGACACTTTGCTGTCTGAGCTGGGGGTGGCCGCAGAGACCAGCGAGAAGCGACTGTTTACTAAAAACACAGGTCCGTGCGAAGCCGTAAGGCGATGTATACGGACTGACGCCTGCCCGGTGCTGGAACGTTAAGGGGACCGGTTAGTCCTGTTTCGACGGGGCGAAGCTGAGAACTTAAGCGCCAGTAAACGGCGGTGGTAACTATAACCATCCTAAGGTAGCGAAATTCCTTGTCGGGTAAGTTCCGACCTGCACGAATGGCGTAACGACTTCTCGACTGTCTCAACCATAGGCCCGGTGAAATTGCACTACGAGTAAAGATGCTCGTTTCGCGCAGCAGGACGGAAAGACCCCGGGACCTTTACTACAGTTTGATATTGGTGTTCGGTTCGGCTTGTGTAGGATAGCTGGGAGACTGTGAACTCTGGACGCCAGTTCAGGGGGAGTCGTCGTTGAAATACCAGTCTGGTCGTGCTGGATGTCTAACCTGGGTCCGTGATCCGGATCAGGGACAGTGTCTGATGGGTAGTTTAACTGGGGCGGTTGCCTCCTAAAGAGTAACGGAGGCGCCCAAAGGTTCCCTCAGCCTGGTTGGCAATCAGGTGTTGAGTGTAAGTGCACAAGGGAGCTTGACTGTGAGACCGACGGGTCGAGCAGGGACGAAAGTCGGGACTAGTGATCCGGCGGTGGCTTGTGGAAGCGCCGTCGCTCAACGGATAAAAGGTACCCCGGGGATAACAGGCTGATCTTCCCCAAGAGTCCATATCGACGGGATGGTTTGGCACCTCGATGTCGGCTCGTCGCATCCTGGGGCTGGAGTCGGTCCCAAGGGTTGGGCTGTTCGCCCATTAAAGCGGTACGCGAGCTGGGTTTAGAACGTCGTGAGACAGTTCGGTCCCTATCCGCTGCGCGCGCAGGAACATTGAGAAGGGCTGTCCCTAGTACGAGAGGACCGGGACGGACGAACCTCTGGTGTGCCAGTTGTTCTGCCAAGGGCATGGCTGGTTGGCTACGTTCGGGAGGGATAACCGCTGAAAGCATCTAAGCGGGAAGCCTGCTTCGAGATGAGTGTTCCCACCCCCTTTGAGGGGTTAAGGCTCCCAGTAGACGACTGGGTTGATAGGCCGGATCTGGAAGCCCTGTAAGGGGTGGAGGTGACCGGTACTAATAGGCCGAGGGCTTGTCCTCAGTTGCTCGCGTCCACTGTGTTAGTTCTGAGGCAACGACCGTGTCATGTTTCCGGTTGGAACTTCATAGTGTTTCGGTGGTCATAGCGTGAGGGAAACGCCCGGTTACATTCCGAACCCGGAAGCTAAGCCTTACAGCGCCGATGGTACTGCAGGGGGGACCCTGTGGGAGAGTAGGACACCGCCGAACAAATTTTGAGAAAACCCCCGTGCTGAAAAGCACGGGGGTTTTCTGCGTTTGAGGTCGGTTTAGGCTCGTAGGTATGCGCTATGACCTCGTCATCTTCGACAACGACGGAGTGCTCGTCGACAGCGAGCCCATCTCCAACAGGCTGTTGGCCGCCTATCTCACCGAGCTCGGGCATCCGACCTCGTATGAGGACTCCCTTCGCGACTACATGGGCGCCGCCATGCACCGCGTACACGATCTGGTGGAGGAACGGACCGGGCGGCCGTTGCCGGCGGACTTTGATGATGTCTTTCATGCTCGGGTGTTCGCGGCGTTCGAGCGGGAGTTGAAGCCGGTGGAGGGGGCCGTGGGGGTGCTCGAGGAGTTTGCGGGGGGCGGGGTGCCGTACTGCGTGGCGTCGTCGGGGAGTCATGAGCGGATTCGGGTGGGGCATCGGGCGACCGGGTTGGACCGGTGGTTCGATGACGGGCGGATCTTCAGTTCGGAGGATGTGGGGCGGGGGAAGCCGGCGCCTGATTTGTTTCTGTACGCGGCCGAGCGGATGGGGGTCGCGCCGGAGCGGTGTGTGGTGGTGGAGGACAGTCCGTTGGGGGTGAAGGCGGCGGTTGCAGCTGGGATGGACGTGTATGGGTTCACCGCCATGACTCCTGTGGCGAGGCTGTCGGGGGCGACTCAAGTGTTCTCCGGGATGGGCGAGTTGGCCGGCCTGCTCGCCGCCGAGGCCGCTCCGGGCAAAGTTGAGGGAAATTCATCTTTGGCTTGATATACCCAGCGGTACGCCTGGGCCTTACGCTCGCCGCCATGACTGATGTGCTGCGGCGCGGTAGGGCCTCGTTGGCGTTCGGCTTCTTCGCTCAGGGTGCTGCCTTTGCGCTGCTCGTGACGCGCATCCCTGCCATCCAGGACCGGTACGGCGTCTCTGACGCGCTGCTGCCTGCCTTCCTGGCGGCTGTGCCGATTCTCGCCGGGGTGGGCAGTGTCACGACCGAGCGGCTGGTGAAGCGAATACGGCCCAGTTTGGTGCTGCGGTGGTCCCAGCCCGTGGTGCTCCTGGCGCTGCTCGGGGTCGGGGCCGGGGACCGGACGGTCGAACTGGGCATCGCGCTGGCCGCGTTCGGGCTCGCCGTGGGGGCGCTGGACGCGTCGATGAACATGCTCGGAGTGAGTCTGCAGCGGTCGTACGGGCGCAGCATCATGCTCAGCTTCCATGCCGCGTTCAGCCTGGGTGGGATTCTCGGGGCCTCGCTCGCCTGGGTGGGGGCGCACTGGGATCTGGCGCTGTTCGTGTCGTATCTGCCGGTTGTGGTGGTGCTTCTGCCGGCTGCGCTGGTGGGGAGTCGGTGGTACGTCGACGGGGTCGCGCCGGAGAAGGGGGCGGGCGTCGAGGGGGGTGGAGGCGGGGCTGTCGGCTTCAAGGTGCTGTTGCCGCTGTGTCTGGTGATGACCTTCGCGTACATCGGGGACTCGACCGTCTCCAACTGGAGTGCGAAGTATCTGCAGGATGTGCTGGGGAGTTCGGAGCAGCTGGCCACCGTTCCGTACAACGTCTACATGGTGACGACGCTGGTGGGGCGGGCCATCGGTGACTTCGGGGTGCGGCGGTTCGGGGCCGTGGTGGTCGTACGGGGTGGGGCGGTGGTGGCTGCTGGGGGGTTCGCTGTGGTGGCTGTGGCGCCTGGGGCCTGGATGGGGATGCTGGGGTTCACCTTGTTGGGGCTGGGGTTGTGTGTGCTGGTGCCGCAGACCTTTGCGGCGGCCGGGCGGTTGTTTCCCGGGGCTTCGGATGCGGCCGTCGCTCGGCTGAATGTTTTCAACTATGTGGGGTTCTTGATCGGTTCGCCGTTGGTGGGGGCGTTGGGGGATGCCTGGAGCTATCGCGGGGCGATGCTTGTGCCGATGGTGTTGGTACTGGTGACGTTGGTGTACGCCCGGTCGTTCGATGGTCAACCGGACCGATACGGTGGCGGGCATGAGCGGCCGCGCACAGCTGATGTGGGACGAGGCAGTAACGGGCTATGACTTCGGTCCGGAGCATCCGATGGATCCGGTTCGGCTTGCGCTGACCCGGGGGCTGGTGGGTGCGTTCGGGCTCGACCGGGATGTGGAGGTCGTGGCGGCGAAGCCTGCCGGGGAGTCGACGTTGCGGCTGGTCCATCGGGAGGATTACATCGCCGCGGTGAAGGCGGCGTTGGAGGATCCCGGGGCGGCGGACGGGTCGTACGGGATCGGGACGATCGATGATCCGGCGTTCGCCGGGATGCATGAGGTGTCCGCGTTGATCGCCGGGCAGTCGGTGGGGGCGGCGGAGGCTGTGTGGCATGGGGATGTGCTGCATGCGGTGAACTTCGCGGGTGGGTTGCATCATGCGATGCCGGGGGGTGCGTCGGGGTTCTGCATTTACAACGATGCGTCGCTGGCTATTGCCCGGTTGCTGGAGTTGGGGGCCGGGCGGGTCGCGTATGTGGATGTCGATGTGCATCACGGGGATGGGGTGCAGGCGGCGTTCTGGGAGGATCCGCGGGTTTTGACGATTTCGCTGCATGAGCATCCTCGGACCTTGTTTCCGCAGACCGGGTGGGCTGAGGAGACGGGGGCGGAGGGGGCCGCGGCGGGGTCGGCGGTGAATGTGGCGTTGCCGGCGGGGACCGGGGATGCGGGGTGGTTGCGGGCGTTTCATGCGGTGGTGCCGGAGTTGATTGCGGACTTTCGGCCGGATGTGCTGGTGACTCAGCATGGGGCCGATACGCACTTCGAGGATCCGCTGGCTCATCTGGCGGTTTCGCTGGATGCGCAGCGGGCGGTGCAGGTTGCGTGTCATGAGTTGGCGCATGAGTACGCCGGGGGGAAGTGGGTCGCGTTGGGTGGGGGTGGGTACGCGGTGGTGGATGTGGTGCCGCGGTCGTGGACGCATCTGGTGGGGATTGCGGCTGGGCGGGCTGTGGAGCCTGAGGCGGTGATTCCTGAGGGGTGGCGGCGGGAGGTGTTTGCTCGTACGCGGCAGTTGGGGCCGGTGCGGATGACTGATGGGCGGTGGCCTGTGGTCTTTGCTGCGTGGGAGGCGGGGTACGACCCTGCGGATCGGTTGGATCAGGCGGTGTTGGCTACGCGGAGGGCTGTGTTTCCGTTGCGGGGGTTGTTGGCGTAGGGGATTCGCCCCCGCCGCCCCTACCCGTCCCATCCTGAAGGGGCTCCGCCCCTTCGACCCCGCCAGGGGGCGAAGAAGCCCCTTGACCCCCGCGGGGCTGCGCCCCTGCACCCCACCGGGGCTGCACCCCACCGGGGCTGCACCCCACCGGGGCTGCACCCCACCGGGGCTGCACCCCACCGGGGCTGCGCCCCTGCACCCCACCGGGGCTGCGCCCCTTGACCCCCGCGGGGCTGCGCCCCTGCACCCCACCGGGGCTGCGCCCCTTGACCCCCGCGGGGCTGCGCCCCTGCACCCCACCGGGGCTGCACCCCACCGGGGCTGCGCCCCTGCACCCCCCGCGGGGCTTCGCCCCCGGACCCCCACCGGGGCTTCGCCTCTGCACCCCACCGGCCTGCGGCCTCGTCCTCAAGCGCCGGACGGGCTGAATGATGTCGGCCGGTGTCGAGAGATCACCCCGCTGTGGGTGGGGGATCGGGAGGGCGGGGAGTTCGAACGGCGGACGGGCTGAAGTAGCGCCTAGGGGCCCTCGCTACGCCAACTGTGCGGTCTTCCCGCGTTCTTCTGACGACCCCCGTCCCCGTCCGTCACCATCGCAGCCGTGTTGAGTACCGGTGCACTGCGTGCGCATCTGCTGGCTGCTCGGTTGGCTGGGGTTGTGGCCACGTCTCGGGAGGAGAGTCTGCGGAGTTATCGGCTGTTTGCGGCTCGGGATCCTCGGGTTTTGATCGGGATTGATCCTGAGTGGGCTTGGGGGGAGCGGGAATTGGTTGGGTTGATGGCGGAGAAGTGTGGGGTTTCGGGCGATCTGGGGAATGTGTCTGGACCTGATGTGATCGATCCGGAGCGGACGTTGGTCGCGCTTGATGCCTTCGCCGATCGGGTCGGGGCCGTCGCGGAGCGTGGCGTGCCTGTGCTGTTCGGTACCGGGCATCCGCACCGTCTGCTCGGGTTCTACGCCGCCTTGGCGGACGCTTTGTCGGCGGCGGGATGTGCTGTCCTCACACCGGCGCAGGGTCGCTGTGTCGACATAACGACCCGGTTCGGTCTACGCACGTACAACCTTGACTACGTACGAGGAGTCGCGCTGATGCGAGAACCGGATGCCTCCCGCTCCGGTTGTGAGACCGGCGCACACACGCACTCGCCGCTCCCGGTTCGTACCGTGCTGGCGGCGGCGGCCGAGGCCGGCGGGCCGTTGCCCGAGTTGGTGATCGGGGATCACGGGTGGGTCTGCGGAGCAGGTCAGCTGGGGTTTGAGGCCATTGGTCTTGCGGATACCGATGACCCTGCGCTCTTCGTGGGGGAGGCTGAGGGGTCCGTGTCCGTCGTCGTTCCACTTGATGACGCTGTGCGGTCTGATTACTACCTGCCGCTTACCCGCTACGTACTCAATCGGGCGTGTCTGTCACAGTAGGCCGCCGATGGGTGCACCTCTTCCCCACTCGCATCACCCGCCCCTACATTGGGGAGTGAGCACGCAGCGACGAAGAGTCACCGGAAGGGGAAGCCGGTGGCCGTCGGTCGAGTGCGGAAGGTTCAGGTGTGTCATGGCTGCTGAGCAGAGGCCTCTGAGCGAGGTTCAGTTCCTTACCGTGGCGGAAGTCGCCTCGGTGATGCGAGTGTCGAAGATGACCGTGTACCGACTGGTGCACAGTGGTCATCTGCCTGCGATCCGGGTGGGGCGGTCCTTCCGCGTCCCCGAGAACGCGGTTCACGAGTACCTTCGCGAGAGCTACGTGGGGGTGGAAACCGCCTGACGACGGTGGTCCGGGGAGATCCTCAGGGCACCACTGGATCTGCCCGGTCCCCTCGATTACGACCTCAGCGCTCGGACGGGTAGGCTAGCCCCTCGTAGGTCGTATGGGCCCATGGCGCCCAAACGCCGAGTGATGAGAAGTGAGCGAGGGTAGTCGTGGGCTCTGTTATCAAGAAGCGGCGCAAGCGGATGGCTAAGAAGAAGCACCGCAAGCTGCTCAAGCGCACGCGCGTTCAGCGCCGTAACAAGAAGTAGTCCGCCCGTCCGCCAGGACGAGGACTACGGACGGCGCAGAAGACGTCGCGAGAGCGTGTCCGTGGCCCCCCACCGCACCCGGTGGGGGGCCACGTGTGTCTCCACCCCGGACCAGGTGTTCTGTGCGTACGCCTGTGTTTCACATGGCTTGGTCTGTTCGTACGTCTGTGGATGTCGTCACTTCGTGCATTGGGTGGTCATCACAGCGCAACGTCGAGCCGCTAAGTTGGCGGCACACGGGGAACGCGGCAGGCTAACGAGCAGCGGTGTGTCGGGGCAGGACGATTCCTGGAAGGAAGGCGCTGATCTTGGGCAAGGTCGTGCTCGTGACCGGAGTGGCCCGTCAGCTGGGGGGCCGGTTCGTACGACGGATCCAGCGTGACCCACAGGTGGACCGGGTGGTCGCCGTGGACGCGGTCCCGCCCGCTCATCATCTGGGCGGCGCCGACTTCATCCAGGCCGACATCCGGCAGCCGACCATCGCGCGCGTGCTCGCCGAGACGGCCGCCGACACGGTCGTCCACATGGATGTGACGGCCACCGCGCTCGGCAGCGGCAGCCGGGCGACGGTCAAGGAGACCAACGTCATCGGGACGATGCAGCTGCTGGGCGCTTGTCAGAAGTCGCCCAGCGTCAAGCGGCTCGTCGTGAAGTCCAGTACGAATGTGTACGGGTCCGCGCCGCGTGATCCCGCCGTCTTCACCGAGACGACCCCGCCGAAGTCCCTGCCCAGCGGCGGCTTCGCGAAGGACACGGTCGAGGTCGAGGGGTATGTACGGGGCTTCGCGCGCCGTCGGCCGGACGTCGCCGTGTGTGTGCTGCGGTTCGCCAACATCCTCGGCCCCACCGCCGACACCCCGCTCGCCTCGTACTTCTCGCTGCCGATCCTGCCGACCGTGTTCGGCTACGACCCCCGGCTGCAGTTCGTGCACGAGGACGACGTGATCGACGTCCTGCGGATCGCCTCGCACGAGCCGGAGCGCGGCACCCTCAACAGCGGCACCTTCAACATCGCCGGTGATGGCGTCCTGCTGCTCTCCCAGTGCTCCAGGCGACTCGGACGGCCCACCCTGCCGCTGCTGCTGCCCGCCGTCACCTGGGCGGGCTCGGCGGTGCGTACGCTGGGTATGACGGACTTCTCGCCCGAGCAGATCCGGCTGCTGACCCACGGCCGGGTCGTGGCGACGGACCAGATGCGTGAGACGCTCGGATTCAAGCCGAAGTACACGACCGCCGAGACCTTCGCGGAGTTCGCGCGCAGTCGCGGTCCTGGACTTCTGCCCCCGGAGGCCCTCGCGGGGGCCGTCGACCGGATCGCCGCGCTGCCCTTCCCGGGCAGCGGCCACCCCCCGACGCAGAGCGCCAACTGAGGAGCGCATCAACGATGGCGGACGCCAAGGTCATTCCGTTCGACGACGACCGGTCCCGCGGGAGCGCCGTACAGCGGCCGCCGCGGCGCCGGACCAGTTCGGGGAGCCGGCGCAAGAGCGGTGAACCCGCACTGGTCCGTGAGGTCCAGCCCCTGCCCGGGCGGGCGCTCGCGCAGGATGATGTCCCTGTGACGCGTGAGGAACAGCCGCCGCAGCGGCCCAAGGACGACGGCGGCCTGGAGCGGCGCATCGCGGGCGGCCTGGCCTTCCTGCGCCGCCGTCTGACGGGGGACTACGAGGTCGACGACTTCGGCTACGACGAGGAACTCACCGACCATGTCCTGATGTCCCTGCTGCGCCCGGTGTACGAGAAGTACTTCCGGGTCGAGGTGAAGGGCATCGAGAACATCCCCACGGACGGTGGCGCCCTTATCGTCGCCAACCACTCCGGCACGATCCCGCTGGACGGCCTGATGATGCAGGTCGCCGTGCACGACCACCACCCGGCCGGCCGCCACCTCCGCCTCCTCGCGGCCAACCTGGTCTTCGTGCTGCCGGTGATCAACGAACTGGCCCGCAAGCTCGGCCACACCCTGGCCTGCGCCGAGGACGCCGAACGCCTGCTGGCCCAGGGCGAACTGGTCGGGGTGATGCCGGAGGGCTTCAAGGGCATCGGCAAGCCCTTCAGCGAGCGCTACAAGCTCCAGCGCTTCGGCCGCGGCGGCTTCGTCTCCACGGCACTGCGCCAGGGCACCCCGATCATCCCGTGCTCGATCGTCGGGGCCGAGGAGATCTACCCGATGATCGGCAACGCCAAGACCCTGGCCAGGGTCCTCGGCTTCCCGTACTTCCCGCTGACGCCGACCTTCCCGTGGCTCGGCCCGCTGGGCGCGGTTCCGCTGCCGACGAAGTGGACGATCCAGTTCGGCGAGCCGATCCTCACGGACGGCTATCCCCCGGAGGCGGCGGAGGACCCCATGCTGATGTTCAACCTGACCGACCAGGTCAGGGAACAGATCCAGCACACCCTCTACAAGCTGCTGGTGCAGCGCCGCTCGGTCTTCTTCTGACTGAGGAAGCGTTCTGAGGAAACGTTTGTACGACGATAGGGGGCGCCCCTTGTGAGAAGGGCGCCCCCCATCGTCGTACTACCGCCGTAACCCCTACTCGACGTCCTCGCCTTCGATGCCCAGACCGGGCAGCAGGCCCGGTAGCAGTGGTGGAAGCGTGACGTCCGGCTCGGTGCTCGGCGTGCTGCTGCCGGACGGGGTGGCGGTGCCGGTGTTCTTCGGCGGGTCGAGAAGACCGCCGGTGCTGCCGCCGAGCAGACCGTCGCTCTCGGCATCGGAGTCGGACGGCTTGCTGGGCTTGGTGTCGCTGGAGCCGCCACGGTCCGATGTGCCGCTGCCCGCGCTCGGTGGCGCGGACCGATCGGCGCCGGAGGAACCGGTGGACGTCGATCCGGTGCCCTGCCGTTCACCGTTGCCGCCGCCCCCGTGGGTGGGAGGCTGCGGAAGCAGGGACTGCAGCGGGGCGACCTCTTCGTCTATGGCGTCGAAGACCGAGGACACCTGCTCGCTGACGTCCCCCAGTTGCACGGGAAGCCGCTCGCGCAGCGCGCCCCAGGCATCGCGGTGCGAACTCGAGAAGGTGGAGAGGGCCTGGATGGGGCCCAGGGACGCCGGGTCGCGCTCGTAAGCCGCGCTCAGCAGTCGGTGGCCCTCCGAGGCGTCGTGCGTCATACCGGACAGGGCACGGCGGATCGCGCCGACCGACTCGTGGTCGAGCTGTCCGCTGCGGTCGCGCTCCATCAGGCGCCGGGCCTCGCTGAGCCTGGTCGAGGCCTGGTCGAGGTAGGAACGGCCGCGCTCGTCGTCCCCGTCGGACAGGTAGTTGAGCTTGAAATCCTCTATGCCGCGCTTGAGTCCGTACAGCGAGTCGCCGGGCAGCGCGTCGGAACTCGCGGCGGCGACTCCGCCGAAGGCCCCGGCGGCGACCCCGACGCTGAGCCCGCCGGCGGTGAGCCCCTTGGCCAGCCGGGTGCGCGGCCGCAACTTGCCGAGCGGGCTCGCCCGATGGGCGCCGCGCCCTCGATGGGACCGCTGCCCCGGCATCGCGGGCGCGGTCGCCCCGCCACCCAAGGAACCCTCTTGGAGCATGGCCTCCATGGCGGCCACCAGCTGGGCCCGCTGGACGACCTTGACCTCGGGGTCCATTTCAGGCTTGGGCAGCTCGCCGAGACCGGTCGTGAGCGCCAGCATGCGCCCCTGCTCGGTCTGTTCCGCAGCAGCCTCTGCCGGTGGTGCCTCTGACTGCTCGGCCGCCGGGCCCCGGTCGGACTCCTCCAGGGCCTGGGCGAAGGCGTTCGCCCGCCGGTGCGCCGATACGTTCGCGATCACTGGCGGCACCTCCTCTCGTCATGACGGTCGACTCCCCAGGGGGTCCTGAGGGTTGCACGCCCTGACCGAATCCACACGATCGAGTGATCGAAGACGGTCAGGGAGTGACCACAGGGAGCCTGCATCCCGCACAACGAGCGGCGCGGCACTTGGGTTACGGACGATGGATGATCCGACGGTGGAGTCAACAGAACTTCACTGTAGGTGAGTTGGAGATGGCTGAGCGTGTACGGACAGTCAGCGGGCGTCGTCCGGGAGAAGCCGGGCGAGCGTGCGGACGGCACGGTACTGGAGGGTCTTGATCGCGCCCTCGTTCTTGCCCATGACGCGGGCGGTCTCGGCGACGGAGAGGCCCTGCAGGAAGCGGAGCGTGACGCACTCCTGCTGCTGGGGATTGAGTCGGCGCACGGCATCGAGCAGTGCGGCATTGGAGAGGGATTCGAGCACCGAATCCTCGGGCGAGCGCTCGACCTCATTGGCGTCGAGCATCTCCCCGGTGGTCACCTCCAGCCGGAACCGGCTGGACTTGAAGTGATCGGCGACGAGGTTGCGGGCGATGGTCACGAGCCATGCCCCGAAGTCCCGTCCCTGCCAGGTGAAGGTGCCGATTCTTCTGAGTGCCCGCAGAAAGGTCTCGCTCGTAAGGTCCTCGGCGGTCGCCTTACCTCCCACCCGGTAGTAGATGTACCGATAGACAGTGTCGCTGTACTGGTCGTAGAGGCGCCCGAAGGCATCGGCCTCGCCGGCCTGTGCGCGCTCGACGAGGTCCATCATGCGGGCGCTGTCGCTGTCCGCGGCCGGGCGGCGAGCGGTGGTGGCACCGGCCGAACGCCCTCGTCTGCTGACGGCGGCTGTGCCGTCAGCGAGCGCGTAGCACGGGCCGACCGGCGCTGTGGCTACGGCGAAGGCGGGGACGGCGTACGCGGTGGGGACGAAGCCGCGCAACAGGTCCAGGACCGTTGCGCGCAGCGTAGCCAGGCCCGAGGCGTCAACCCCGACGTGTGGGTACACGGGACTCCCAGAGGCAGAGCTTCCATCACGTGCAGTGCGGGACCGTTCACCCGTCGTAGCGACGGAGGGGTACCGGTTTGCGTCTGAGGAGAATAACGCTTCGTGCAGGCATTGCTACGCCCAGTTGCTCAAATCATCGATTCCGTCGCTTCTGTAACCGATTGACGCTCGATCAAGTGCCGCACGGTGACCGGTTGTTGATCGCCTGTGGTCGGGTTCCGGTCAGGAGCGGGGCGTGTTGTGGCCGTGTGCAGCCAACGGGACTGGATGGCGCGGTGCGGGGGTACGACCACTGGATTGCCCGGCGTTCGGGCGTGGCCCGGCGTGGTTGCTGGGCGGGCGCGGCTGGAGCTACCGCCTGCGGCGGCTCAGGGCGATGGCTGCCGCCGTGCCGCCTGCCACCGCGCCCACGCCGGCTGCTGCTGGGATGCCGACCTTTGCGGCCTTGCGGCCGGTGCGGTAGTCGCGGAGGCGCCAGTCGAGTTCGCGGGCGTGTTTGCGGAGCTTGGTGTCGGGGTTGATGGCGTAGGGGTGGCCGACGAGGGAGAGCATCGGGATGTCGTTGTGGGAGTCGCTGTAGGCGGCGCAGCGGGTGAGGTCGAGGCCTTCCGCTGTGGCCAGGGCGCGTACCGCCTCCGCCTTTGCCGGGCCGTGCAGGGGTTCGCCGACCAGCTTGCCCGTGTAGACCCCGTCGACCGACTCGGAGACCGTGCCCAGTGCGCCCGTGAAGCCCAGGCGGCGGGCGATCACCGTGGCGATCTCCACCGGTGCGGCAGTCACCAGCCATACCTTCTGGCCCGCGTCCAGGTGCGCTTGGGCCAGCGCGCGTGTGCCGGGCCAGATGCGGTCGGCCAGGTACTCGTCGTAGATCTCCTCGCCGATCGTCATCAGCTCGGCCACCCGGTGGCCCTTGACGATGGACAGGGCGGAGTCGCGCGCGTCCTGCATGTGCTCGGGATCCTCGACCCCGGCCAGCCGGAACCAGGCCTGTTGCCAGGCGAACTTCGCGAGATCGCGGGTCTCGAAGAACTTCCGCTTGTACAGCCCCCGCCCGAAGTGGAAGAGCGCGGCGCCCTGCATCACGGTGTTGTCGAGATCGAAGAACGCGGCGGCCTTGTCGTCGCCGAGCACGGGGAATTCCGGTTCGCCCTTGTCCTTCTCGGCGGACGGCGGCGGTTCCTGCTCCTGCGTGGACTTGCGTGCGGCTTCCGCCGACGCCTCGCCTGCCAACACGCTCCGGGCGGTGGCGGAGCGCCTACGGGGAGTGAGCCATCCAAGAGCGGCCATGGCGTGAGCATAGCCAGTCTGTTCGGTGGTTCCGGAGTCGGGAGGTTTGGTGGCTGTGAACTCTCCGCGACCACGCAGTTAAACCGTGGTCGTCTCGGCGCGAGAATGGCCGTATGAGTCCTATCTTCCGGCGGCCCGCCGCCCGTGCCCGGCTCGTCACTCTCATCCGCAAGCCCGGCTGCCATCTGTGTGATGACGCACAGCTGGTGGTCGAGAAGGTCTGTGCGGACCTGGGTGTTCCATGGGAGGAGAAGGACATCTCCCAGGATCCCCAACTCCATGACCAGTACTGGGAGCAGATTCCGGTTGTCCTGGTCGACGGGGAGCAGCACACGTTCTGGCGCGTGAACGAGGACCGGCTCCGCAAGGCTCTGGCCAAGCACTGACCGACCAGTCCAAGTCGGCCGGAAACTGGCTTAGGATCGACGGCGACCTGGTCTCGGGGGTGGGGATCGTTGAGGAGAGTGTTCGGTTTTGACCCCCGTGTCGGCCCGTAGGGAGTGGCGCGTGACCCCGGTCACGTTGGCTGGGCAAATCGGACACCATCTTTGTGCACGCGTTCACAAAGACATAGCCTGCTTTCGACGGGGCGGTCCAGGGACGTGTGACCGCCTGCAGCCCCGCTCTACCCGCAGGAGCACCGTGGCAACTGGCCGAACTCACCGACCGGCGACCCGTAGCCGAGGGATTCCCGAGGCCACCGTCGCCCGGCTTCCGCTGTACCTCCGTGCGCTGACCGCACTGTCGGAGCGCTCGGTCCCCACGGTCTCCTCCGAGGAGCTGGCGGCCGCGGCGGGGGTCAACTCCGCCAAGCTGCGC
Source organism: Streptomyces sp. DG2A-72 (assembly GCF_030499575.1). NCBI lineage: Bacteria > Bacillati > Actinomycetota > Actinomycetes > Kitasatosporales > Streptomycetaceae > Streptomyces > Streptomyces sp. DG2A-72. The sequence continues at coordinate 5,925,879 of NZ_JASTLC010000001.1, forward strand.
AAGGACTTCTCGTATCTGGGCTCGTACGGCACCCGTGGTGTCGGCTACGACGTCGAGTATCTCGTCTACCAGATCTCCCGCGAACTCGGCCTGACCCAGGACTGGCCGGTTGTGATCGTCGGTATCGGTAACCTCGGCGCCGCCCTCGCCAACTACGGCGGGTTCGCCTCCCGTGGCTTCCGGGTCGCCGCGCTCATCGACGCCGATCCGGAGATGGCCGGGAAGCAGATCGCCGGGATCACCGTCCAGCACAGTGACGACATAGAGCGGATCATCTCCGACAACGGCGTCTCGATCGGGGTCATCACCACCCCGCCGGGCGTCGCCCAGCAGGTCTGCGACCGGCTCGTCGCCGCCGGCATCACCTCCATCCTGAACTTCGCGCCGACCGTGCTGTCCGTCCCGGACGGCGTCGACGTACGCAAGGTCGACCTCTCCATCGAGCTGCAGATCCTCGCCTTCCACGAGCAGCGCAAGGCCGGCGAGGAGGCCGCGTCGGCCGACGGCGCCGGCCCGGTCGCCGCCGTGCGCGGCGAGTCCGCCGACAAGGGACCGGACGGGGACGTACCCGCCGTGATGCCGGCATGAGTCTCCTCGTCGTCGGGCTGAGTCACCGCAGCGCTCCGGTCAGCGTCCTGGAGCGGGCCGCGCTGTCCGCGGACGCCCAGATCAAGCTGCTGCAGGACACGGTCGCCGCCGAGCCGGCCACCGAGGCCGCCGTCCTGGCCACCTGCAACCGCATCGAGCTGTACGCGGACGTGGACAAGTTCCACGCGGGCGTCGCCGAGCTGTCCACGCTGCTCGCCCAGCACAGCGGGGTCGGCCTCGAGGAACTCACTCCTTACCTGTACGTGCACTACGAGGACCGGGCCGTCCACCACTTCTTCTCGGTGGCCTGCGGGCTGGACTCGATGGTCGTGGGCGAGGGCCAGATCCTCGGCCAGATCAAGGACTCCCTCGCGGCGGCCCAGGAGCTGCACACCGCGGGCCGCCTGCTCAACGACCTGTTCCAGCAGGCGCTCAGGGTCGGCAAGCGCGCCCACTCCGAGACCGGCATCGACCGCGCGGGCCAGTCGCTGGTCAGCTTCGGCCTGGAGCAGCTGGCCGTCGGCAAGCCGGTCGACGGCTGGGCCCGCGGCAAGAAGGCCCTGGTGATCGGCGCGGGCTCGATGTCCTCGCTGGCCGCGGCGACGCTCGCGCGTGCCGGAGTCGCCGAGATCGTGATCGCCAACCGTACGTGCGACCGCGCCGAGCGTCTCGCGCAGATCCTCACCGAGGGCGACGACACGGACGTGCTGGCCCGCGCGGTACCGATGGAATCGGTGCCGGCCGAGCTGACACGTGCCGACGTCGCGGTGTCCTGCACGGGGGCTACGGGGCTGGTGCTGGCGGCGGAGACGATCGCGGCGGCGCTGGACGGTCGAGGGGTGGTCGCGCAGCCCGGCGTTGACGGGGTGCCGCCTGCGCCCACCCGTGCCGCCCAAGCGGCACGACTGCCCGCAGGCTCCGCGGGTGACGAGAACTGTCCGCTCGACCTGGCAGCCGCGCAGCCGGGCTTCTCCGTGATGGGGGAGGCCGCCGTGGCCGGGATGGACGCGGCCACGCTGGAGCAGCACGCCGCGTGGGTCTCCGGGAGCGCCGTGGACCGGCACGAGGCGGGTCGCCGTACACCCGAGGCCGACGCCGAGCTGATCACCGCGCTCGCCGCGACCGCGGCCACCGCCGGGCGGATCCCCGAGCGGCGCAGGCCTGAACCGGTGGCGGTCGTGCCGCGGCCCGAGCCGGTGCTGTTCCTGCTGGACCTGGCGATGCCGCGCGACATAGACGCGGCCGTGCACCGGCTCGCCGGGGTACGGCTGGTGGACATCGAGTCGCTGGCGGAGGCCTCCGCGGACGCTCCGATGGCGGCCGACGTCGACCAGGTCCGACGTATCGTCTCCGACGAGGTGACGGCGTTCGGGGCGGCGCTGCGAGCGGCGCACATCACGCCGACCGTGGTCGCGCTGCGGACGATGGCCGCCGATGTCGTGGCCACCGAGATCGCGCGTCTGGAGGGCCGGCTGCCCGGCCTCGACGACAAGCACCGGGCGGAGATCACACAGACCGTGCGGCGCGTCGTCGACAAGTTGCTGCACGCGCCGACCGTACGGGTCAAGCAGCTCGCGGCCGAACCCGGCGGCGCCGGGTACGCGGACGCGCTGCGGACCCTGTTCGACCTCGACCAGGAGACGGTGGCCTCCGTCTCCCGGGCCGAGGACAGCACCAGCAAGGAAGACCGAGGCTCGGCATGAGTGACGACAAGGCCTTGAGGCTGGGGACCAGGCGAAGCAAGCTCGCCATGGCCCAGTCCGGGCAAGTGGCAGAGGCCGTGAGCCAGGTGACCGGACGGCCCGTCGAGCTCGTCGAGATCACCACGTACGGCGATGTCTCCCGTGAGCAGCTCGCGCAGATCGGCGGCACGGGTGTCTTCGTGACGGCGCTGCGGGAGGCCCTGCTCAAGGGGGAGGTCGACTTCGCGGTTCATTCGCTGAAGGACCTGCCGACCGGGCAGCCGGACGAGCTGGCGCTGGCCGCCGTCCCCGAGCGTGAGGACCCGCGGGACGTGATCGTCGCCCGGGACGCGCTGAAGTTCACCGACCTGCCGCGCGGGGCGCGCATCGGTACGGGTTCGCCGCGGCGGATGGCCCAGCTGAACGCGTACGCCCGGACCCATGGGCTGGATATCGAGACGGTTGCGATTCGCGGGAACGTGGATACACGCGTCGGGTATGTGCGCGATGGTGAGCTGGATGCGGTGGTGCTGGCCGCGGCCGGGCTCAGCCGGATGGGCCGTATCGACGAGGTGACTGATTTTCTTTCGGTCGACACAGTTTTGCCCGCTCCCGGCCAGGGAGCACTCGCGATCGAATGTGCCGCGGACAACGCGGATCTGATCGCAGCGCTCGCGGAGCTCGACGACCCGTTCACGCGGGCCGCCGTGACCGCCGAGCGGTCACTGCTCGCCGCCCTGGAGGCCGGTTGCAGCGCACCTGTGGGCGCGCTGGCCGACCTTTTGGCCGACGGGCAGATTGTCAAGGAAATGCGCCTGCGCGGCGTCGTCGGCACGACCGACGGCTCGCGGATGGTGCAGTTGTCCACCACCGGTCCCGTGCCCGAGACGTACGACCAAGCAATGGCGCTCGGCCGTGAACTCGCGGCCGAGATGCTTGCCCAGGGCGCGGCCGGTCTGATGGGGGAGCGAGCACATTGAGCCCCACCACCCTTCCCGCCGGTCCTGAACACGGGCACGTCACCTTCCTGGGTGCCGGACCCGGAGATCCGGGACTACTGACTCTGCGCGCCGTCGAGGCGCTGGCGAACGCGGACGTTCTCGTCGCCGAGCACGAGGTGCTCGACGTCGTACGCGCTCATGCCAGATCGGGCGTCGCCGTCGTGAACACGGAACCGGGTCCTTCGTCGGACCCGCATCCGGGCACAGGCACGCCTCAACTAACGGTTGTTGACGGTCAGTCAACAACCGCTGGCGCCCCCGCCGTGCGGGATGCCGCACATCTTGTCATGGAGGCCGCGCGGGGCGGCAGGCGGGTCGTGCGTGCGGTCTCGGGGGACCCGGGACTAGATACGTACGCCGCCGAGGAAATGCTCGCCTGCGCCGCCGCGGGTGTTCCGTTCGAGGTCGTGCCGGGTGTCGCGGCCGTCGTCGGGGTGCCCGCGTACGCCGGTGTTCCGCTGCGGGACGCCCAGGGCGCCGATGTGCGGTTCGTGGATGCGCGGACCGCGTCGGAGCGGTGCTGGACCGAGGTCGGTGCGTCGGACGGCACGGTCGTCGTGTCGACGACGCTGGAATCCGTGGCTGCGGCTGCGGGTGAGCTGGTGTCCTCCGGGCGCAAGCCCGATACGCCGATGACGGTCACGGTCGCCGGTACGACTACTCGGCAGCGGACGTGGACCGCCACGCTGGGGACGATCGCGCAGACGCTGAAGCAGGCGAAGGTGCTGCCGTCGCCCGAGGGCGGGCGGCCCGTGATAGCCGTGGTCGGGGAGCGTTCCGCCGCGGCTCAGCGTGAGCAGCTGTCGTGGTTCGAGTCCAAGCCGTTGTTCGGCTGGAAGGTGCTCGTTCCGCGGACCAAGGAGCAGGCGGCGTCGCTTTCCGACCAACTGCGGTCGTACGGGGCCGTGCCGCACGAGGTGCCGACGATCGCCGTCGAGCCGCCGCGGACGCCTCAGCAGATGGAGCGGGCGGTCAAGGGGCTGGTGACCGGGCGCTATGAGTGGATCGCTTTCACCTCGGTGAATGCGGTCAAGGCCGTGCGGGAGAAGTTCGAGGAGTACGGGCTCGATGCGCGCGCCTTTGCGGGGATCAAGGTTGCCGCGGTGGGGGAGCAGACCGCGAAGGCGTTGGTTGCGTTTGGTGTGAAGCCGGATCTGGTGCCGAGTGGGGAGCAGTCGGCGGCGGGGTTGCTGGAGGACTGGCCGCCGTACGATCCCGTTTTTGATCCCATCGACCGGGTGTTCCTGCCGCGGGCCGATATCGCTACCGAGACGTTGGTGGCGGGTCTCATCGAGCTTGGGTGGGAGGTTGACGACGTGACGGCTTATCGGACCGTGCGGGCGTCGCCGCCGCCTGCGGAGACTCGGGAGGGGATCAAGGGGGGCGGGTTCGATGCGGTGCTGTTCACGTCGTCTTCTACGGTGCGGAATCTGGTCGGTATTGCCGGGAAGCCGCACAACGTGACGGTGATCGCTTGTATCGGGCCTGCTACGGCCAAGACCGCTGAGGAGCATGGGCTTCGGGTGGATGTGATGGCTCCGGAGCCGTCTGTGCACAAGCTGGCCGAGGCGTTGGCGGACTTCGGGATGCGGCGGCGGGCTGCGGCGCTGGAGGCGGGGGACGCGGTGACTCGGCCCAGTGAGCGGCGGCCGGGGGCGCGGAGGCGGCGTACGACGTAGGCGCGCGGCACGCCGCATGCCCGCAGGCTGACGGGGTCAGCTATGCGGGCATCGGGGTCACCGTGTGGCCGTAGCGTAGGAGGTTTTTGGGGTCGTAGGTTGCCTTGTCTCGGCGTAGGCGGTTGTAGACCTCGGGGGTCCAGGCTCGGGCTCGGTCGGATTCGTTGCCGGGGCGGCCGTGGATGTTGACCATGGAGCGGCCGGTGCCGTAGGGGGCCATGGCGGTGTTGAGGGCGGCCGTGGCTGTTTCTACGGCCTCGGCCGCTTCTGGGCTCGGGACTACGGCGACCGTTTCCAGTAGGTGGCTTGCGTCGCGGGCGCAGATCGCGTCCTCCGTGGCGATCGTGCGGGCCAACGCGCCTCCCATGTGGCGGAGTTCGACTATCAGCAGGGGGTAGTCGGGGGGTGCCGCCGGGCCCGCGTGTGCCAGCAGGGTGTCGATGGCTTCAGGGGTGAGTTCCGCCAGCAGGGTGCACGACTCCCTTGCGGGGAGGGGGTCCTGGGGTTCCGCGTAGATCGAGTCCACGTCGGTGTAGTCCATTTCGTCGACCGTGTCGAACACGACGGGTGCGGCGGAGCGGATGGGGTCGAGGAGGCGCCGGCCGTCGGCCGGGTCGCCGGTCCAGACGATGGCTACGCGCGCCCAGAATCGGCCGCGCAGGGGTTCGGGGATCGCCGGGAGCGGGGGGAGGCGGAGGAGGGTGAACGCCGAGCACATCTGGGTGGGGACGGTGGGGGCCCAGTCGGCCCAGGCTCGGAGGAGGGGTTCCGCGTGTTCGCCGGCGCAGTAGATGCCGCCGCCGAGGATGCTGGACAGGGGGATCAGCTCGGTCACGAGTGAGGTGACCACGCCTACGTTGCCCTTGCCGCCGCGCAGGGCCCAGAACAGTTCCGGTTCGTGGGTCGCGTCCGTTTCGCGGAGGGTGGCGTCGGGGGTGACGACGTGGAAGGAGCGGACCAGGTCGGAGGCGTATCCGTAGGCGCGGCCGAGGATCGGGAGGCCGCCGCCGAGGGTGTAGCCGATCACGCCGGCGTCTGTGGAAGAGCCGTTGAGGGCGGCCAGGCCGTAGGGGGCGGCGGCGTCCAGGACGTGTCGCCATTTGGCGCCCGCGGCGATCGTTGCGGTGCGTTGGGTCGGGTCGATCTGTACGTCCGTCATGCGGGACGTGTTGATCAAGAGGCCGTTGTCGATCGGGAAGTTGGCGCCGTGGCCGGTGCCCTGGACGGCTACGGGGGTGTCGGTGGCTGCGGCCCAGCGCATCGCGGCGACTATGTCGCCAGGGGTGGTGGCGCCGACGACCACGTCCGGGATGTGGCGGGCGGCCAGGTTGAAGCCGGTGACTTCGTCGGCGTAGCCGTCGTCCGTGGGGCGTAGGACCGGGCCGAGGATGTCGGAGAGGGCGAACAGGTCGGGGGTGTCGTGGGGGTGGTGGGGGTGGTGGGCGGTGGTCATCGGGTCCTCCCCGTCGGGGTGCGCTTGGGCTCGGGGGGCTTGTTCTCTCAGCTTGGACCCGGGGGTCGTGGGGCGCATTCGGGGGGTGCGGGGTGCCTCCCGGCGGGGCTGCGGGTGTGTGGGGGTGCGCGTAGCGCCTTTGGTGTGTGGTGGGGGCGGGGCCGCGGTGGGGGTGTCCGTCCTCGGAACGTCGCGGCTCGGTCTGCTGGTGGGGTGCCCGTGTTGACGCGACAACCGCTGCGGGCGGACACCCCCACCGCGTCCCCTTCCCGCCGTGGGCGACCGCGGGTGCGTGGTGGCATGCGCCGCAGGACGCCGGGCCGCCCGGGCGCGTGGGCGGCTGCGGGTCGGTGGTCGCATCGCCAGTGCGTCGGGTCGTCCGGGTGCGTGGGCGGTTGCGGGTCCGTTCTGGGCCGACGCCTCGTCGGCAAAGGTGGGGTTGCGTGCGGCGTAGCCTCGTTGCATGACGAAGTACGGATCGTTTCCCGGTACGCGTCCTCGGCGGCTGCGTACGAGTCCTGTCATGCGGCGGATGGTTGCCGAGACCCGGCTGCATCCGGCCGACTTCATCCTGCCCGCGTTCGTGCGGGAGGGGGTGAGTGAGCCGGTGCCGATCGCGGCCATGCCCGGGGTCGTGCAGCACACTCGGGACAGCCTGAAGAAGGCGGCTGCCGATGCTGTGGCGGCAGGGGTGTCCGGGATCATGCTCTTCGGGGTGCCGGAGGAGTCGAAGAAGGACGCCCTGGGGACGCCGGGGACCGATCCGGACGGGATTCTGCAGGTCGCGATTCGGGATGTGCGGGCCGAGGTCGGCGATCAGTTGTTGGTGATGTCTGATCTGTGTCTTGATGAGACCACTGATCATGGGCACTGTGGGGTGCTCGATGAGCGGGGGCGTGTGGACAATGACGCGACCCTTGAGCGGTATGCCGAGATGGCTCAGGTGCAGGCCGATGCCGGGGCGCATGTCCTGGGGGCCAGCGGGATGATGGACGGGCAGGTCGGGGTTGTTCGCGATGCCCTTGATCAGATCGGGCGGGAGGATGTGGCGGTGCTGGCGTACACCGTCAAGTACGCCTCCGCCTTCTACGGGCCCTTCCGGGAGGCTGTCGGCTCGTCGTTGCAGGGGGACCGGAAGACGTATCAGCAGGACCCCGCCAATGTGCGGGAGTCGCTGCGGGAACTCGCCCTCGATCTGGAGGAAGGGGCCGACATGGTGATGGTGAAGCCTGCCGGGCCCTATCTGGATGTTCTGGCGCGGGTCGCGGACTTGGTGGATGTGCCGGTCGCCGCCTATCAGATCTCCGGTGAGTACTCGATGATCGAGGCCGCCGCCGAGAAGGGGTGGATCGACCGGGACCGGGCGATCCTGGAGACGCTGACCGGGATCAAGCGGGCCGGTGCGCAGAACATCCTCACCTACTGGGCCACCGAAGTCGCCCAGAAGGTGAGGATGTTGCCCTGATCGGGCAGGATTGGGGGCCGGTCAGTTCAGGGCGTCCGCCATCTCCGACTGCCAGTACGTCACCGACAGCGAGCTGTCGTAGTAGACGCCCTTGGCCGGCAGGGCCGGGGTTGCGGACGCGCCGCCGGAGCTGTTCGGGGTCCCGCCCTGGAAGGCGATCGTGAGCTTCTTGCCGGTGGTGCCGCCGTCGCCGCTGCCGTCGGCCGCGCTGAGGAGGACGCCCGCGTAGCCAGAGGCTCCGGGGGAGAGGGTGGGGACGGCCTGCGGCTTACTGTCCGGCCTTCCCTGCGGGACCCACTGCATCTCGTCGAAGCGGAGCACCGGGTAGTACATCAGCGAGCAGGGCTTCGAGCCGGTGTTGGTCACGGTGAGCAGCATGTGGTTGAGCGGGCGTGAGACCGGCTGGGCGGTGACCTTGGTGTTGGAGCCGTTGCAGATGGCGGGGTTCGACGAGGACTTGCCGGCCTGGTCGGTCTTGTCCGTCTTCTCGGTGGTCCGGTTGCTGTGGCCGGTCTGGTTCTGCTGTGCGGGCTGTGAGGTCTTTCCGGAGCCGGAGTTCGAGTGCTGCGTCGGCTGCGATCCCTTGGTGTCATCCGTGGGCGACGCCGTCGCCGTTGTCGACGGCGTGGGCTTCGACGCACCCTCGTCCTTCGTGCCCGTTCCGTTCTGGCAAGCGGTGAGAGCGAGGGTGGCGACGGTGATGCCTGCGGCGGCGAAGAGGCGGGCGTGGCGGAAGGTGCGCATGGCTGGGTCCTTGTCCGTATGAGCGGGTCGTTGCCCGCCGCCCGTCCGGGTGCCGGAGGCGGCGTGCTGTTGATGAGGAGAGCCTGTGCGATAGTGCGTCCCAGCCGCATCAACTGGCGGGCGATCAGGGACACTGGAACGCTGATAACGGTCTGACCTGGGGAAACGACCATTCCCTGGAACGGTGGAATGGGATGACGGGGGAGGGAAGAACGGTGTCGGACGGCACTGCCGCGGACGGATTCGCGGCGTTTCTGCGCCAGTTGAAGGACCGCTCCGGGCTCAGCTACGGGGTGCTCGCCAAGCGGCTGCACATGAGTACGTCGACGCTGCACAGGTACTGCAACGGGGATGCCGTACCCACGGACTATGCGCCTGTGGAGCGGCTGGCTCGCTTGTGCAAGGCGTCACCCGCGGAGTTGGTGGAGCTGCATCGGCGGTGGGTGCTGGCGGACGCGGCGCGGGGCTCCCGGAAGGGGGCGGCGGATGCTGCGGCTGCGGAAGCGGTGGCTGAGGGGGCGGCGGAGACGGCTCGGGCAGGTGGTACGGCGGGCGTGTCGGGCGCTTCTGAGGAGGCTCCTGGGGACATGCCGGAGGACTTGCCAGGGGACGCTCCCGGCCCCGCCCGGCCGCAGCAGAGCCGTCGTCTGCGTCGTCGTACCGCTCTCCTCGCCGGTGTCGCCGTGGCCGCCGTCCTCGGCGCCGTCGCGTTCGCCGTGCAGCCCTTCTCCGGTGACCAGGGCGATGTCGGGCGGCGCAGTCCGGTCGGTGCGGCGGCGTCCTCCGGAGGTGTGTCCGCGACCCCGACGAAGGCCTCGCCCGCGCCGACCGCGAAGGAGACCGAGTCCGGCGGGAAGAGCACGCCGTCCGTTTCGCCCTCGGTGAGCCGTACGAGCGGCGGGGCCGGCGGCGCACCGGTCGGTGAGGATCCCGGGAACGACGCCGGGCCGCTGCTGACGGTGACCACGCGGCCGTACACCTGGGAAGGGCCCTGTTCGCAGCACTATCTGATCGACCGGCCCGCGGCGGAGGTCCATCCACCGCCCTTCGAGCAGGGCGCGCCGGCGTGGGTGTCGGCGGAAGGGGCGGTGTCGGCGGGGCAGCAGTTGGTGACGCTGACCGTGCAGGGGACCGGGGAGCGGACGGTGGTCCTGGAGAGTCTGGCGGTCCATGTGGTCGGCAGGGGTATGCCGCTCGCCTGGAACGACTACGTGATGGGTGTCGGCTGCGGTGGCGATGTGCCGACGCACCCCTTCACCGTCGCCCTCGACGCGGCCCGCCCGGTCGTTCAGCCCGCGGCCGGGCAGCGGGACTTCCCGTTCTCGGTGAGCGAGTCGGACCCGGAGGTCTTCCGCGTCATGGCCGATGCCTCGGCGTACGACGTGCGCTGGTATCTGGAACTGAAGTGGTCCAGCGGCACACGGCAGGGCACGGTGGTCGTCGACGACGGCGGTGAGCCGTTCCGCACGAGCGGTAACAACGGCCGTCCCTCGTACGAGTTCCCGCTCGGCGGCGAGAAGTGGGTCGAGTCGGCGGGGGACGGGGCCTAGGGGACGGGGCCTAGCGGTTCTGGTCGGGCGTCGGTGAGGGGGAGGCCGTCGAGCTGATCGTGGCTGATGGGCCCTCGTCGCGCAGGCCTTCGCCGTCCTCGCACCCTGTGAGCGCACCCGCGAGCACGAGTGCGGCGAGTACGGCCGTCGTCGTGGCGAGCAGCCGGGTTCGGTCGGCGGGGCGTGCGGACATGGTGGCCCTTTCGGTGCTGGATTTCCAGGGAGGGCTTCAGCTTGCGTGGTGATCGGCCACGACCGCCAGGGCCGTCGGGGGATTCGGGACGTGGGATGGGTGGGATGGCGTCTGAGCTGGGCGGATGGTGTTTCCCTCGGAGGCGGGACGGGACGGGAATCGGGGGCTGATCCGCTGTCCCGGCCGGGCTGTATCCCGGGCTCGCCACGGACGCCGACGACGTGCTCGTCACGACGGGTTCGCAGCAGGCGCTGTCCCTGCTGTCGACGGCGCTGCTGGAACCCGGGGACACGGTTGTCGTCGAGAACCCCTGTTATCTGGCGGCGCTTCAGGCCTTCGGATTCGCGGGCGCGCGGGTGGTGGCGGTGGTGGTGCGGGAGCGGCCGAAGCTCTTCTGCACCGTGCCTACGTTCCAGAATCCCACCGGTTGCACCATGCCCGTTGAACGCCGGGCCGCCGAGGACGACCCGTACGGCGAGCTGCGCTTCGAGGGTGAGCGGGTGCCGTGGATCGCCGCGCGCGGGGCCGGCCGACGCCCTGCCGCCCGGCTCGACCTGGCACCGGCCCGGGGGCGGGATGTCCTCTGGGCCCGGCTGCCGGAGTCGTACGACACCACCGCACTGCTGGCGAAGGTGGTGCGGGACGCAGACGCCGGCGGAGATCGGGGAGGGGGTTGCAGGGCTAGGACGGGGCCTGCGGGAACGGGGCGGGGACTGCGGAATTTTCGTCCAAGACAGGGCCGCCGAAGTCGGCGATGTTAGAGGCATGCGCAGTTACGAGGTGAGGATCTACCCCATCGACCGCGATGTTGACGAGGACGGCTGGGAAGTCGCCCGTCCCCTCGGGGGGACGTCCGTCGACGGTGTCGGGATGGCCGGGTTCCGCGACCGTGTCGCTACCGGGCTGGACCTGCAGGTGCTTCCTCAGCCTGCTGTGATCGTCGTCATCGGACTCGGGCACGATCCGCTCACGGTCGAGGGCGGCAAGGGGCACCAGCCGTTGAGGAGCTTCGTCGCCGCGTTGGCGCCGGGGCCGGCCCGGGTGCGCGGTGAGCGTGTCGAGTGCATCGAGATGCGCTTGTCGCCTCGGGCCGCCTATGCGCTGCTGGGCGTCTCCCCGCGGGAACTGGACGGGGCCGTCACCAGTCTCGAAGACCTGTGGGGTCGGCACGAGCGACGCTTGCGCGAGCGGCTGAGCGAGGCCCCGACATGGCACGAACGCCTTGCGCTGATGGACGAGTTCCTCACGACGCGGGCTGCGCAGGCGCCGTCGATGACGCCCGAGGTCGCCGCCGTGTGGGATCACATCGTGGCCCAAAGAGGCCGGGTACGGGTCGATGACCTGGCCGCTTCCTGCGGCTGGAGCCGCAAGCGGCTGTGGTCCAGGTTCAGTGCCCAGATCGGCCTCACTCCCAAGCGGGCCGCCATGCTGGTCCGCTTCGACCAGGCCGCGCGAGCACTCTGCGCGGGTGAGAACGCCGCCGAGGTCGCCCTGGCGTGCGGATACGTCGACCAGCCCCATCTCCATCGCGACGTGCTGGCATTCGCCGGCTGCACGCCGGGTGCCCTGGCCGGCAGGACGACGTCCGCCGGCTAAGCGCTCTGCGCTCCGCGCTCCGCGGGAATTGCCGCGGTCGGCCGTCGATCGTCCGCGGGACCGTTGTGGCTGGTCACGCAGTTCCCCGCGCCCCTTCGGGGCGCTGCCGAACCGCAGACGAACAAACGAGGGAATGAAGGAGTACACCTGTGGCGAACACCGATGTCCAAGCACCGGACATGGCCGACGTCGACCGGATCGTTCGGCTCGCCTTCGGGACCATGGCCGCGCAAACCCTGCGCACGGCAGTCAGGTTGAGGGTGGTCGAGCTGATCGGAGACCAACAACGCCCGGCCGCCGAGGTGGCGGCCGACGCCGGAGCCGAACCCCAGCCCATGACCCGGCTGCTGCGCGCGCTCGCAAGCCTGGGCCTGCTGAACGAACACACACCCGACTCCTTCTCGGTGGCCCCCGCGGGCGCCCTCCTCGACTCCCGGCGCCCCGACTCGCTCACCTCTCTGGTGCGGTTGTTCACCGAGCCGGTGATCGCGCGCGCCTGGGAGCACCTGGACGACAGCGTCCGCACCGGTGACATCGCGTTCGACGCCGTCTACGGCACGGACTTCTTCAGTCACCTCGCCCAGCACCCCGAGCTGTCCGCCGAGTTCAACGCGGCGATGAGCCAAGCCGCCGGGGCGAGTGCCGCCGTGCTGCCGGGCGCCTACGACTTCGGACGGTTCACCAAGGTCACAGACGTCGGGGGCGGAGACGGAACCCTTCTGGCCGCCGTACTCGACGCGCATCCGCGTCTCACAGGCGTCCTCTACGACACGGCGGAAGGCCTGGGCCAGGCGCGGAAGACGCTGCAGCAGCACGGGCTCATGGAACGCTGCTCCCTGATCGCCGGGGACTTCTTCCGTTCGGTTCCCGAGGGCTCGGACCTCTACCTGATCAAGAGCGTCCTGCACGACTGGACGGACGAACAGGCGGTGACGATCCTGAGCCGCTGCCGCGAGGTGCTGCCGCCGGGCGGCCGTGTCCTGATCGTGGAGCCGGTGCTTCCCGAGGTCGTCGACACGGACGCCGAAGCCCATGCCGCCGACGGCGGGATCACCTATCTCAGCGACCTGAACATGCTGGTGAACCTGGGTGGCAGGGAGCGCACCCGCAAGGACTTCGAGGAGGTGTGCCGGCGTGCGGGCCTGTCCCTGACGTCGGTCACTCCGCTCACGGAGGCCGCACCGTTCTCCCTCCTGGAGGCCTCTGCGCTGACATGAATCAGTCCCTACTCAGTCCCTACTCAGTCCCCACCCAGTCCCCACTCAGTCCCACCAGAAGTGCCAGGCCGGCTGGTTGAGGAGGCGGCGCTCGGCGTAGGTCCGCAGGGTGGTGTCGCTGCTCTGCCAGAGGTTGTCCGGGCAGAACGCGAAGTGCTCGGCGGCGAGTGCCTCGGCGTCGGCCTGGGTCGAGGGCGGGGCCGCGACGGACACCAGCAGGTGGTCGAAGCCGAGCGCCACGACCCGTATGCCGAAGCGGTCCTCCCAGGAGCGGAGTACGGCGCACAGCCGGGCCACGTCGCTCTCATGGTTCGCCGGGCCCGACCAGCCGATCGCCGCCGGTATGTCCGCGCTGCGGCGCGCGGGGACGAGGGCGAGGTGTGGGTCCTTGAAGGGCCCGCCGCCCGCGAGGAGGAGCGAGTCCGCGATCTCGGCGGCGGCGGAGTCGGGAGCGGCGGGTTCGGTGGAGTCGGTGGAGTCGACTGAGGGCTCGGGGACTTCGGCGAGGCCGGGCCACTCCTCGCCGTCCTCGCCCTCGCAGTCCTCCCAGAGTTCCTCCAGCACCTCGTCCGCGTCGTGATCGCCCGGATACGACACCTCTCCCGGCATCAAGTCCCAGACCTCCGGGCCGCCTTGACTCCCACCGGTCTCCACCAGCACCGGCAGCAGCCCGGCCCGCCCGGCCGGCGCGCCCAGCTTCGTCCAGACGCCCACCGACGCGGGCGTCTCGGCTTGCCACAACAACGGCTCATGCCATGGGCCTTCGTCGGTCGCGTCGATCAGTCGCCCCGGCGGAAGCGTGAGCCCGAGCGCACGACCGCTCGGATCGGCCGCGAGCGTGGGCAGCGGGTTGGGAAGTGTCGCCATGTCACAGACTGTAAGGCCGACCACTGACAACGGTTCGAGATCGTTCCGGCTTCGAAGCGGCGTAGGACGGGACACGAATCGCACACGGTTCGCACGCGGGGGACGGAATCACCGGTGATCTTGGATGGATCTGTCCTGAATACGCCTATGGGCTTGCCCCGAACACCCCGCTGAGCAGGGACGTTTACCGCGTTGACGAGACCCCGTCAGCTCCGTACGTTCTGCCTTTGGCCGGATCCGATCGGTGAGGCTCACGCATCGATCCCTGGGGGGATTACATGAACTGGTTCGTCGAGGTTCTCAAGAAGTACGCGGTGTTCAGCGGGCGTGCGCGCCGCACGGAATACTGGATGTTCACGCTGATCTACACGGTCATCGCCATCGTGCTGACGGTCGTCGACATGGCCGTCATCGGTTCGAACGTCCTCGTCCCCATCCTCACCGTCGCGCTCTTCCTGCCGGGCCTGGGTGTCACGATCCGCCGGCTGCACGACACCGGCCGCACGGGCTGGTGGGTCCTCATCAGCATCGTCCCGCTCGTCGGCCTGATCGTGATGCTGATCTTCCTCTGCGCGGACGGTGAGGACACCAACAAGTACGGCCCGAACCCCAAGTTCGTGCCGGCCCACGCCTGACGCTTCGGCTCAGCGGGCGGCGTACGCCGTGAAAGCGGCCCAGGCCTCGGGGGAGGCGGTGAAGGTGGGGCCGCTTTCCTCGGGGTTCTTGGAGTCGCGGATGTGGATGGCGTGGGGGCGGATGGCGACTTCGAGGCATTCGCCGCCCTCATCACTGCTGTAGGTGGACTTGAACCACTGAAGTGCCTCGGCGTTCATTGCTCTCCTAGCAGACGGTCCAGCAGGCCCTTCGACTCCAAGGGGGACAGGGCCTGTGCTCGCAGCATCGCATATTTGCGCGCGAGGATGGACACCTCATCTGCGTCAGACACCCACTGGCTGCCGCGCTGACCTTCGATGTAGGCCAGGTGCTGGTGGTCCGCGGTTTCCAGGAGTACGAAGGGGCCTGCCAGCCCTGCATGGGAAGGGCTCGCCATCGGCAGGAACTGGAGCGACACACAGGGGAGTTCGGCGCATCTCTGCAGATGGCGGAGCTGTTCCGCTCGGACATCCGGACCCCCGATGCCGAGGTGCAGCACCGGCTCCCAGATGACGAAGCTGAGCGTCGGTGGGCTCTTCCGGTGCAGGATCTCCTGTCGATCCATCCGCGCCGTCGTCCTCGGCTCGATCTCGTCCTCGTCGTACGCCGGAACCCGCTCCCGCAGTACGGCTTCCGCGTATGCCCGCGTCTGAAGCAGGCCGGGCAGCACCTGGTTGGCATAGAGGGACAGCGCAATCGCCTCCCGCTCATGCTGCATATACAGCTCCGCCCACATCGGGAACTGGTCGATCTCCGGCAGGTTGGCCACGCCCACCGACAGCATCCCCTTCGTCTGGAGGATGTCGTCCAACAGCGCCGCCAGGTCCGGTTTCAGAGACCTCCGGCCCTGCTCGATCGACGCGATCGTCTCCTCGTCCAGCCTGACGCGGTCGCCCAGCGCACTCTGGGTGTAGCCCGCGACGCGGCGCGCCGCGCCCAGTTGCTTGCCGAGCATCTTCATCGACGTCAGGTTCTTCGGCCGCGGCGGCCTCTTCGCGCTCATGCTGGTCTCAATCCCCCAGGGCACACGTACGTCACCGGGTGCGAGCCCGTACAAAAAATCCGTACGGGTTCACCGGGTGATCAACGCTAGTCACTCTCCGCAACTCTCGTCCCGTGAATGAGACGATCCAACTCCCGCCGTTGCGCGAGAAGTTCTTCCCCCGCGATCGGCGATCCGCCCCTGCCGCACGGCGGTTCGCGGCCGAGACTCTCGCCGGGTGGGGGCTCGAAGGAAGCCCGCGCGCGGACGACGTACTGCTCTGTGTGAGCGAGCTGGTGACCAACGCGTTGATGCACGGCGTACCGGCCGGGCGGCAGTTGAGGCTGTTCCTGCGGTATGACGGGCGCGTGTTGGGGGCGGAGGTGCACGACAGCGGGGGCGGTGTACCGCGTGTCCTGGAGCCGCGGGACGAGGGCGGGCGCGGGTTGCTGCTCGTCGCCGCGCTGAGTGATGGATGGGGGGTGCGGGAACGGGAGTTGGGGAAAGTGGTGTGGTGTGAGTTCGTCTGTCCCGCGACGGTGTGCGGTGCCGATACCGTGTCGGCCGACGGGGCGACACATAGGGGGACGGGATGGCTGACGGGCCCGTACTCGCGCGGCTGCACTTCGGGCGTGAGGATGCCGAACGGGATGTGACCGAGGGGCTGTTGCTGCGCGGCGGGTTTCTGCCCAACGCGGCCTACCGTGCCGCGCTGTCCGGGCGGAAGATGCTGATCATCGGCCGCAAGGGGTCCGGCAAGAGCGCGATCTGCATGCAGTTGTCGGCGGACGGCGGGCAGCATGCCGGGACCGTGCTGGTGACGCCCGACGAGACCGCCGGGGAGGAGATCCGGCGGTTCGAGTTGCAGGGGCTGCCGGGGGACTCGGCGAAGTCGTTGATCTGGCGGTACGTGTTCGCCGTACATGCCGCTCGCCACCTGGTGATGCACGCCAAGGACGCACACCGGCGCAAGCCCGACTCGGTGAAGGCGCTGGCGCGGTTTCTGAAGCAGAACGGGGAGTCGGCGGGCGGGCGGCTCGGCGACCGGCTCGCACAGGGAGCACGGGGACTGCAGACCTCGCTGTCCCTGGAGGCGTTCGGGGTCAAGGCGGGGCTCGACCTCGCGCAGGCCCCGTCGGAGGGGGCGCAGGCCGCCCGGCAGTTGGAGGTCGTCGAGCAGGGCGTGGCCAAGGCCTTCGCCGACCTCGGCTGCGCTGGTGAGCACGGGCCGCTGCTGCTCATGGTCGACCAGCTGGAGCAGGTGTGGTCCGCCGAGTCGGACAGCAACTCGATGGTGATCGGGCTGCTGCTCGCCGCGAAGCATGCCGTGAGTCTGTACGGCGGTGCCGTGCGGTTCCTGCTGTTTCTGCGCGCGGACATCTACGACTCGCTGTCGTTCGGCGAGGGCGACAAGTTCCGCGGGGACGAGCTGCGGATCACGTGGACCGAGCAGGCGTTGCGGGATCTCGCGCTGGCTCGGGCGCGGGCCTCCGCGGGGGCCGAGATGACGGCCGAGCTGCTGTGGGGGGAGCTGTTTCCGGCGGTGGTTGAGGGGGAGGAGACCGCGAGCTATTTGTTCCGGCGGTGTCTGCCCCGGCCGCGGGACGCCATCCAGTTCCTCAACCTCTGCCAGGAGACGGCCTGGTTGATCCATGGGCGGGAGCGGATCACGGAGGGGGACGTGCTGCAGGCGGGGCGGCAGTTCTCGGACTGGAAGCTGAAGGATCTGGCGCTGGAGTATCTGGTCGCGCATCCGTTCCTGAAGCACCTCTTCCCGCTCTTCCAGAACACGGGGTACGTGGTGACGCGCGCCGCCCTCGGCAGCCGTTTCGACGCGGCGGCCGAGTCACTGCACCGGCTGTTCCCGGCGTACCCCGACGCGCTGACCCTCCCCGGCATCATCGACGTCCTCTACGCCGTCGGCTTCCTCGGCGTGCGCCGCGGCAACGACGTCGTGTTCGCCGGGGGTGACGATCTGCCCGTGCAGGCCCACGAGACGGAGTTCCACGTCCACCCCTGCTTCCGGGCGGCGCTCGGGGCGACCAGCGCGATCGATCTGCGGCACTTCGAGCCGCTCGTGGCGACCAACCGCCTGGCCCAGGGCAACTTCCAGGCTTTCGGCGAGCTGGGGGTCACGTACATCGCCCGCGACCACCGGCTCGTGATGGAACTGCGGCGCTCCTGCCACTCCATCCTGGCCCAGACCAGCAGGGCGGTGAGCCTGGCACCCGACGCCCGGGACGAGATCACCCAGCAGATCAACCGCGTGCTCGACGAGGTCAACACCATCCCGGCGCACGCCCGGTCGACCTTCGATCTGGAAGACCGGCTCCTGGTCACCACCCACTACTTCGACACCCTCGCCGCCCAGCTGCTGGCCGGCGGGCTCGACGACACCACGGGCGCGGGCGACGTCGTACGCCGTATCGAGGAGGAGTCACGGCGGTTGCGGCGCCTGGCGGGTGGGTCGTACGGGAGTTCGGGCAACTCGTCGGGTTCATGAAAGGGCCATACTCGTAGCGGAGTTGCGGGCCTGACCGTCGTGCGGCGGTGGCGATCCGCCGACGGGGGAGGGGACCGGTGCAGGGCGAACTGCTCGCCGAACGATTTCGGATCGGGGACCGGCTGGGCGCCGGCGGGATGGGGCAGGTGTGGGCCGCTCAGGACGAGCGGATGCGGCGGGATGTCGCCGTCAAGGTCGTGCATCCGCAGCACGGCATGGACGAGACGGAGACGCAGGCCCGGTTCCAGCGTGAGGTGCAGCTGGCGGGGCGGCTCTCCCACCAGAACATCGTGACCGTGCACGACTGGGGAGAGGTGTCGGTGGACGGGCGGCCGACGCTGTTCCTGGTGATGGAGCTCGTGCACGGGGTGCCCCTGCACCGGCGGCTCGAGGAGTCCACGCCGGCCTGGCCGCTCGCCGTGGGGTGGGCCGCGCAGATCGCGGAGGCGTTGCACGCGGCGCACCTCCAGGGTGTCGTCCACCGGGACATCAAGCCCGCGAACGTGCTCCTCACTCCCTCCGGGAGGGTCAAGGTCCTCGACTTCGGGGTCGCGAAGTTCATGGGGGAGACGATCGGGGCGCGTGAACTCACGGTCACGGGTGTGCTGTTGGGGTCTCCTCCGTACATGTCTCCGGAGCAGGCGGATGGGGACCGGGACATCGATCACCGCAGTGACCTGTATTCGCTGGGGTGCCTGATGTATCACGCGGTGACGGGGAGGCCGCCGTTCATGGCGTCCAGCCATTGGGCGGTACTGCGGAAGCAGATGGAGGCGACTCCGGAGCCGCCGGGGTCGTATGCGGAGGGGCTTCCGTCTGCTTTGAACGATCTCATCCTCAGCCTCCTCGCCAAGCGACCGGAGGACCGGCCGGCGGACGCGGCCGTGGTCTACGGGACCCTGAGCACTCTCCTGGCCGACCATGCTGTGACCGAGCCGGACGGGAACATCCTGGAAGTCACCCAACTGGGGCACAGCCACTCGGTGTCGGCGCTGATCCTGAAACGGGCCTGGGAACTCCGGGCGGAGGCCGAGAAGCTCAAGGCTGAGGCGATCCGCGAGGTCAAGCGCACGGTCGAGGTGGTCAGGAGTGAGCTGAAGGTCCTCGTCCGGCGCACCGAAGACATGGACGCCGAGATGGAGAGGTTCACTGCACGGGCGTCTGCGGGAGAGTTCCAGCGGGCCGAGGAGGACTACTACCAGGTCTTCAAGAAGTCGATAGGCGGCACTGGCTACCCGACGCCGCGCGAGTTCGGCGGCAGCGTGGAGGCGGAGTTCGGCACCGCGCTCCTGCCGGACGAGGCCAAGCGCATGGTCACCCGGTTCACGAACCTCTACAACGCGGAACTGGAAGAGAACCACATCGCGTAGGCCAACAGGCATCAGGGCTGGGGGAGCTCCCCCAGCCCTGATCGCGCTCAGAGCCGCTCAGGCGTCCTGATCCCCAGCAGCGCCATGCCCCGGTGGAGGGTGCGGGCCGTCAGGTCGCACAGGAACAGGCGGTTCTGCGTCTGCTCCGGGGTGTCGGCCTTCAGGACCGGGCACTGGTCGTAGAACGACGTGTACAGGGACGCCAGTTGGTACAGGTACGCCGCCAGCTTGTGCGGCGCGTACTCCGCCGCCGCCTCGAAGACCGTGTCGCCGAACGCGTCCAGGTGGAGGCCCAGCGCGCGTTCCGCCGGGGCGAGTTCGAGGTCCGGGTGGGCGGACGGTCGTACGTCTCCCGCCTTGCGGAGGATCGACTGGATGCGGGCGTACGCGTACTGCAAGTACACGCTCGTGTCGCCGTTCAGCGAGACCATCTGGTCCAGGTCGAACTTGTAGTCCCGGTTCGGGGACGTCGACAGGTCCGCGTACTTCACGGCGCCGATGCCGACCTGAGCGGCCCGCTCCTGGATCTCGTCCTCCGTGAGGTCCTGCGCCTTCTCGCGTACGACCTCGGCGGCCCGCTGGACCGCCTCGTCGAGGAGGTCCTCCAGCTTCACCGTCTCACCCGCACGCGTCTTGAACGGCTTGCCGTCCGCGCCGAGCACCGTGCCGTAGCCCATGTTGTGCGCGGTGACGTGTTCGGTGAGCCAGCCCGCCCGGCGGGCCGTCTCGAAGACCATCTTGAAGTGCAGGGACTGGCGTACGTCCACGACGTAGAGCAGCGTCGTCGCGTGCAGGTCGAAGACACGGTTCCGGATCGCGGAGAGGTCGCTCGCCGCGTAGCCGAAGCCGCCGTCCGCCTTCTGCACGATCAGCGGCACCGGCTGGTCGTCCTTGCCGCGGATCTCGTCGAAGAACACCACCAGCGCGCCCTCGGACCGCACGGCGACGCCGGACTCCTCCAGCAGCCTCGCCGTCTCCGGCATCAGGTCGTTGTACGCCGACTCGCCGACGATCTCGTCGTCCCGGACCTCCATGTCCAGCTTCTCGAAGACCGAGTAGAAGTAGACCTTCGACTCGTCCACGAACTGCTGCCACAGGTCGAGCGTCTCCTTGTCGCCGGACTGCAGGGCGACAACCCTCTTCCGCGCCCGCTCCTTGAAGTCGTCGTCCGAATCGAAGACCGCGCGCGACGCCTTGTAGACCCGGTTCAGGTTGCTCATCGCCTGCTCGCCGTCCACCTCGGACGGCGGGGCCAGCTCGCCCGGGTTCTCGATCAGGTACTGGATGAGCATGCCGAACTGGGTGCCCCAGTCGCCGATGTGATGCCGGCCGATCGTCTGCTCGCCGGTGAAGTCCAGCATGCCGCGGAGGGCGTCGCCGATCACCGCGGAGCGGAGGTGGCCTACGTGCATCTCCTTGGCCACGTTCGGCTGGGCGTAGTCGATGACGGTGACGCCCGCGTTCTCCTTCGGGGGCACGCCGAGGCGGGCGGGGTCTGTGTACCGTGCGGCGAGGTTGTCGGTGATCGCCTTGTCGGTGATCGTGATGTTGAGGAAGCCGGGGCCTGAGACCTCGACGTCCTTGATCACGTCGCCTGTGGTGATCTGGGAGACGACCTGCGTCGCCAGCTCCCGCGGGTTCGCCTTCGCCTTCTTCGCGAGGGCGAGGATGCCGTTCGCCTGGAAATCGGCCCGGTCGCTGCGTCGGAGCAGCGGGTCCGCGTCCGCCTCCGGCAAGGTGGCCGAGAGGGCGTTCGCGAGGCGCTGGTTGACGAGATCGGTGAGCGACGTGACCGGGGCCATAGGAGTGGGTGCCGTTCTCCTCGTGGGGATGGATAGACACAGTCAGTATCCCATGGGGGGTAAAGCGGGTTTTCGGCTGCGGGGCGGTGGGGGCTTGTCGCGCAGTTCCCCGCGCCCCTATCGGGGCGCTGTTGAAAAGGCGTTTTCGCTGTTGACGTTCTAGCTGGGAGAATGAACGACGTCAGTCGTTGACCGTACGGCTGCCCTGGAGAAAGAAGGACGTGCCGATCGTGGCTCAGAGCACCGAGACCACCGACTGGGTCTCCCGTTTCGCGGATGAGGTCATCGAGGAGTCGGAGCGTCGGGCCCCGGGCAAACCGGTCGTCGTCGCGTCCGGGCTCTCGCCGTCCGGGCCCATCCACCTCGGGAACCTGCGTGAGGTGATGACCCCGCATCTCGTCGCGGACGAGATCCGGCGGCGGGGCCGCCAGGTCCGGCACCTGATCTCCTGGGACGACTACGACCGGTACCGGAAGGTGCCGGCGGGCGTCGCCGGGGTCGACGAGTCGTGGGCCGAGCACATCGGCAAGCCGCTGACCTCCGTCCCCGCCCCCAAGGGCTCCGCCCACCCCAACTGGGCCGAGCACTTCAAGGCCGCGATGATCGAGTCGCTTGCCGAGCTGGGCGTGGAGTTCGACGGGATCAGCCAGACCGCGCAGTACACCTCCGGCGTGTACCGCGAGCAGATCCTGCACGCCATGCGGCACCGCGGCGACATCGACGCGATCCTCGACCAGTACCGGACCAAGAAGGCCCCCGCCAAGAAGCAGCAGTCGCAGAAGCCCGTCGACGAGGCCGAGCTGGAAGCCGCCGAAGGGTCGGGCGCCGCCGCCGAGGACGACGGCTCCTTCGGCTCCGCCGGCTACTTCCCGTACAAGCCCTACTGCGGCAACTGTGAGAAGGACCTCACCACCGTCACCTCCTTCGAGGACGACACCACCGAGCTGTCGTACACCTGCGACGCCTGCGGTTTCGCCGAGACCGTCCGGCTGAGCGAGTACAACCGCGGCAAGCTGGTCTGGAAGGTCGACTGGCCGATGCGCTGGGCGTACGAGGGTGTTGTGTTTGAGCCCTCCGGTGTCGACCACTCGTCGCCGGGTTCGAGCTTCCAGGTCGGCGGCCAGATCGTCGGGATCTTCGGCGGCAAGCAGCCGATCGGGCCCATGTACGCGTTCGTGGGCATCAGTGGCATGGCGAAGATGTCCTCGTCGCGAGGTGGGGTGCCCACCCCTGCTGACGCCCTGAAGATCATGGAGCCGCAGCTCCTGCGCTGGCTCTACGCCCGGCGTCGCCCCAACCAGTCCTTCAAGATCGCCTTCGACCAGGAGATCCAGCGGCTCTACGACGAGTGGGACAAGCTGGATACGAAGGTGGCGGACGGGTCCGCGCTGCCCGCCGACGTCGCCGCACACTCGCGAGCCGTGCGGACCGCCGGCGGTGAGCTGCCGCGTACGCCGCGGCCGATGCCGTACCGGACCCTCGCGTCCGTCGCCGACATCACCGCCGGGCACGAGGACCAGGCGCTGCGGATCCTCTCCGAGCTGGATCCGGAGCAGCCGCTCGGGTCGCTGGACGAGGTACGGCCGCGGTTCGACAAGGCCGAGGCCTGGATCAACACGCACGTCTCCGCCGACCAGCGCACCATCGTGCGCGACGAGCCCGACGTCGCCCTGCTGAAGTCCCTCGACGAGGCGTCCCAGCAGTCGCTGCGGCTGCTGCTCGACGGGCTCGCCGACCACTGGTCCCTCGACGGGCTCACCCACCTCGTGTACGGCGTGCCCAAGGTGCAGGCCGGGTTCCCCGCGGACGCCACGCCCAAGGAACTGCCGCCGGAGATCAAGGCCGCACAGAGGTCGTTCTTCGCGCTGCTGTACCACCTGCTGGTCGGACGGGACACCGGGCCGCGACTGCCCACGCTGCTGCTGGCGGTGGGGCAGGAGCGGGTACGGCGCCTGCTCGGCGAGTAAGCGGTACGGGAAAGGGGCCCTCCGGCGAGGGCCCCTTTCTGCTGCACGTCAGGCGATGTGGTTCTCTTCCAGTTCCGCGTTGTAGAGGTTCGTGAACCGGGTGACCATGCGCTTGGCCTCGTCCGGCAGGAGCGCGGTGCCGAACTCCGCCTCGACGTTCTCGCTGAACTCGCGCGGCGTCGGGTAGCCAGTGCCGCCTATCGACTTCTTGAAGACCTGGTAGTAGTCCTCTTCGGTCGGCTCGGGGGCGGACGTGCCGCCGCCCTCGCCGAGTTCGCGGGTACGGCCGGGGCTCACCGGGATGGGGAAACTGCCGGTTTCCTCCATCGGGCTTTCCAGGGGGGCCTGGGGAGCGGGCTCGTTGTACTGCTCGGCTTCTTGCTGTTCCGCGTACCACTGGGCGTAAGCGGTATCCGGGTCGTACGTCGGGTCGTAGTCGCCGTGGTACTCGATGGACTGGGGGTCCCGGGCTTGTAGCCAGGGGTTCTGGTCCAGTTCGGGTGCGTTGTGCTGGTGCTCGGCGTCCTGGATGCGGTCCAGCTCCAGGCGCTGCTCGCTGGGAGGTGCCGCTGCGCCCACCTGTGCCGCCCCAGCGGCACGACCGCCCGCAGCTGCGGCGTCGACTTCCTGCTTCGGCGCCGGGGGTATCAGGGCTGGTTCTATGCCAGCCGCCGCCAAGCCCGCCGGAGCCGTGTCCGCCAGGGGGACGCCGTACCTGGCCAGGCGTAGGGGCATCAGGGACTCGACCGGGGCCTTGCGGCGCCAGCCGCGGCCGAAGCGGGAGCGGAGGCGGGCCTGGTAGACGAGGCGTTCCTGTTCGAGCTTGATGACCTGGTCGTAGGAGCGGAGCTCCCAGAGCTTCATACGGCGCCAGAGGAGGAACGTGGGCACGGGGGAGAGGAGCCAGCGCGTCATGCGGACCCCCTCCATGTGCTTGTCCGCCGTGATGTCCGCTATGCGGCCGATCGCGTGGCGGGCGGCCTCGACCGAGACCACGAACAGGACCGGGATCACCGCGTGCATGCCCACACCCAGCGGATCCGGCCAGGCCGCAGCGCCGTTGAAGGCGATCGTCGCCACCGTCAGCACCCACGCCGTCTGGCGCAGGAGCGGGAAGGGTATGCGTATCCAAGTGAGGAGCAGATCCAGGGCGAGCAGGACGCAGATGCCCGCGTCGATGCCGATCGGGAAGACGTAACTGAAGTTCCCGAAGCCCTTCTGGAGGGCCAGTTCGCGGACGGCGGCATACGAACCCGCGAAGCCGATACCGGCGATGATGACGGCACCGAAGACGACCACGCCGATCAGAACCCGGTGCATCCGTGTCAGCTGCAGTGGCGCGGCCACCCGTACTCCCCTCCCCATGCAAGTCGTTGCGCGCAACAGGGTGGCACATGTGTCCGGCGCGCGGGTTGCCGGGACGTGAGAGCCCGGTCCCAGAGGGACACCGGGCTCCGTCAAATGGTCGTGTTCTGCTGCGAGTCGGGCTCGATGTGACGGTCAGTTCTGCTGCGCCGCGGACTTGGACGGAGAGGCACTCTTCGACGGGCTCTTCGACGCCGACGCCGACGCCAACGCCGACTTCGAGGGCGATGCGCTGCTCTCCGCAGAGCCGTTGGCGGACGACACCGCCGCCACCGCCTCCTTCGCCGCCTTCTGCGCGTCCTTCATCAGATCCGTCGCGCTCGGGGTCTTCTCGCCCGCCAGACCCGCGCCGTTGTAGTCGAGGGTGACGACGACGTTCTCGACCTGCACCACGACCGTCTGCTGCTTGAAGGAACCCTCCTTCTTCTTCAGGTCGTAGCGCACCGCCGTCGCCGCGTCGCCCATGCCGGTGACCGGCTCGGACTTGACGCCCTTCGCGCCCTCCGCCGACTGGGCGGCCTGGACCTGCTTGTCGTAGTACTCCTGAGCCAGTTCGTCGCCGGCACCGCGCGTCGTGTCCGAGTCGAAGCGGAGCAGGGAGACATTCAGCCAGCGGAACTGCGAGCCCTTCACGCCGTTGTCGTCCAGGCTGCTCCAGGAACAGTTGCCGCGCGACGAAGCGTCGTCCGAATTGCCCTCCTTGCCGGACGTCTTGGCCTTCGGCACCAGATCGCCCAGCGTCTTCTTCGCCAGCACGGAACACGGCTTCGGAAGCTTGGCGTACGCCGCCGCCTGAACCGTCGGCGACGGGCTCGCGGATGCCGACGCCGAAGCCCCGCCGCCCGCGCTCTTGCCCTCGTCGGCGCTGTCGGAACCGGAACCGGAACCGGAGTCGGAGGAGCAGCCGGCGGCGATCAGCATCACGGGAACCGCGGCCGCGCACACAAGGACGCGGCCAAGACGCTTCCCCCGCCGGTCACGCCGGTCACCCTGGTCTAGCTGTGCTCGTCGCTGCATGGTTCCTTCACTCATGACGCTCGTGCTCCTGCCGTCGGATCGGGTCCGGGGACGCTGAGGTTCCTGCGGTCGGATCGGGTCCGAGGGGCCACGGTACGCGGTGAAGGACTTGTGTGTTCCTGGTTCGGCCGCTTTACAAAGAGGACGCACGGCACGCTAGTCGGCCAGCGAGTCCGCCAGCTGAGAAGCCAGCTTCTGCGCCCTGTCCTGCATTTCCTTGCTGTCCGGCACGATGCCGACCATCGCCGGCTGCTCCTCGTACTGGATCGTCACGATCACGTTCGACGTGCGGAACGCCACAGTCACCGTGCGCTGCCGAGCCGTCGAACCGGCGCTGCTCAGCACATCGTCCAGGAACGCCTCGTCGCCGAGACCGTCGAGGAGGCGGGGCTGGAGGTCGGACGGGGTGGCGGAGGGGGAGGAGCTGGCGCCGGCGCTGGGATCGGCGGAGGAAGGGGATGTGGGGGATGCGGATGGGGACGTGGACTGGGGCGCGGAGTCGGACGGTGACACCGACTGTGCCTCCGCGTTCGCGTCCGCGTCTGCCTCCGACCCCGACTCCGATTCCGATTCCGACGCGGACTCCGTGGCCGATGCCGTCGGCTCGGGGAGGTCGGCCGCCTCCTCCTTCGTCGCGAACAGCGACTCCGCCTCGCTGTCGTCGCTGACGGCGTTGTCGTACGACACCACCCGCTCGAAGTCGACGAGCAGGTGGTCCGTGGCCTCCGTCGACTCGACCTTCCAGCGGCAGCCGACCTTGCGGTCCGTGTCGAACGTCTGCGTAGGGTCGCCCGCGTAGGCGTTCTCGCGCTGCTCGTCGTCCGTCAGCTGCCTGATGCCGGGGAGCAGCGAGTCGAGAGTCTCCTGACTCACGGCACCGCACGGCTCCGGGAGCGTGCGGTAGCGGCCCGGCTGAGCCTCCGCCGCGGCGGTGCCCGTGTCGCCGGGGTTGGAGTTGTCCGTCGGACCGCCGCCGTCCGAGCTGCCGGTGCAGCCGGCCAACAGCGCCGCGAGGAGCGCCGCGACGCCGGATACGTACGCCTTGCGCTGCACGGTGAGGATCCTCTCGACGGTGTCTCTTGCCGGGCACGCCCGGCCGCTCTGTCAGTGTCCCCGCTGGTTAATCGCTTGCCGCGCGGGGGTGCCCGCTGGAGACAATGTCTATCGCACGCGACGCCGTGGACGCCGGTCCGTTGTCCCTTTCGTTGACCTTGGCGCTGGTTTTGCGATTAAAGACTTCTGTTGCACTTACGGGGATTGAGGACGATATGTCGTACGTGGAAATGCCGGGCGCGAAGGTTCCCATTCGGATGTGGACCGACCCGGCGACGGTCGACGAGGGCGCACTCCAGCAACTGCGGAACGTGGCGACCCTGCCGTGGATCAAGGGGCTGGCCGTGATGCCGGACGTCCACTACGGGAAGGGCGCGACGGTCGGGTCCGTCATCGCGATGCGGGGGGCTGTCTGTCCTGCGGCGGTGGGGGTGGACATCGGGTGCGGGATGTCGGCGGTGAAGACGTCTCTGACGGCGAATGATCTGCCGGGGGATCTGTCTCGGCTGCGGTCGAAGATTGAGGCTGCGATTCCGGTGGGGCGGGGGATGCATGACAGTCCTGTTGAGCCGGGGCGGCTTCATGGGTTCGCTACTGGGGGGTGGGATGACTTCTGGGGGCGGTTCGATGGGGTTGCTGAGGCGGTGAAGTTCCGGCAGGGGCGTGCGGTTTTGCAGATGGGTACACTCGGAGCCGGCAACCACTTTTGCGAAGTTTGTGTAGATATGTCCGGTTCGGTGTGGCTCATGCTGCACTCCGGTTCCCGCAACATCGGCAAGGAACTGGCCGAGCACCACATCGGCGTGGCCCAAAAACTTCCGCACAATCAGGGCCTGGTCGACCGTGACCTCGCCGTCTTCGTCGCGGACACCCCGCAGATGGCGGCGTATCGGAACGACCTGTTCTGGGCGCAGGAGTACGCGAAGCACAACCGCTCGATCATGATGGCGCTCCTGAAGGAAGTGATCCGCAGGGAGTTCAAGAAGGCGAAGCCGACCTTCGAGCCGGAGATGAGCTGCCATCACAACTATGTGAATGTCGAGCGCTACGAGGGCATGGACCTGCTCGTCACACGCAAGGGTGCGATCAGCGCCAGGGCTGGCGAGTACGGCATCATTCCGGGCTCGATGGGCACGGGCTCGTACATCGTGAAGGGCCTGGGCAACGAGAAGTCGTTCAACTCGGCCTCGCACGGCGCCGGTCGGCGCATGAGCCGCAACGCGGCCAAGCGGCGCTTCTCGACCAAGGACCTGGAGGAGCAGACGCGGGGCGTGGAGTGCCGTAAGGACTCCGGCGTTGTGGATGAGATTCCGGGTGCGTACAAGCCGATCGAGCAAGTCATCGATCAGCAGCGGGACCTCGTCCAGGTCGTGGCGAAGCTGAAGCAGGTTGTGTGCGTCAAGGGCTGACGCGAGAGGCCCCCGGTCGCTTCCGGGGGCCTCGCTCACTTGGTCACTGGTCGCTGGGAATCGGCGCTTGGCCGGTGCGGAGGCGCCAGAGGCGGAGATTGCAGCTCTGAACCGTCCTGCCTAGTTCCTCGGCGGCCGCCGTTGGGCTGTTGAGCTCCAGCAGGATGCGGTCTTCCGCGTTGGTCCAGCTGCGCCGCGTGTACGCAGCTCGCATGTCGGCAGGACGTACCCAGATGGAGATGGTGTCGGCGGTGGCTCGCTTGCGCTCCAGGGAGAGGCAACCTGGGTAGTACAGGTTGATTGCCAAGCGCTGGGCCGCGTCCATCGTGTAGTAGAGGTTGTAGATGTCGTCCCGGGCGTTGCGCTTGATGACGCGTTCGGCTCCCGCTACATCCCGGGCGTAGTCACGCAGATGACACGCGATGGCAGTGCTGGCCGTGGTGAGGGAGACGAATGGAGCCCCCTTGCTGGTGAAACCGACTGATCCGTCTGCGTCGATGAGCCCTCGCAGATAGTCCCCAGTCGAGAACTCGACGTGGGGCGGAGCGATCGTTTTCGACTTGCGGCCGTAGGGAAGGCCGAGTTCGTTGAGTCTGGTCCTGGCCTCCAGAGAACACAGGCTCCAGACCGCCGAGTTGTGAGTCCGGCGAAGTTGGTGGACCGAGTGCGCTCGGTGATGCTGCTGTAGTACGGCGTCAGCTTCTGAAACTTCCGCAGGAGCTCGACGTCGCGGGCGTTGATTTCGACGGACAGCCTGCCCTTTTGTCCGACGCCCTTCTGTAGATGCCCATCCGCCTGCAAGAAGCCGAACATGTACGCGTACTCAGGCACCCTCAGGTCCATGAACCGTTGGGCGCTAGGCTCGCAGTCAGCCATGAGGAAGCTATTCCTTCCTTGCTGGTCAGGCCCTCGCTCGGGACCGGCATCCCGGACGAGGGCCGTCATTTGATGTTGTGCTGCGAGCCTAGATCGCCAGTTCGGCGGCCGTTTGGGTGATCGTCTGGATTCACTCCTGTGGGCTAATAGCCCTACTTCGCGTGCGTCACCGCGTAGATCATCACGAAGGCGACGATGTGGATTCCGAAGAGGAAGTACGCGAGGTAGTACCAGACGATGCGTTCGCGTTTCTTTTCCAGGGCGAGTTGTCGCTGTTCGCGGTCGTCCTGGTCGGCCTTTTCCTCCTCCGGCATCACAACTCCCTGTGCACCTTGGTGTTGGAGGCCTGGGCGCGGGGGCGGACGATGAGGAGGTCGATGTTTACGTGGGTGGGGCGGGTTACCGTCCAGGTGATCGTGTCGGCCACGTCGTCGGCCGTCAGGGGGTGTGCGACGCCCTCGTAGACCTTCTCTGCCTTTTCCTTGTCGCCGTCGAAGCGGGTCAGGGCGAATTCGTCGGTCTTGACCATGCCGGGGGCGATTTCGATGACGCGAACCGGGCGGCCCACGATTTCGAGGCGGAGGGTTTCGGCGAGGACGTGGGCGCCGTGCTTCGCGGCTACGTAGCCTGCGCCGCCTTCGTACGTTGCGTGGCCCGCCGTGGAAGAGACGACTACCACCGTGCCGTCGCCGCTGGCCTCCAGTTTCGGGAGGAGGGCCTGGGTGAGGTTGAGCGTGCCGATGACGTTCGTTTCGTACATCTGGCGCCAGTCGGCAGGGTCGCCGGTCGCTACCGGGTCGGCGCCCAGTGCGCCGCCGGCGTTGTTGATGAGGACGCCGATCGTGTGGAAGGCGCTCGCGAACTCGTCGACCGCCTCGCGGTCCGTGACGTCGAGGGCGTATGCCGTGGCCGAGTGGCCGGCCTGGTTGATCTCCTCGGCCAGTGCCTCGATGCGGTCCTTGCGGCGGGCGGTGAGGACGACGCGGTAGCCCGCGGCTGCCAGCTGCCGTGCCGTCGCGGCGCCGATTCCGCTGCTGGCACCGGTGATGACGGCGATACGGGATGCGGCGGGCGGGGTCATACGGCAGCTCCAGAGGGGCAAGAGGGGTGGTTCGTACTCGTGTGTGCCTCCGGCCAGGATAGGCGGGGCGCAGGCAGTGGCCGGGTGCCGGTTCGAGGGGCGGGACTGCGGGACTCGGGCGGACAATGGAGTGGGTGGTCCTCTCCCGAGTCAGGAGGTGGAGCCATGGGTGAGGCTCGTGACGTGATGGACCGGCTGACGGATGCGGTCACCGGTTCGCCGGACCTCAAGGCGCTCGCCGAGGTCTATGCGGAGGACGCGGTCGCGATCACGCCGGACGGCGGGGAGATCCACGGGCGTGACCACATCGTCGAGTACTGGCGTCAGATGACGGACGCGGTTCCTGAGGGGACGTTCGAGACGGTGTACGCGTATGAGATCGGGGACACCGCCATCGACGAAGGGTTCTTCAGCGGGAAGAACACGGGACCGATCCAGCTGCCCTCGGGGGAGTCCCTGCCCGCGACGCAGAAGGAGGTCAGGATCCGCGGGGTCGATTTCGCGACGGTGCGGGACGGCCGGATCGTCAGTTATCGGCTCTACTTCGATCAGCTGGAGTTCCTGGAGCAGCTCGGGCTGCTGCCCGACGAGCTGTCGGCCTGAGGTAGCTGGGTCACTAGGTCATTAGGTCGCTTACGTCACTTACGGCTTACGTCACTCTCCGCGCGGCGCGTACATGATCACTGCCATGCCCGCGAGGCAGATCAGTGCGCCCGTGATGTCCCAGCGGTCCGGGTGGTAGCCGTCGGCGGCCATGCCCCAGGCGATCGAACCGGCGACGAAGATGCCGCCGTATGCGGCGAGGATGCGGCCGAAGTGGGCGTCGGGCTGGAAGGTGGCGACGAAGCCGTAGGCGCCGAGGGCGAGGACGCCGCTACCGATCCAGAGCCAGCCGCGGTGCTCGCGCAGGCCCTGCCAGACCAGCCAGGCGCCGCCGATCTCGAAGAGCGCGGCGACGACGAAGAGGGCGGCGGAGCGGAGGATGAGCATGCCGGCAGCTTCGCACGGCCCGTTTCCGTGCCCGCGTCACCTGATGGACGGCGCCTGCGGCCCGCTCTGCGTGGGATACATCCGTACGACCACGGTGGAGTGAGGAGTCGGCTGGATGAGAACGACGCGGGTGCTGGCGGCGTGCGGTGCCGCCCTGGTGATGATCGGCGGCGCGGCCTCGCTCGCCGTCGCCGGCTCCGGTCCGGAGGTCGGCCTCGCCTATCACGGTGCCGCGTCCATGGCCGCGGGCCGGGTCGACGTACGGTTCACACCGCGCAATCACGGGGCGTCCGCCGTGCCCGACGCGTCGGTGCGGTTGCTCTGGTCGGAGCCGCTCGCGGACCGGCAGGCGCTGCCGGGCGGGTGTGCGCGCTCGGGGGAGCGGGCGGTGGTGTGCCGGGTCGGGGCGCTGGCCGCGAAGGGGGTGGGTGAGCCGATCGGTCTGCGGGTGCAGTTGCGGGAGGCGCCGTCGGAGGTGCTGCTGGAGATCGGCGCGGTGGCGGACGGCGGCCGGGGCGGCGGAAGCGGAAGCGGGGACAGTGACCCGCAGCGGGTGCTGGTCCTGGACACCGGGGACGAGTACTACTTCTAGACGTACGACGATTACTGCGTCGTACGATTTCTGCACGGCGCAGACGAAAGGCGGGTGGGATGACGGGTGACGCACGGGCGCGGCTGTTCGAGGAGCTGTCCGCGGTGTCCCGCCGCTATATGGCCTCGTACGCCCTGTTCAACCAGGCCGTCGCCGACCGCCTCGGCCTGCACCCCACCGATCTGCAGTGTCTGAATCTGCTCACGCTGGAGGGCGGTCCGGTGACGACGGGCCGGATCGCGGAGCTGACGGGGCTGACGACCGGGTCGGCGACTCGGCTGGTGGACCGGCTGGAGAGGGCGGGGTATGTCGTCCGGGAGCGGGACGCGGGGGACCGGCGGCGGGTGCTGGTGGCGACCGTGCCGGAGAAGAGCGCCGAGTTCGGGCGGGTGTGGGAGCGGTTGAGCGGCGGCTGGTCGGCTCTCTTCGACGATCTGGACGATGCCGAACTCGCCCTGATCATCGGGCATATGAGGCGGACGGTGGAGTTCAGCGGGGAGCAGATCGCGCGGTTGCGGGCCGACAAGGCCTAGGTCTGGG
This sequence comes from Streptomyces sp. DG2A-72, assembly GCF_030499575.1. Classification (NCBI taxonomy): domain Bacteria; kingdom Bacillati; phylum Actinomycetota; class Actinomycetes; order Kitasatosporales; family Streptomycetaceae; genus Streptomyces; species Streptomyces sp. DG2A-72. Next base: position 5,958,115 of record NZ_JASTLC010000001.1, read on the forward strand.
CACTCTCGTGGGTTTCCGCCCAGTCCTTCACCGCGGTGAGCATGTGGGACAGGCCGGCGCCGAGCGGGGTGAGTTCGTAGTCGACGCGGACGGGGCGGACGGGGTGACCGTGCGGGCGACGAGGGCCAGGCAGACCCACTTGTCGCTGATGCGGTCGAGGAGCTGGTGGGTGGGGCAGCCGCGGAGGGACGCGTCGTATTCCATGCGCGCTTCTTCGCGCCGCTGGGCCGCGGTCTTGGTCGCCATGGCTCACCTCGGGGGTATGTACGCACCTTCAGGTAACTACTAGGAGTTATCAGTCATGCGAGCTGCTGTGGCGACGACGTTCGGTGGGCCCGAGGCCGTGGAGGTCGTGGAGACCGAGGTGCCGGAGCGGGGCGCGCGGCAGGTGCGGATCAAGGTGGCGGCGGACGCGCTCAACCCCGTGGAATGGACGCGTGGGTGCGTTCGGGCGTCTTCGGCGGCGCGGGTGAGCGGCTCGGCTTCGGCTGGGACGTGGCCGGGACCGTCGACGCGATCGGCGAGGGGAGCGCGTGGAGCGTCGGCGACGAGGTGGTGGCCCTGCACCATGGCCCGGTGAAGCCGCTGGGCGCGCACGCCGAGTACGTCGTCGTCGACACGGACGCGGCGGCGAAGGCGCCGGCGAGCGTCGACGCCGTCCACGCCGCGACACTTCCGCTGAACGCCCTGGCCGCCGTACAGGCCCTGGAATTCCTGGAGTTGACGCCGGATCAGTCCCTCCTGGTGACCGGCGCCGCGGGCGCGCTCGGCGGGTATGCGATCCAACTCGCCGCGCACCGGGGGATATCGGTGACCGCGCTGGCCCGGGAGAAGGACGAGGAGCTTGTACGGTCCTGGGGGCGGCGCTTGAGCGGGTGCGGGACGGGGGCACGTACATCGGCGTCATCCCGCAGGCCGCACCGGCGTCCGTGCGGGGGGTGCGGGTCGGCGAGGTCGGGGTCGTGGCCGATGGGGCGCGGCTGGCTGAGCTGGTGCGGCTGGTGGAGGAGGGGGTGCTGACCCTCCGCGTCGCCGAGACGTACGCCCTGGACGAGGCGGCCAAGGCGCACGCCCGGCTGGCGGAGGGCGGGGTGCGGGGGCGGATCGTGCTGGTTCCCTGAGGGCCGTGGGCTCCTTGTCCATCGGCGTCCCCGGCTGCACGCAAGAGCGGAGTACGGCTGCCTTCCGCGGCGGGCAACCGCACGTGGAACGTCGAACTGCCCGACTGAGACGGGCCCCGGCCCGCGCGGCTGGCTAGTTCTTCGAGTCCGGCTTCCACTCCTGGACGAGGAGCCCGAGCAGCACCTCGTCCAGGAACTCGCCCATCACCCAGGCCGAGGAGCGCAGCACGCCCTCGCGGACGAAGCCGTTGCGTTCGGCGGAGCGCAGCATCGCGAAGTTGTCCGACAGCGTCTCGATCTGCAGCCGGTGCAGGCTGCGCACGACGAAGCCGTAGTGGCACAGCACCGCGACGACGTCGGTGCCGTAGCCCTTGCCGCGGGCGGACGGCAGCAGCCCGAGCCCGATGTGCGCGCACCGGTTGTGGGTGTCGATGCCCCACAGCGTCGCGGCGCCGATCAGAGTGTCGCCCTCCAGCTCCACCACGGAAAACGGGACGAGCCCCTCCGCCTTGTCGTCCACCACGAACGGCGCGTCCTTCGAGCCGGGCGTGATCGGCCGCCACGGCCCGCCTGCGGCCCGCGCGGAGTTGACCACGTCTTCGTAGAGCTCGGCCCGCAGGATCGGGATGTCGTCCTCGTGCCGGGCTCTGAGCCCCACCTTGCTGCCTCTAAGCATGCGAGCTTCCTATCCGACCGGGTCGGTCGGCGGCAAACCAATATGCCCATCCAATGCCCCTGCCCCTCAGGCGCCCTGCGCGGCAGCAGCCCCACAAGGGGCAGGCATACGGCGATGGCGGCGGCGACCACGACGAGGCTCAGCGTCGTGGCGTGGGCGTCGCCGTCGCCGACGGCCTTGAAATACACGGTCGTGCGTGGAGATGTCGCCGATCGTGCTGTCGTAGACCGTGCCGAAGCAGGTGCCCATGCCGAGGCCGATGACCAGCAGGGGCGGGACGAGGGGCCAGGGGCCGGTCTCGTCGGTCAGGAGGGCGAGCCGGCCGCAGCCCAGCAGGATGATCACCAGGCCGGTGAGGACCAGGCGGCGGCCGAGGGTGTGGATCAGCTGGTAGCAGGCGATGGACGCGATGACGATCCCGACGGACAGGGGGATCAGGCCCAGTGCGGTGCCTGCGGGTGAGCGGCCGAGGCCCTGCTGGAGGTGGAGGCCAGGACGACGGCGAGGATCGCCCAGCGGGTGCGGGCGGGGAGGGGGCGGTGGAGCCCTTTGGCGGCCGGGTCGTCGTCGTGGCCGTCAAGCTGGTTAAGGAATAAGGGGTGAGGAGGGGCCGTTCGGCGGTATAGTTGAACGGTGAACAACTTTGGAGGGTGAGCGACCATGCAGTTCGGGATCTTCAGCGTCGGCGATGTCACGCCGGACCCGACGAACGGCCGTACGCCGACCGAGCGTGAGCGCATCAAGGCCATGGTCGCCATCGCGCTGAAGGCCGAGGAGGTCGGCCTCGACGTCTTCGCGACCGGCGAGCACCACAACCCGCCGTTCGTGCCGTCCTCGCCGACGACGATGCTCGGCTATATCGCGGCGCGGACCGAGAGGCTGATCCTCTCCACCGCCACCACTCTCATCACCACCAACGACCCGGTGAAGATCGCCGAGGACTTCGCGATGCTCCAGCATCTGGCGGACGGCCGTGTGGACCTGATGACGGGCCGCGGCAACACCGGGCCGGTCTACCCCTGGTTCGGGCAGGACATCCGGCAGGGCATCAACCTCGCCATCGAGAACTACGCGCTGCTGCACCGGCTGTGGCGCGAGGACGTCGTGAACTGGGAGGGGAAGTTCCGTACACCGCTGCAGGGCTTCACCGCCACGCCCCGGCCGCTGGACGGCGTACCGCCCTTCGTCTGGCACGGCTCCATCCGCTCGCCCGAGATCGCCGAGCAGGCCGCGTACTACGGCGACGGCTTCTTCCACAACAACATCTTCTGGCCGGCCGATCACACCAAGCAGATGGTCGAGCTGTACCGGACCCGGTACGCCCACTACGGGCACGGCACGCCCGAGCAGGCGATCGTGGGGCTCGGCGGGCAGGTGTTCATGCGGCGTAATTCGCAGGACGCGGTGCGGGAGTTCCGGCCGTACTTCGACAACGCGCCGGTGTACGGGCACGGGCCCTCCCTCGAGGACTTCACCGACCAGACCCCGCTGACCGTCGGCTCGCCGCAGCAGGTGATCGAGAAGACGCTGGGCTTCCGCGAGTACGCCGGGGACTATCAGCGCCAGCTGTTCCTGATGGACCACGCCGGGCTGCCGCTGAAGACCGTGCTGGAGCAGATCGACATGCTGGGCGAGGAGGTCGTGCCGGTGCTGCGCAAGGAGTTCGCGGCGGGGCGCTCCGCGGTTGTGCCCCAGGCGCCGACCCACGCTTCCCTCAAGGCGTCTCAGGAGGTGAGCGCGGTATGAGCTATGTGCCGTCGATTGTCTGCGGCGCCATCGTGGCTGGTCGCGCCCACGCGGCGGAGCCGCATATTGACACAGCCCCGCGCCCCTTCGGGGCGCTGCGCGTTGCGTCCGGCAGGGTGAGACGTTCGTAAGAACGATGGCCGGGGGCCGCTCAGCAGGTCGTACGATCCCCGCCCTTTGCGACTATGGACGGGTGCCCCAGACTGTTCTGCTCGCCGAAGACGACCGCGCCATCCGTCACGCCCTGGAACGGGCCCTGACTCTGGAGGGCTACCAGGTCACCGCGGTCGCCGACGGGGTGGAGGCGCTGGCGCAGGCGCATCGCATGCCGCCGGACGTGCTGGTGCTGGATGTGATGATGCCGGGGATCGACGGCCTCCAGGTGTGCCGGGTGCTGCGGGCGGAGGGCGACCGGACGCCGATCCTGATGCTGACGGCGCTGGTGGAGACGCAGGACCGGATCGCGGGACTGGACGCGGGCGCCGACGACTATGTCGTCAAGCCGTTCGACGTCGAGGAGGTCTTCGCACGGCTGCGGGCGCTGCTGCGCAGGACCGGCACGGCTCCCGTCGAGGTACCGGCGAAAGCCGCGGAACCGCAGCTTCCACCCCGGCTCCTCGAAGCCGCCGGGCTGCGGATGGACGTACAGGCGCGGCGGGCGTGGCGCGGGCCGCGGGAGCTGGAGCTGACGCGCACCGAGTTCGAGCTGCTGGAGCTGCTGGTGCGCAACGCGGGCATCGTGCTCGACCACTCCACGATCTACGACCGTATCTGGGGCTACGACTTCGGGCCCGGCTCCAAGAATCTCGCCGTGTACGTCGGCTACCTGCGTCGCAAGCTCGACGAGCCGGGTGCGCCGCAGCTGATCCACACGGTGCGGGGCGTGGGTTACGTGCTGCGGGAGGACTGAGTGGTCCGGCCCCGGCGGCTGAGGCTGCTGTCGCTGCGGACGACGTTCGCGGTGTCGTTCGCGGCCGTGACCGCCGCGGTCACCGTCCTGGTCGGCATCCTGTCGTACGGCGCCGCCGCCCGGCTCGTGCGCGTGGACCAGCAGTCCGTGTTCGACGAGGTCGTGCAGGATCTGCGGAGCACGCTGCGGCAGGAGCGGATGACGACGGAGGACTTCTCCTCCTCGGAGCCGGGACACGATCTCGTACGGCCCGCCCGGACCGATGTGCAGGTGCTGGGGCCGGACGGTGCCGTGGTCGACCCCGGCCGTCCGGGGCTGCCCGTCACCGACGCGGACCGGCGCATCGCCGCCCGCTCCACCGCCGGAGCGCTGACCGAGCACGCGGACGTCGACGTCGGGGACGACGTGTACCGGATCGCGACCGTCGCGCTCGGCGGCGGGCGGGGGGCGGTGCAGGTGGCGCAGGAGTTCAGCAACACGGAGGATCTGCTGCGGGCGTTGCAGCAGCGGACGTTGATCCTGATGGCGGCTGTCGTCGTCGGCGCGGGGCTGTTCGGCTGGTGGCTGGCCCGTCGTATCACCCGCCGGCTCGTCATCCTCACCTCCGCCGCGGAGGACGTCGCCCGCACGCGCCGTCTCGGCATCCAGGTTCCCGTCACCGGCTACGACGAGGTGGGCCGCCTCGGCCGCGCCTTCGACCGCATGCTGGGCCGGCTCGCCCAGTCCGAGGAGGACCAGCGGCGGTTGGTGCAGGACGCGGGGCATGAGCTGCGGACGCCGCTGACTTCGCTGCGTACCAACATTTCCCTGTTGCGGCGGATCGATGAGCTGCCTGCCGGGACGCGGGAGGAGCTGGTCGCGGATCTGGGTCAGGAGGCGCGTGAACTGACCGATCTGGTCAATGAGCTGGTGGATCTGGCGGCCGGGCAGTCGGACACGGAGCCGCCGCAGCGGGTCGATCTCGCCGATATCGCCGAGGATGTCGCCGGGCTGGCGCGACGGCGTACGGGGCGGGAGATCGTGGTGCGGGCGAGTGGGGATACGACGACGGACGGGCGGCCGGGGATGTTGCAACGGGCGCTGTCCAACCTTGTTGAGAACGCGGCGAAGTTCGATCGGGAGGGGGCGGCGCCGATCGAGATCGCGGTTTCCGGGTCCGCGCGGCCCGGCACGATCCGGGTCGAGGTTCTTGATCGTGGGGCCGGTATCGCGGATGAGGATCTGATGCGGATCTTCGATCGGTTCTATCGGGCTGCGGATGCGCGGTCCCTGCCGGGTTCTGGGCTGGGGCTTTCGATTGTGCGGGAGGTGGCGTTGGCGCATGGGGGTGCGCCGTTCGCCTTCCGGCGGGACGGGGGTGGGTCGGTTATTGGGTTCACGGTGGGTGGGGGCGCGTAAGGGCTGGGCGGGGGTGCCTAGTAGCTCGGGGCTTTCTGTGTTGTGGCGGGTGCGGGTTTGATGTGGTTGATCGCGCAGTTCCCCGCGCCCCTGAAGGGGCGCTGTTCCGCCCCTTGGAAAGGATCCGCCGCGTGTTGAGTCACGAAGAAGCTCTGGTGCTCTCGGAGATCGATGAGGCTGCCGTTGCACGAACGTTGCTTGAGCTGATCGCTGTTCCGAGTGTGACAGGGAGTGCGGCTGAGGCGGAGCTTCAGCATCAGCTCGCCGGGCGGCTGGGGCGGCTCGGGCTGGACGTCGATCTGTGGCCCATGGATCTGACCGCGCTCCGTGCGCATCCCGACTTCCCGGGCTCGGAGGCGCCGCGTGAGGAGGCGTGGGGGCTGGTCGGGCGGACCGCGGACGGGGGTGACGGGCCGGTCTTCGTGTTGCAGGGGCATGTTGATGTCGTGCCGGCGGGGGATCTGGCCGCGTGGGAGGGGGATCCCTTCGTGCCGCGGGTCACCGGTGATCTCGTGCACGGGCGCGGGGCCTGTGACATGAAGGCCGGGCTGGCGGCGCATCTTGCTGTGCTGGGGGCGATACGGGCCAGCGGGGTGCGGTTGTGCGGGCAGGTCGCCGCGCACTTCGTGGTGGGGGAGGAGGACGGTGGGCTCGGTGCCTTCGGGACGTTGCAGCGGGGATATCGCGGGGACGTCTGCGTCATCGGTGAGCCGACCGCCGGGACCCTGGTCACCGCGAACGCGGGTGCGCTGACCTTCCGGATCGCGGTGCCCGGCAAGGCGGCGCATGCGAGTTCGCGGGAGCGGGGCGTCAGCGCGATCGACGCGTATGTGACATTGCACAGAGTGCTGGCCGACCTGGAGGCCGCCCGCAACACCGACCCGGACCCACTGATGGCCGAGTACCCCATCCCGTACGCCCTCTCCGTCGGCACCCTCCACGCCGGCGACTGGGCGAGCAGCGTGCCCGATCTGCTCGTCGCCGAGGGGCGGTTGGGGGTGCGGCTGGGTGAGGACCCCGCCTACGCGAGGGCCTCCCTGGAACGCCGCGTCGCCGAGGCGTGTGCCGCCGATCCGTGGCTGCGGGACCATCCGGCGACGGTGACGTGGCCGGGCGGGCAGTTCGCGAGCGGGCGGCTGGCGCCGGGGCATTTCCTTCCGGAGGGGATCCGGGCCGCCTACGCCGACTCGGTCGGCGGTGACTCGGGGCTGCGGGAGCGCGGGGCGCCGTACGGCAGCGATCTGCGGCTGTATGCCGGGGCCGGTGTGCCGACCTTGCAGTACGGGCCGGGGGACATAGCGGTGGCGCACAGTGCGGGGGAGCACGTGTCCGTGCGCGAAGTGGTGGAGGTGGCGCGGACGTTGGCGGTGACGGTGTTGCGGACGGTCGGGGTGAAGTGACGGGACGGGCATCGTCCGGGCGGAGTGCGGGGCGGGAGTGTGGGGCTGCTCGACACCGGCTCGTCCTCTCCGTAGATCACTCGTGACGTCTTGCGGACAGCCGACGTCCCCCTGGGCGCCAACTTCCCCGCCCACCATCGGCATGTCCTTGACACCCCTGACGTAAGGAAGCGCCCGTGAGAACGACGCACCGCGCCGCACGCAGAGCCGCCGCCCTCGCCGCCGGTACCGCACTGGCCACCCTCCTCGCGGCGTCCCCCGCGGGGGCGGACGCCGAGTTGCCGGTGGTGACCGCGCGCAGCGAGTCCGCGCCGCTCTTCGACGACGAGGCCGGCCAGAACGCCGACGCGGACGACCCGGCGATCTGGCGGAACCCCGCCGACCCCGGGCGCAGTCTCGTCATGGCGACCGCCAAGGAGGGCGGGCTGCGGGTCTACGACCTGGACGCGCGCCTGGTGCAGTCGATCGCCGCGCCGAAGCCGCCGTCGGCGGACGACGCGCCCGGCCGGTACAACAACGTCGACCTCGTCACCGGCCTGCGCACCTCGTCCGGCCGGGCCGATGTCGCGGTGGTCAGCGACCGCGGGAACGACCGGCTGCGGATCTACCGCATCGACGCCTCCCGCCCGGACGCCCCGCTGACCGACATCACCGACCCGGCCGCAGCCCCGGTGTTCTCCGCCGGCCAGAGCGAGATCAACGACCAGCGCACCGCGTACGGGCTGGGCACCTGGAAGGACAAGGCCAGCGGCCGTACGTACGCCCTGGTCAGCCAGCGTGAGCGCACTCGCCTCGCCCTCCTCGAACTCGTGCCGGCCGCGAACGGCAAGGTCGGCTACCGCAAGGTCCGCACCCTCGACCTCCCCTCCTCCTTCCGCCTGCCGAACGCCACCACCTGGACCCCCTGCCTGGAGCCCGGCGAACTCCCGCAGATCGAGGGCATGGTCGTCGACCCGGCCACCGGCACGCTGTACGCCGGGCAGGAGGACATCGGCATCTGGCGGCTGCGCGCCGACCTCACCGGCACGCCCGTCCTGATCGACAGGACCAAGGAGTACGGCGTCCCGGGCACTTACGACGAGGAGACCGAGGAGTGCACGCCGGGCGCCGACCCCGGCTTCGGCGGGAAGCATCTGTCGGCCGACGTCGAGGGCCTGACGCTGTTCGAGGAGCGGGACGGCGACGGCTACCTCCTCGCCTCCAGCCAGGGTGACAACTCCTTCGCCCTGTACGACCGTGAGGTCGGCGACGCCAACGAGTACGAGGGCGGGTTCAAGGTCGGCGCCGCGTCCTCGACGCTCGACAGCGTGGAGGAGTGCGACGGCGCCGCCATCCTCAACGCCCCGCTGGGCAGCCGCTATCCGCGCGGCCTGCTCGTCGTCCAGGACGGCGAGGAGACCCCGGCCGTGGACGACCGCACGGCCACCGGCTTCAAGTTCGTCGACCTGGGCGCGGTGGTGGACGCCGCCGACATGTGAGGTCGTGAGTCGTGAGGTCGCGTACGGCCGCCGGTACCGTCCGGCGGCCGTACGGTCGTAGGTCTCGGTTGGGGCTCTCGGTTGTGGGTCGTACGGAAAGCCGGTGGACAGAGATCGTGCGGGCAGCAGACTGGCCCCATGACCGCATCCGACGCCAAAGCCGACCTTCACTTCTATCTGCAGTCCGCCCGTGATGCCCTGCTGTGGAAACTCGAAGGGCTCTCGGAGTACGACATCCGCCGCCCGCACACGCCGACCGGCACGAACCTCCTGGGCCTGGTGAAACACGTGGCCACAGTGGAACTCGGTTATCTGGGCGACACGTTCGGACGGCCCTCCGGTGAGGCGCTGCCGTGGGTCGAGGAGGGCGCCGAGGCGACCGCGGACATGTGGGCCACCGCCGAGGAGTCACGCGAGCAGATCGTGGGCCTCTATCGCCGGGCGTGGGCGCACGCGGACGCGACGATCGACGCGCTGCCGCTGGACACGGTCGGCAAGGTGCCGTGGTGGCCCAGCGGCAGGGATGAGGTGACGCTGCACCATGCCGTGGTGCGCGTCATCGCCGACACCCACCGGCATGCCGGGCACGCCGACATCATCCGGGAACTCACGGACGGTGCCGTCGGGATGAACAAGGGCAACGACAGCATGCCGCCGGGTGACTCGGCGTGGTGGGAGAAGCACCGGAGCCGACTGGAGCAGGCGGCGCGGGATGCCGAGCGGGGCGCGTGACCGGGATCGGAGATGTCCCAGTCGGAGATGTCTGCCGGCGGCGGCAGGCGGTACGTCGAACCGGCGCTGACACCCGGCCCGGGAGGGGTCCCGGGCGCTTCCGGTAGACATCTGTCGTGAGCAGCCTCCCGACCGTCCGCCGGACCCCCGGAGTCGTGATGCGGAAGCAAGCCCCCTTGTTCGTCGTCGGTATCCTCGCCGTCACCGTGCTGACCGCGTGCGGCACCGGGAGCGGCACAGAGAGTCGTACCGATACCGTCACCGATGCCGGCACCGAGACCGGGCCGGACGTGGCGAGCAGCGCGCCCTCCACCCCCACCCCGTCGGCTCGCTCCTCGTCCCCGGCTGACTCGCAGGCAGACGTCCGCCCGACCACCACCCCACGCGAGGGCGACTGCGTCGGTGCCGACGGTCCCGGTCGCGGCGGCGAGGTCTGGAGGGTCGACTGCGCCCACCGCAACGCGGTCGCCCGGGTGACCCGGCTGGTACCGAACGGCAAGTCGGACCTCTGCATCAAGGACGACTACACCGGCTTCGACTTCCGCAACGACAAGCCCAGCCTGTGCCTGATGATCCACGGCAAGGAGGGCGACTGCTACAGCGCCTTCGACGTCCGTACGCCCATCGGACCGCGGGTGGCGTGCACCGACCCGAAAGCCGTGCTGCGTCTCCAGCGGATCGTCAAGGGCGACGGCCGTGACACCTGCCGCCAGATCACCCCGTACGGCGATCCGAACGCGGCCGCCCTCTTCTACAGCGACGCACCTGACTTCGACGCGGGGCCCGGCACGTTCCGCGATCTCACGTACTGCCTGACGTCGCCGGAGGCCTAGAGACGGGGGTCGGCGCGGCCGGCATCACCAATGTTCCGCGGGTTTGGTGGCCTCCGTGAGTGCCGTGCCGTCTGCGTTCCGGGTCATGCATTCCAGGCTGGTGAGCGGCCCGGGCCCGCGGTATCCGGCAGGTGTCCGGTCCTGCCCCGCCATCCGGTCGCTGTCTCTCCCCCCAAGGGGCGTTCAGCATTTCTGGCACGTTTGTCACGTCGTTCCGTGCTGAGCGGGCGACACTGGCGCAGGACCGCACGGCGTGGGTGATAGTTGGGGCGGACGACTACGTCCTCCACGACGAAGGCTCGCTCTTCCTCGCAGCGCCGGCAAGGCGTACAACACCGAGCGCACGTACGCGGGTCGGGCGGGCTGCCGTCGAGGAGCCACGAACTCGGGCGAATTCGCGACCACTTCTGCCTGTGCTGTACATGACGTAAGGCTGGCCCGTCCTCGTCTCCGCCCGGCGCCGGTGACGCAACGGGCGCTGAAGTGGACAAGGCAGGGCATCTCGCCCGAGGCGTGGCTCATAAATGACGAACCATCATATCGCCTGGCTTGGGCTGAATTTGGGAATGATTTTGTTGTCTGTCGTGAAAATGTAGATCTACGGTTCTCGCTGATCGCGCACCTTTCCAAACACCCTTGGGGCGCGCGTGTTTGGGGGGGCATGGAGTTGGCCGGGGACACACGGGCGCGTTCGCGTCGCGCACTGATCGTGACAGTTGTGTCGGCCCTTGCGGCTGCGGGCCAGGCCGCCGCGGCGACGCCGGTCGAGACCGCGAAAACGACGAAGGACGCCGGCGCGAACACGCACCGCACGGCGCTCACCCAGAGCGCGGCGATGCGGGAGGCGGCCGGCGCGGGCATGAGACCTGGTCGGCCTCGTGCAGCGTGCGGCCGGTCGAGCTGTGGCGGACGAAGGGCTTCACCTCGGGCACGACGTGGGACTCCTCGTCGGACAACTGGCTGGATCACCTGGACACGCAGAACGAGGCGCACGGCTCCTCCGGCTGCTCGGCCTCCGACGTCGAGTTCAACGCCACCACCGGCGTGCGCTACGCGGCGGCACACAACTTCTCGACCACCTCCTTCGGGTTGCGGGCCTCCGACGAATCGGATCCGTACGGCTGGAAGCGGTTCACCAACGACGCGTACCTGCGGGTGCACCACAACATGCCGCCCCAGCAGATCCGCATGTCCCAGTTGTCGATGTGTCCTGGCGGCTCGTGCCACAGCCCGTCGGCCGCCGTGCGGATCCGCACCCTGCCGTCGATCACCGCGAGCGACGTCACCGACCCGGACGGCGATCAGGTGAGTGTGCAGTTCTCCCTGGCGTGGGAACAGATGAGAGGCGATGAGAGGCATGGCAAAGGTCTGGTTGCCCTCCGCTGCCTGGGTCGTCGCCGCTGCGGCGATTCCCTGGGCGGCAAGGACACTCGCGACCGGTGACCTCACGGCGGCCCCGCTACTGGTCAGCTTCGTCGTGATCGGCGTCCTGGGCTTCCCCCTGGGCTTCGGCCTCGGCCGCCTGGGCGCCCTGCGGGAAGCCGCGGCCGCGTCCGCGCTGGCGGCCGTTGCCACGACGGCGACGTGCGCTGTCCAAAGTTACGGAGCCGGCTTCCGGTGGACTCCGGGTGGACTGGCGTTCCTCTTCCTGGTGGCCGTGATCGTCGTGGTGACGGTCCTGCCCTTGCTGGGACTCGGATTCGGCATCGGCTGGGCGGTGAGAAAACAGAGGCGGTGAGGCTCCACGCCGGGCTCTGCTCCAGGGTGTCCGCTCTGCGAGTCAGGGCCCGGCGTGTCGTTCCAGCAGGAGGTTCGTGATGCGGTGGAGGTCCTCGGTGTCCCGGGCGACAACGCGCGCGAGCAGGTCGCCGTCGCCGGTGGTGATCAAGGCCACTGCATCGGCATCGACGAAGGGCACCGGCGCGTCCAAGAGCGGTGCGCCGCAGGACTCCTCGACATCGACGACGACAGCATCGTGGCCGCCCTGACCGCCCCACTCCCGCACTTCGTCGACGAGCTGGACGGCCTCGAAGTGCCGACCTGGCACGAGTTGCTGCGCCTGTGCTCAGCCCCGGGAGCCGCGGCCAACTCCTGACAGGTCATCGGACCCTGCCCAAGCCGGACCCGGTCCGCCAGTGCCTTGAGGATGCGCTGGTAGTCCACCGACAGCACCGACCAAGCAAGCCCCTGGCGCCACACCGGCACCTGCGACTTCGGCTTCGCCGCATCCCCGGGCGCCGACCGAGCGTCCGTATCCTGCCAATCTTCAGTGGCCTCCGCCTCGGCGGTGCTGCTGTTGCCCGGGATCAGCACCATGCCGACCCGCCTGCGGGCAATCACCCACTCCTGCCACTCCAGTTCGGCCGCAGCGAGCTCGTGCTGTTCCAGCAGTCCGACGACCGACGGCATCCGTAACCTCCCCAAGGGCAACGACACGACATGCCACCACTCCCACGGAACCGCCACCCCTATGCCCGACCAGGCAAAGGCCGTCCTCAAGGCTTCGTGCCCTTGACCAGTGCTCATGCTTGACAGCTGCAGACAAGGCCCGCGTGATCCGGGTAGTGGTGGTCGACGACGAGGCCCTGGTGCGATCCGGCTTCCAGCTCATCCTGGGCGGCACCTTCGAATCGGGCCCTGCGCCGGGCGGCGGCTACGAGGTGACGCTGCGGCTCCCGGCGCATGGGGATGCCTGAGCGATGAGTTCCTGTGGTGCAGGGAGTCCCAGGGGGCGAATGCCGTGGTTGAGCGAGGGAGAAGCCAATGAACAACGATGTCTGGCCGATGGTGCATGCGGAGCGTGCGGCGCTGATCGATGACCTCGCGCACCTTGATGACGAGCGGTGGGGGCAGCCGTCGCTCTGTGCAGGGTGGACCGTGCATGACGTGGCCGCCCATCTGGTCGGCACGGCTCGGACGACACGCATCGGTTTCGTGGTCGGCCTTGTCCGGGAGCGGTTCGACTTCGACCGTCAGAACGCACGCGGTGTGGAACGCGAGCGTGGTCCCTCACCGCAGGAGACGTTGCAGCGGCTTCGTCAGGTGGCGTCGCGGAGGTCGACCCCTCCGGCGCCCCTGGACAGCCGGCTCGTCGAGGAGGTCGTCCACGGTGAGGACATCCGCAGGCCGTTGGGACTCACCCGCTCCTACCCGCCGGAGGCTGTCGCCCGATCGCTGCGCCTGCAGGCTCGTACTCCCGCGTCTTTCGGCGGAGCCAAGGAGCTGACAGCCCGTGTCCGGCTCACGGCAGTGGACGCCGACCTGTCCATCGGAGACGGTCCGGACGTCAGGGGACCCGTGCTTTCCTTGCTGCTTGCCGTCTCCGGGCGACGGGTGGCGCTGGAGGATCTTGACGGGCCGGGAATCGCCGCGCTCGGGAAACCGTCCCGGTGACGCTGGAGTGCGGGCATGCTGCGCATAAACTGCCCGCGATGAGCGCGCAGCCACATGAAGCCGTTGTGAGGCGAGCCGAGGAACGAGACGTGCCTGGGCTTGTGGAGTGCAGCGCAGGACTGTTCGCGGAAGACGGCGGAACCCGTGATCCCGGTGGCGTCAACATCAACTGGCCCCGGGAACATGGTCCAGAGCGCTTCCGTCAGAATCTGGAGGTCCCCGAGCGGCTCACGCTCGTCGCGGAAGTCGGAAACCAGATCGCGGGGCACCTGACGGCCGTGCTGTCTGGCACGTCTCCGATGAAGCCGATAACGACCGCCACCCTGGTCAGCATGTACGTCAAGCCGGAGTGGCGGCGCGGGCAGATCGGCTCATGTCTTGTGGCCGGTTTCATGGCCTGGGCCAAGGAGCAGCAGGCTGACCGCGTTGACGTCACGGCCTACGCGAGCAACCCCGACGCCATCAAGTTCTACGAGCGCCATGGGTTCGCCACGAAGTCAGTGATCCTGGAAGCTCAGCTGTAGGCCGATTCGGCTGGCGCCGCGCCTGGGAGGGAGGACGTGACGCTCCCATGGCCGCAAGAGGAGAACCGGCACCTGGATGCTGCCGCTCGTGTCGGGGCGCCATTCCCTGCTGTGAGCGTTGGCCCGAGACGCTTGCAGCCCAAGGTTCTCGACAAACTCCTCTCCGTAGTTCTCACGGGTCACGGCGTTTCCCAGGCTCATGTGCCCTGGATGTGCCCTGATGTGCCCTCGCAGATGCCTCCCTCTCCCAAGGCGGGAGGAAGCCTGTGCCGCTCGGCTCGATCACACGCCGCCTACGGCTTGGGCGCGGGTTGCTCCCCCGAGCCTCGGACGATCAGCCGGGTGGGAACGGTGATGGTGCGAGCCCGGGAGTGGTCGCCGTCGAGGCGGGACAGGGCGGTGGACGCGGCGCTGCGGCCGAGTTCTTCGGGGTCCTGGGCGACGACGGTGAGGGCCGGTTCCAGTGCCTCGGCGAGGGGGACGTCGTCGAAGGCGACGACGGCTACGTCCTTGCGCTTGCTGCGGGCGAGTTCGGCGACGATACCGAGGGCCATGATGTTGTTTCCGGCGAACAGGGCCGTGGGGGGATCGGCCAGTTCGAGGAGTTGGGAGGTCGCGGCCTCGGCGCCCTGCTGGTCGTGTGCGTTGGCGACGAGCGAGCGGTCGTAGGGGATGTCGGCTTCTTTCAGGGCCGCGCGGTATCCGGCGAGGCGTTCGCGGCGGGTGTACAGCTTGACGGGCAGGTCGCCGACGAAGCCGATGCGGCGGTGGCCGTGGGCGATCAGGTGGGCGACGCCCTCTTGGGCCCCCGCACTGTTGGAGCTGACGATGCTGTCCGTGGACAGGCCGACTCCGGGTCGGTCGAGGAAGACGACGGGCAGGCCCGCCGTACGGTGCGACTTGAGGTCGGAGTGGTCGGCGCCGACGGACGGCACGACGATCAGGATGCTGACGCGCCGGGCGAGGAACTTGGCCGTCAGGGCGCGTTCGCGGTCGGGGTCGTCCGCCGAGGAGCCCATGAGCAGGGTCAGTCCGCGGTCTCGGACCGTGTCCTCGATGCCGCGGGCCACGGCTCCGAAGAAGGGGTTGGCGAGGTCCGGGATGACCAGTCCGATGGTGGTGTCCGGACCGCCGACGCGGATGTTGCGTGCCATGAGGTTCGGCTGGAAGCCGAGCTTGGCCACTGCGGCGAGTACCTGTTCCCGCGTCTGCGCGGAGGCGGGTCCGTCCTCGTTGAGGACGCGGGAGACCGTCTTGGCGCTGACCCCTACTTCTCGGGCGACGTCGGCCAGGGTGGGGCGGCGGTTCGCTGCCATGGAGGAAACCGTCTCCTGGGTGCTCTCGGGTTCCGGCCGCGGCCTCGGCCGGAACGTGCGAGTGCTGGTTGTGCTGTCAGGTGGCCTGTACTCCGGCGGCCTTCGCGGCCTCCGAGTCCGCTACGACAGTATCTCCGGCCTCGTCGATGCTGAGCGCGCCGGTCATGATGGCGACGACCTCGGCCATGGAGTAGTCCGAGGGCTTGATCACGGCAGCGCGCCGGCCCAGCCGGTGGACGTGGACGCGGTCGGCGATCTCGAAGACGTGAGGCATGTTGTGGCTGATCAGGACGACCGGCATGCCCTTGTCGCGGACGCGGCGGATGAGGTCGAGGACCTGTCCGGACTCCTTGACGCCGAGGGCGGCGGTGGGTTCGTCCATGACGACAACGGAGCGGGCCCAGGCGACCGCGCGGGCGACCGCGACGGCCTGGCGCTGTCCGCCGGAGAGGGTCTCGACCGACTGGGTCAGCGAGCGCAGGCCGATCTTCAGGTCGGCCATGTGCTCGGCGGCCTCCTGGCGCATGCGCTTCTTGTCGAGCATGCGGAAGGCGCTGCCGAGAACGCCGGGGCGGCGCAGTTCGCGGCCGAGGAACATGTTGGAGGCGATGTCCATGGAGGCGGCCACCGCGAGGTCCTGATAGACCGTCTCGATGCCGTGGGCGCGTGCGCTCTGCGGCCCGGAGAACTGAATCGGCTTGCCGTTGAGGCGTATCTCGCCCTCGTCCGGCACCACCGCGCCGGTGAGGGCCTTGATGAGGCTGGTCTTGCCGGCTCCGTTGTCGCCGATGACGGCGAGGACCTCGCCGGGCAGCAGGTCGAAGTCGGCGCCGTCGATGGCGGTGACGTGGCCGTAGCGCTTGACCAGACCGCGGGCCTGAAGGACGGGGGTCGAAGTGATCGTGGTCATCGGGCCTTCTTCCGGGAGAGCTGGTCGACGGTCACCGCGAGGATCACCAGGACGCCGGTGATCAGGGTCTGGTAGATGGAGGCCACGCCCATCAACTGCAGGCCGTTGCGGAAGACACCGACGATGAGGACGCCGATGAACGTGCCCAGGACCGAGCCTCGTCCGCCGAAGAGGCTCGTGCCGCCGAGCACCACGGCGGTGATGCTGTCGAGGTTGTCGGTCTGCCCGGCCTGGGGGTCGCCGACTCCGGTGCGGGAGATGAGCAGCAGGGCGGCGATGCCGTAGAGGATGCCGGCCACGGTGTAGACGCCGATGGTCAGTCGGGAGGTTCGGATGCCGTTCAGCCGTGCCGCTTCCGGGCTGTTGCCCAGGGCGTAGACGTGCCGGCCCCAGCTGGTGTTGCTCAGTGCGTAGGCGAAGGCCAGGAACAGGGCGATGGTGACCAGCGAACCGTAGGTGATGTCGGTCTTGCCGAGCGGGAAGGTCTGCCCGAGGGCCGTCAGCGGGCCGGGCAGGCTGCTGACCGTCTGCTCCTCGGAGTAGATGTGGGTCAGCGCGAACGCCACGTTGAGCATGCCGAGGGTGACGATGAACGGCGGCAGTGGGATCTTCTGCACCAGCGCCCCGTTGAGCAGACCGAAGCCGCCGCAGACGACCAGGCCCAGCGCGATGGCGGCCAGCGGCGGCAGGGAGCCCTCGGCCGCCATTTTGGCGATCACGATGCTGCCGAACGCCATCACGGCACCGCACGACAGGTCGATGCCCGCGGTGAGGATGATCAGCGTCTGGCCGATGGCCAGAGTGCCCACGACCATGACCTGCTGCACGATCAGCGAGAAGTTCCCGCCGGTGAGGAACTGGTCGGTCGAGACGGAGAAGAAGACACAGGCCAGGAGGAGGGCGACCAGCGGGCCGGTGGTCGGTTGCGTGAGCAGTCTGCGGGCCGTGGTCGGTGCCTTGAGTTCCGAATACGGCGAGGACGTGCTCGGGGGCGTGGACGTGGCTGTCATGCGAAGTCCTTGTCGGAAGACAGAAATCCTTGTCGCCAGGACAAGGGGGGCGGCCGTCCCGCTGGTCGGGGAGGTGCTGGGGCGGCCGCCCCGCTGAGGGGAGTGGCAGTCTCGTACGGTCCTCGGGGGCGGCCTCAGCCCCAGCAGTTCTCCAGGCCGTAGGCGGTGTCCTTGGACGTGACCCCGTCCTGCGCCTTGTCGGTGATCAGGGTGACGCCGGTGTCGGTGTAACCCGACGCCTTCTTGCCGCCCTTGGCGAACGTCGCGACGGCCTTGACGCCCTCGGCGGCCATCTTCAGCGGGTACTGCTGCGAGGTCGCGGCGATCTTGCCGGCCTTGACGGCCTGGGTGCCGGTGCAGCCGCCGTCGACGGAGACGATCAGGACGTCCTTCTCCCGGCCCTTGGCCTTCAGCGCGGTGTACGCGCCCAGCGCGGCCGGTTCGTTGATGGTGTAGACGACGTTGATGTCGGGCGACTTCTGCAGGCAGTTCTCCATCGCGGTCTGGCCCTTGGCCTGGTCGCCGCCGGTGTCCTGGGCACAGAGGACGTCCTTGTCGGTGGCGCCGAAGCCCTTCAGGAAGCCGTTGTGCCGCTGGATGCCGACGGAGACGCCCGGCGCGAGGTCGAGGGTGGCTATCTTGGCCGACTTGCCCTTCATGGCGGCCTTGGCGTATTCGCCGATCAGCTCACCGGCCTTGAGGTTGTCGGTGGCGAAGAGGGCGTCGACCGCGCTCTCCGGGTCGGTCGGGGTGTCCAGGGCGATGACCAGAACACCCTTGGCCTTGGCCTTCTCGAGCGCCGGCACGATCGCCTTGGAGTCGCTCGGCGTGATCAGGATGCCCTTCACCCCGGCGGCGACCATGTTCTCGATGGCGGTGACCTGACCGGCGTTGTCCCCGTCGAACTTGCCCGCCGCGGTGGACAGTTCGACGCCGTTCTCCTTGGCGGCCTTCTCCGCGCCTTCCTTCATCTTCACGAAGAACGGGTTGGTGTCGGTCTTGGTGATCAGACCGACCTTGACGCTGCCCGAGCCGGTGCTCGCGGTGCCCGATCCGGATCCGGATCCACAGGCGGTCAGGGCGAGGGCTGCGACACCCGTGCACGCGGCGGCTCTGATCAAGGAGGAGGGCAGACGAGAGATGCGTGACATGAACGACTCCTGCGGGATTGCGGGCGAGCGGCCGGCATCGGGGCATGCCGTCCCGAGATGTCATCGTTGACTTATGTCATCGTTGACACTTCTTGGCCAGGATGATGGACTCCGGCTCCAGGCAACGTCAATGCCTTGTACCCGTCACAAATCGGCAACGCCCGTGGCCGTCGCCCGCCCGAAGCCGCTGTGCGACTGCCCGCGACGTGCCCGTCTCGCCAGCGCGTTCCAAGAGAAGAGCAGCCCATGACCCCGCCTCAGGTCACCGTCCTGGGAGAGTGCGCCGCCGACGTGTTCACCGAACCCGCGGGTACCCGGCACGAACTCGCCCTGCGTGTGCTGCCGGGCGGCGGATCCGCCAGCACGGCGGTGGCCCTGGCCCGGGTGGGGGTCGTGTCCCGCCTCGTGGTGCAAGCGACCTTGCTCGCCGCATTCCGGTCAGTTGCGCGTCGGCCGCTCCACGGGGCACGACTCCCCGGGTCGCGTGCGGCCGGCCTGCTGCCGGTGCCACCGGCGGTCCCGAACCGCGTGGATGCGGCGATGACCTGCGCATTCCACGTACTTGGCCGCGGCTACACCACCCGGCGGGACGCTATGCGGCTGGGCACCCCGGCCCGCTTCCTCGCACGGCTGTCCGGCGACGTGTTCGGCCGCCTCTTCCGGGCCCACCTGGAGGCATCCGGCGTGGACCTGTCGTACTCCGTGGCCGCTGCCGAGCCCAGCACGCCGGCCGTGGCGGAGCTGGACGCCCAGGGGCAGGCCGCGTTCTCCTTCCATGCGCAGGCCACCGCCGACCGGCAATGGACGAGCGCGGAACTGGCCGGGGTGGATCTGGCCGAGACCGTCTGCGTACACACCGGGGCACTGGCCCTGGTCAAGGAACCCGGGGCGGCGGCGGTGGAGGACTTCCTGGCAGCGGCCGCACCCCGGGCCACCATCAGCATCGACCCCAACGTCCGCCCGCTCCTGGTGCGTCCCGAGGTCTACCGCGCCCGGCTGGCGCACTGGTGCGGCCTCGCGGATGTGCTGCGGCTGAGCGAGGACGACCTGGATCTCCTCCTGCCCGGAACGCCGCCCGAGCAGGCGTGCGACACCTGGCATGCCGCGGGGGCACGGCTCGTCGTGATCACGCGTGGTGCCGAGGGCGCCCTGGCCTCGCTCGACGGGGAACGGGTGCAGGTGCCCGCGGTGGCGACGCAGGTCGTCGACACAGTCGGTGCGGGGGACTCTTTCACCGCCGGACTGCTGCACCACCTCGGCACCCGCGGACTCCTCGGCGGCAGGCTGACCGACCTGCGTATCGGCGATGTCGAGGCCGCCTGCCTGTTCGCTACGCAGGTCGCGGCCCTGACCTGCTCGGTCGCCGGCCCCAACCCGCCATGGGAGAGCCAGTTGGCAAGGTTCGCGACGGAAAAGACCGTCGCCCAGCACCTCGACTCCACCCACTGACAAGGACACGAAACCATGACGAAAACCCTGCTCGCCGAGTTCACCGCCCGAGAGGGAGCGGAGGACGAGGTCGCCCGCCTGATCCGGGACTACGCCCTGAAGGTGCGCGCAGAGGAAGGCAACCTGGCCTTCGACGTCTACACCAAGGCGGCCGCCCCGCGCGCCTACTGGATCTTCGAGGTCTACCGGGACGAGGACGCCTTCGAGGCACACCTGGACGCCCCGTACGGCGGTCCGTTCAACGCCGCCCTCACTCCGCTGATCGAGGAGGACGCCTCCGTCCTGACGTTCCTCGATCCGCTGGCCCCGCATCCGGGACGATCCACTCGCACGCCCACGTGATCACCGCTAGCGTGCGTGAGGTGATGACGGCCGACGATGTGTTGTCCATCCTCGCCGTGCTGCGGAACGCGGACGTCGACATCTGGATCGGCGGTGGCTGGGGCATCGACGCCCTGGTCGGCGAGCAAACCCGCCAGCACCGTGACCTGGACCTGATGCACCGCAAGGACCAGGAAGCGGCCGTCGTGGCGGCTCTCGCGGACGCCGGGTTCGTCGAGACCCTCGACTGGCGCCCCGTGCGGTTCGTCGTCACCGACCCTCACGACCGGGAGATCGATCTTCACCCTCTGATCTTTGCCGAGGACGGATCCGCCGTGCAGGCGTCACACGACCCCGAGCACCCGTTCACCTATCCCGGTTCGTGCTTCGTCACTGGCACGATCCTCGGGGCGACCGTCCCGTGCCTGTCGCCCGAGCAGCAGGTCTACTTTCACCAGGGCTATGAACCTGCTGATCACGACCGTCGCGACATGGCCCAGCTCCGGCAGACCTTCGGGATCGCCACCCACTTCTGAGCAGTTCTCCAAGGGCACTCTCCCATCGAGTCACACCAGTGTCAGCCGCGCGCCGAGAGCCGCGCGCCGGCAGCCGCTCCTGGCCGACCGGCGCGCGGACCTGCGGCTCGTCACCGCCAGATGGACTTCAGCTGCCACGCCTGCATGTGGTCGAGGGTGGCGGTGCCGCCTTCGGCGAAGACCTCGACGCCGGTGCTGGAGGGGTCGGGGAAGATCTGGTTGGTGATCACCGCTTCGCCGTTGCCGCCGAAGACCTCGACGGACGACCAGTCGACCAGGATCCGCAGCTTGACCTTGCCGTTCTTGGCCTTCAGGGGTGCGGTCTGAACGCCGGGGAAGGTGCTGTTGAAGTCGACGGCGCCGGAGCGGGTGCGGTCGACGTACAGCTCCTGGGTCGTGGTGTCGTAGCCGATGACGGTCTCCTGGCCGCCCGCGCCGGTGCGCACCTTCAGGCCGAACCGGTCGGCGTCCTTGAGGGAGAAGGTGGCCTCGATGTCGAGCGCCTTGCCCTTGGCCGTGGGGCCGATCAGGGGCTTCGAGGTGTTCTTGACCGTGACACCGGTCGCGGTCGCCGGGCGCTTCTGGCGGAGGGATTCCAGGCTGCCCACCGGCTTGCTGGTCAGCCGGACTTGGCCGTCGACGGTGTGCAGGGCCATTTCCCTCGGAACGCTCTGCGCGCCGCGCCAGGGGGAGGTGGGGATGGACTGGCCGTAGTCCCAGTTGTTCATCCAGCCGATCATGTAGCGCTTGCCGCCCGGTGCGTTCTCCCAGGACACCGCCGCGTAGTAGTCCTTGCCGTAGTCGGCCCAGTCGGCGCGCTGTACGACGGACTTGGCGGGCTTGTCAGCCTCGGTGAACTGGTCGGCCATGACGTGGCCCCAGCCGGCGGTGTTCATGTCGACGACCTGGATCTGCGCCTTCTTGCCGGCGTACGGACGCAGGTCGAAGGACGCCCAGTCCAGGGTCTCGCTGTCGGCGCCGGTCGCGCTGCGGACGACCTCGCCGTCGACGAGCAGGTTGACGGACGTCTCCTGGGAGACGCGCTGGGCCTGGGTGTCGGACAGCACGATGTGGTCGACGTTGAGGTGGCCCCAGCCGCCGGTGTTGTTGTCGACGATCCTGATCTGCGCTTTCTTGCCGGCGAGGTCGCCGACGTCCCAGGAGGCCCAGTTGAGCGCTTCGGCGTCCTTTCCGGTGGCGCTGCGGACGACTTGGCCGTCCACGAGGAGCTCGACGGCGGTCGGGTTGTCGGAGCCGGCCGGATGATTGCCGCCGCCGATGAGGAAGTTGACGTACTTCTTGTCGATGGTGAACTCGGGCGAGGTGAGGGTGCCGGTACTGGCGTCGCCGTTCAGGAAGGTGTTGGCCAGCCCGTCTCCCAGGAAGCCGGAGACACCCTGCTGGCCGGGGAGGGTGCCGGTGGCTGGTTCGGTGCCGAAGGCATCCCCGGTCGCCGTCCAGTCGCCGTACGTTCCGCCTTCGAAGTCGGCGAGGACCGTGCCTTCGGGCGGAGTCCTGTTCATGACGGTTCCGGTCTCGTGCGGATGCCGCCCGCCACCGATCTTGAAGTTCAAGTAGGGGCTGTCGACGGTGAATTCGGGTGAGCTGAGGGTGCCGGTGGTCCCGTCACCGCCGTGGAAGCTGTTGGCGAGGCCCTTGCCGTCGAAGCCGGTGACGGTCCCCTGCCCGTCCACCGCCCCGGCTGCCGGTCCCTGGCCGAACGCGGTTCCGGTCGTCGTCCACTCACCGAAGCCGGTGCCCTCGAAGTCCTGCACCACCGTGCCGGTGGGCGGGGTGTAGCTGCCCTTGTCGTCTGCGGTGAACTTCTTGCCGTCGAAGTCGCCGATGAAGTACTGGGCGGCCGAACCGCCCGCGATACCACCGGGGTTGATGTTGACGACCAGGACCCACTTGATGTTGTTCTTGTCGCCGTCGACGGCCAGGGGGAACAGGTCGGGGCATTCCCACACGCCGCCCGTCGCGCCGGCCGGTCCGAAATCGCTGAGCAGGTCCCAGTCCTTGAGGTTCTTGGACGAGTAGAACCGCACCTTGTGCTCGGCGGACAGCGACACGGTCATCAGCCAGCTCTTGGTGGGTGCGTGCCACTGGACCTTGGGGTCGCGGAAGTTGTCGGAGCCGATGTCGATGACGGGATTGCCCTGGTACTTGGTCCAGGTGCGGCCACGGTCGGTGCTGTAGGCGAGAGACTGGGCCTGCTTGCCGCCGTTCTTGTAGGCGCTGGTGTAGATCGCCACCATGGGCGGGTTCTTCTTCGTGCCGAACCCGGTGGTGTTGTTCCAGTCGACGACCGCGCTGCCGGAGAACACCATCTCCTCGTCGTCGTGCGACAGGGCGAGCGGCAACTCCTCCCAGTGCACGAGGTCCCGGCTCACCGCGTGCCCCCAGGACATGTCGCCCCAGGAGTAGCCGTTCGGGTTGTACTGGTAGAAGAGGTGGTACTCGCCCTTGTAGTAGACGAGGCCGTTGGGGTCGTTCATCCAGTTCTTCTCCGGAGTGAAGTGGAACTGGGGTCTGTAGGTCTCGGTGTACGACGGGGTGTCGGCCGCGACGGCCTGGGGGGCCAGTGGCGCGGCGGACAGGGCGCAGACCGTCGCCACCGCCGCCATCAACCGCATGCGGGCATGCCGGGATACGCGTGCAGAGCTCATGGTGTCTCCTTGCCTGCGGCCGTCCGCGCAGCGGTGACTGCGGCCCCGGCACGGACGGACCGAAAAGTGACGCCCTGTCGGCGCCGACGTCCACGGCGCCGACCAGAGGTGTCATCGTTGACTTATGTCAGCGATGACATCGGTGCCCCGACAATGAAGCGCAATCCGGCCAGTGCCGTCAACGGTGCGGGCGTGATTGTTTCGGTACGGATCGACAGGCCGTCAGGCATCACCGCTGGTCGCGAACTGCGCCAACCGGTTCGGGCCGTGGGGGTTGGGGCCGGTGAACGAGCAGGTCAGGGCGGCGACCTGGGTGGCAAACCGGCAGGCTTCCGCCGCATCGTCGAGACCGAGAACGGCCAGTGGACGAATTGTTTCCGGGGTGTTGACCGGTCAGGTCTCTCGGTGCTTCACTTCCGGAACCGGTACCGAAACCGGTTCCGGGACTGCTTCCGGTACCGGTTCCAATGGGTCTCTGTACGATCGGCCCTTCGGTGCGGAGGACGTCTTCCGCCTCTGCGGGAAGGGAGGGGAGGTGACATGGGAGTCACTATCGCCGACGTGGCCACGCGGGCCGGGGTCAGCAAGACGACGGTCTCGCGGGTGCTGAACGGCAAGGGCGAGATCCACGAGAACACCGTCTTGAAGGTCCGCAAGGCGATCTCGGAACTCGGCTATGTGCCGAGCGCCGGGGCAGTGGGGCTCGCACGCGGCACGACACAGATGATCGGCATGCTGGTCCCTGATCTGGCCTGGGTCTGGTCCGGCATCGTGCAGGCGGTCGTCGACACGCTGGAGAGCGAGGGCTTCGGACTGCGCATGCTGACCTGGAACCGCGGCGAGGAGTCACTGCGCAGGCTGGGCCTGCAGGTCGCTGCCAAGTCGTTCGACGGTCTGCTGGTGCTCGAGCCCGAGGGGGCCCTGGGATACATCACGGAACTGCACGAATCGGGGCTGCCGGTGGTGCTGATCGACGACCGCTTCCAGCGGCCGGGATTCCCCTACGTGGCCACCACCAACCGGGAGGGCGGTGAGCAGGCGGCGCGCCACCTGCTGGACCTCGGCCGCCGTCGCCCTCTGGTGGTGACCGGTCCCGACGAGTACGGCTGCACTCAGGAACGGCTGGGCGGCTTCGTCGACGTCTATGCGCAGGCCGGGATCGAACTCGACCAACGCAGCATCATCTGCGGCGACTTCCTGTTCGACAGCAGCCGGAGCGCGGTCGCGCAAGCTCTCGCGGACGGCGTGGAGTTCGACGCGGTCTTCGGGCACAACGACCCCTCGGCGGCCGGCGTGCTCGCGGCCTTGCACGAGGCCGGCCTCAAGATTCCGCGGGATGTCGCCGTGGTGGGGTTCGATGACGTCGAGCTGGCGTCGTACACCTATCCGGCCCTGACCACCGTCCGCCAACCGATGCGGGAAATGGGTGAGGCAGCGGCGCGTCTGCTGCTCGACCACGTGCGCAGATCGCCCGAGGCCGCCCCCTCGCGCATCATTCCCACCAGCCTCGTGATCCGCGGCTCGACGTTAGAGCCGAGCTCGAACTGACGCGACGTCATCGCGGTGCGCAAGTGATGGCGCCTCGCGGTCGGGCGGTGCGTTGCCGGTGACGCACCGCCCCCCGTCTCCTTGAAACCTCGGCGAACCTCTTCGGCTTCGCCTTGCTCACCCGGGCGGCTGCGCCTGCGTTCACGCGGCACCGCCCACATGCACTTTCCGCCCGCGCGTTCCCGATCCGGGACACCGAAGGGGCGCCTGGCACACCCCGCCCGGCCGCTACCCACTCCGCGTCGGACGCTTCAACCGGGACCTGCGGCTGACCGCCGACGCCGCTGTCACCGCAGACGTTCTCCACTCGTGTGCTGACCCATCCGGGCGCCCGCCCGCTCCCACCCTTCGCCCCACCTGCGCCTGTATCGCTCAACGGCAAGGAGCCGCATCATGCGTATCACTACCCGTCACGCTGTCAGAACCGTCCAGACCTTGTGCGTCACCCTCACGGCTGCCCTCGTGGCCACCGGCTGCGGCCGGAGCGAGGATTCCGGCCCCGGCAACGATGCCCCCGCCGAGATCGGCGCGGGCAAGGCCAAGGGGACGGTGGTCATGTGGTCCCTGGGTGACCCCGACGAAGACCTGAAGGAGCTGGCCAAGAAGTTCAAGCAGGAAAACCCGGACGCAGACGTCAAGATCACCGCGGTCCCGTGGGACGGCGCCCACGACAAGCTGACCACCGCGATAGCCGGCGGCAACACACCGGACATGTCCATGGTGGGCAGCACTTGGATGGCCGAGATGGCCGCCTTGAACGGCTTCCAGGCCACCCCGACGTCGATCAAGTCCTCGGACTTCTACCCCGGCCAGTGGGACACCACCAAGTACAAGAACACCTCCTACGGCGTCCCGTTCATCGCCGACACCCAAGCGGTCTACTACCGGACCGATCTCACGGCGAAGGCCGGCATCAAGGGCGCCCTGGCCGGCGACTGGGACGGATACCTGAAGGACCTCAAGGCCATCCAGGCCACCGCCGGCAAGGAGAACCCCAAGCTGCGCCACGCCAGCGGGCTGGTGATGGGCTTCAACTCCTGGATCTTCTGGCTGCCGATGGTCTGGCAGCAGGGCAGTGACATCTACGACGCCAAGACCGGAAAGTTCACCTTCGACACGCCCGAGGTCGCCAAGGCGCTGGAGAACTACGCAAGCGTTCCGAAGCAGGGCCTCGCGCCGACCGACAGGGCGGACAACGTGCAGGCCTTCCAGGACGGGCTGACCGCCGTCTACCAGGAAGGCGCGTGGGCCGGCGGCACCTTCCACAAGGACTCCCCGCAGCTGGACGGCAAGTGGAAGACCATGCCGATGCCGTACACCAAGCAGCCCGCAGGGTTCGCCGGCGGCACCGACCTGGCGGTGTTCAAGGAGGCCAAGAACCCCGACGCGGCATGGAAGTTCGCCCAGTTCCTGACCGAGCCCGCCAATCTGGCGACCTATTCCAAGGCCACCGGCAGCCTGCCTCCTTCGCCCCAGGCGTGGACGGAGGGGAAGCTGACCGAGGACGAGAACTTGAAGGCGTTCGCCGAGCAGCTCGAGGTCAGTAAAGCGCCGCCCGCCATCACGACCTGGCAGCAGATCGCCGACACCATCGACTCCGAACTGGAGAAGCTGACCCTCGGCAAGGCCACCGTCGCCGAGGTGCAGAAGACGCTGCAGTCCAAGGCCACCAGCATCGGCACGGGCCGCTGAGCGCCGCCGCGTGAGTATCCCTCGTACGGACGGATGACATCCATGTCCACGAAAACGCTCCCCGAGCGGGGCGACACCCACGAGCAGGGCACCGCACGGCCGGAACAGAACCCCGGTCACCGGCGCTTCGCGGTCCGGGGCACGGCGCGCGGCAGGCAGGCCCGGGCCGCCTGGATGCTCGCCGCCCCGTTCCTCGCGCTGTTCGCGGCCTTCATGCTGCTGCCGGTGGTGTGGTCGCTGCTGATGGGCCTGACCGACACCAAGAGCGCGGACCTGCGCACACCGCTGAACGTGTCGTTCGTCGGCTTCGACAACTACGTACGCCTCTTTGAGGACCCGCAGTTTTTCACGGCCCTGCGCAACACGGCCGTGTTCGTCCTGGTGGCCCTGCCCCTGACCCTGGCCGCCGGGCTCGCGGCGGCGGTTGCCCTCGACCGGGGTATCCGCCGCTTCCGGGCCGTCTTCCGGGTCGGCTTCTACCTGCCGGTGATCACCAGCATCGTGGCTGTCGCCGTGGTGTGGAAGACGCTCCTCGAACCTCGCGCGGGACTGGTGAACCTCGTCCTGGGCTGGTTCGGGATCGACGGCCCGTCCTGGCTGGCGGACACCCGCTTCGCCCTGCCCGTCATGATCGTGATGGCGGTGTGGCGCAACCTCGGCACCGTCATGATCATCATGCTGGCCGGGCTGCAGTCCGTACCCCAGTCCCTGATAGAAGCGGCCG
This sequence comes from Streptomyces sp. DG2A-72, assembly GCF_030499575.1. Lineage (NCBI taxonomy): Bacteria > Bacillati > Actinomycetota > Actinomycetes > Kitasatosporales > Streptomycetaceae > Streptomyces > Streptomyces sp. DG2A-72. Next base: position 5,985,652 of record NZ_JASTLC010000001.1, read on the forward strand.
AACTCGACGGCGCCGGGCCCTGGCAGCGGTTCTGGAGCGTCACCTTCCCACTCCTGCGCCCCGCCCTGCTGCTGACCGCCGTGACCACCGGCATCGGCTATCTGCAGTTCTTCGACGAGCCGTTCGTCATGACCGACGGCGGACCGCTGGACTCCACCCTGTCGGCCACGTTGTACGCCTACAAACAGTTCGGCAACGGCAACTACGAGATGGCCTCGGCCGCCGGCTACGTCATCTTCGTCCTCATCGTTGCGCTGACCGTGCTCCAGTTCCGCGTGCTGCGAGACAAGGACTGATGCCTCATGAGCACCCTCTCCACTCTCCGAACCCCACAACCGGGCACGGCCCGCGCTCTGAGGCGCCGCCGCATCCGGCAGAACTGGGGCCGGCCCTGGCTGTACCTACCGCTCGCCGGCGCCCTGCTGCTGATGATCGCGCCGTTCCTGTGGATGCTGTCCGGGTCGTTCAAGCCCGAGGCCGACATCCGCAGAGTCCCGCCCGTCCTGATACCCACGGCGCCAACGACCGCCAACTACGGTGAGCTGTTCAGCACGCTCGACTTCACGAGCATGTTCGCCAACTCCGTGATCGTGGCCGTCGCCGTCACCGCCGGGAACCTGATCTTCTGCTCGATGCTCGGATACGCCCTGGCCAAGCTGGAGTTCTGCGGACAGCGCGCCGTTTTCCTGCTGGTCATGGGGACGCTCATGATCCCCGGCCTGGTCACCTTCGTACCGCTGTACGTGCTGGTGTCCAACATGCAGCTGACCGGCTCCCTGCTCGGGCTGATCCTGCCGTTTCTGGCCACCCCCTTCGGGGTGTTCCTGATGCGACAGTTCATCTCCACCCTGCCCGACGAACTCATCGACGCTGCCCGCGTCGACGGCTGCCGCGAACTGGTCATCTTCGGGAGGATCATCCTGCCGCTGACGAAGCCGGCCCTCGCCACGCTCGGGATCATCACCTTCCTCGGCTCCTGGAACAACTTCCTGTGGCCCCTGGTCGTGGCCCAGAACGAGAGCCAGTACACCCTCCCCGTCGGCCTCGCCCTGGCCAGCAGCGGACAGTCCTTCACGCGCTTCGGCATCCTGCTCGCCGGCGCCATGGTCGTCCTGCTGCCGGTGATGATCGTGTTCCTCATCTTCCAGCGCCAGTTCGTGGCCGGTATCGCCACCACCGGCCTGAAGTGACACCCCGGTTCCCGCCCCACCGTCCCATGCCGTACCGGTCCCGCCCAGGGCGGCGGACGGACGGCACGCGAGCCCCGCCGCGACGGGCGGCAAGGTTCGCGCGACGAAGCACTCACCGTCGCCCATCAACTCTCTGATCTGTGACGACTCATCTCTTGGAGAACACCGTGGGACAGCCGGTCCACTCTGCCGCGTACCTGGATCCGGAAGCGTCCGTGGAAGCGAGAACCGACGACTTGCTCTCCCGGATGACCCTGCCGGAGAAGGTCGGGCAGCTGCTGATGCTCGACGCGCAACACGGGGACCTGGCGGACATCGTGTCGGCCAAGCTGGCCGGATCGGTCCTGCACGTGTCTCCCGGCCTCATGCCGCAGGCCATGGAACTGGCCCGGCAGACACGGCTCGGCATACCGCTGCTGACAGCCGACGACGGCATCCACGGCCACTCGTTCTGGCCGGGCGCGACCATCTTCCCGACCCAGCTGGCCATGGCCTGTACCTGGGATCCCGCCTTGCTCCACCGGGTGGCCCGCGTGGCCGCGACCGAGATCGCGGCGACCGGTATCCACGGGACATTCTCTCCGGTGCTGTGCATCACCCGGGACCTGCGCTGGGGCCGGATCAACGAGACGTTCGGCGAGGACCCGTTCCTGATCGGTGAACTCGGGGCGGCGATGGTACGCGGCTACCAGGGCGAGGGCCTCAGCGACCCGACAGCCGTGCTGGCATACGCCAAGCACTTCGCTGGCTACTCCGAAACCCTGGGCGGGCGCGACGCGAGCGAAGCCGAGCTCAGCCCACGCAAGCTGCGCTCATGGTTCCTGCCCCCCTTCGAGCAGGCGGTACGGGCCGGCTGCCGCGGCTTCATGCTCGGATATCAGTCGATCGACGGTGTGCCCATCACCGCGAATCAGTGGCTGATCAACGATGTGCTCAAGGGTGAGTGGGGTTTCACCGGCACGCTGGTGACCGACTGGGACAACGTCGGCCGGATGGTCTACGACCAGCGGATCTGCGCCGACTACGCCGAGGCGGCGGCGGTAGCCGTCAACTCCGGGAACGACCTCATCATGGCCACGCCGCAGTTCTTCGAGGGCGCCCAGGAGGCGGTCGCCCGCGGCCTGATGGAAGAGAAGCAGATCGATGACGCGGTACGGCGGGTTCTGCGGCTGAAGTTCGAGCTCGGGCTGTTCGAGGACCCCCGCGCCCCCGACCCCGAGCGGCAGGCGCGGGTGATCGGCTGCCGTGCCCACGCCGACCTCAACCTGGAGACCGCCCGCCGCTCCCTGGTGTTGCTGCGCAACGAGGGGATCCTGCCCCTCGAGGGCGGGCTGACCTCGGACGGAACGGGGCGCGCCGTGAGCCGGGACAGGCCGCGAACGATCGCGGTCATCGGCCCCAACGCCGACAGCACGGAAGCCATGCTCGGCGACTGGGCGGGCGCCACCGGCCAGGTCCCGTGGATGCCCGGAGGACATCCACGCGAGTCGGTGGAGACGGTGCTCGACGGCCTTCGCGCCGTCGCACCGGCCGACTGGACCATCACGTACGCCCGCGGAGCCGACATCGAAAGCCCCGCATCCAACTCCGAGTGGTCCCTCGGGCCCGACGGCCAACCGCAGCCGGCTGTTTTCACCCCCGCCCCGGTCGACCAGGCACAGCTTCGGGAAGCCACCGCCGCCGCGGAGGCCGCCGACTACGCCGTCGTGGTCGTGGGGGACACCATCGCCCTCACCGGCGAGGTGCGTTCCACGGCGACGCTCGACCTCCAAGGCGGCCAGATCGCGCTCCTGGACGCGGTCGCCGCCACCGGCACACCGATGATCGTCGTACTCGCCCAGTCCAAGCCGAGCACCCTCCCGGACTCCGCCCTGAACGCGGCAGCCCTCATCGAGGCGTTCAACCCGGGCATGCGCGGTGGCCGCGCCGCCGCCGAACTCCTTCTCGGACTCATCGAACCCAGCGGCCGGCTCCCGGTCTCCTTCGCACGCCACGTCGGACAGCAACCGGTCTTCTACAACCAGGTGCGAGGCCAGCACGGGGAACGCTACGCGGATCTCACCCAGGCCCCCCTGTTCGCGTTCGGCGAGGGCCTCACCTACACCACGGTCACCTACTCCGACCTGGTCGTGCACGACCCGGAGGTCCCCGCCGACGGCACCGTCGACGCCACGGTGCGGCTCACCAACAGCGGCAGCCGCCCGGCCCTGGAAACGATCCAGGCGTACATCAGCGACCTGACCACCAGCGTCACCTGGGCCGAGCAGGAGCTGAAGGCTTTCACCCAGGTTGAAATACCTCCCGGCGAAAGCCTGCACGTCCGCATCAGCATCCCTGCCTCCCAGTGCTCTCTCGTCACAGCTGACAACCGCCGAGTGGTCGAACCAGGCGAGTTCGCACTCCGTGTCGGCCCCAGCTCACGGCGGGAGCAGCAGCTGAGCGCGGAATTCCGCATCCGGACCTGAAGGCCGTGTCCGGACCTGTAGCCCGCATGCGGGCTTGAAGACCCCCGCCCCGTCGGCCCGCCGCCCCGCTAACCCGAAGGCCGGCGGGGCGGGTCCACACTGAAACACCGAAAGGCACGCGTGTGTCCACCACACCCCGCGATCCGCACCGCCCCGTGGCGCACCTGCGCCCGCCCCGCAACTGGATCAACGACCCCAACGGGCTGGTCTTCCACGACGGCCACTACCACGCGTGCTACCAGTACAACCCGTACGGAGCGACCCACGCGAACGTGCACTGGGGCCACTTCCGCAGCCCCGACCTGCTGACCTGGGAGCCGCTGCCGATCGCCCTGTCCCCGACCCCCGGTGGTGTGGACGCCAACGGCTGCTTCTCCGGCAACGCCGTCTCCGATGGCGACCGGCTCGTCGCCTTCTACTCCGCGCACCGCGAGGACCGCTCGTTCCAGCACCAGCCCGTCACCTGCGCCGTTTCCCACGACGGCGGCAACAGCTTCAGCCCGCGGGGCGAACTGCTCATCCCCGAGTGGCCCGACGGCTGCACCATGTACCGCGACCCGTACGTCTGGCGGGACGGCGACGGCTGGCGGATGCTGGTCGGCGCCGCCCTCGCGGACGGCCGCGCCGCCGCCCTCCTGTACGACTCACCCGACCTGGAGAACTGGACCTACCGGGGGCCCTTCGCGGCCCGCGAGAAGGAGCCGATCAGCGGGACCGACCTGGACACCGGCGAGGGCTGGGAATGCCCCCAGTACCTCCCGGCGGCCGACGGACGCGGCGCCCTCATCCTCAGCGCATGGACCGAACCCACCGGCCCGATGAGCGTCGCAGCCCTGATCGGCGAAGAGTACGACGGCCACTTCAGGGCCGGCCCACCGCTACCCGCCGACCACGGCCCCGACTGCTACGCACCCGCCCTGCTGCGCGCACCGGGCGACCGGTGGCTGCTGTGGGGCTGGTCATGGGAAGCCCGCGACGAAGACTGGGCCGTCGCGGACGGATGGGCCGGCGTCCTCACCCTGCCCCGCGAGATCCATGTCGACGACGACGGCACCCTGCGCCAGCAGCCCGCCACCGAACTGCTCGCCCTGCGCGGCGAACACACCATCCACGCCACAGGAGCGATGTACGGCCCGCAGCCTGTGGACCTCGGCAGCGTGGGCCACGCCTTCGACCTGACGGCCCGCATGGAGCCGACCGGCAACGCCGGTCTGCGGCTGCTCACCACCCCGGACGGCTCCGAGTACCTCGACATCCGCCTCGATACCGACACGGGCGAACTGGTCGTCGACCGCGACCACGCCTCACGGGACCCCCGGGCCCGCGGCGGCTCCTACCGGATGCCCTGCCGGGCAGACCGGCCCGTCGACCTGCGCGTGGTCGTCGACCACTCCATCGCCGAAATCTTCCTGACCACCACCGGCCAGGTTCTCACCCTGCGCTTCTACCCCACAGGGGAGGGCCCGTGGCGACTTGAGGCCCGCAGCGCACCTGGTACGCGTCTCGGCTTCGCGGTCGACGCGTGGGAGCTGCACCCGCTCGTGATCAAGGAGCCGAGCACCGGCACCGCAGAGCCGGCGAAGACGTCGCCGTAGAGCCGACCCCAACCGTTGGTCCCCCACCTCGGCATTCTGCCCCGCCCTCTTCCGAAAGTACTGAACAAGCAGGTCCGAAGGAGGATCTTCCATGAGCTCGTACGGTCTCGGACGACGCCAGTTCCTGGCCACCGCTGTCGGTGTCGCCGCCGCCTGGACCCAGGTTTCCGGGAACGCCGTTGCCGCCCCGCAGCTGAAGCAGGCCGCACGTGGCAATTTCGTGCGTGTCTGGCTGACGGACGTGTCGGCCGACAAATGGGTTGCTGGCCAAAGCGATGTGCTGTTCCAGGCGAAGAGAACAGCCAACCCGCTGACGATCAAGATCGACGACAGCGTCAAGTACCAAAAGGTCCAAGGCTTCGGGGCGGCTATGACCGATTCCTCCGCCTGGCTCATCGACAAGCTGTCCACTGCTGAGCGGACCAAGCTGATGAACAAGCTGTTTGATCCCTCGAAGGGCATCGGCCTCAGCCTGCTCCGCTCTCCGATGGGCGCCACGGATTTCAACGCGTCCGGGAACTACTCCTACAATGACATGCCGGCGGGACAAACGGATCCGACGCTGTCCAACTTCTCCATCCAGCATGATGCGCCGTACATCATTCCGGCATTGCGGCAGGCCCTCTCGCTCAATCCGTCCATCAAAATCATGGCCAACCCGTGGAGCCCGCCAGGCTGGATGAAGACCTCCGACTCCATGATAGGAGGCACTCTCAAGAGCGAGTACACGTCAGCGCTGGCCAACTACTTCGTAAAGTTCATCCAAGCCTACGGCGAAGCCGGCGTGCCCATCGCCTACATTTCGCCGCAAAATGAGCCCATGGGAACTCCCACCTGGCCCGGCATGTTCCTGTCCGCTTACCAGGAGTCCGAGTTGATCCAGGAGATCGGCAAGGCGTTCGAGGCCAACGGAATTTCTACGAAGATTCTGGCGTGGGACCACAACTGGGATGTGCCCTCGTACCCCGAGACCATTTTCAGCGACCCCGCTGCCGCCAAGTACACCGCGGGAACCGGATGGCACATCTACAGCGGCAACCCGAACTACCAGACTCTGGTCCACAACGACTACCCGAATAAAGAAACCTACATCACGGAAGCCACCGGAGGCATTTGGCAGGACAGCAAGCAGACAGCGTTCAGCGAAGCACTCGGTACGTGGATCATCAAGGGCACGCGCAATTGGGCGAACGGGGTGATGCTGTGGAACATCGCACTCGACCCCGATATGGGTCCGCTCAACAGCGACACCGACGGTATACCCATGCTTCGGGGCTTGCTCACGATCGATCCGGCCGACGGAAGGGTTTCCTACAATGTGGACTACTACGCCCTCGCTCACGCCAGCAGGTTCGTCAAACCTGGAGCGCGTCGGATCTACTCGAACACCTTCGGGGAAGGAAGCATAGAGAACGTTGCGTTCCAGAACCCGGACGGATCGAAGGTCCTGATCGCGTACAACTCGGGAAGCGCAGCGAAAACCTTCAGCGTTGCCGACGGGACGCACTCTTTCGACTACACCCTGAACGCCGGCGACGCCGTCACCTTCACGTACTCCGGACCTGAGCAGAGCGGCCGTACCCCTGCAGCGACCAAGGTCTCGGATCCGACACACGACTTTACGTTCAAGTCGACGTCCGGTCCGGTTACTGTCACGTACGATCCGGCACTACTGCCCTATCAAAATGCAATCCGTAACGGAAACAAGCTGGTCACGTATTCCCTGCCGATCGGAGCTTCTGTAGAGGCGACAGGAAGGGCGCTGAGCCGTAGCAAGTGGACCGCCACGGCTTCGGCGCAGGCGGATTGGGGTGTGGCCGCGAACGCGATAGACGGTGACATCAATACACTGTGGAGTCTCGGGCATGGGACGACGAGTGGCGACTGGTTCCAGATCGATCTGGGAAGCCCTACGAGCTTCAATAAGATCGTCCTCGACACGGGCGTAAACAATTCGTTCGACTACGTCACTAAGTATCAGATATATGTGTCGAACGATGGTGCCGATTGGGGCAGCGCGATTGCAAACGGCAGCGGAGGCATAGGAAAGACAGCCGTCACATTGCCGACACGGACGGCCCGGTACATTCGCATCGTCAGTGCCGCGACATCCGGTTTCTGGTGGGCCATCGGTGACATCAACGTGTACGGGTCTTCGCGTGGAACCGGTTCGATCACAGCTCCGGCAGCGGTATCAAAGGGCCTCCAGGTGAAGACCTGGACCAGCAAGGAAGGGACGCAGGTTACCGTAGTATTCAACGGGACCGCTGGAAGTAAGAGTTTCAAGATATCCACCGACGGCTCGTATACTTATACGCTGCCGAGCGGGACCTCGGCGATGTTCACAACCAAGAAGTTGTCGAGCTTCCCGACGTCGGTCTTCAGCGGTTTGACGCCGAATCGAGGCATACCGCGCGCCGAGTTCACGATTCGCGGTTCTGGTTTCGGTGACGCGCAGGGATTGGGCACGGTGTATTTCGGATCAAGCTATGCCGAAATAGGTAGCTGGTCGGACACGAGCATCAGCGCTTACGTTCCCAAGGGGCTTCCGTCGGGGAAGGTTACGGTTTCTGTGAAGGGAACCAGTGGAGTGGATGCAGGTGGATCTTCGTTCGACGTCATCGATCTAGGTCCTGCGCTGCCGCGGACGGGCTGGACCGCAACGGCTTCGGACGCAAATCAGTGGGATGCGCCCGGAAGCATGCTCGATGGCGATTCTGGTACTCGGTACAGCTCCGGAACGGGGCAGTACGACGGCCTCTGGGTCCAAGTGGACATGGGGCAGACGCAGACGTTCAACAAGATTGTGCTGGACGTCGGCGGCAGTGTCAGCGACTATGCGCGGACCGCAGACGTATACGTATCCACGGAGGGAACCGACTGGACCAAGGTTTCTTCCGTAGCAGACGGCCAACGAGTCCACCTGGTCTCCTTCCCGACGCAGACAGCTCGCTACATCAAGGTCGTCAATACCGACAATGTTGCGCGTAGCTGGTGGTCAATCGCAGAATTCAACGTCTACAACTGACCTCGGGCTTTCATGTGGGGTGATCGTTGACCTTGCCCCGACACAGAGCCGGCGCCAGCGTTGCCGTAGGGCCGGATCCGACCCCGGTACCACACCCCCTGCACACAGGCACCACCCAACCCTCATCCTGCACAACACGAGGAGGCACCACTTGAGAGGCCCGCGCTCAGCCGTGGGCAAAGGACAACACCGCGCCAGGCGGGTGGGCGTTGTCCGCGATCGCTGCTGTCGGCCGACGGCAGTCGGCGGTTCAACGGCTAGCGATCAGTTCCGGAGGTCCTGATCATGACGGCGTACACCGGGGAGTCGGCGAACGGCTGCTGCTCGCCGACCTTCGTGTACCCCCATGATTCGTACAGTTCTTGCACCTTGGGCTGGGTCACGTCGACCAGGAGGACGGCGAGGTCTTCCGTGCGCTCCTTCAGCAGCGCTTCTTGGAGGCGTTCGGAGATGCCCTGTTTTGCCGGCGAGGGCGCACCTGGCGTTTTGTCGTTGCTTGACCGTAGTGGCCTGGTCAAGAGACTTCCGAAGCCAAGGCGCGGAGATTGGGGACGAGTTCGGGGTGATCACCGCGGGGACGAGGAGGGAGTACCCCAGCAGCATGGCGGCGTCGTAGCCGGCTGGTGTGCCGGGCATGTCGAGGTAGCGCGGGACGCTGCGGTCCACCCACTCCTGCCGTACGGCCACGACGCCTTCACGGAAGCGGAGGCCGAGGCGGAAGACGACGCTGACCCGCCCGCCGCCCAGGGCACATCAGTGCCCCCAGTGAAACCCCAGCTCAGGGCCACACAAGGCAATAAGGCTGATGCCCCGCCTCATGCAGCCGATGGCTGAAGTCCTGTCACTCATGCAGCGAATGGGAGCTGCAGGGGGTTGACCTGGGGTTTCTCCGTGAAGAGTGCGTTGTCGTCGTCCACGGCCGCGCCGATGAGCTCACGTGCGAGATGCCACCAACCTGCAGTCCGACTGCGGTACCTCGCTCACGGACGGATGCGTGCCACTCCCCGCCACGCCAGTGGCAGCAGTCCCGCCGCCACCGCTGTCTTGAGGGCGTCGGTGACCAGGAAGGGGGTGACGCCCTTCGCGATGGCGTCCTGGAGGCCGAGGTGCAGGTGCAGGGCCAGCCAGGTGGCTCCGGTCAGGTAGATGACGGTATTGCCGAGGGCCATCAGGCCGATGGTGCCGACGACGCTGCGGTCGTTGCCGCGGCGGGCGAGTTCGCCGACGAGCAGGGCGGCGAGGACGAAACCGACGATGTAGCCGAAGGCCGGGCCGCCTGCGCCATGGCTGTGGTCGGCGAACCAGGGGACTCCGGCGGCGCCCGCGGCGAGGTAGAGGACCATCGAAGCGGCCCCGCGTGCGGTGCCGAGTGCCGCGCCGGTGAGGAGGACGGCCAGGGTCTGGAGGGTGAAGGGGACCGGGCTGAGCGGGGTCTGGAGGGAGACCTGCGCGGCGAGGCCGGTGAGACCGGCGCCGCCGGTGACAAGGAGAGTGTCGCGGAGCAGGGCCGAACCCGGGATGCGGTCGGCGAGTACTCCCGGCCGGGTCAGAGGCTGGAGGGTGGCAGTGGCCATGGAAGTGGGTTCCGTTCTCGGGGACTTGGCGGGCTCGGGGGAGTGGAGGCAGGCGGGCTCAGGAGATCTCGGCGATCAGGGCGCCCTCTTCGAGGACGTCGCCCTCGCTGATGGCGAGCTTGGTGACGGTGCCCGCGGTGTCCGCCTCGACGGGGATCTCCATCTTCATCGATTCGAGGATCGCGAGCTGGTCGCCGACGGCGACGACGCTGCCCTCGGTGACCAGCACCTTCCATACGTTGGCGGCGAGGTCTGCGGTGATCTGCTGGGCCATCGGGGGTCTCCTAACGTTCCTGGCGGGGGGCGCGCATGCGGGTGACGAGGCCGGTGGTGTAGGTGCCGTCGGCGAAGGCGGGTTCGTCGAGGAGTTCGGTGAAGAACGGCAGGTTGTTCTTGGGCCCGCTGATGGCGAAGGACGCGAGCGCGTCACGTGCCCGGGCGAGTGCCTCCTCACGAGAGTCCGCGTGCACGATCAGCTTCGCCATGAGCGAGTCGTACGCCGGTGTCACCTTGGTGGCCTCGGCGTATCCGGAGTCGACGCGCACGCCCTCTCCGGTGGGCTCGACCCATGCGGCGACCGCGCCGGGGCCGGGCAGGAACCGGATCGGGTCCTCGGCGTTGACCCTGAACTCGACCGCGTGGCCTCGCGGTTGTACGGCCGTGAGGTCCACGGTCGGTGGCAGTCCGGACGCCACGCGCAGTTGCTCCTCGACCAGGTCGACGCCGAACACCGCCTCGGTGACGGGGTGTTCGACCTGGAGCCGGGTGTTCATCTCCAGGAAGACGAAGTCCTGGGCGCCCGTCTCGCCGTACACCAGACACTCCACGGTCCCGGCGTTGCGGTAGCCGACGGCCTTGCCGACCTCGGCGGCGGCGGTGAGCATGCGCTCGCGCAGCGAGGGGTCGAGTGCGGGTGAGGGGCTCTCCTCGACCAGTTTCTGGTTGCGGCGCTGCACGGAACAGTTGCGCTCGCCGAGGGCCACCACCGTGCCGTCGGCGAGTCCGAGGATCTGTACCTCGATGTGCCGGGCGTCGGGGTAGTAGCGCTCCAGGAGGATGCCGGGATCGCCGAACAGCCGGGCGGCGAAGCCGGACACGGCCGTGTACTGCTTGCGCAGCTCCGCCTCGTCGGTGGCGATGCCCATGCCCATGCCACCGCCACCCGCGGACGCCTTGACCATGATCGGGTAGCCGATGTCCGCCGCGGCGACCACGGCGGTGGCCTCGTCGGTCACCGGGTCGACGGTGCCGGGCGCGACGGGCATCCCGGTGGCGGCGACCGCGTTCCGGGCGTTGATCTTGTCGCCCATCAGGTCGATGACCTCGGGGTCCGGGCCGACCCAGACCAGGCCCGACTCCCGCACCCGGCGGGCGAACTCGGCGTTCTCGGAGAGGAATCCGTAGCCGGGGTGAATGGCCGCCGCGCCCGTCTTCAGGGCGGCTCGCAGGACCCGGTCGGCATTGCGATACGACTCCGCGGGCGCCGCCGGACCGATCTCCACCGCTTCGTCGGCCTCGGCCACGAACGGCAGTCCGGCGTCGACATCGCTGTGCACGGCGATCGTACGGATGCCGAGCCGGCGGGCGGTGCGGATGATGCGGCGGGCGATCTCGCCCCGGTTGGCGATCAGCAACGACTCGATCACGGCGTCACCACCAGGTCTGCCAGCGGCACTGTTTCGATGCCGTGTTCAACGAACGCCGTGTGTACGGCGGTTGCGGTCTCCACCGCGTTGGGCGCGTCCCCGTGCAGGCACAGGGAGAGGGCGTCGACATCGAGCTCCGTTCCCTCGTTCGCCTCGACCTTGCGCTCCAGCACCATGCGCACCGCACGGCGGGCGACGAGGTCCGGGTCCCAGGCGAGCTTGACCGGCTCGATGACGAGGTGTCCGGAGCCGTCGTAGTGCAGGTCGGGGAAGGCTTCCGGGACGAGCGTGATGCCCTCGGCGGCGACGGCGTCCGTGGTGCTGCGGTTGAGCAGCATCAGCGGCAGGGACGGGTCGGTCTTGGCGACGGCACGGGCGACGGCGGCGGCCAGTCGTGGGTCCTCGGAGGCCATGACGTACAGGGCGCCGTGCGGTTTCACGTGGGCGAGCCGCCCGTCCGCCGACCGTACGAAGGCGTCCAGCGCGCCGAGTTGGTAGAGGCAGTAGTCCTCCAGGTCCTCGGGCGCGACCGTCATGCGGCGTCGCCCGAAACCCATCAGGTCGGGGAAGGCCAGGTGGGCGCCGACGGCCAGGCCGTGCTCCACGGCCGCTGCGACGGTACGGCGGATGGTGGGCGGGTCGCCGGCGTGGTAGCCGGTGGCGATGTTGACCGAGGTGAGGTACGGCATCATGCCCAGGTCGTCGCCGAGGCTCCAGCGGCCGAAGCTCTCGCCCATGTCACAGTTGATGTCGATGCGGGGGGAGGTGCCGGCCATCAGAGTTCCTCGTAGTGCTGGGGGTCGGTGGTGTAGTCGGCGCGGGCGGCGAGCGAGAGTGCCTCGTCGAGGGAGACCTCGCGGAAGCGGATGGTGTCGCGGCCCGGCCGCAGCTGGCCGGTCTTCCACAGGCCGGCTTGCACGACCGTGCCGATGACGGTGAAGCCGCCGGCGGTCGGCCCGTCGGGGCCGAGGATGACGGGGACGTCGCCGTTGGTGTTGATGCCGCCGAACGGGTAGCTGCCGTCGAGCACGTTGGAGGGGTGGCCGCCGGCGACACCTCCCGACGGCCGGGCCCACTGGAAGCGGTGGGCCTGGAGGCGGGTGCCGACGCGGTTGGCGTTGAGGTCGACCTTCCACTCGCGACCCAGCAGGTCCTTCCAGTCCTGTTCAGTGAGGAAGTCGGGGTTGGCGTGCGGGCCGCGCATCACCTCGACCTCCCAGTCGTTGGCCAGAGCCGGGCGTAGGGCCGTGGGGACACGCAGCCGGGCGGGCTCGGGCGCGTGCAGGGCGTGCAGGACATCGCCCTTGGCCAGCGCGCGGCCTTCCACTCCGCCGATGCCGCCCATCGTGTAGGTGGCGCGGGAGCCGAGCACGGTGGGCACGTCGATGCCGCCGGCCACCGCCAGGTACAGGCGGAAACCCGGGCCCTTGACGATCGCGCACTTGATCTCGTCGCCCGGGACGACCCGGACGGTCTCCCACAGCGGCATCGGCTCACCGTTGAGGGTGATGCCCGAGCCCTCGGCGCCGGTGACGGCCACCGACGTCGCCGCGAGCACGTTCAGGGTCAGGCGGCCCATGGGGATCTCCAGGGCGGCGGCCCCGACGTCGTTGCCGACGAGGGAGTTGGCGACGCGGAAGGAGAGGTGGTCCATCGGCCCGGCCGGGAAGAAGCCCCTGGACTGCAGGCCCCGGCGGCCCGGGTAGTCCTGCACCAGGGTCTGCAGCCCGGGCGAGACCACGTCGAAGACGGCAGTCGACATTTACGGCACCTCCATACGGGCGGCCGCCGCCTCGCGGGCGGTGCGCAGCGTGTCGGCCTCGGCGCGCACCGCTTCGGCGCGCTCCAGGTAGTCGGCGACCGAGAACGGATCGTCCTCGATCATGTACTCGTAGCGGTTCTCCAGCACGTCCCGGCGGGCGGCGAGCAACTGGTCCTCGCTCACCCGCAGGAACCGCACGCGGTCGCCGGGGCGGATCAGCAGCGGGTCCTCGCGGAAGACGTCGTGCCGGGCGAGGATGTCGTAGACGGGCACGGTGCGGCCGAAGAGCTGGTAGCCGCCCGGGGACTCCACCGGGTAGATGGCCACGCAGGGGCCGCCGATGCCGACCGCGCCCTCGGCGGTCCAGGTGCGGGTCGGGTTGTATTTCGGCACGGTGATGGCGTTGCGGGGGTCGAGCGGGAACATGAACGGCAGGCCCGGGAAGAAGCCGGTGTAGGCGTTCCACCACTCGGTGCCGGTGACGGTCTCGTACAGCGCCTCGGGGCCGTCGAGCCCGTTGTACTCCACGATGTAGTCGATGTTGGAGTTGTCGCGAACGTTCGGGGCGTCCTGCCGGATGGTGGTGGCGTAGCGCCGTACGGCCTCCCGGCTCTCCGCGTCGGCGAAGGCGATCGGCAGCGTGATGAGCCGGCTCGGGATGGTCAGGGAGCGGACGGACTCCTGGGCGTCGTGCACCTCCTCCAGGGCTGCGATGAGATCCTTGCGGTCGATGGCAGCCGGCTCGTACTGCACGAGCAGGGAGCGGAAGCCGGGGGCGCCCTCCACCAGGCCGGGCACCGGGTGTGCGGCCAGGCGGGCGGAGACGGCGGTGACGAAGAAGTTCAGTTCCAGGTCGAGTGCCATCTCGCCGTACTCGACGAGCACGTACCGGTCGCCCGCGGCGCGGTAGGTGATGGCGGGCCGGTCGGTGTCGGCGGCCCGGCTGTGGATGATCGCGGTCACGGGTCCTCTTTCTTTCGGAGGCTGGGCGGCGGTCTCAGCGGCCGTCCGCCGCGCAGGCGGAGCAGACGACGGTGGCCTTGGCGGTCCGGTCCATCTCGACGGCGATGTAACTGCGGTCGCAGGCGTGGCAGCGCACCCGGGCCTCCCAGATGTCCTCGACCTCGTCGCGCGGGTCGTCCCCGGTGCGGCGGACGGCGTCGGGCGCGAACTTCAGGGCGAGCCAGTACAGTCCGGCGGCCAGGGCGACGGTGACCAGCGGCGCCAGCTGGGCGAGTACGGCGCTGCCCTTCTGCTCGGTGAGGACGATCCCGACGACGGAGGCGGCCACCCATGCCCCGGCCCCGGCAGTGACGGGGACGAGCCGCAGCGGGCGGAACTCGGGCAGTCCGTCGCGGTCGGCGCCGCGTACGGCGATGTGGACCAGGGCGATGGCGATCCAGGCGGTGACGAAGACGCCCTGCCAGGCCAGCGCACGCAGCAGGTAGCTGAGCACGTCGGTCAGCATCAGCAGGTAGGCGATGACCCCGGAGACCGCGACCCAGGCGGCGCGCGGCAGCCTCAGGCGCAGGACGCGGGCGGCGAAGGCTTCCAGGTTGGTGGAGGCGAGGTAGTAGTTGGCGGTGTTGATACGGGTCTGGGACACGACGATCACCAGGACCCCGGCGAACCCGAGGGTGTCGATGAAGGCGTCCACCACGCCGGTCTCGGATCCGGCGATGTTCCAGGCACGGAGCAGGTAGATGCCGATGAGCCCGTTGACGGCGAAGGTGAAGAAGTAGAACACCCAGCCGAAGGTGACCGTGCCGTGGAACTTCTGGTCCTCGGCCTTGCCGAAGCGGGCGAAGTCGATGGTGTACATCATCATGATCCACACGCCCATGTAGATCAGGTACGACGTCAGCCAGCCCGGCAGCGTTCCGGCGGAGGCCGCCGAGTGCAGCCAGTCGTGCGGGTAGCCCTGCTTGACGGTGGCCGTGACGACGACGGCGATCAGTCCGGCGACGTACAGCGGCAGCAGTACCCCGTTGAGCTTGTCCAGCCAGGTTCGCACTCCGCCGATCACCAGCGGCAGGGCGTACACCACCACGACCAGGTACCAGATCTTGATGTCGCCGCCGAAGTACTTCTGGAAGGCCACGGCGACGATCGAGCCCTCGAACACCCCGTAGTAGAGGGCGGTGGCGGCGAAGATCAGGGGCGCCAGCGCCGAGCCGAGCGTGCCGAACAGACGGCGCGAGAGCAGGGCGACGGTCAGACCGGTACGGGCCGCGTACCGCGACAGCACCAGGTTGACCATGCCGTACGTCACGACCGTCAGGGCTATGCCCGCGAGCGTGGCCGGGGTGCCGACGGCGTCCGCCGAGGCCACTGCGACGTAGAGCCAGAACATGGCCGAGAACATGGCCCACCAGGCCATCGTCAGCGACCAGCGGCCCGATCGCCAGGACAGCGGGACGACGTGGGTGGAGTAGTCCTCGGTGGCGGCCTCCTTGACGACTCTGGGGTCGTCGGTGAAGGAGACCTCCAGCACCGGGCGCTCTGAGGTCGTGGACATGAACGTCTCCTGAAGGGGGAGCGAGCGGGGAGGGGTGGGACCAAGGTGCGGTGCGGCCCCCCGGGCGCCCAATGCGCGATGTGCGTAATCGCGTATTACGTTTGCGCCATCTGCGGACTGGCCGGGGTGGGCCTTCAGCGGTCCCGCACGGTGAACGCCATCCACAGCTCCGCGCGCAGTCCGGGGTCGGAGAACCGCCGGCCCAGCAGCGTCTCGGCACGCCCGAGGCGATAGGTGAGGGTCCGGCGGTGGATGCTGAGGGCGGCCGAGGCGGCTTCGGTGTTGCCGTTGTGCGCGAGATAGGTCCGTACCGTCTGGAGAAGATCGATGCGCCGGGCGTCCTCGGACTCCAGGGGTGCGAGGGTGGCGTACGCCCATCCCTCGGCCTTCGCCGGGCTCACATGCGCCAGCAGGCCCTCGTGGGCGACGTCCTTGGTCGCCAGCAGGCGGCCGGTCGCGGAGGCGGGCAGGGTGTCGGCGAGTGCCGCGATCTTGGGCCAGACATCGGCCAGCCCGTTCAGATCGGCGGGTTCGCTGATGACGCCGAGACTCCCGCTCGTCCGGCTGAGCACGGTCTGTACGACGCCTGCGTCCCCCTCGACGGCGGGCAGCACGACCACGACGCGTCCCTGGGCGTCCCCGGCCACCAGCGCCGAGACGATCTGCAGGCTGCGTTCGTCCTCCAGCGCCTCCAGCAGATCGACCCGCCGGGCCGGGGAGGTGGTGAGGGCGGCGATCCGCACCGGCGGTTCCGGCAGCGGGATGCCCAGTGCCTCCGCGGCCTCCTCGGCCGCCGCGACACGGCCCGACATAAGCATGGACAGCACCGTGGCCCGCTCCCGGCGCTCACTGTCCATCAGCTCCGCGGCCTGGGCCACACCGAGCGACAGCAGATCCACGGCGACGTCGACCACGCCCCGCTCGTGCCCGCGCAGCGGGGCGGCCCGGCCGACGGCCAGCACTCCCGCCGGGCGGGCGCCCTGGCCCACCGGCAGCAGGGTCACCCGGGTACCGCCGTGGTCGAACGCCGCCGCGTGCCAGGACCGGGCACGGGCCACCTCCAGCCGGACCCGCTCGGCATGGCGCCGGGCGTTCTCCGGCGCCCCGGCCAGCAGATGCCCCTCCCGGGACAGCAGCAGCACCCACGCGTCGAGTTGTCCTGCCAGCCGGGTGACCACGGACCTGTGCGGCGGCGGGGTCAGTGCCGCCCGGACCAGCCCGCGGTAGCCCTCCATGGCGGCGGTCTGCTCGGCACGCTCCTCGGTCATCAGCCCGTCGGCCACCCTCCGGACCACCGCGCTGAACGGTGTCGCCTGCGGCACCTCGGCCACACTCAGCCCGCACCGGGCCGCTTCGGTGAGCAGCGCCTGCGGCACCTCGGCATGCCGCAGCCCCACCCCGAACCCGACCGCGGGCACGCCCGCCCGCACCAGCCGGTCGACGTACTCCGGCCAGCGGCGACTGGTCCGCCCCAGGCTCAGCCCGGTCGTCAGCAGCAGGCTGTCCCGGTCCAGATACGGCGTCGGATCGACGAGATCACTGACATGCGCCCACCGCACGACCACGTCGGCGCTTCCGGTGCGCAGCTTCAGGCCGAGGTCCTGGTGAGCGAGCAGACCCGCCAGAGTGAGGGGCACGCGGCCAGGCTAAGGGCTCCTTTCGGAATGCTGGGTGCTTGCGGGCGAGGGTCATGCAGTGGGCGAGCTGGAGGAAGGCGTCGTGCATGTCGTCTCGGGCTTCCCCAGCGGGTCCGTAAGCGGCGGGGACCGTGGAGCCGGGCGACGGCGGACTCGGCGACCCACCGCACCCGGCCCAGGCCATGTGGCTGACCGCGCCTGGCGATCTTCGGGACGATGCCGCGCTCGCGCAACCGGCGGCGATACAGGTCGTGGTCGTACCCGCGATCGGCATACAACGCCCGGGGCTTGCGCCGGGGCCGGTCCCGCTTGCCCCGCACCGGCGGTACGCCGTCGACCAGAGGCAGGAGCTGCGTGACGTCGTTGCGCTGTCCGCCGGTCAGCGACACTCGCAGCGGGGTGCCGTGCGCATCGGTCAGTATGTGGTGTTCCGGGCCCGGCCGCGCACGGTCAACCGGACTCGGACCGGCTTTTGGGCTGCTTCGCCCCCGCTTGGCCTGCACATGCGAGGCATCGACGGTGACGCGGTCGAAGTCCAAGCGGTCCGCCGCCCGCAACCGGTCCAGCAGCACCCGCTGGAGTTGCTCCCCCACCCCGGCCTCCTGCCATTCAGCCAGCCGCCGCCAACAGGCAGGACCGGAACCGAAGCCCAACACCCTGCAGCGTCTTGCGGTCATCGATCCGCTTACGCCCCGGGTGCCACGGGTCACCCCCACAAAGACGGAACCACTTCCATCTCCACCGTGCCACAGGAAGATCATTCTGCAAGGACCCCTAAAAAAGGCGAGGCCCGAAGACCCCGCCCGAATCCCAAGAAACCCCAGGTCAGGGCCACACAAGGCAATACGGCTGATGCCCCGCCTCATGCAACCGATGGCTGAAGTCCTGCCACTCGTGCAGCAGTTGATACACATTGAACGCATCCCGGGGCCCACCCCGGTCCGGCACAGTCGACCAGATGAACGCAGCCGCGCCCACCGCTTCCTCGCCGATCCCCCGCAGCGGGTCCACGACGGTCATGGGGAGTTTGACGACGGCGTAGTCGGGGTGGAGGACGACCAGTTCCAGGGGTGGCACCTTGTACAGGGGGACGCCCTCGATGCCCGTGAGTACCATCGCGGCCATCGTCTCGGGCTTGATCTTGGTGAACATGCCGTTCATGCCGAGCTCGTCGCCGCCGAGTTCCTCGGGGCGCATCGAGATCGGGACGCGGGCCGCGGTCGCGCCGTCAGGTGCGCCGAAGTACTTGTACGTCACCCCCACCCGACCACCATTCCTGCTCCCCGCCCGCAGCCGCTCGACCCGCTGGTCGTGCCGCTCGGGCTCCTGTCCACCCTGTGCCTGACGTGACTCAGCCGCTTCCTCCGCCTCGCGCCGGTGCCTGCCCCCTCGGGCACGTCGAGGACCCAGGTCGTCAGTCCCCTCGCCCAGTCCGCCACCGCGATGCATATCTCCACCCGACTGCTTTTCTAGGACGCGTGGCCCCCGCCGCGCAACCCGATCATCGTGTCAGTGACCTCCCCCACGGCCGCCCGCCGAAACGTGCGTTGAAACACCTGTCCGCAGGATCTTCGCAGCCCCTGAACAAGCCTCGCCACAGCATGGCCGGTGAGGGCTCCCGTATGACATACGTACGGGACCCCCGTTTGAGCTGTGTGTATCAGGTCTCAGTTTCGCAGACGGGGAGACGGGTGGGGGACCACGTCCGGTTCCTCCGCCGCCTACCCTGAGGAGGTCACCAGGAGAAGCCCAGGAAATCGGAGAAGGTCGGAGAAGTCGCCGGACATGAGTGAACTGCCTTATTCATACGATGCGCCTGTCTCGCAGGCTCTGTTCGACCGTGCGGCCGCCGTCACGCCCGGCGGCGTCAACTCGCCGGTGCGCGCCTTCCGGGCGGTGGGCGGGACACCCCGGTTCATGGTGTCCGGCCACGGGCCCTATCTCACCGACGCCGACGGGCGCGACTACGTCGACCTGGTCTGTTCCTGGGGACCCATGATCCTCGGGCACTCCCACCCCGAGGTCATCGCCGCCGTCCAGGACGCCGTCTCCCGCGGTACGTCCTTCGGCACGCCCGGCGAGGGCGAGGTCGCGCTCGCCGAGGAGATGGTCGCCCGGATCGAGCCGCTTGAGCAGGTGCGGCTCGTCTCCAGCGGTACCGAGGCCACCATGTCCGCTATCCGGCTCGCCCGCGGGTTCACCCGGCGCACCAAGGTGATCAAGTTCGCCGGGTGTTACCACGGTCACGTCGACTCGCTCCTCGCCGCCGCGGGCAGTGGCGTGGCCACCTTCGCCCTGCCCGACACCCCCGGCGTCACCGGTGCCCAGGCCGGCGACACCATCGTGCTGCCGTACAACGACCTCGAAGCCGTACAGGAGGCCTTCCACCGGCACCCCGGCGAGATCGCCTGCGTGATCACCGAGGCCTCGCCCGGGAACATGGGGGTGGTGCCTCCGGGGCCCGGGTTCAACCAGGGGCTGAAGGACGCCTGCCGGGAGAACGGCGCCCTCTACATCTCCGACGAGGTCATGACCGGCTTCAGGACCAGCAGGGCCGGCTGGTACGGCATCGACGGCGTCCGGCCCGACCTGATGACCTTCGGCAAGGTCATGGGCGGGGGCTTTCCCGCCGCCGCCTTCGGGGGACGGGAGGACGTCATGGCGCACCTCGCGCCCGCCGGTCCCGTCTACCAGGCCGGCACCCTCTCCGGGAACCCGGTCGCCACCGCCGCCGGCCTCGCCCAGCTGCGCCTCCTCGACGACGCCGCGTACGACACCGTCAACGCCGTCTCGACGCAGATCCAGGCCCTGGTCACCGAGGCGCTCACCAAGGAAGGCGTCGCGCACCGGCTGCAGACCGCCTCCAACATGTTCTCCGTCTTCTTCACGGACCGGGCGGTGCGTGACTACGAGGACGCCAGGAAGCAGGAGTCCTTCCGCTTCACCGCGTTCTTCCACGCGATGCTGGCGAACGGCGTCTATCTGCCGCCGTCGTCCTTCGAGTCCTGGTTCGTGTCCACGGCCCACGACGAGCGTGCCGTGCAGCGGATCGCCGACGCCCTCCCGGTGGCGGCCCGAGCGGCGGCGGAGGCCCAGGCATGAGCAACCCCGACATCACCGTCGTACACGTCATGCGGCACGGCGAGGTCGCCAACCCGGGCGGCGTGCTGTACGGGCGGCTGCCCGGGTACCACCTGTCGGAGCTGGGGCGGCGGATGGCCGACCGGGTCGCCGAGCACCTCGCGCCGCGCGACATCACGTACGTCTGCTCCTCCCCGCTGGAGCGCGCGCAGGAGACGGCCACGCCGATCGCCAAGGCGCACGGCCTGGATCTCGCGACCGACGAGCGGCTCATCGAGGCCGACAACGTCTTCCAGGGCAAGACCTTCGGTGTGGGCGACGGGGCGCTGCGGCGGCCCGAGAACTGGAAGCACCTCGTCAACCCGTTCAAGCCGTCCTGGGGTGAGCCCTACGTCGACCAGGTCGTACGGATGATGGGGGCGCTGGACGCCGCGAAGGACGCTGCGCGGGGGCATGAGGCGGTGCTGGTCAGTCATCAGCTGCCGATCTGGATCGTGCGGTCGTATGTCGAGCGGCGGCGGTTGTGGCACGACCCGCGCAAGCGGCAGTGCACGCTCGCGTCCCTGACGTCCTTCACGTATCAGGGGAACCGGATCGTGTCCGTGGGGTACTCCGAGCCGGCGCGGGATCTTGTGCCGGCGCATCTCCTTGCAGGGGCTAAGCCGGTCAAGGGGAAGGACAAGGCGTTCGGCGCGTAGCGCTTCGCTGTGATTGTGCGGCTTTTCAGGTAGTTCTTCGGCTGCCTCGCCGGTGGGGGTTGTTCGCGCAGTTCCCCGCGCCCCTTAAAGGCCTTTTGTTGCGCCGTTGTTGCATTTGTTCCGGAATGCTTGCGAACTTCCGGAACCTCCTCGTTCCTCGTGTCCTCTGACTGGGTGACCACCAGAGCACGTGATGATCGGGGATGTAATGCGCAATCTCACCCGAAGGGGAGCGATCGGTCTTGGGGCCGGTGCCGCTGCTGCTGCCGGGCTGGCCGGCTGTGGCACCTTCACCCCGTCAGAGGGGTCGTCGGGGGTCGGGGGTTCCGGAAAGAGGCCTTCCGTCAAGCCGAAGGCCACCGCCCGCCCGATCGGTGACGGGTCGACCTCGTTCACCGGGAAGCAGCCCCACCAGCCGTCGAAGCCCGTGCCGCTGGAGCCCGGTCAGGCGCCGCCGCAGTTCGTCATCTTCTCGTGGGACGGGGCAGGTGAGGTCGGCAACGGGCTCTTTCCGCGCTTCCTGGAACTCGCCAAACAGCACGACGCGCACATGACCTTCTTCCTCTCCGGGCTGTATCTGCTGCCCGAGAGCAAGAAGCGGCTGTACGACCCCCCGAACAACCCGCGTGGCGCCTCCGACATCGGCTACCTCACCGACGAGCACGTCAAGGCGACGCTGACGAACGTCCGGCAGGCCTGGCTCGACGGGCACGAGATAGGCACCCACTTCAACGGGCACTTCTGCGCCGGCACGGGCAGTGTCGGCAACTGGACGCCGCAGCAGTGGAAGAGCGAGATCCAGCAGGCGAAGGCCTTCGTGAAGGAGTGGCGGACCAACACCGGGTGGACCGACATGCCCGCCCTGCCCTTCGACTACGAGAAGGAACTCGTCGGCGGCCGCACGCCCTGCCTGCTCGGCCAGGACAACCTGCTGCCCGTCGCCCGTGAACTCGGCTGGCGCTACGACGCCTCCTCGCCCGGCGGCCGTCAGGTCTGGCCCACCAAGAAGAACGGCATATGGGATCTGCCGCTTCAGCAGATACCTTTCCCCGGACGTTCGTTCGAGGTCCTGTCCATGGACTACAACATGCTCGCCAACCAGTCGCTCAACACGACCAAGGCGCCGTCCTACAACTACCCGGGCTGGCGGAAGCAGTCGTCGGAGGCGTACATAGCGGGATTCCAGCGGGCATACGAGACAAATCGTGCACCTTTCTTCATCGGCAACCACTTCGAGCAGTGGAACGGCGGCATCTACATGGACGCCGTGGAAGCCGCGCTGAAGCACATCGCGCGCGAGAAGGAGAAGGGCGAGGACATCCGCCTCGTCTCCTTCCGGCAGTTCGTGGACTGGATGGACGTACAGAAGCCGGCGGTGCTCGACAAGCTGCGCACCCTCGACGTCGGGCAGGCGCCCGCGGCGGGGTGGAAGCAGCTCTGAAATGGGAGTTTCCGCCCGGAAGGGGGGTGCGCAAGATCCTCGGAACGGACATGCGAAACTTTTCACATGAGTGCCGCCAGCCGCGCCCCCCTGACCCTCGCCGGTGCCGTCGTAGCCGCGTTGCTGCTGTCCGCCTGCACCTCCGGAGGGACCTCGGGTGGAGGCGGTAACACCAACTTCGTCATGGGCGAGGACGGCATCGCGACCGTCAAGCAGGGCGAGCGGGTCGCCGCCCCCGACCTGTCCGGCGACACCATCGACGGCAAGCAGCTCGACGTCGCCTCGTACAAGGGCAAGGTCGTCGTGCTGAACGTCTGGGGCTCCTGGTGCGCCCCGTGCCGTGCCGAGGCACCCGGGTTCGAGAAGGTCTACAAGGACCTCAAGGGCCAGGGCGTGCAATTCGTCGGCATCAACACCCGTGACACCAGCACCAAGAACGCCGTCGCCTTCGAGAAGCAGCAGGGCGTCACCTATCCCAGCCTGTACGACCCCACCGGCAAGCTGATGCTCCGCTTCAAGAAGGGCACGCTCAACCCGCAGGCGATCCCCTCCACGCTCGTCCTCGACCGGGACGGCAAGATCGCCGCCCGCTCGCTCGCCGCACTCAGCGAGGACAAGCTGCGCACGATGCTCACCCCGGTCCTCGCGGAGAAGTGACGTGACCGGAGTGTCCACGCTGGCCGCCACCGGCTACAACGGCACCGTGCTCAACGGCGCCCTGCTGGTGGCCCTGCCGATCGCGCTGCTCGGCGGCCTTGTCTCCTTCTTCTCGCCGTGCGTCCTGCCGCTCGTCCCCGGCTATCTGTCCTACGTCACCGGAGTCGCCGGCACCGATCTGGCCGAGGCCCGGCGCGGGCGGATGGTCGCGGGCGCTTCGCTGTTCGTGCTGGGCTTCACCGCCGTGTTCGTCTCCAGCGGCGCGCTGTTCGGATACTTCGGCTCCAACCTCCAGGAACAGCACGGTGTGCTGAACAAGGTGCTCGGCGTGCTCATGATCGCCATGGGTGTCTTCTTCATGGGCCTGATGCCCTGGCTCACCCAACGCGAGTTCCGCTTCCACAAGCGACCGGTCACCGGGCTCGTCGGGGCCCCCTTCCTCGGCGCGCTGTTCGGCATCGGATGGACGCCCTGCATCGGCCCCACCCTCGCCTCGGTGATCGCGCTCTCCTCCCAGCAGGGCAGCGCGGGCCGCGGGGCGCTGCTGACCGTCGCGTACTGCCTGGGCCTCGGCGTGCCGTTCGTCCTCGCGGCGATCGCCTTCCGTAAGGCGCTCGGCGCCTTCGGCTGGGTCAAGCGCCACTATGTCTGGGTGATGCGGATCGGCGGCACCATGATGATCGCGACCGGGCTGCTGCTGCTGACCGGCACCTGGGACAGTCTCGTGTCGGAGATGCAGAACTGGTCCAACGGCTTCACTGTGGGGATCTGATCGATGAGCAAGACGACCGCCTCCGACGCGACTTCGGCCGCCGCCGAGGACCAGGACCAGGACCTGGGCGCCGCCGGCTCCCAGCTCTCCACCGCCCCCAAGGAGGAGCTGCCGGGCCTGCCCTCCATGGGCGTCGTCGGCTGGGCCCGCTGGTTCTGGCGTCAGCTCACCTCCATGCGGGTCGCCCTGCTGCTGCTCCTGCTGCTGGCGATCGGTGCGATCCCCGGCTCGCTGATCCCGCAGTCCGGAACCGACGCCACCAAGGTCGCCGACTTCCGCGACAAGCACGACATCCTCGCGCCGGTCTACGACAAGCTCGGCCTCTTCCACGTCTACAGCTCGGTGTGGTTCTCCGCGATCTACATCCTGCTGTTCGTCTCCCTCATCGGCTGCATCGTGCCCCGCACCTGGCAGTTCGTCGGTCAGCTGCGCAGCCGTCCGCCGGGCGCGCCCAGGCGGCTGACCCGGCTGCCCGCGTACACGACCTGGCGCACCGAGGCGGAGCCGGAGCAGGTCCGCGAGGCCGCGCTGACCCTGCTGAAGAAGCGGCACTTCCGCGCCCATCTCTCCGGTGACGCCGTCGCCGCCGAGAAGGGCTATCTGCGTGAGGTCGGAAACCTCGCCTTCCATATCGCGCTGATCGTGATGCTGGTCGCCTTCGCCGTCGGCCAGCTGTTCAAGATGGAGGGCAACAAGTTGGTCCTCGAGGGCGACGGCTTCTCCAACACCCTCACCCAGTACGACGACTTCAAGTCCGGCACCCTCTTCGACACCGACGACCTGGCGCCGTTCAGCTTCATCCTGAACGACTTCACCGGCACGTACGAGACCTCCGGCCCCAACAAGGGCACTCCGCGCACCTACAAGGCCGCCATCACCTACGCCGAGGGCGCCTACGGCAAGGACAAGAAGACCGTCGTCCAGGTCAACAAGCCCCTGGAGATCGGCGACTCGAAGGTCTACCTCACCGCCCACGGCTACGCCCCCCTCATCACCGTCCGGGACGGCAAGGGCAACGTCGTCTACAGCGACGCCGTGCCGCTGCTGCCGCTCGACTCCAACTCCACCTCCTCCGGCGTGATCAAGGTCTACGACGGCTACAAGAACGCCAAGGGCGTCAGTGAACAGCTCGGCTTCAAGGCCTTCTTCCTGCCGAGCTATGTGAAGGGCAACGAGATCTCCTCCGCCTTCCCGGCGCTGCTGAACCCGATCCTGAACCTGGAGCCCTACCACGGCGACCTCGGCGTCGACTCGGGCATCCCGCAGAGCGTGTACCAGCTCGACAAGTCGCATATGAAGGACTTCAAGGACTCCAAGGGCCAGCAGTTGAGGGAGAACCTCAAGCCCGGCGAGACCATGAAGCTCCCGGGCGGCGCCGGCACGGTCACCTACGAGGGCACCAAGGAGTGGGCGAACTTCCAGGTCACCCAGCAGCCCGCCAGCGGCTGGGCGCTCGGCGGTGCCATCACCGCGATCTTCGGCCTCGCCGCCTCCCTGTTCATCCAGCGCCGCCGGGTGTGGGTGCGGGCTACGCGCAGCGCCGATGGGGTGACGGTCGTTGAAATGGCCGGCCTCGGCCGAAGCGAGTCCGCCAAGGTGCCCGAGGAACTCGGTGAACTCGCGGGGATTCTTTACGACCGGACTCCCGGGGCCCCCGACCGGGATACCGGCACGGACACGGCGCAGGACGGCGTATCCGCCCCCGCCGTGCCGCCCACGACCGACGAGCCTGCCCCCGACAAGCCGGACTCCGCCACCGCGCAGCGCGCCGCCAAGTCACCGGTCGCCGACCCCGCTGCGGAGCCGAGCACCGAGCACATCAACCCCGATACCCAAGCCGTACCTGCCGAAGGGCTGGAGACGTGACTCTCGCCGCCGCAACCGATCTCGCCGCCGCGACCAACGAAAATCTCGCGAGCCTCAGCAACACGCTGATCTACTCGGCGATGGCCGTCTACACGCTGGCCTTCTTCGCCTACATCGCCGAGTGGCTTCTCGGCAGCCGCAGCAAGGTCGGCCGAACAGCCGCCGCGCTGACCGCGCAGAAGACCGCGGCGAAAGCGCCGGCCGTCACGGTGCAGACGGCGGGCGGGGCCGCCGTACTGGAGCGGCCGAAGGTCGTCGTGCGGGCCGCGGCGGGTGCGCGGGATGTGCCCGACGGGCCGGGGGCCCACGGCGGGGACGAGCAGGGGGACCTCTACGGGCGTATCGCCATCTCCCTCACCGTCCTCGCGTTTCTGATCGAGTTCGGTGGTGTGCTCGCTCGGGCCCTGTCGGTGCAGCGGGCGCCGTGGGGCAACATGTACGAGTTCAACATCACCTTCTCGACGGTCGCCGTCGCTGTGTACCTCACACTGCTCGCGCTGAAGAAGAACATCCGCTGGCTCGGACTCTTCCTGATCACCACGGTCCTCCTCGATCTCGGCCTCGCCGTCACTGTCTTGTACACCGCCAGCGACCAGTTGGTTCCCGCCCTTCACTCGTACTGGCTGTACATCCACGTCTCGACGGCGATCTTCTGCGGCGCGGTCTTCTACGTCGGTGCGGTCTCCACGATCCTGTACCTCTTCAAGGACTCGTACGAGAACAAGCTCGCCACCGGCGGCACGCCCGGCCGCTTCGCGAACTCCGTCCTCGACCGGCTGCCCGCGTCGGCCTCCCTCGACAAGTTCTCGTACCGCGTCAACGCGGCCGTCTTCCCGCTCTGGACGTTCACGATCATCGCGGGCGCGATCTGGGCGGGCGACGCGTGGGGCCGCTACTGGGGCTGGGACCCCAAGGAGACCTGGTCCTTCATCACCTGGGTCGCCTACGCCTGCTATCTGCACGCCCGCGCCACGGCCGGCTGGAAGGGCCGCAAGGCCGCCTACCTGGCCCTGCTCGCCTTCGGCTGCTGGCTGTTCAACTACTACGGCGTCAACATCTTCGTGTCGGGCAAGCACTCGTACGCGGGTGTGTAAGTCCCTTGCGGTGAAGGCCGGTTCCTGTGACGTGAGTCACGGAACCGGCCTTTGCCGTACGGACAGATAAAGAGGCGTGGATACGAATCTGCGCACACGCATCCGCGCGGGGGACCACAACGCCTTCGGTGACCTCTTCGACGCGTACGCACGCTCCGTCTACAGCCATGCCTTCCGGCTCACGGGGGAGTGGAGCACGGCCGAGGACGTCGTCTCGCTGACCTTCCTGGACGCGTGGCGGCTGCGTGAGCGGCTCGACGAGGAGGGCGGCTCGCTGCGGCCGTGGCTGCTCGGCATCGCCACCAACGTCACCCGCAACACCCGCCGCACCGCCCGACGACACGCGGCGGCCGTCGCCCGTCTGCCGCCCGCCGAGGACGTACGGGACTTCGCCGACGACGTCGCGGGCCGGCTGGACGACTCGGCGCAACTGGCCGTCGTACGGACCGCGTTGGCGAAGCTGCGGCGGGCCGAGCGTGAAGTGCTGGCGCTGTGCGTGTGGTCGGGGCTGGGCTACGAGGCGGCGGCCGAGGCGCTAGGGGTGCCCGTCGGGACCGTACGATCGCGGCTTTCGCGGGCGCGGACGAAACTCGCGAAATATATGGAACCGCCTCACCCGCACGGACAGATGAGAGGTGACCGCACCACCGCGGCCGGGCCCATCAGGGAGGGAAACCGATGAACCAGCTTCCCGAACTTCCGGAGAGGGATCTTCCACCGGGCCGTCACCGACTCCTCAAGGAGCATCTGATGACCGAGATCCGGCGCGAGGACCAGGCCGCCCGCACGCGTGCCAGGTGGCTGCTGCCCGCGCTGGGGGCCGGTGCCGTGGCAACCGTCGCGGCCGTAGCCTTCACCGTCCCCTTCGGATCTTCGTCGGCGCCGGCCGTGTCCAAGGAGGCCGTGGCCGTGCTGGAGGGCGCGGCGCGAGGAGCCGAGAGCGGGGTGCCGTACGGCAGGATCCGCGACGACCAGTTCGTCTACATCAAGAGCCGGGTCGCCTACATGCGCCAGGTGAACGGCGGTCCCGAAAAGCTCGATCCCGTCCACACCAGGGAGATCTGGAACTCGGTGAACGGCAGCACGAGCGGGCTCCTGGAGGAGGACATCGACAACAACCAGCACGTGGTGCTGGAGGGCTGGCAGGACATGACCTACCGCGACCTTGCCGAACTGCCCACCGACCCGGACGAGATGTACGACTGGCTGTGCGCGACGAGCGCCAAGAAGGTCGACGCCGAGCACCCGGACCAGGACGAGGAGGCCTTCGTCCTCTTCGGCGACCTGGTCCAGGAGTCGCTGATGCCGCCGGACGTGAGCGCGGCGCTCTACCGGGCCGCCGCCCGGATTCCGGGCGTCGAGGTGGTCCGGGGCGTCAAGGACGCGGTGGGCCGTGAAGGGGTCGCGATCACCCGGCAGAGCGGCCGGGTGCAGGTGCAGATGATCTTCGACGAGAAGACCTCCGTCTTCCTCGGCGAGCGGGAACTCGACGACGACGGCAAGGTCCGCGGCATCAGCGCGATCCTTGACCGGGCCATCGTGGACAAGGCAGGTCAGCGCCCTTAAGGCGTGCAGAACGCCCCGCCAGGAGTCACGCTGGTGTCATGACCGGTTCCATCGAGCAGGGCGCCAGCCGGATCCACGGGAGCACGCACATACTCCACTTCCTGGTGCGGCTCCCGAGGCCCATGGAGACGGTCTGGCCCGCCCTGGCCACCGCGGAAGGCCTGGCCGCCTGGTTCACTCCGGCCGATGTCCTCGAACCCCGTCTCGGCGGCGCGGTCACCCTGCGTGACGTCGGCTCCGGGAGAGTCACCGCCTGGGACGTGGAGCGGATCGCCGAGTACACGGTGGAGGGCGGTGGCCGGCTCAGGTTCCATCTCGAGCGCGCCGGCGACGAGGGCAGCACGCTCCGCTTCACCCATGAGTTCCGGGGCGAGCAGGAGTCGGAGGAGCGGTGGCGGGCGCGGTTCGAGCGGCTGATCGAGAACCTCAGTCGACGGTGATCGAGTCCAGCTTCTCCCGCAGATACACATGCGAGTCGACCGGCTCGTACGCCACCCGCCCCACCGGTGCCGGTACGGACTCCACGAGGGTGCCCGGGGTGCACTCGCCGAAGTAGACGAGGGACATCAGCTCCTCGGTGGGTGCGTCGGCGGGGGGTGGGAGGACGCGGTGGCGGCCGGAGCGCCAGCGGTCGCCGGTCCAACGGGCCATCAGGTCACCGATGTTGATGGTGAAGGCCTCCGCGTCGTACGGCGCGTCCTCCCAGCCGCCCTCGTCCGTGTAGACCTGCAGGCCGCCCTTGCCGGCCTGCCGGTCGAGGATCGTGACCGTCCCGAAGTCGGTGTGCGGGCCGATGCGGAACTGGCCCGGCTCGGGTGCGCCGATCACCTCGGTGCCCGGGTACCAGTTGATGTTGAAGCCGTATGTCGGATGGTCCATGTGCCGGGAGAAGAAGTCGGATTCGAGCCCGAGGGCCTCACCGAGGAGGGACAGGAGTGTCTTCTCCAGGTCGGCCATCCGCGCCAGATACTCCTCGCAGAGCCGCTGAAGCTCCGGCACCTGAGCGGGCCAGACGTTCGGCGCGTACCACTCCGCGTTGGTCTC
Source organism: Streptomyces sp. DG2A-72 (assembly GCF_030499575.1). NCBI lineage: Bacteria > Bacillati > Actinomycetota > Actinomycetes > Kitasatosporales > Streptomycetaceae > Streptomyces > Streptomyces sp. DG2A-72. The sequence goes on from NZ_JASTLC010000001.1 coordinate 6,015,286, forward strand.
CGGGTCCTCGAAGGGCTCGTGCGTGGCGAAGGTCAGCGACTCCTTCAGGTCCGGCGGGGTCTCGGTCCCCTCCGAGTACCCGTTGGCCTCCGCCCCCGGCCCGAGCCAGCCACGCCCGCCGACCTTCGCGGCGTAGGCCTGCTTGACCTCGACGGGCAGCGCGAAGAACGCCTTCGCGGCCTCGCGGATCCGGGAGCGCAGCGAAGGGTCCACACCGTGCCCGGTGACGAGCAGGAACCCGGCGGTCTGCAGCGCCTCGTCGACGGTACGGGCGATCCGCGCGCGGACCTCCGGGTCGCCGTCGAACCAGGGCTTCAGGTCGATCGTGGGGATACGGGGGTCAGTCACCGATGTCCTCATTCCACAGGGCCGGATTGTTCTTGATGAAGTCGCGCATCATCCCGACGCACTCGGGATCGTCCAGGAGCACGATCCCGACACCGTGCTCGGCGAGCCAGTCGTGACCGCCGTGGAAGGTGGCCGCCTCGCCGATCACCACCCGCGAGATGCCGAACTGCCGGACCAGTCCCGAGCAGTACCAGCACGGCGAGAGCGTCGTCACCATCGTCGTCCCGCGATACGACCGCTGCCGTCCCGCAGCACGGAACGCGGCCGTCTCCGCATGCATGGACGGGTCGCCGTCCTGGACCCGCCGGTTGTGGCCGCGGCCGAGGAGCGCGCCGTCGGCGCCGTAGAGCGCGGCGCCGATCGGGATGCCGCCCTCGGCGAGCCCGGCGCGGGCCTCCTCGATCGCGGTGGTGAGCCAGGTGCGTGCCTGTGCCTGATCCATACGTCCACTCTGCTGGCGCGGAAACACCGGGGCAACGTGCGGAAAGTACTCTCCGGGCAGCCCGTAGCCGGACGGAATGTCAGCGCCCTGGAGGTTCCTGTGCCCGCACTCACCCTCCGTGAAGTCCTGGCCCTCGACCCGGTGCGCGCGGCCGAGCCCGAGCTGCTGGCCGGCGCGGGCGCACTGGACCGCCCGGTGCGCTGGGTGCACTCGAGTGAGGTCTACGAGGGTGCGAACTTCCTCGACGGCGGCGAACTGCTGCTGACCAACGGCTTCGGACTCACGGACGCGGACGAGGAGGTCCGCCGGCGGTATGTGCGCGAACTGGCGGCCCGGGGCGCGACCGGGCTGGCGGTGGAGGTGGGCCGCTCGCTGCCGAGCATGCCCGCCGAGGTGATCGACGAGGCGGGCCGGGTGGGGCTGCCGCTGCTGGCCCTGCACCGGGTCGTGCCCTTCGTACGGATCACGGAGGCCGCGAACCGGGCGATCGTCGCGCGAGGTCTGTCCGGCCGGCATTCCGTCGTACGGCCCTGGGGCGACGACCACGCCGCCGCGCTGCTGGCCGACCTCGCCGACCGGGCGGCGCTGAACCAGCCGGAGGTGGAGGCGAGAGCCGCCCTCGCGGGATTCCACCCCGGCCCGGAAGCACGCCTGATCGGCGTCTCCCTGCACGGCACACGCGAGGTGGGCGCCGTGGACCGGGCGGCACGGCTGCTGGGCGGGGCGGGGCTGCGGGCCGCCTTCCCCGCGGACGTACTGGCTCTCCTGGCGCTTCCCGCACAGTCCCGCCAGGGCAGCGCGCGGGACCCGGTGCGGGCGGTCCAGGAAGCCTTCCGTACGGCGGCCGACCCCGGCCTGACGGTGGCGGTCGGCCACGCGGTCGGCCCTTCCGTCGCCGCCGGGAGCGGCTGGCTGCGCTGGAGCGACACGCTGCGGGCGGCCCGTACGACACTGGAACTCGCGCTGACGGTGCCGCCCCCGGAACCCGGGGCACCGGACGGTCCCCTCGTCACCTCCTCCCGCGCCCTCGCCCTGGAACGGGAGTTGACGAGGGGCGGCGTGGACGCCAACCGGGAACGGCTCACGGGCATGGTCCAGCACGCACTCGGCCCCCTGCTCGCCTGGGAAGCGGCCCACCCGAGCGACCTCGTCCGCACCCTGGAGGTCCACCTGCGGCACGGCTGCTCACCGACCCGGACGGCAGCGCTGCTGCACATCGGCCGACAGTCGCTGTACCAGCGGCTGGAGCGGATCGAGTCCCTGCTGGGCCTGGAGATCGACGACCCGGATCTGCTGGGGGAGTTGCTCGCGGCGGCCTGCGCGCATCGGGTGGTACGGGGGATGGGGGCGGCTGTCGGGGGTGGGCTGCGGACCGTGGCCTGAGATCTGGCGGTCAGGGGCGGGTGTGCATCAGACGGGGGGAGTTCTCGAAGCCGCTGCGGGCGTAGGCGGGGATCGCTCGGGGGCTGGAGTGCACGGTGACCCTTTCGAGGCCGAGCGTGCGGGCGCGGTTCAGCACCGCGTCGAGAAGCCGGGCACCCAGGCCGCTGTTCCGCTCCTCCGGTACGACGTACACGCATTGCAGATCGCCCGAGGCCCGGTTGAGTGCGCCCGGGGTCGGCACGCGGGGGAGGACGGCCAGCCAGGCCATGCCGATGACCGTGTGCTCGCGGACCAGAACGGTGCACGTGTGCGAGGCGGCGTTCTCGCGGGCCCAGGTGGTGAAGTGCCGTATGAAATCGGCGCGTTGGGTGTCGGCCACCGGGTCGTCTGGGTGCTCGTTCTCACGGATCCACTGCCATCGGAGCTCGGCGACGGCTTCCAGGTCCTGAAGGCCGGCCGGGCGGATCGTGATGTTGCTGCTCCTCTGCATGTGCGCATTGTGCTTGGATCTGCCCGAACGCTTGCGCCCTTTCCCCCGTCTCAGTACCAACCGAAAGGGACGGAGGGGGACATGAAGCACCGTACGTGGATCGCGGCCGCCATCGGTACTGCCGCCGTGACACTGGCCGTCGGCCTGTGGATCGACACGCTGGGCACCGGCCACACCGACGGCGGTCTACGGGCCGACCCCCGCACGAGCGTCTCCGCCCCGGCCGAGGACATGTGCGTCGGCACCCTCCCGAGCCCCACGGGGAGCGGGGACCCGGCTCGCGACACCCCGCTGTTCAGGACCCTTGCCCGTATCGACGAGCTGGGCGCGGACGCCTACTCCGACGTCTACACCGGCCTCTCCGTCGACCAGGACGACAACGCCGCCGACGTCTGGCCCATCCCCCCGCCGACGCCATGCGTGTAGTCGGCGTGGACGAGCGGGGATACGTCGACGTCGGCGTCGACGACCCCCGCAAGGCCGAGCCCATCCTCAAGGAGGAGTTCGGGCCCCGGCACATCAAGGTGACGTACGTGGGTCAGACCGAAGAGGCGGACGTCGGCTGATCCTTCCGCCGCAGCGCCCAGTACAGCCCCGCGCTCACCACGAACCCGACCAGGCATGTCACGTCCCCGAAGGACGGCCAGCGCTCAGGCACCCAGCCGACGAACTTCTCCTGGTTGGAGAACAGCGGCACGGACACCACTATGCCGGTCAACAGGGCGGCGACACCGGGCCAGTTGGCGAAGGTCCGGTCGCCGAGCCGTGTCGCCAGTTCCTCGACCGGCGTCCGCGCCCGGAGCCACCGCTCCACCAGGACCACCCCCAGCCACGGGCCCACCCAGTACGCGATCACCAGCAGGAACGCCTCGTACGCGTGCCCCGCGTCCGCGAGCGACGCCCACGCCGCCGCCGTACCCGCGAGACCGCACAGCACGACGATCGCGCTGCGCCCGAGCCACGCGGGCAGCTTCAGGCCGAGAGAGGTGATCGACATGGCGGAGGAGTAGACGTTCAGGGCGTTCGCGGAGACCGCGCCGAGGATGATGGCGAGCAGCACCAAGTCGCTGAGCCAGCCCGGGAGATGGCCTGTGAAGGCGGCCGTAGGGCTGGCGCCCTCGGGGGCGACGATCGTCGCCGATGCCGCGCCGATCACCGACACCACCGCGATGGAGACGAAGAGGCCGACGGCCGGGTACAGGGCCGTCCGGAGGCGGTTCGCCGTGCGCGGGAGATAGCGGGAGTAGTCGGAGGCGCCCGGGTTCCAGCCCGCCGCGTAGCCCCAGGCCGCGCTGAAGGCGAGCAGGAAGCCGCCGATGCCGCCGCCCGTGCCGAGGGCGGCGAGGTTCGCCTCCTTGAAGGTCCACACCCCGGCCAGCAGGAAGATCACCGCGAGGGCCGGGAACGCGTACTTCTCGAAGGCGTGGACGAAGTTGTGGCCGATGAAGCCGATCACGATCTCGGCGGCCACCACCAGCAGGAGGGAGGGGAGCGGACGTAGACCGGTCAGGGTGTTGAGCGCGAAGGCGGCGCTCACACTGTTCACGGCGAACCAGCCGACCCCGGCGACCAGCGCATTCACCCCGGAGGGCAGCAGATTCCCCTTGTACCCGAAGGAGAGGCGCCCGATCGCCATCTGCGGGACCCCGAACCGCGGGCCGTCCAGGGACAGGATCCCGTGCGACAGCGCCCCGAGCGCCGTGCCCAGCAGCAGCGCCGCGGTCGCCTGCCAGAAGGTCAGCCCGAAGAAGAGGACCGAGATCACGCCGATGTAGACGGTCGCGAACTCGATGTTCGGAGACGCCCACGTCCACAGCAACTGCAGTGGACCGCCGTGCCGTTCGGCGTCGGGGATGGGTTCCGAGCCCGCCGTCTCGACGGCGATGACCTTGTCACCGTACTCGGGGGCGATCGTGCCGGAGGAGTCGGCGGGAGCTGTCGTCATGCGAGACAAGTGTCCGGCCCGCGTGCACTACGGCCCAGGGGCGCATTGCCCGCTTCGGAGGGCTCGGCGGCGTACAGCTTGTCAGTCGTCCTTGGGGTCGTCGCCGCGCTTCTTGTCCTCCTCCTCGTCCTTGAGGGACTTGAGGAAGTCGGGGTTGTCGTCGGGAGCGACGAATTTCGTACGGCTGCCCGGGGAGAAAGGGGTGATGCCGCTCGCCGGGGTCTTGCGGACCTTGCCCGCCACGAACCAGGCGACCGGGCCGACCAGCACCTGGCCGAAGAGCAGGATGATGAACACCCACGCCACCTTCGGCAGCCTCTTCACCTCGTCCTCCGGGGTGTTCAGGCAGTCGATGAAGGCGTAGATCCACAGGGCGAGGACCAGCAGGAGGGGCAGATACCTGAGCATGAAGGCGGTGAACCCCCAGAAGACGGCGAGGGGCTTGGACGGCCCCGGTGACGGGGCCAGGGTAGCCCTTGGCCGATACTGGACACATGGCTTACGACGATCTTCGCTCCCTGCTCAGGGCGCTGGAGCGCGAGGGTGAACTCAAGCGCATCAAGGCCGAGGTCGACCCGTATCTGGAGGTCGGGGAGATCGTCGACCGGGTCCAGAAGGCGGGTGGCCCGGCGCTGCTCTTCGAGAGCGTGCGCGGCTCCAGCATGCCGCTCGCCATGAACGTCTTCGGGACCGACCGGCGCCTGCTGAAGGCGCTGGGCCTGAAGTCGTACGGCGAGATCTCCGAGAAGATCGGCGGCCTGCTCCGCCCCGAGCTGCCGCACGGCTTCGTCGGTGTACGCGAGGCCTTCGGGAAACTCGGCGCGATGACGCACGTACCGCCGAAGAAGGTGAAGGACGCACCCGTCCAGGAAGTCACGCTGTACGGCGACGAGGTCGACCTCGACGACCTGCCCGCGCTGTTCACCTGGCCCCAGGACGGCGGCTCCTTCTTCAACCTGGGCCTCACCCACACCAAGGACCCCGAGTCCGGCATCCGCAACCTCGGCCTGTACCGCCTCCAGCGCCACGACAAGCGCACCATCGGCATGCACTGGCAGATCCACAAGGACAGCCGGAACCACTACCAGGTCGCCGCCCGGCGCGGTGAGCGGCTGCCGGTCGCCATCGCCTTCGGGTGTCCGCCCGCCGTGACCTACGCCTCGACCGCGCCGCTCCCCGGTGACATCGACGAGTACCTGTTCGCCGGGTTCATCGCGGGCAGGCGGATCGAGATGGTCGACTGCAAGACCGTGCCGCTGCAGGTTCCGGCGCAGGCGGAGGTCGTCCTGGAGGGCTGGCTGGAGCCCGGCGAGATGCTGCCCGAAGGGCCCTTTGGCGATCACACCGGCTTCTACACCCCGCAGGAGCCCTTCCCGGCCCTGAAGATCGACTGCGTGACGATGCGGAAGCGGCCGCTCCTGCAGTCGATCGTCGTAGGCCGCCCCCCGACGGAGGACGGACCGCTTGGCCGTGCAACGGAGCGCTTCTTCCTCCCGCTGCTGAAGGTCATCGTCCCGGACATCGTGGACTACCACCTGCCGGAAGCGGGGGGCTTCCACAACTGTGCGATCGTCTCGATCGACAAGAAGTACCCCAAGCACGCCCAAAAGGTGATGCACGCTGTATGGGGTGCGCACATGATGTCCCTCACCAAGCTGATCGTCGTGGTCGACGCCGACTGTGACGTCCACGATCTGCACGAGGTCGCCTGGCGGGCCCTCGGCAACACGGACTACGCCCGCGACCTCTCGGTCGTGGAGGGTCCGGTCGACCATCTCGACCACGCCTCCTATCAGCAGTTCTGGGGCGGCAAGGCGGGTATCGACGCGACGAAGAAGTGGCCCGAGGAGGGCTATACGCGGGACGGCGGGTGGCCCGAGATGGTGCTGTCCGACCCGGAGACGGCGGCGAAGGTCGACCGCCGGTGGAAGGAGTACGGCCTTTGAGTTCCGCATCCGCCGCGATCCCGCAGCCGGGACGCACCAAGGCGTTCCTGCGTCTGGTGATGATCGAGCACTCGGTCTTCGCACTTCCCTTCGCCTATATCGCCGCGCTCACCGCGATGTTCCAGTGGGACCGGAACATCCACTGGGGCCGGCTGCTCCTGGTGACGATCTGCATGGTCGGGCTGCGCACCTTCGCGATGGCCGTGAACCGGATCATCGACCGTGAGATCGACGCCCGTAATCCCCGGACGGCGCAGCGTGAGCTGGTCACCGGTGCGATGTCGGTGAAGCATGCCTGGACCGGTGCGTTGATCGCCGTGGTGATCTTTCTCGGCTCGGCGGCGCTGCTCAATCCGCTGTGTCTGGCCCTCGCGCCCGTCGCGGTGATCCCGATGGTGGTCTATCCCTATGGCAAGCGGTTCACGAACTTTCCGCAGGCCATTCTTGGTCTCGCCCAGGCGATGGGGCCGGTCGGCGGGTGGCTGGCGATCACCGGTGAGTGGTCCTGGGACGCGGTGATCCTGGGGCTTGCCGTCGGTATCTGGATCGGTGGGTTCGATCTGATCTACGCCTGCCAGGATGTCGAGACCGATCGTGAGATCGGGGTGATGTCGGTTCCGGCTCGCTTCGGGATTCCGGCGGCGGTGCAGGGGGCGCGGGTGTGCCATGCCGTGACCACGGTCTTGTTCGTCTGGTATGCGGTGGTGACGGACGCCGGCTTCTTCTTCTGGTTCGGTCTGCTGATTGTCGCGAGCGCGTTCATTTACGAGCACTCGATTGTGCGGCCGCATGATCTGTCGCGGCTGAACAGGGCGTTCTTCAGTGTCAACGGGTTCATCGGGATCGCGTTGTTCGTGTGTGCGCTGCTGGATCTGATGGTGCGGGGGCTCACGGTCTGAGGGGCGGTCCGTTGTTGGTCGTCTGCGGCTGCGTCGTGGCTGGTCGCGCCCACGCGGCGGAGCCGCAAATTGACACAGCCCCGCGCCCCTGGCGGGGCGCTGCGGAACCGTGGGTGACTTTGCCGGCGCCGCTCAGACGCCGCGCGCGGGTATCGCGGGGCGGCGGAACAGGTAGGCCGCCACTACTCCCGACACCAGGCCGATCAAGTGGCCCTGCCAGCTGACGCTGGTCTGGGTGGGGGCCAGGCCGGCCAGGATGGAGCCGCCCCAGACGGCGGCTATCAGGAGGCCGACGAGGATGCCGAGTGGGCGGCGCTCCACGAAGCCGGTCACCAGGAGGAAGCCGAAGAGGCCGAAGATCAGGCCGGAGGCGCCCGCGGTGTTGCTGTGCGCCGGGGATATGAGCCATACGCCCAGTCCGTCCGCGACGATGATCACCGCGCAGACGAGGGCGAACCGGCGCAGGCCGCCGAGGGCCGCGAGGAAGCCGAGGACCAGCAGGGGCACGCTGTTGGCGGCGACATGGGCGAAGCCGAAGTGCAGGAAGGCGGCGGGCACGATGTCGATCAGCTCGGACGGTTCGCGCGGGGTGATGCCGAGGCCGTCCAGCGCATGGCCGCTGATCACGTCGACCACTTCCAGCAGCCACAACAGGGCCACCCAGCCCAGCATCAGCTTGGCCGCGGTCTTCGCCCGGTCACCACGCGTCAACGCGAGGCCCGCACCGGATCCGGCACCTGGACCCCAGCGCCGACCTTTGCCGGGCCGCCAACCCAAGCCCCCGTCCGGCCGCCGACCCGCGCCCGCACCCATTCCCACCATGGCATCCCCCAGCCAGCCGCGTCACCAACCTGTCCGGTCAGCACACCTAGCCCGTCACTCATAGCAACGGCCCGCACCCCTCGGCCGGTTCCCGGCTCGCGAAGCCGGATAGGCTCGGTGTCGTGAACCGAGTCAAGCCAGGAGAGACGGCGCGTACGCCTTGGATCGTAGGGGTGTCCGGCGCCTCCGGCACCCCGTATGCCGCCGCCGTGCTGCGCGCGCTGCTGGCCGCGGGCGAGAGCGTCGACCTGGTCGTCAGCCGCGCCTCCCGGCTCACCCTGCTCGATGAGACCGGCATCCCCTTCCGGGACGCCCACTGGCAGGACGACCTGCGGGAATGGCTGGCGCGAGGGGCCGACGGCAAGCCGGAGGCCTTCGGCGTGGACATCGCCGGCGTACGGCACTGGAGCGCCGGGGACCTGGCCGCGGGGCCGTCCTCGGGGTCGTACCCCGCCAAGGGCATGCTGATCGTCCCCGCCTCCACCGCCTGCGTCGCGGGCGTCGCGCTCGGGCTGTCGAAGGACCTGCTCCAGCGCGCGGCGAGCGTGACCCTCAAGGAGGGCCGGAGGCTCGTCGTCGCCGTACGCGAGGCACCGCTCAACGGGCAGACCCTGCGCCACCTGGTGACACTGGACGACGCCGGCGCGACCGTCGTACCCACCTCGCCCGCGTTCTACCAGGGGGCCACGCACATCCAGGACCTGGTGGACTTCGTGGCCGGCCGGATCCTGGACGCGGCCGGCGTCCAGCACGACCTCTACCGCCGCTGGAAGGGCGAACTCGGCGGAGGGTCCGGCCCGACCTGAACCACCGAGCCACTGAGTCATTTGGCAGCCACTTGGCAGTCACTTGGCAACACCCGAAAACTTGTCATCTCCATATCTCTGATCGTCATATCTCCAATCGTCGGAATCAGCGGAAGGCTTCGAATCGCATGGACGCGGTGGACAGGCAGCTCATCCAGGCCCTGAGAGAGAACGGCCGGGCCTCGTACGCGGAGCTGGGGCGCCTCGTCGGCCTGTCGGGACCCAGCGTCACCGACCGCATCAACCGGCTGGAGGCGGCCGGCGTCATCACCGGCTACCGCGCCACCGTCGACGCCGCCTCACTCGGCCTCGGCGTCACCGCCCTGATCGGCATCTCACTCTCCGACGCCACCGACCACGAGGACGTGGCCCGGCGACTGAGGGATCTCTCCGAGATCGAGGACTGCTGGTTCATCGCCGGCGAGGACTCCTACATGCTCAAGGTGCGCGCCGCCGACGTGGACGGCCTGGAGAAGATCATCCGCCGGCTCAGCGGCACCAAGGGCGTCTCCCGGACCCGTACCACGATCGTGCTCTCCACGAAGTGGGAGAACCGGGTCGGAGAACTGCCCGAAGAGGCGTAGGCGTACGGTTTACGGAGTCTGTCTCAGAAAGGTGTGACCCCATGGACGTCGGGCTCAAGCGCGAGCTGGAGCAGAAGGTCAGGGCCGGTGAGCGGCTGACCCGTGAGGACGGCATCGCGCTGTACGAGTCGGACGACCTGGCCTGGCTGGGCGGGCTGGCGCACGAGGTGCGGACGCGCAAGAACGGCGATGTCGTGCACTTCAACGTCAACCGGCATCTCAACATGACCAACGTCTGTACGGCCTCCTGCGCCTACTGCTCGTTCCAGCGCAAGCCGGGCGAGAAGGACGCGTACACGATGCGCATCGAGGAGGCCGTGAAGCTCGCCAAGGCGATGGAGGGCGAGAACCTCACCGAGCTGCACATCGTCAACGGACTGCATCCCAATCTTCCGTGGCGGTACTACCCCCGTTCCCTGCGCGAGCTGAAGGCGGCCCTGCCGGACGTGTCGCTCAAGGCGTTCACGGCGACGGAGATCCACCACTTCGAGACGATCTCCGGGCTGAGCGCGTCCGAGATCCTCGACGAGCTGATCGACGCCGGGCTGGAGTCCCTCACCGGCGGCGGCGCGGAGATCTTCGACTGGGAGGTGCGGCAGCACATCGTGGACCACCGCACCCACTGGGAGGACTGGTCCCGCATCCACCGGCTGGCGCACGAGAAGGGTCTGAAGACCCCGTGCACCATGCTGTACGGCCACATCGAGGAGCCGCGGCACCGCGTCGACCACGTTCTCCGGCTCCGTGAGCTCCAGGACGAGACGAACGGCTTCCAGGTCTTCATCCCGCTGCGCTACCAGCACGACTTCGTCGACATGAAGGACGGCAAGGTACGCAACCGCCTCCAGGCGCGCACCCAGATGGCGACGGGTGCGGAGGCTCTGAAGACCTTCGCTGTCTCCCGTCTCCTCTTCGACAACGTCCCGCACGTCAAGGTTTTCTGGGTCATGCACGGCGTTCAGACCGCGCAGCTGGCCCTCCAGCACGGCGCCGACGACATGGACGGGTCGGTGGTCGAGTACAAGATCACGCATGACGCGGACGACTTCGGTACGCCGAACAAGCTCACCCGTGAGGATCTGCTGGATCTGATCCGGGATGCGGGGTTCCGGCCGGTGGAGCGGAACACGCGGTACGAGATCATTCGGGAGTACGAGGGGCCGGATCCGTTGCGCAGGGAGTCGCCGCAGCCGATGCGGGTGTGATTTTTGGGGCCTCAGGTTGTGGCTCGGCTGCGGGTGAGTGGGGGCTTGTCGCGCAGTTCCCCGCGCCCCTTGGGTGGGTACTCGGGCCGGCATGGTTAGTACTGAGGCGCCTGAGGACGCCTATACCGCTGAACCCTTTCTTCCCGACCGTGGCGGTCTCTCCTCCCTCCGTCGCGCCGCTGCCGAGTGCAGGGGTTGCCCCCTGCACCGGGACGCCACCCAGACCGTCTTCGGTGCCGGGAACCCGGACGCTCGCGTCATGCTCGTCGGCGAGCAGCCCGGCGATCAGGAGGACCGTCAGGGCAAACCCTTCGTCGGGCCGGCCGGGCGCCTCCTGGACCGTGCGCTGGAGGAGGCCGGCATAGATCCGGCGGACGCCTATGTCACCAATGCCGTCAAGCACTTCAAGTTCACGCAGGCCGAGCCTCGTAAGCGCCGTATCCACAAGGCGCCGACCCTGCGTGAGATGACGGCGTGCGGGCCGTGGCTCGCGGCCGAGCTGGCGGTCGTGGAGCCGGAGTTGATCATTGTGCTCGGTGCCACCGCGGGCAAGGCGCTGCTCGGGTCGTCGTTCCGGGTGACGCAGGTGCGCGGGACGGTCCTGGAGGAGGAGATCCATGGACGTCAGGAGCGGCTGGTGCCGACCGTGCACCCGTCGTCGGTGCTGCGGGCACAGGACGACAAGGACCGGAGGGCGGCGTACGAGGGGCTGGTCTCGGATCTGAAGGTGGCGGCGCGAGCACTGTCGTAATGGTTACGATGCTGCCGTGTCCCTTACTTTCACCCTGGACCCCGCCGTCGATCCCACCCTCCGCGACGGCATCCTCGACCTGTGGACCGACGTCTCCAACGCGGGCGGTTCCGTCGGCTTCGTGCCCCCGGTGACGCGGGAGGCGATACGCCCGGAGCTGGTGAAGCACTTCGCGGCGATGGCGGAGGGCCGCACCCGGCTGCTCGTCGGGCACGACGAGTCCGGGCAGGTCGCGGCGACCGCCTTCCTCACGTTCAACACGCACCGGCTGATGACGCACTGGCTGTGGCTGTACACGGTGATGGTGCACCCGCGGCACCAGGGCCGGGGCTACGGCCGTGACCTGCTGTCCGCCGCCGAGGACGCGGCCCGCGGCTTCGACGGCATCGAGGCGATCCGGCTCACCTGCCGGGGCGGCAACGGCCTGGAGCGGTTCTACGGCTCCTGCGGCTACAAGGAGGTCGGCCGGGTCCCCGGCGCGATCCGTGTCGCTCCCGGAGACGACCGGGACGACGTCCACATGCTGCTGACGCTGAGCTGACCCTCGTGAGGAGCGGGGCGGCTGTCACAGACCGGGCTGCCGTCCGGTCTTAAGGGATGACTGAACGCTCTTCAAGAGGAGAACAACATGAGCCAGGTCAACATCGCACGCCCCGATGCACCGGGGTATGACGAATTGGTTCCGTCGCGCTACGCGCTGAAGGTCGGCGACATCGACGTGATGGTGATCAGCGACGGGGTGCTGCCGATCCCCGCCGTGACGATGGCCACCAACGCCGCCACGGCCGACCTGGCGGCGTGGCTTAGTGACATGTTCCTGCCACCGGAGATGCTCGACTGGCCACTGAATGTGGCCGTGGTGCGCAGCGGAGGCCGGACCATCCTCATCGATTCCGGGCTGGGGACAGAGTTTCCGGGCTTTCCGCGGGCCGGGCAGTTGGCCATGCGACTGCACGCCGCCGGGATCGATCCCGCATCCGTGACCGACGTGGTGCTCACCCACTTACACATGGACCACATCGGCGGGCTGCTCGTCGACGGGCTGAGGGGCCAACTGCGCCCGGACCTGCGGGTCCACCTGGCGGCCGCCGAGGCCGAGTTCTGGGAAGCGCCTGATTTCTCCCGCACCGTCATGCCGGCACCGGTGCCGGAAGTGCTTCGAACGACCGCCTCGCGGTTCCTGGACATGTACCGCAGCCAGTTGCGGCCGTTCGAGGCGGAGTACGAGGTGGCGCCAGGAGTAATGATCTGTCGCACCGGCGGTCACACCCCCGGCCACAGCATCGTCCGCCTGGAGTCCGGCGGCGACCGGCTGACGTTCGCCGGCGATGCCGTGTTCCAGTGCGGGTTCGACAAGCCCGAGTGGCACAACGGCTTCGAACACGACCCCGAGGAATCAGCCCGCGTCCGGATCCGTCTCTTGAAAGAGCTGGCGGCGAGCGGCGAGCAACTGGTGGCCACTCACCTCCCGTTCCCGTCCATCTGCAACGTGGCGGTCGCCGGCAACGCCTTCCGTTTCGTACCGGCCGTCTGGGATTACTGACCGTTGATATGTAGCCCTGGTTGTCCAGTGAGCAGGGTGGAGCGATGCCCACTTGCCATCGCTGTGGGCATCGCTCCGAAACCGGATGTGACGGCTGAGATCCGTCATCTGCACTCGCTCCAGCCAGTCCGAGAGGACGAGCCGCCGCTCAGCACACGGCGCGATGAGAATCCGACAGCTTCAGTGCGACAGGACACCCCCCTCCAAGATCGGGAGGTGTGCATGCTTCACTGGACGACGGACCTTTTTGGAATCGGAAGAGTGGATTGAGATGCTCCGCTACACACTGATGCGCCTCGGGATCTTCGCGGGCTGCCTCGTGGTCGTCTGGGGCCTCGTCTACTCCGGCCTGGCCCCGCGGGGCCTCGGCGCGTCCAACGGCATGTGGGTCGTCCTGCTCGCCCTGGTGATCTCCGCCCCGATCAGCTTCGTGGTGCTGCGCAAGGAGCGGGACCGGGCGTCGGTGCGGATCGTCCAGAAGGTGGACCGGGTGAAGGCCAACCTGGACGCCAACCGTTCCCAGGAGGACGTGGCGGACGACGCCTCCCGTGCACAGGGGCATGCCTCTTAAGGCTCTGCCGCGGCCTGCGAACCGTAGGCTGACCCCCATGGGTGCCGTGAAGACCAAGCGGATGCCGCGTGCCGTACGTGAGCAGCAGATGCTCGACGCCGCCGTGCAGACCTTCGGCCAGCGGGGATACATGGCCGCGTCGATGGACGAGATAGCCGAACTGGCGGGCGTTTCCAAGCCGTTGGTCTATCTGTACCTCAACTCGAAGGAAGACCTCTTCACGGCGTGCATCCGCCGGGAGGCCACCGCGCTCACCGAAGCGGTCCGCAAGGGCGTCGACCCGGGCCTGCCCGCCGACCGCCAACTCTGGGCAGGGCTGCGGGCGTTCTTCACGCACACCGCGCAGAACCCGGACGGCTGGTCGGTGTTGCACCTCCAGGCCCGCACGCACGGCGAGCCGTTCGCCGCCGAGGTCGCCGCGATGCGTGAGGAGATCGTCGCGTTCGTGACGCAGTTGATCCTGGCCGGCGCCCGCGAGGCGCACCACGACCCGGATCTGCCGGAGCGTGAGGTCGCCGGTCTCGCGGAGGCCCTGGTCGGCGCCGCCGAGTCGCTCGCCGCCTGGGCCAACGCGACCCCGGGCGTGACCGCCCGTCAGGCCGCCGCGACGCTGATGAACTTCGCCTGGGCGGGCCTGGGCGGCCTGATGGCGGGCCGTCCCTGGCCCCCGCCGCAGGAGCCGGACGCTCAGGCCGGGTAGACCGTGCCGCTCACCTGCGTCCGGTCGCCGCCCCGCAGCTCGAAGCGTTCGCCGTCCGCCGCGTACGTCACCGTTCCCGGCAAGAGCACCGGCGTCTTGAACTGCGCTTGCACCAGCGCCCGTTCAGGCACGCCGTGCGCCGCCAGGCATCGTGCCACGGTCCACATCCCGTGTGCGATGGCCCGCCGGAAGCCGAAGAGCCGGGCGGTCAGGGCATAGAGGTGGATCGGGTTGCGGTCCCCGGACGCGGTCGCGTACCGGCGCCCGATGTCCCCGGCCAGCCGCCACTCGGCGACGACGGGCAGTGGACCCGTCTCTTCCTTCGGAGCCTGTGGGGTACGGCCGTCCGTGCGATGGCGGGCGAGATACGTACTCCGCGACTCCCATACGACGTCCCCCGCCGCCCGCACCTCCGTGACGACGGCGGCCTCCGTGCCCCGCCGATGGGGTGCCAGGCCCTCGACGTGGACCGTGACTTCGTACTCCCCGGTCGCCGCGAGCGCCCGCCGCTGGGTGATCTCGATCGACGTATGGACGAGTCCCAGCAGCGGCAGCGGAAAGCCCCGGCCGCTCATCAGCCGCATGGCCAGCGGAAAGCCCAGCACATGCGGATACGTCACCGGCAACGCGTCGTCGCCGGTGGCGAAGCCGCAGACGCGTTCGTAGGCGGCCAGCCGGGCGAGGTCGATGCGTACGCCGGGCAGGACGAGCCGGGTGCGGGGGAAGTCGGCGTCCGGGCGGGGTCGTTTGAAGGGGGAGAGCAGGGCGCCGCGGGCGAGCAGGGGCGCGAGCGCGGGCGCGTCGGTCAGGTCGGCCATGGTCATCTCCCCACGCGAAAACTCTGCTTACTCAGGAGTAAAGTTACCTCAGGTAAGGCCAGGTCGGGAGGTGAGAATTCCTCACCTTAGGGGGGTTCCAACCCATCGGTAAAATAGGGAAGTTGACGTCCGGTCGGCAGGTGCCCGGGTGATCGCCGAGGTTGCACATCCCCGGCCCCTTACCACCTCGTAACCCGCACGAACTCCACACCTGGGCGCCGTACGATCTCCCACCTAACCAGCGGTAACACACGTGGCCGCACACAGCTGGTGAACGCCGCAGTACGCGCTGCGCGTACTTCATGCAGCAGAGCGGTACGAGCTGCACGCCTCAGGAGCTGCCCATGTCGATCCCGCAAGCGTCCCCTTCCGGCTCCACCCCCGACTTCGGCATCGACCTCGACTACGACGGCGAGCCGATCCTCAGGGCGCCGGAGATCCGTCGGCTGGACGGAATGGTGCGAGAGGTGTCCATTCCGCCGCTGGTCGCACCGGCCGTGCACGGCTCGCTCGCCGACCTGCCGTTCGACCGCGCGGAGACGCAGCCGGGACATGTGGTCCTCAGCCGCAAGACGGAGGACGGCAGCTGGACCGACGTGACGGCGGCCGAGTTCGCGGCGCAGGTGCACGCGGTGGCCAAAGGGCTGATCGCCGAGGGGCTGGTCCCCGGTGACCGGGTCGCCGTCATGGCGCGTACGAGGTACGAGTGGACGCTCCTCGACTTCGCCGCCTGGGCCGCCGGCCTGGTGACCGTCCCCGTCTACCCCACCTCGTCCGTCTTCCAGGTCCGCTGGATCCTCCAGGACTCCGGCGCGGTCGCCCTGGTCACCGAGACCGGGGCCCAGGCCGCCGCCCTCGGCCCGGAGCGCGAGCGCCTGCCCGACCTGCGCCATATGTGGGTCATCGAGAAGGGCCATGTGGACCGGCTGGCGGAGCTGGGCGAGCAGGTGCCGGACCAGGAGGTGGACATACGGCGCGGGATGCTGGTCCCCGACACCCTCGCCACCCTCATCTACACCTCGGGCACGACCGGCCGGCCCAAGGGCTGCGCGCTCACGCACGGCAACTTCTTCGCCGAGGTCGACAACGCGATCGAACTCCTGTACCCGATCTTCAAGGCGCGGACGAGCGAAGAGGCGTCGGTGCTGCTGTTCCTGCCGATGTCGCATGTCTTCGGCCGGATGGTGGCGATCGCATGCGTCCGGGCGGGAGTACGGCTGGGCCATGCGCCGAGCCTGAAACCGGACCACCTGCTGCCGGACCTGGCGAGCTTCAAACCGACGTGCCTGCTCGCCATCCCGTACATGCTGGAGAAGATCTTCAACAGCGCGCGGGCCCGTGCGGAGTCGGGCGGGCGGGTCTCGGCGTTCGACCGTGCGACGAACGTGGCCATCAAGTACGGCGAGGCGATGGAGGCGAAACAGACGGGGACGGGCTCAGGCCCGAACCGGGCGCTGAAAGCCGCGCGTACCTTCTACGACCCCCTGGTCTACCGCCGTATCCGCAACGCCATGGGCGGACGCGTGCGGTATGCGATCTGCGGCGGCTCACCGCTGGGCAGGCGGCTGGCCGCGTTCTACACCGGGGCGGGCATCGAGATCTACGAGGGCTACGGCCTGACCGAGGTCACCGGCGCGGCGACCATCACGCCCCCGCTCAAACCCCGCCTGGGCACGGTCGGTTGGCCGCTCCCCGGCACGAGGGTCCGCATCGCCGCGGACGGCGAGATCCTGCTGGCCGGCGATCAAGTACTGCGCGGCTACTGGGACCCGCAGGCGGGCGGAGTGGTTCCCGCGGCCCCCGACGGCTGGCTGGCGACGGGGGACATCGGTGCGCTGGACGACGAGGGCTACCTGACGATCACCGGCCGCAAGAAGGAGCTCCTGATCACCGCGGGCGGCAAGAGCGTGGCCCCGGCCCCCCTGGAGAACTGGCTCCGCTCCCACCCGCTGATCTCCCAGGCGATAGTCGTCGGCGACGGCCGCCCCTACGTCTCCGCGCTGATCACCCTCGACATGGACGGCATCACCCACTGGCGCCGTATGAACGGCAAACACCCGGTCCCCGCAGAACTCCTGGTCAGCGACGAGGAGTTGACCGCCATCCTGCAACGCGCCGTGGACGAGGCCAACAAGCTCGTCTCCCGCCCCGAGTCGATCCGCCGCTTCGCGATCCTGCCGCAGGACTTCACGGAGTTCTCCGGCCATCTGACGCCCTCCATGAAGCTGCGCCGCGAGGCGGTCATGCGGGACTTCGCGGCGCAGATCGAGGGGCTTTACTCGAAGTAGATTCCTGATGTTGGCCTCTGGGCACAACACCCTTCGTCCGGACAGGCGGCGGTGCGCCGTCCGGCCAAAGGGGGAATCTTCATGGCTGCGAGCCGTTCCACGCATGTCACTCTGGCCGCGTTAGCGGCATTGCTGCTCTTCGTCGGTGCATACGGAATCGTGCGGGTCGCTACCGGGGATTCTTCGGGTGTGAATTCGCAGGAGTCGAGCTCGGGTGATGTCTCCGGGGGAGGGGGAGCGGCGTCCGGGGGGACCGGGGCGTCGGGGTCCACGTCTGGGGCGTCTGGATCATCCGACGGGGGAACGGGTGACGGGGACAACGGCTCGGGGGAGACAGGTTCGGGAGAGGTCAAGAACCTCAGGCTTCCGGGGGCGACGCTGACCGACACGTATCCGGTCGTGAAGGAGGAGGGGGGCGTGACGTTCGACTCCTCCAAGGGCGGATGTGTTGTTCTGGCCAACAAGCTCGAATCGGCAGTGACGATCCGGTCCTTCCACATAGAGGGCTCGGCGAACGTAGAGAGCTTTGCCGGTCCTTGCCCTTACGCGGTGACTCCCTCGCCCGGTATCTGGGGCGACGGCCTGACCGGCCCGGTGACCCCGTGCGAACCGGGCACCGTGCTCGAGGGCACCGCGCAGTCCCCCCGGCACGGCTGTCACCTCCTGCTGTCGCGCCCGGGGGGCCTCGGCCGGGAGCAGGCCACCCTCGTCGTCGACGTCACGGGTACGTGCGCGGGGGCGACGCCACGGCCCTGCTCCGGGACAGCGACCCTGACCTACACCTTCAAGGCGGACGAGTCGGTCACCGGCGGAGGCGAAAGCACCCCGGAGACGCCGGAGCCACCCACGGACACAAGCCCGCCGCCGGGTGAAACGACCGGGGGCACGACACCGACGGAATCCACGGAATCCACGGAATCCCCGGTGCCCTCAGAGGCCGGGACGTGACCCCGGAGCCCGAACCGGAGCCACCGGCATCGCTGTTGGAGGGACAGGTCCGGGAACGTCTGTGGGCCGTGGCCAACGTCGTCGCGCCGACCACCGTGGTCACCACCCTGCTCTTCTACTTCGGCTACGTGGCGACGACAGCGCGATTTCGCTACTTCGGCGTGTACCTCGACATGGTCGACCTGTCCCTCCAGGAGATGCTGCTCTACGGGGTGGAGGTCGTCTACCCGCCGCTCACCATCGTCGCGATCGCCTTCCTCCTGATCACGGCAGCCCACACGGGGGTCCGCTGGATGATGGCGTCCCCGGACCGCGACGCCGTCACCGGCTGGGTCGGTCTCTTCGTGGTCATCGCCGGGCTTCTGGCGTTCACCCGCGGCATCGTCGGCCTACTGGTACCGGAGGTCGCCCGCACCGAGGGAATCGCGAGGACTCCCCTGTCCCTCGGATGCGGCGCCCTCGCCCTCGCGTACGGCCTCTGGTTGCTGCGAGTCGTCGCCGTCCGCTGGGACCGGCGCCGAGCCGAACGTGACGACAGCGGGGGCACGGGCGCCCCGGACGAGGAGCCGGCGGCCGCCCCTCCCACCGTCCCCGCGAACGCCGGTGAACTGGCCACGTGGCTGGAGTCTCCCGCCGTCACCCGCCTCAACAGACACGCCCTGGCCTGGGTGGCGGTCATCGTCGTAGCGGGCTCCTTCTGGACGGCCAACAGTTTCGCCGCCGCCTATGGGCGAGGCCGCGCCCTGGACGACGCCGAGTCCCTTCCGAACCGCCCGGAGGCCGTCCTCTACACCAAGGAACCGTTGCGGGATCTTCCGGCCGCAGTCCAGGAAACGGAGTTGCCAGATGCCGACGACAAGGAGTCCCTCCGTTTCCGTTACAGAGGCCTGCGCCTCCTCGTCGAGTCCAACGCCCGGCTCTTCCTGGTGCCCGCCCAGTGGGTCACCGGGGACAGCCGGACCTTTGTGATCCCGTACGACGACAGCGTTCGAGTCGACCTCGTCCCACGGCGACGGTAGATCAGCCCCGTTCGCCCACGAACTCGCCGGACAGGAAGGCCGACCAGGTGGTGGGGGAGAGGGTGAGGTGCGGGCCCGTGGGGTTCTTGGAGTCGCGGATGTGGATGGTGTGGGGGCAGGTGGCGACCTCTAGGCATTCGCCGCCCTCGCCGCTGCTGTACGTCGACTTGCGCCAGGTGTAGGCGACTTCTAGGCATTCGCCGCCCTCGCCGCCGCTGTAGCTGGACTTGAACCAGTCGAGCCTGTCGATGTTCACAGCTCCCCCAACTTCTTCTCGATCAAGGCGCGGGATTCCAAGGGACTGAGGGCCAGTGCCCGCATGATCCCATAGCGCTCGGCGAGCTTCCGCACCTCCTCCATGTCGGTGATGAGCCTCGGATAGCCCTGCGCCTCCGTATAGCCCACCTGGGCATGCTTCTTGGGCGTCAGCAGGTTGAACGCGCTGTCCAAGTTGGGGTGCTGCTCGACCTTGGTCGGCATGACCTGGAGCTCGACGTTCCGCAGGTGGCCGATCCGCAGCAGACGCTCCAACTGCTCCGCGAAGACCGCCTTCCCGCCGATCGGCCGGTCGAGGATGACCTCTTCGAGTACGTAGCTGATGACGGGCAGGGGATCGCGCTCGAAGACCTGCTGCCGGGACAGCCGGTCCGACACCCGCTTCTCGATGGCCTCC
This sequence comes from Streptomyces sp. DG2A-72, assembly GCF_030499575.1. Classification (NCBI taxonomy): domain Bacteria; kingdom Bacillati; phylum Actinomycetota; class Actinomycetes; order Kitasatosporales; family Streptomycetaceae; genus Streptomyces; species Streptomyces sp. DG2A-72. Next base: position 6,035,467 of record NZ_JASTLC010000001.1, read on the forward strand.
TCGCTCAGTAGCGGGCGCCGCTTGACGAACACGGCGTGCGCGTAGTCCAGCGTCTGGAGCAGCCCCGGCATGCCATGGTTGGCGTAGAAGTGCAGCTCGACGGCCTCCGCCTCCAGCGCCGCGTAACTCCGGTACCACTCTGGATGCCGGGTCCGCCGCTTGGACATCGCCTGCTCGACGTCCTCCATCGCCTCCTTCAACAGCCCGTCGGCGTTGAGGAGTTCATCCGCCTTCTGCAGGAACTCCGGCCGGGGTGCCCGCACCCCGCGCTCCATCGCCCCGATCTGGTCGGGCCCGTATCCGACCATTGCGCCGAACTGCTTCTGTGTCAGCCCAGCCCGCTCGCGCAGCAGCCGGAGCATCCTGCCCAGCGTGCGGAACAACTCGATGGTTCCATCCGCCTCCGCCGGCGTCTCCGGCCTCCGCTCCCGTTCGTCCGTCACGTGCGTCACCGCCCTTACGTCGTCGTTGGTCACGGCCGACTGCCCGACATCGCACGCCCCGCAGCCGTACTGCTACGCACAGTCGCGCCGTCGCCCCTGGTCAGCGTAGATACAACCGACCACGCTGAGTGACGTGAACGCCGAAATCTCCACCCAGCGCCTGAGCGCCACCCCCCGAGGTGCCCGGCTCGCCAGACGACTCACCGCGTTGCAACTCGCCGCGTGGGGGCACCCGTACGACAGCGAGGTGAACCGCACCGCGCAGCAGCTGGTCGCCGAGCTCGCCGCGAATGCCGTGACGCATGGGCGTCTTCCCGGGAGGGACTTCGAGTTGCGGCTGCTGCTCTTTCCTGAGGAGACCGTGCGTATTGAGGTGAGTGACCCGAGAGGTGACCGGCAACTCAGGTTCATCAACGAGCCGGAGGGAGAGCGCGGGCGGGGGCTGATTCTCGTCTCGCTGCTCGCTCTCACCTGGGGCGTTGCGGAGCGCGACGTCGGGAAGACGGTGTGGGTGGAACTCGCGCTCAAGGAGCCAGGGTTGTGATCAGGGAAAACGTTTGCCGTCCTGTTACGACAACCGCTTGACGTGACATGCCCTCGGGGCATTTGCTACCGCCACCCGGGTAGCACGCCGCTCATCGGCTCGGAAGGCTCCAGTAGTGAACCCTCGTTCCCCCCACACATCAGCCGTACGCCGTATCGGCATAGGCCTCGCCACCTCCGCCTCGGCCCTGTCGATCGCCGCGTGCGGTGTCGTCGGCGGAATCGGGGGCGGCGACAGCTCCGCGCCCCCGAAGAAGGGCGACGACATCACGGTGGGTCTCCTCCTGCCGGACAAGGACACGTCCCGTTTCGAGAAGTTCGACCATCCGCTGATCAAGAAGGAAGTCGCCACCCTCACCCACAACAGGGGCAAGGTCGTCTACGCCAACGCCGAGGCGAGCGTGGCCGAGCAGAGCCGACAGTTCCAGAAGATGATCGACGACAAGGTGGATGTCATCCTCGTCGACGCGCTGGATGCCAAGGCCATCGCCACGGACGTACGGAAGGCCAGGGACGCGAACATCCCGGTCATCGCCTACGACCGGCTCGCGCAGGGGCCCATCGACGCGTATGTCTCCCACGACAACGAGCTGGTCGGCGAGGTGCAGGGCCGCGCCATCATGGGCGAACTCGGCTCGCAGGCAGCGTCCGCCAAGGTAGTCATGATGAACGGCGATCCCGAGGACCCGAACACGGCACTGTTCAAGCAGGGCGCGCTCCACGAACTCGAAGGCAAGGTCAACATCGTCCAGCAGTACGACACGGACAAGTGGTCGCCCGGAGTCGCCGAAGCGAACATGAGGAAGGCGATCGAGGCCGTCGGGCTGGACAACATCGCCGCCGTGTATGCGGCGAGCGACGGCCTCGCGGGCCCTGTCATCAAGGCGCTGAAGGCGGCGGGCGCGAGCAAGATTCCACCGGTGACCGGGCAGGACGCGAATCTGGACGCGGTGCAGCGGATCGTGGCGGGCGACCAGTACATGACCGTGTACAAGCCGTTCGCGGAGGAGGCGACCGACGCCGCGAAGATGGCCGTGTACAAGGTCCAGGGGCGCTCGATCGAGTTCGACGCACTGACCCAGGACAAGGTCGACAGCCCGACGGACGACGACATTCCCGCACAGCTGGTGCCGGTGGTCGCCGTCACCAGGGACAACATCGAGGAGACGCTGATCCAGGACGGCGTCTACACCGTCAAGGAGATCTGCACCCCGGAGTATGCGGCGGACTGCGCGGCGATCGGCCTGAAGTAGGCCCGGAGCGGAGTGTCAGGCCCGCGCGCCGTCCCTCCGGTAGCTCTCCACCAGGTTCGCGGGCGGAGGGCTCCGTCGCCCGGGTGCGGGTTCGTTGTGGCTGGTCGCGCCCACGCGGCGGAGCCGCATATAGATACAGCCCCGCGCCCCTTACGGGGCGCTGCCCCTAGGCGGGTTTGCGGGCGATCAAGGACGCCTGTTGCGTCGGCTCGTTCGGGGCGGGCTCTCGCACCATCCTCATGACGGGCGCGAACCCGGCGGCTCGGAGCAGGCCGTCGATCTGGTCCGGCTGTCGCCGTTGGAAGTCCAGCGCCACATCATGTCCCCAGGGCCGGTCGTGGTGCCGGGGCTCGTCGCCGATCTGGAAGGCGATCAGGAGGTGGCCGCCCGGTGCCAGGACGCGCCGGAACTCGTCGAAGAGGGAGGGGAGTTCGTTCACAGGGGTGTGGATGGAGGAGTACCAGGACACGGCGCCCGCGAGCGAACCGTCGGGTAGGTCCAGCTCCAGCATCGAGCCCTGCTCGAACCGCAGCCCCGGATTCTCCCGCCGGGCGATCGTGAGCATCGACTCCGACAGGTCGAGCCCGAAGACGGACAGTCCGAGGGAGGCGAGGTGGGCCGTCACACGCCCCGGCCCGCAGCCCAGGTCGGCCACGCGACCGCCTGCCCCCACCAGTTCCGCGAACCCGGCGAACACCGCCCGGTCCAGTGGCTTGGCCAGTTCGGCACGGAAGAGGTCGGCGTAGTCCTCGGCGATGGCGTCGTAGAAGGTGCGTGTGGCGGTGAGGAAATCGGCTTCGGTCATGGCCGCGGACCCTACCGACCCCCACTGACACTCACCCCACACCCGCCGCCCGCAGCACCGCCGTCGTGGCCGCCGCCCCCAGCACGACCACCACGAACGGCGCCCGGCGCCACGCCAGTACGCCCGCCACCAGCACCCCACTCGGCCGCGCCCACCCCGCGAAGTCCCCGCTCTCGGTCAGCGCGCCGGTCGCCAGCAGCGCGGTGAGCAGGACGATCGCGCCGGCCGACATCAACTCCTGGACCTTCGAGGGGAGTTCGATACGTCCGTAAAGAACCGGTCCCACCAGCCGGAAGGCGTACGTCCCCACCGCCAGCGCCAGGATCATCGCGACCGTCGTGCTCATGCCGCTGCCCGCCTCCGTCCGTATACGAAGAGCCCGGCGAGCGCGAACAGCACCGGCACCCCGGCGGGGACGGCGGGGGTCACCGCCAGTGCCACGACCGCGCCGAGCACGGCGGCCCGTCGTACGCCCGCGTCCTTGCGCAGGGCGGGCAGTACCAGCGCCACCAGGACGGCGGGGAAGGCGGCGTCGAGGCCGTACGTCGCCGTGTCGCCGAGCGCGCTTCCGGCGAGCGCGCCCGCGAGGACGCCGGTGTTCCAGGCGGCGAACAGGCCGAGGCCGTTCACCCAGAATGCCGTCCGGTGTCGTACCGGATCGGGCTGGGCGAGCGTGAAGGCGACCGTCTCGTCGGTGACGAGGTGGGCGCCGAGGAAGCGGGCGAACCGGCTCCGGCTGCCGAGGACGTCCGCCACGGCCAGGCTGAAGGCCGCCGTCCGGGTGTTCAGGAGCAGCCCGGTCGCCGCCGCGGCGAACGGCCCGCCCCCGGCGAGCAGTACGCCGACCGCGCTGAACTGCGCCGAGCCCGCGTACACGACCAGCGACATCACCACCGGCACCCAGACGGGCAGCCCGCCGGCCACGGAGACCGCGCCGAAGGAGACGCCGACGACACCGCTCGCCAGCCAGACGAGGGCGCTGTCGCGCACCAGAGGTGCCATCATCGGTGTTCGGAGTAGCGAACGCATGTTTTCCAGGATGAACACCTGGACGTTCGTTCGTCAAGCCGAACGAACGTGCCTGTAGAGCGAACGATGGGAAGTGAGCCGTATGAGCGAGCCCCTTGCGTGGATCGCCGCCTCCCTGCGCCGCGAGCGCACCCGGGCCGGGCTGTCGCTGTCCGAGCTGGCCAAACGGGCGGGGATCGCGAAGTCCACGCTGTCCCAGCTGGAGACGGGCAGCGGAAACCCCAGCGTGGAGACGCTGTGGGCGCTGGGCGTCGCACTCGGGGTGCCGTTCAGCGCGCTGGTGGAGCCGCCGGCTTCGGCCGTTCAGGTGATCCGGGCGGGCGAGGGGCCCACGGTCGCCTCCGAACGGGCGGACTACGTGGCCACCCTGCTCTCCGCCAGCCCGCCCGGCGCCCGGCGGGACATCTACCACCTGCGCGCGGAACCGGGCCCGGCCCGGGATTCGGAGCCGCACATTCCGGGGAGCGTGGAGCACTTGATCGTCAGCACGGGCCGGGTGAAGGCGGGGCCCCGGGGTGAGGAGGTCGAGCTGGGGCCCGGCGACTACATGTCGTACCGCGGGGATGTGCCGCACTCGTACGAGGCGCTGGCAGTCGGGACGACGTTCGTGCTGGTCATGCAGCACGTGTGAGGTCCAGGGCAAAAGGCAGGAGCCCCGCTGCCTTGCGGCACGGGGCTCCTTGGGTACTGCTATCTGTTCCGGATCAAAGCACCAGGCTCCGAGGCCGAAGACTCAGACGGGGGTGACGTTCTCCGCCTGCGGGCCCTTCGGGCCCTGAGTGACGTCGAAGGAGACCTGCTGGTTCTCCTCCAGCGAGCGGAAGCCGCTCGCATTGATCGCGGAGTAGTGAACGAAGACGTCGGGGCCGCCGCCTTCTTGGGCGATGAAACCAAAGCCCTTTTCGGCGTTGAACCACTTCACGGTTCCGGTAGCCATAAGCCCTCCTTGGGCCCAAAGGGTTGCCCTGCTCCAGAACCTGCAAGTGTGAAAACTGTGCCGCACAACTGCATACGTCTGAAAACGACGAGAGCCCGCGGTTACATGCTCCGCAGGCTCTGTACTGCAAGGGAAACCAAACTGCAACTTGCGGCGAGCCTAGCACGCAGGCAGCCGAAAGCAATAGAGGCCAAGATCACGTCACTCGGAAGTTTGAAGATCCAGGCGGGGGGCTGACGGGGCCTATGAGGCGGTTCGCGGCACCCTGAAGAGTGCACCGTACCCCATGGGGTCTAGTCTCGCGATGTGGACATTTCTCGCACCCGGCCGCGCGTCGGCCACATTCAGTTCCTCAACTGCCTGCCCCTGTACTGGGGGCTCGCGAGAACCGGTACCCTCCTCGACTTCGAGCTGACCAAGGACACCCCGGAGAAGCTCAGCGAACAGCTGGTCCAAGGTGGCCTCGACATCGGGCCCATCACGCTCGTGGAGTTCCTGCGCAACGCCGACGACCTGGTCGCCTTCCCGGACATCGCCGTCGGCTGCGACGGCCCGGTGATGTCCTGCGTGATCGTCTCGCAGGTCCCGCTGGACCGGCTGGACGGCGCCCGGGTCGCCCTCGGCTCGACCTCGCGCACCTCCGTCCGCCTGGCCCAGCTGCTGCTCGCCGACCGCTACGGCGTACAGCCCGACTACTACACGTGCCCGCCCGACCTGAGCCTGATGATGCAGGAGGCCGAGGCGGCCGTACTGATCGGGGACGCCGCGCTGCGCGCCAACCTGCTCGACGGCCCGCGCTTCGGCCTCGAGGTGCACGACCTCGGCGCGCTGTGGAAGGAGTGGACCGGCCTGCCCTTCGTCTTCGCCGTCTGGGCCGCCCGCCGCGACTACCTGGAGCGCGAGCCCGTCATCACCCGCGCGGTGCACGAGGCCTTCCTCGCCTCCCGCAACCTCTCCCTCGACGAGGTCGGCAAGGTCGCCGAGCAGGCGGCCCGCTGGGAGGCCTTCGACGAACAGGTCCTGGAGCGGTACTTCACGACCCTCGACTTCCGCTTCGGGGGTCCCCAGTTGGAGGCGGTCGCCGAGTTCGCCCGCCGCGTCGGCCCCACGACCGGCTTCCCGGCCGACGTGAAGGTGGATCTGCTCCAGCCGTAGGTGCGTCCGGACCAATAGGCTGCCGGGGACTGCAGGCGTACACGGGGGAGAGGGGGCGCCATGCAACCGCTCGACGTCGACGAACCCACCGCCGTGGGTCCCTACCGGCTGCTCGGCCGGCTCGGCTCCGGCGGCATGGGGCGGGTCTATCTGGGCCGAAGCTCCGGCGGCCGCACGGTCGCGGTGAAGATCGTGCACCCGCACTTCGCCCTCGACGAGGAGTTCCGCGCCCGCTTCCGGCGCGAGGTCGATGCCGCGCGCCGGGTGGGCGGCGCCTGGACCGTGCCGGTACTGGACGCCGACCCCGACGCGCGGGTGCCATGGGTGGCCACCGCGTATGCGGCGGGCCCCTCGCTGAGTGCGGCGATCGCGGACGGAGGTCCGCTGCCGCTGCATTCGGTACGGGCCTTGGGTGCGGGTCTGGCCGAGGCGCTGGCGGCCGTGCACGAACTGGGGCTGGTCCACCGGGATGTGAAGCCGTCGAATGTGCTGCTCACCCTCGACGGACCGCTGCTGATCGACTTCGGCATCGCCCGGGCCACGGACGGCACGGCGTCCCTCACTTCCACCGGCGTCTCGATCGGCTCGCCCGGCTATATGTCGCCCGAGCAGATCCTCGGCAAGGGCGTCACGGGTGCGGCGGACGTCTTCTCGCTGGGAGCCGTGCTGGCGTACGCGGCGACGGGTGAGCCGCCGTTTCCCGGTGACTCGTCGGCGGCACTGCTCTACAAGGTCGTACACGAAGAGCCCGAACTCGGCTCCCTGACCGGTGACTTGCGGGAGCTGGTGGCGGCCTGTCTCGGGAAGGACCCGGGGGCGCGGCCCTCGCCGGGTGAGGTGGCCCGGCGACTGGCTCCGGAGGGCGCGGCCCGGCTGGTCGCGGGCGGGTGGCTGCCGGGAGCGCTCGTGGAGCAGGTGAGCCGGGGTGCCGTACAGCTGCTGAACCTTGAGGCGGCGGGGGATGTGGCGTCGGGGCCGGTGGGGTTCAGTAATCCGTCGGTGGGGGAGTTCGGGCCGCCGCCGGTCATGCCGTCCGTCGCTCCGCCGGCTTCCGTGCCCGAGCCGCGTGACGCCGAGCCGGCGGTGCCTCCGCAGCAGCCCGGCAAGCTCTCCGTCTCCGTGGCGGCGACCTCGGCGCCGGGTGACGGTGGGCGGGGTCGGAAGGTGAGCTGCACGGTGGCTCTTGCGGTCGCGGGGGCGCTGGCGGCGGTGACGGTGGGGTCGGTGTTCGTGTTCGACCTGTTGCCGGGTGACGACAACGGGTCGGACGCGGCGGGCGGTTCACCGTCCAGTTCGGCGTCCGGCGAGGCGCCGGGTGACAGTGACCCGACCGCCGTACCCGCCGCCTACATCGGCACCTGGGAAGGCCAGGCCACCGGACTCGGCGGCAGCCTCCCCATGGGCACCTTCCGTGTCACCATCCACAAGGCGGACGTGGGCGAGGAGTTGGGGACTCTTCGGCAGACCGATCCGGTAGGCCTCGTCTGTAATGACGTACTGACCCTGAAGAGTGTGTCCGCGAAGCAGATCGTGGCGACGTCGGTGGGGGCGAAGGGCAATCACGCGGGGTGCAGTCAGGCTGCCGCGACGGTGCGGATCACTCCGGTCGGGGACGATCTCACCTATCGGTCGGACAGCGCGGAGTCGGGGAATCCGACGGCCCGGATGTCGAAGATCAATTAGCGGTTCCCGCTTCAGGGCATCTTTTGTCTACCTTTTAGTAACGCCCTGTTCGGCAAACTCCGGTGCACGTATCCGAAATTCTTCCCCACAGTTCCTCATGTCACACAACCATTCCTGTGGAGCGCTCATCTAAGACGGCGAATCACCCGCAAATCTCCGGAGGCTTGCCGAGAATGGTTAGTCCGAGCCTGCCCTTGGCCGGTTCCCTGAGCGGAAGTGGCGCTGCTCACAGGAACACGGTCCGCCGACCGGACAGGGACAGGGTGTGAACCAGACCACCCGTCTCGAACGGACGGAACAGGCGACCCCGGCAACGCCGTCGACCGGAGCCACGCACGGAACCCCGACGCGGCTCCGCCTCCGCCTCCGTCTGCCCCGCCGCCCCGCCGGCCCGGCAGGCCCCGCCGCGCTGCTGGCGGCGGCCCTCACCATCGCCGTCCTGTGCGCCGGCGACATCATCGCCCGCAGCTACCCCTTCGGCTTCCGCACCCGCAACGTCAACGACCTCGGCAACCAGTACGTACCCTTCCACGCCCACCTGTGGGACCTGCTGCACGGGCGGGCCGACGGCGGCCTCTTCGTCAACTGGCAGTCCGGGTACGGCTCCAGCTTCCTGCCCGACCTCGGTACGTACGTCAGCAGCCCGTTCGCCCTGCTCGTGGGGGTGTTCCCGCGGGACGAGATCGACCTCGCGGTGTATGTGATCACCCTGCTGAAGGTGGCCTCGGCGGGGGCCGCGATGGCCTGGCTGCTGCTCAGGATGCGCCCCGGCCGCTGGTGGGCCGCGGGGCTGCTGGGAGCGTCGTACGCCCTGTGCGGCTGGACGCTGGCGACGTCCATCTACAACACGATGTGGCTCGACGGCCTTCTCGCCCTGCCGCTGCTGTGCCTGGTCGGCGAGTGGGCGCTGAACGACCGGCGCCGGGCGCTCGGCGTGGTCATCGTGGCGCTCGCCTGGATCGCCAACTTCTACACGGCGTACATGGCCACGCTCGCCGCCGGTCTGGTGGTGCTGCTGCGGCTGTGGCTCGCGGACCTCGACCGGCGGCAGCGGCTCGCGGCGGCGGGCCGCGCCGTCCTGACCATGGCGCTCGGCGTGGGACTGGCCGCGCCGCTCGTGGTCGTCGTCTACTTCGGCACCAAGCACGCCTACCCCGGTGTGGTCCGGACGTTCGTCCCCTCACCGACGGAAGACATGGTGGCCCGGCTGCTGCCGACGACGTACAGCTTCGGTACGCCCGCCATCTACGTCGGCACCACAGCGCTGCTGCTCGCCCTCGCCCTGCCCTTCCACCGGAAGGTCCCGCGCCGGGTGCGCTACGGCTGGACGCTGCTCGCCGTCGCCGTCGCGCTGTCGTTCCAGTGGGGCCCGACCCACCTCCTCTGGCACGCCTTCTCCACCCCGAACGGCAGCTCGTACCGCCAGACCTTCGTGCTCTGCGGGATGCTGGTGATCGCCGCGTGGCACGCGCTGGCGTACGGCCCTCCCGGCCGCCGCGCGTTGGCCGCGGCGGGCGGACTGCTGGCGCTGATCATCGCCGTCGCGAGCCGCAGCGCGCTGACGGACCGCTCCTTCGTCCTGCCGCTCACCCTGCTCGCCGCCGCGGGCGCCCTGTGCGGGCTGGTGCTGCTCGCCCGCCACGACAGTGGGCGCAAGACGGTACTCGCCGGACTGGCCGTGACCCTGCTCATCGGCACGCAGGTCGGTGAGGCCACCGCCACCTCCGCCGTCGCCACCCGGCTGCGCTTCGGGCACCTCGACGACTACGCGCCCTGGGGACCGCGGCAGCAGCAACAGGCGGACGCGATCGCCGAGGCCGACGGCTGGCCCAAGTACCGGACCGACCCGGGCCGGGAGCAGACCGTCGGCAACGACCCGCTGATGGTGGGCGGTCAGGGCGCCCAGTACTACAGCAGCCTGACCTCCGACGTCCTCAGCCGCACGCTCATCGCCCTCGGAGACGGCTACACCTCGCGCGGCCGCAACATCCAGAGCCTGGACAACGCCGTCACGGACGCGATCTTCTCCGTCGGCGCACGGGTGCACTCACCGCCGGACCCGCATCAGGGCTGGTTCCCGCAGGACGGCACCAAGGTGACCGTGTCCCGGGAGGACGTGCCGCCCCTGGTGACGGTGCGGCCGACCGCCGGCGCGAACGTCTCCGCCTTCGGGCCGTCGCCGTACCGCAACCAGGAACTGCTGCTGGGCGCCCGGGTCTACACCGTGCCGCCCATCACGGTCCGCACCCCCGCCGGGAAGCCGCCGCCGCGCAGCTCCGACAGCCGATCTGGCCTGCGGGTCAACGGTCCCGGCAGGTCGACGATCACCGCCACCTGCCAGGCCGGCAGCGAGGCGTACCTCTGGGCCCCGCACTTCTCGGGCACCGCGAGCATCACCGGGGCGCAGACCCCCGGGCGGTTCCGCTCCGACCCCGGCACCAAGATCGCTGCGATAGAGCCCCTTGGCACGGTCCCGGCGTCCGGACGGCTCCGCATCGAACTGTCCCCGAACCGGCCGGGCGTCGTCCCCGAGGGCGCGGTCGGCTGCCTGGACACCGGGCGCCTGCGCGCCGCCGTCGACCAGCTGAAAGCCACCGGCGCCACGAAGGTGTCCGTCTCCGACGGCACGATCCGCGCCGAACTGCCGCCCGGCAGCAAGGGAACCGCGGTCGTCGCGGCCCCGCGCATCGCCGGCTGGCGCTGTGCGGCGGGTGACGCCGACGCCGTACCCGCGAAGCAGTACTACGGCCTGATCGCCGTCCCCCTGGACGGCTCCTCGACCAGTCTCACCTGCACATTCCATACACCGGGCCTGCGCCTGGGCGGAGCCGTCGGCGCCGCCTCCCTGCTGACCCTCATCGCCCTCAGCGTCCTCGCCGCGGTCAGACGACGGCGCGCACACCACCACCCGAGCGCATGACCACCGCTCGCCGAACCTCACGGGGAGTACCCGAACCATGCTGATCTCGATCGTCGCACCCTGTTACAACGAAGAAGACGTCATAGGCCGGTTCCACGACGCGGTCCAGAAGATCGCGGAGGAACTCCTGCCGCTCGGCCACGACATGGAGTTCGTCTACGTCGACGACGGCAGCCGCGACAGGACTCTTGAGGAGTTGCAGCGGCTGGCCGAACTCGACGCGCGCGTACGCTATGTCTCCTTCAGCCGGAACTTCGGCAAGGAGGCAGCCCTGCTCGCCGGTCTGCGCCACGCCTCGGGAGACTCCGTGATCGTCATGGACGCGGACCTCCAGCACCCGCCGGAGCTGATCCACCGCATGGTGGAACTGCACGCACAGGGCTACGACCAGGTCATCGCCAAGCGGACCAGGACCGGCGACCGCATCACCCGCACGGTCACCGCCCGCCTCTACTACCGCCTCATCAACCGGCTCGTCGACGTCGAACTCGTCGACGGCGTGGGCGACTTCCGTCTGCTCTCCCGGCGTGTGGTGGACGCGATCGTGGACCTCACCGAGTACAACCGCTTCTCCAAGGGCCTGTTCGCCTGGGTGGGCTTCCCCAGCACCACCTTCGAGTACGAGAACGCCACCCGCGCCCACGGCAGCAGCTCCTGGAACTTCCGCAGCCTGCTCAACTACGGCCTCGACGGCCTGCTCTCCTTCAACAACCGCCCGCTGCGCGCCGCCCTCTACCTCGGCATGGCACTGCTCCTGTGCACGGGCCTCTACACGGCGTGGATCGTGGGCGCCGCGCTCATCAACGGAGTCGAGACCCCGGGCTATGTCACGATTATCACGGCCGTCACCGCTGCGGCGGCCATGCAAATGATCATGCTGGGGATCATCGGCGAATACACCGGGCGGATCTACTACGAGGTCAAGGGGCGCCCGCACTTCCTGGTGAAAGCGACGAACGTGGACCGAGCCCAGGACCCGGCACGGTGCGGCGGTAACCCGACCAAGGATCTCATTCCCTGATGAGCAATTCCCTGACGAGCACGCGAACCGGAACCGATTCGGAGCCGCGCCCGATATCGGGCCAGATCGTCGTCTTCGCCGTCGTCGGTGTCATCAACACCGGCACGTACTACGGCTTTTACCTGCTGCTCCTGCCGCACCTTCCGTACATGGTCGCGCATCTCATCGCCTCCGGCCTCAGCATGATCGGATCCTTCTTCCTCAATACCCGGTTCACTTACCGGACGAGGCCGACCTGGCGGAAATTCCTGCTGTTCCCCCTGACGAACGCGACGAGCTTCGTCATCACGACGGCAGGGGTGTACGTCATCGTCGACATCCTGCATGCCGGAAGCCGCTTCGCTCCGCTGATCGCGTCGATGGTGGCGATCCCGGCGACGTTCGTGGTGTCCCGGACGATCATGCTGCCGAAGGGCAGGCAGAGCTGAGGGTCCGGTAGAAGTGCCGCTGCCATACTGACTCCTTGTGATTGGCCTCCTCGTGATCGTCGCCGCGTTGTGGGGCGCGGTGACGGGTGCGCTGCTGCCCCGCGCGGCCTACCGCTTCGCCGTCCCGTCCGGGCAGGAGTGGCGCGAGCAGTGCCCCGGCGGGCATCCGATCCGGGGATGGGCCGGGCGGGCGCGATGCGCTCAGTGCCCGGATCCGACGTACGGCCCTGCCACCACCACCCCCCTCCTCCCGCTCGCCACGGCCCTCGTCTGCGCCGCCCTCGCCGCCGCGACCGACACCCGCCCCGAAATCGCCGTCTGGCTCCTCCTCGCCCCCGTCGGCGTGCTCCTCGCGGTCGTCGACTTCCGGGTGCGGCGCCTGCCGGACGCGCTGACCCTCCCGCTCGCGGCGGCGGTACTGGTCCTCCTCGGGCTGGTCGCGCTCGTCCCCGAACACACCGGGGACTGGCTCACCGCCCTGTTCGGCGCGCTGACGCTCGGCTGCGGCTACTTCGTCCTGTTCCTGATCAACCCCGGCGGCATGGGCTTCGGCGACGTCAAGCTGGCCCTCGGCATGGGCGCCGCGCTCGGCTGGTACGGCTGGCCGACCGTGATGCTCGGCACGCTCGCGGGGTTCGTGCTGGGGGCGCTCTACGGCGGTGCGCTCGTCGTCGCACGGAAGGCGGGCCGGAAGACGGCGATCCCGTTCGGGCCGTTCCTGATCGCGGGGGCGTATGCCGGGTTGCTGATCGGGGCGTACACGGCCTGAGGTCGGACGGACAAAGGCCCTGACGTAGGCTGGCCGGGTCCGTCCACAACCCTTGACGAAAGGGACGCTCCGGTGACCGAGAAGGCCGACCTTCAGTCCGTCCTCGACCGTGCCGCCGAGGGTGGGCGGATCACCCCGGAGGAGGCGCTCGACCTCTACCGCGACGCCCCGCTCCACGCGCTCGGCGCCGCCGCCGACGCCGTACGCAAGCGCAGGTACACCGGGACCGAGCACATCGCGACGTACATCATCGAGCGCAACATCAACTACACGAACGTCTGCGTCACGGCCTGCAAGTTCTGCGCCTTCTACGCACCTCCCAAGGACACGGCCAAGGGCTGGACCCGCGACCTCGACGACATCCTGCGGCGGTGTGCCGAGACGGTCGAGCTCGGTGGGACGCAGATCATGTTCCAGGGCGGCCACCACCCGGACTTCGGCGTCGAGTACTACGAGCAGCACTTCTCGGCGATCAAGCAGGCCTTTCCGCAGCTCGTCATCCACAGCCTGGGGGCGAGCGAGGTCGAGCACATGGCCCGGCTCTCCAAGGTGAGCGTCGAGGAGGCGATCCAGCGCATTCACGCCGCCGGCCTCGACTCCTTCGCCGGTGCCGGCGCGGAACTCCTCCCCGCGCGCCCCCGCAAGGCCATCGCGCCCCTCAAGGAGTCCGGCGAGCGCTGGCTGGAGATCATGGAAGCCGCGCACAAGCTGGGCGTGGAGTCGACGTCCACGATGCTCATGGGCACGGGCGAGACCAACGCCGAGCGCATCGAGCATCTGCGGATGATCCGTGAGGTACAGGACCGCACGGGCGGCTTCCGGGCCTTCATCCCGTACACCTACCAGCCCGAGAACAACCACCTGAAGGGCCGCACCCAGGCCACGCTCTTCGAGTACCTGCGGATGATCGCCATCGCGCGCCTCTTCATGGACAACATCGCCCACATCCAGGGCTCTTGGCTGACCACGGGCAAGGAGGTCGGCCAGCTCTCCCTCCACTACGGCGCCGACGACCTCGGCTCGATCATGCTGGAGGAGAACGTCGTCTCCAGCGCGGGAGCCAAGCACCGCTCCAACCGCCTGGAGATCATCGACCTGATCCGCAAGGCGGGACGCGTTCCGGCCCAGCGCTCGACCACGTACGAGCACCTCGTCGTCCACGACGACCCGGCCAACGACCCCGTCGACGAGCGCGTCATGTCCCACATCTCGTCCACCGCGATCGAGGGCGGTACCGCACACCCCGAGCTGAAGCTCCTCGCCTCCAACTGACGTACGCGTGCTGACGATTCATGCGGCGGACGAGGTGCGCCTCGTCTGGGGGAGCGGGGACTCCGTCAAGGGCGGTGCCGTCGCGGTGGAGGGGGCGCGCGTCGCCGCGGTGGGGTCGCTCGCCGAGCTGACGGAGCGGTTTCCGGGTGCGCGGGTGCGGCAGTGGCCCGGCGGTGTGCTCGGGCCCGCGCGTGTCCACGACGGCCCCCTCCCGGACGCGCCGACACCGCGCGAACGGATTCACGCGGTGCTGAAGTCGGGGGCGGTGGCGGTGCTGGAGGAGCACGCCGACACCGCTGAACTTCGGGCGGCGGCGGCCCGGAACGACGTGGCCGTGCTGCCGCGCACGCGCCCGACGGCGATCACCGAGAACGGCCGGGCGGATTTGGCCGTGTTCGACGAGAAGGGCGAGTGCATGGCGACGGTGTGCGCGGGGCGTTTGGTGCACAGACGCCGTTAGGCCACCTCGACGACATCCCGCTCGCCCAGGCCTTCTGGTCGGCCGTAGAAGAAGCCGAGGCTCCTCCCCCGGGCGGGTGCTGGGAGTCGTACTGCAAGAATGGGCCCGTGACCCGCGCCTCCCTGAACAAGCAGCCGCACGAAGTCGCCTCGATGTTCGACGACGTCGCGGAACGGTACGACCTGACGAACGACGTGCTGTCGCTCGGCCAGGACCGGGTGTGGCGCAAGGAGGTCGCCAGGGCCGTCGACGCCCGCCCCGCCCAGAAGGTGCTGGACCTGGCGGCCGGTACGGCGACGTCCTCGCTGCCCTTCGCCCGCACCGGCGCGTATGTCGTCCCCTGCGACTTCTCCCTCGGCATGCTCCAGGTCGGCAAGCGGAACCACCCGTGGCTGCCGCTGACCGCGGGCGACGCGACGAAGCTGCCCTTCAGGGACGACGTGTTCGACGCCGTCACGATCTCCTTCGGGCTGCGCAACGTCCAGGACACGGATGGAGCGCTGCGCGAGATGTACCGGGTGACCAAGCCCGGCGGCCGGGTCGTGATCTGCGAGTTCTCGCACCCGACCTGGGCGCCCTTCCGCACGGTCTACACCGAGTACCTGATGCGCGCCCTGCCGCCGATCGCCCGCACGGTCTCCTCCAACCCGGACGCCTACGTCTACCTCGCCGAGTCCATCCGCGCCTGGCCCGACCAGCCCGCGCTGGCCGAGCGGCTGCGCAAGGCCGGCTGGTCGAGGGTGGCCTGGCGGAACCTGACCGGCGGGGTGGTCGCCCTGCACCGGGGCTTCAAGGAGAGCTGAGCTTCTTCATTTCCGGAGTGCCTCTCACCGGAGCATCTCTCACCGGATCACCTCGAAGGCGTCCCCCGGCGCGTCCAGTTCGCGTTGCATTCCGCCCGTCGGCGGATTCGGGATCCGCGGCTCACGCACGCCCGCGCCTCCGCCGCCTTCGCCCTCACCCAGGTCGAACCACACGGTGACCACGGACCCGCGCGGCACCTCGACGCCGGGCAGCGGGTATTGCCGTACGACATAGTCGACGACAGTGAGATGGAAGTCGGGCCGGTCGGGTGCGGTCAGCAGCACTCCGTGTGCCTCTGCCGCCTCGCGCGCGTCCATGGCCATCAGACCGACCAGCTTTGGTACGCGCACTTCGCGCGTCTTGGGTGTTATGCGCACAGATGTCACCCCCAGCGGTACAGGCAGGGTAACCGCCCGGGGGTGTCATCCGGAAGCATCAAGTGGCTTTCTGTAGCAGCCAGTTACTCAGAGTTGCAAGTCGAGTCGGTAGCGGTGTCCCCGCTGCTTCGACACCGGTGTCGTGTAGACCTCGGCGAGCTGCATGCCGAGCCGCTGCGTCACCGCGATCGACCGTGCGTTGTCGGCGTGCACCATCGCCACGACGCTCGGTACCCCGGCCGCCCGCACCCGCTCCAGCGTCATCTGCGCGGCGGCGGTGACGTAACCCCTGCCCCAGTACGCCCGCCCGAGCCGCCAGCCGATCTCGATCTCGCCCGTGGGGCCCCACTCCCGCTCCCACGGCTGGGCGCCGGTGAAGCCGATGACCTCGCCGGACTCGTCGACCATGGTCCACAGGCAGAAGCCGCGTTTGGCGTCGTGTCTGCGCTGGCGGGCGGTGAGTTCCTCGTACACCGACAGCTCGGCCGATCTGCCGCCGTGGAACTCCATGACGTCCGGGTCGTCGAAGATCCGGTGCCAGGCGAGGGCGTCCTCGTCGGTGGGGACACGGAGCCGTACCACGGGGAGTGCTCGGTTCACGGGGCAGCCCTTCAGCCGGGTGATCAGTAACGCTGAATAGACTGCCCATGTCCAGTGCCCGTCGGCACGCAGATTGCGAACTTGGGGAGATCCCGCCGTGACCGAGCCCCTCTCCGAAAACACCGCCGATGTGATCGTCGTCGGCGCGGGGCCATCCGGCTCCACGACCGCGTACTACCTGGCGAAGGCCGGACTCGACGTACTGCTGCTGGAGAAGACCAGCTTCCCCCGCGAAAAGGTGTGCGGTGACGGGCTGACCCCGCGCGCCACCAAGCAGCTCGTCTCGATGGGCATCGACATCTCGGAAGAGGCCGGCTGGCTCCGTAACAAGGGGCTCCGGATCATCGGCGGAGGTGTGCGACTGCAGCTGGACTGGCCGGATCTCGCCTCCTTCCCCGACTACGGCCTCGTCCGCAAGCGCGACGACTTCGACGAGCAGCTCGCCCGCCAGGCCCAGAAGGCGGGCGCCCGTCTGTACGAGCGCTGCAACGTCGGCGCCCCGATCATCGACGACCGCACGGGCCGGATCACGGGCGTGCACGCCAAGCTCGGCGACGCCGGGGAGAAGCGCGAGGTGACCTTCCACGCGCCGCTGGTGGTGGCCGCCGACGGCAACTCCACCCGCCTCTCCCTGGCGATGGGCCTGCACCGCCGCGAGGACCGTCCGATGGGCGTCGCGGTCCGCACGTATTTCGAGAGCCCACGCCACGACGACGACTACCTGGAGTCCTGGCTGGAGCTGTGGGACCGCCGGGGCCCGGGCGAGGACCGGCTGCTGCCGGGCTACGGCTGGATCTTCGGCATGGGCGACGGCACGTCCAACGTCGGGCTGGGCGTCCTCAACACCTCCGACTCCTTCAAGGAACTGGACTGGCGCGAGGTGCTGAAGGCATGGTGCGCGTCCATGCCGGAGGACTGGGGCTACACGCCGGAGAACATGACCGGACCCATTCGCGGAGCCGCGCTGCCCATGGCCTTCAACCGCCAGCCCCACTACACACGCGGGCTGCTCCTCGTCGGCGACGCCGGCGGTCTGGTGAACCCCTTCAACGGCGAGGGCATCGCCTACGCCATGGAGTCCGGCCAGATCGCCGCCGACGTCATCGTGCAGGCGCACGCGCGTGCCACCCCGGCCCAGCGCGAGATCGCCCTCCAGCGCTACCCGCGCGTCCTCAAGGACACCTACGGCGGCTACTACACGCTGGGCCGCGCCTTCGTGAAGCTCATCGGCAACCCGAAGGTCATGAAGATCGCGACCCAGCGCGGCCTGACCCACCCGCTCCTGATGAAGTTCACCCTGAAGATGCTGGCCAACCTCACCGACCCGACCGGCGGCGACGCGATGGACCGGATCATCAACGGGCTGAGCAAGGTGGCGCCCAAGGCGTGATCAGCGCGCCTCGGCGTCCGATCGGGCGCTGAGTGCCTGGATGTTGGCGGCCCGGCGGGCGAACACCTCGTCCCGCCGGTCCGCCACCTGCCGCAGCGCCTCCTTTCGGTCCCGCCGGGAGAGCCGGTCCAGATACACCTGCCCGCCCACGTGATCGGTCTCGTGCGCCAGGCACCGCGCGAAGTACCCCGTCCCCTCGATCACGAGCGGCTCGCCGTCCTTGTCGACCCCGCGCACGACGGCCCGGTCCGGACGCGGTACGTCCATGACCGCGCCCGGCACCGACAGGCACCCCTCGCCCGCGTCGACCAGCCGTCGGTCCCCGGCGTCGAGCGCCTCCAGCACCGGGTTGACGACATGCCCGACATGCCGGACTCCGTCGTCGTCCGGGCAGTCGTACACGAACAGGCGCAAACCGACCCCCACTTGATTCGCCGCCAGTCCCGCTCCGTCGGCGATGTACATCGTGAGGAACATGTCGTCGATGAGCGCGGCGAGATCGGGCCCGAACTCGGTCACGTCCCGGCACGGCTTGTGCAGCACCTCCTCGCCGACCTCGGTGATCCGCCGGACCGTGCCGCGCCGGGCCTCGGGCGCGAGCGGGGGGCAGGAGTCGACCGGCCTTCCCTGGAGGAAAACGCTCGGCATCGTGAACTCTCCTTCTGCTGCTGTCTGTTGTGAGGATGCTGTGGGTGGCCGGGATTCGGGGTTCCGGCCTCCGGCACCCCTCCCTACCCTCCCGTATTCATGACAACAGAACACACGCAGCAGCCCGGCCCCACCCGCAGACGCTTCCTCGCCGGCGCGAGCGCGGGCGTCGCCGGGGGAGTCGGTCTCTCCTTAGGAGCTGCCGGGGGCGCGTCCGCCGCCGCGCCCGGCAAGCGCGTCGCCGTCCTCGGTGGCGGGGTCTCCGGACTCAGCGCCGCCCACGAACTCGCCGAGCGCGGCTACGCGGTGACCGTCTACGAGTACTACGACGCCCTCGGCGGCAAGGCCCGCTCGATGCCGTTTCCCGGCACGGCGGCCGGAGGACGGCAGGACCTCCCCGCCGAACACGGCTTCCGCTTCTTCCCCGGCTTCTACCGCAACCTGCCGGACACGATGCGCCGCATCCCCTTCCCCGGCAACGCGAACGGCGTCCACGACAACCTCCGCAGCGGCACCGAGGCCCTCTTCGCCCGCGAGGCCGGCCGCCCCGACCTGCACTTCCCGCTGCGCCGCCTCACCACCCCGCCCGCCCTCGGCGACCTCACCCCGTCCTGGATCCGGGACCAGATCCTCTCCGTCCTCGACCTCGGCACCCGCCTGCCCGCCCATGAGGCCGCCTACTACGCCGACCGGCTCCTCGTCCACCTCACCAGCTGCGAGGCCCGCCGCCAGGACCAGTGGGAGAAGACCTCCTGGTGGGACTTCATCCGCGCGGAGGAGATGAGCGAGGAGTACCAGACCGTCCTCGGCGTCGGCCAGACCCGCAACCTGGTGGCCACGCGCGCGGAAGTCGCCTCCACCCGCACCGTCGGCCGCGTCATCATCGAGGCCCTGCTGCTGTGGGGCCTCCTCGGCCGCGGCATGGACGGCGACGCCGACATCGACCGCGTCCTCAACGCCCCCACCAGCGAGGCCTGGATCGACCCCTGGGAGACATATCTGCGCTCCCTCGGCGTCGAATTCGTGCTGGGGACACAGGTCGAGGAGATCGTGTACGAGGCCGGCCGGGTGACCGGCGTACGGGTCTCCGCGCGCGACGGCGGCCAGGACCGCACCGTCACCGCCGACCACTACATCTCCGCCCTGCCCGTCGAGCACGCCCGCCGCACCTGGGGTTCCGCCCTGCGCGCGGCCGACCCGCAGCTCGCGCGCTGCGATGCGCTGCAGACGGACTGGATGGTCGGCGTGATGTTCTATCTGCGCACCCCGACGCCCGTCGTCAACGGGCACATCAACTGCCTCGACTCACCCTGGTCGGTGACGGCCGTCGGCCAGGCCCAGTTCTGGGACGGACGGGACTTTTCGGCCGACTACGGAGACGGCTGCGCGCACGACTGCCTGTCGGCCATCATCTCCGAGTGGGACAAGCCGGGCATCCTGTACGGCAAGACGGCCCGCGAGTGCACGCGCGAGGAGGTCGTCGCCGAGCTCTGGGCCCAACTGAAGGACGGCCTGAACGACTCCGGCAAGACGACGCTCACCGACGAGGACCGCCTCGGCTGGTTCATGGACCCGGCGGTGACGGGCCTGGGCGGCGGGAACCCGCAGAACCGCGAGCAACTCCTCATCCACCCCACGGGCACCCTCTACAACCGCCCCACGGCCCGCACGAAGGTGCCCGGCTTCTATCTCGCCGGCGACTACGTCCGTACGGACGTGGACCTGGCGACCATGGAGGGCGCCAACGAATCCGCGCGGCTGGCCGTCAACGCACTTCTCGACGCGGACAATTCGGACGCCGATCGCTGTGAGATCCAGGAGCTGTTCCGCCCGCCGGAGATGGAACCGCTCAAACGCGTCGACGAGGTCCGCTACCGGCTGGGCCTGCCCAACACCTTCGACCTCGGCTGAACGGGCCGCAGAACACCACCAGGAGGGCCGCTGCCCCGAGCGGCTGCGGCCCTTCCGGTCGTACGTTTCCCTGTACGCGGCTCAGAGCACGCGCACCGCACCCGACGCCGGGTAGCCGGACAGGTCCTGGATCACCACGCCCTTGGAGGGGTTGGCCGCGTCCAGGTACTGGCCGTTTCCGATGTAGACGCCCACGTGGTACGCGGAGCCCTTGCCGCCCCAGTACAGGATGTCGCCCACCTGAAGGTTGGACAGGGAGACATCGGTGCCGGCCATCGACTGGTCCTGCGAAACCCGCGGAAGGTCCACGCCGACCTGCTTGAACGCGGCCTGCACCAGGCTGGAGCAGTCCCAGGCGTCGGGGCCGGAGGCCCCCATGACGTAGGCGTCGCCCACCTGTGCCTGGAGGAAGGAGATGACCGTCGCGACACTGCCGCTGGCCGGGGCGGACACCGAGGTGGAGGTGTCGGCCTCGGCGGAGAGCGTGGTCCGCTCGGCGGCGCGGGAGGCGGCGGCCTCGGCGGCAGCCCTGCGGGCCTCCTCCGCCTTCTGCTTGGCCTCGGCCTTCTTCTTCGCCTCGGCGAGGTCCTTCTTGGCCTCCTGGGCCGCCTCGGCGGCGGCCGCGTCACGCTCGGCCTGCAGCTCATAGGTGGCCGCGGCCAGCTGGGTGGCCTGTGCGGACTGCTCGACCTGAGCGGTCAGGTCGGCGGTGAGCGTGGGCAGTTCGAGCGTCTGTGTCACCGGCTCGGCCGCGTTCGCCGAAGCGGACGCGCCGGCCACTGCCACGGTGCTGAGGATGCCACCGGCAACTCCGGCTCGCATCGCGACTGTCGACGTCGCGGTGCGGCGGGGCTTCCGGTGGCTGCGTATGTGAGCGGTGTGGGACATGGGACTAACCGGTATCAGGGGCTCCTCCATACCTTCAAGAAACGTGTGGTGCGCCACAGTTGTTCAATCGGCGACTCGAATCCCGGGCGCGTCGCTCCTTATTGACGCCGTAACGGACATTGCGGACGGCCTCCATCCGGCCGGTGATCACGCCCTTTCTTCGTTACGTCCGAATTGCCCCCCACTTACCACTGGTTGGGACAGGTGGCCAACCCCGGTTCTCATCCGCCTCTCGTGGATGTGGCAGAGGTCACGCAACGGTTACGGAGTCGGGTGCGTCCTGCGCGCACACCTCCACCGAATCCGCTCGTGAATGCGCGCACGCATCCACACCTCGCACCACCCCTCCCTCTGATGTGTGAACGCGGCCCTCTACCAAGGCCTCGCGTCCAGCGCGAATTTGCATGCAAGGGAAGTCTCTTGATATGGAGACGCCACCTCTCAACTGCGTCGACGAGCGGAAATATCACCTCTGGTGATCACTCGGACGCTTCTCGTGTGAAGATCACCGCTCATCCGACTTCATGATCCTTCGTCAGGTGGTGGAGATCACAAAGCTTGTGCAATACCCCGTGTCGCAGATCACAGAGCCCCGGGCATAAGATGCGAGGCAGTTGGGCTTGTGACCTGCTTCACATGTTCTCGATCTTCGCCGGGACGAGCGGGGTTCGTGGGACAGGTGAGGCGGGTGTGAACCCGACCAACCGCCAGCAGTCAGTGCCGACTGAGAGGAGCGAGGAGCGGTGAACGCGTATGCGCCCATCCTCGTACTGGGAGCCCTCGGGGCAGGCTTTGCGATCTTCTCCGTGGTCATGGCCACGCTGATCGGTCCGAAGCGTTACAACCGGGCCAAGCTCGAGGCCTACGAGTGCGGTATCGAGCCGACCCCCACGCCGGCCGGCGGCGGGCGCTTCCCGATCAAGTACTACCTGACGGCGATGCTCTTCATCATCTTCGATATCGAGATCGTCTTCCTCTACCCCTGGGCCGTCACCTTCGACGCCCTGGGTGTTTTCGGGCTCGTGGAGATGCTGCTCTTCGTGCTCACCGTCTTCGTCGCCTACGCGTACGTATGGCGACGCGGCGGCCTGGAATGGGACTGAGGGGCCTTAACTCATGGGACTCGAAGAAAAGCTGCCGAGCGGCTTCCTGCTGACCACCGTCGAGCAGGCCGCGGGCTGGGTGCGCAAGTCGTCCGTCTTCCCCGCCACCTTCGGCCTTGCCTGCTGCGCCATCGAGATGATGACCACCGGCGCCGGCCGCTACGACCTGGCGCGCTTCGGCATGGAGGTCTTCCGCGGCTCACCGCGCCAGGCGGACCTGATGATCGTCGCGGGCAGGGTCAGCCAGAAGATGGCGCCGGTGCTCAGGCAGGTCTATGACCAGATGCCGAACCCCAAGTGGGTGATCTCGATGGGGGTGTGCGCCTCCTCCGGCGGCATGTTCAACAACTACGCCATCGTCCAGGGCGTCGACCACATCGTCCCGGTCGACATCTATCTGCCCGGCTGCCCGCCACGGCCGGAGATGCTGATCGACGCGATCCTCAAGCTCCACCAGAAGATCCAGACCTCCAAGCTCGGTGTGAACGCCGAGGAGGCGGCTCGTGAAGCGGAGGAAGCGGCGCTCAAGGCCCTGCCGACGATCGAGATGAAGGGGCTGCTGCGATGAGCGACGCCAACGGCACCCACGGGGCGTCGAACGGGGTGAACCCGGAGAAGGACCTCGGTGCGGACAACCTCCCCGGCCAGCGCGGCGAGGGCGGTGAGGAGATCCGCGTCCAGCGCGGCATGTTCGGCGCCAACAACGGCGGCGACACCTCCGGGTACGGCGGCCTGGTCCGCTCGGTCCGGCTCCCGGGACCGGCGAGCCGCCCCTACGGCGGCTGGTTCGACGAGGTCGCCGACGAACTCGAGGGCGCGCTGGAGGAACAGGGCCTCCTCCCCGAGAACGCGATCGAGAAGACGGTCGTCGACCGCGGCGAACTCACCTTCCACATCGAACGCGAGCACCTGCTCCGCGTCGCCCGCACCCTGCGCGACGACCCCGCCCTGCGCTTCGAGCTCTGCACCGGCGTGAGCGGTGTCCACTATCTCCACGACAAGGGCCGCGAGCTGCACGCCGTCTACCACCTGCGCTCGATCACCCGCAACCGGCTGATCCGCCTGGAAGTCAGCGCCCCGGACGCCGACCCGCACATCCCGTCCCTGGTCTCCGTCTATCCGACCAACGACTGGCACGAGCGCGAGACCTACGACTTCTACGGCATCGTCTTCGACGGTCACCCGGCCCTGACGCGGATCATGATGCCGGACGACTGGCAGGGCCACCCGCAGCGCAAGGACTACCCCCTCGGCGGCATCCCCGTCGAGTACAAGGGCGCCCAGATCCCGGCTCCGGACCAGCGGAGGTCGTACTCATGAGCACGCAGCACGCAACTCCGCGGGAGACCACCGAGGGCACCGTATATACGGTCACCGGTGGCGACTGGGACGAGGTCGTCCAGTCCGCGGCCCGCGCCGACGACGAACGCATCGTCGTCAACATGGGCCCCCAGCACCCCTCCACCCACGGAGTGCTCCGCCTGATCCTGGAGATCGACGGCGAAACGGTCACCGAGGCCCGCTGCGGCATCGGCTACCTCCACACCGGCATCGAGAAGAACCTCGAGTTCCGCACGTGGACGCAGGGCACCACCTTCGTCACGCGCATGGATTACCTGACGTCCTTCTTCAACGAGACCGCCTACTGTCTCGCCGTCGAGAAACTCCTCGGCATCGAGGACCAGATCCCCGACCGGGCCACGATCATCCGGGTGCTCCTGATGGAGCTGAACCGGCTCTCCTCGCACCTGGTGTGCATCGCCACCGGTGGCATGGAACTCGGCGCCACCACGATCATGATCTACGGATTCCGTGATCGTGAAATGATTCTCGACATCTACGAGCTCATCACGGGCCTGAGGATGAACCACGCGTACATCCGCCCCGGCGGACTCGCGCAGGACCTGCCGCCCGGCGCGGTGGACCACATCCGCGAGTTCGTGAAGAAGATGAAGAAGAACCTCCCCGAGTACGACAAGCTCGCCACCGGGAACCCCATCTTCAAGGCCCGTATGCAGGACGTCGGCTATCTCGACCTCTCCGGCTGTATGGCCCTCGGTGCCACCGGCCCGATCCTGCGCTCCACCGGCCTGCCGCACGACCTGCGCAAGACGCAGCCGTACTGCGACTACGACACCTACGACTTCGACGTCCCGACCACCGACACCTGCGACTCCTACGGCCGCTTCCTGATCCGCCTGGAAGAGATGCGCCAGTCGCTCCGGATCGTCGAGCAGTGCCTGGACCGGCTGCAGCCCGGACCGGTCATGGTCACCGACAAGAAGATCGCCTGGCCGGCCCAGCTCGCCCTGGGACCGGACGGGCTCGGCAACTCCCTCGACCACATCAAGAAGATCATGGGCACCTCCATGGAGGCCCTGATCCACCACTTCAAGCTGGTGACCGAGGGCTTCCGCGTCCCGCCGGGACAGACATACGCGGCAGTCGAGTCACCCAAGGGCGAACTCGGGGTGCACGCCGTCTCCGACGGAGGCACCCGCCCCTACCGGGTCCACTTCCGCGACCCGTCCTTCACCAACCTGCAGGCCATGGCGGCGATGTGCGAAGGCGGCCAGGTCGCCGACGTCATCGTCGCCGTCGCGTCCATCGACCCCGTGATGGGAGGCGTCGACCGGTGACCACCTCTTCTTCGGAGCGGGGCGTCAGCCTGGGCATGCCCGAACTGCCCGCGCCCGCCTACCCGGACGACGTTCGAGCCCGGCTGGAGACCGACGCGCGCGAGATCATCGCCCGCTACCCGGACTCCCGGTCCGCGCTGCTGCCGTTGCTGCACCTCGTCCAGTCGGAGGAGGGCCATGTCACGCGCACCGGGATGCAGTTCTGCGCGGACATGCTCGACCTGACCACGGCCGAGGTCACCGCGGTCGCCACCTTCTACACCATGTACCGGCGCAGGCCGAGCGGTGACTACCAGGTCGGCGTCTGCACCAACACGCTCTGCGCGGTGATGGGCGGGGACGCGATCTTCGAGGAGCTCCAGGAGCACCTCGGCGTCGGCAACGGCGAGACCACCGACGACGGCAAGGTCACCCTGGAGCACATCGAGTGCAACGCGGCCTGCGACTTCGCGCCGGTCGTGATGGTCAACTGGGAGTTCTTCGACAACCAGACCCCGGCCAGTGCCAGGCGTCTCGTCGACGACCTCCGCGCGGGACGCCCGGTCGAGCCCACGCGCGGGGCGCCGCTGTGCACCTTCAAGGAGACCGCCCGGATCCTCGCCGGCTTCCCCGACGAGCGGCCAGGAGCCGTCGAGGCAAGCGGGGGAGCGGGACCCGCTTCGCTGGTGGGCCTCCGCCTGGCCAGGGGAGAGACCGCACCCGCGCGCGTGGTCCATCCGCGGGAGGGCGGCCCGCACACCGAGCCGCAGGACGGTGCCGTACACGAGCCGTCACCCGCAGAACACCTGAGCTCGCACGACGCGCCGCAGGACACATCGGCATCCGACCCAGCCCACCCGGCCGGGCCTACCGCCGAGGAGGGGGAGTGATGACCTTGGCACCGGAGATCAAGGACACAAGTCCGGAGAAGCTGCTCGCACCCGTGCTGTCGGCCTTCTGGGACGAGGACAGGTCCTGGACGCTGGACGTCTACCGAAGGCACGAAGGATACGAGGGGCTGCGCAAGGCACTCGCCATGTCGCCGGACGACCTCATCGCGTATGTGAAGGAGTCCGGGCTGCGGGGCCGCGGCGGCGCGGGATTCCCGACGGGAATGAAATGGCAGTTCATTCCCCAGGGTGATGGAAAACCGCACTATCTAGTTGTCAACGCCGACGAGTCGGAGCCCGGAACCTGCAAGGACATCCCGCTCCTCTTCGCGAACCCGCATAGCCTCATCGAGGGCATTGTGATCGCGTGTTATGCCATCAGGTCGTCGCATGCCTTCATCTATCTGCGTGGTGAAGTCGTCCCTGTTCTGCGGCGGTTGCACGAGGCCGTGCGCGAGGCCTACGAGGCCGGCTACCTCGGCGAGAACATCCTGGGCAGTGGCCTCGATCTCCAACTCACCGTGCACGCGGGCGCGGGCGCGTACATCTGCGGTGAAGAGACCGCACTGCTCGACTCGCTCGAAGGCCGCCGGGGTCAACCGCGGCTCCGTCCCCCCTTCCCTGCCGTCGCGGGCCTCTATGCGTGCCCGACTGTGGTGAATAACGTCGAGTCGATCGCGTCGGTTCCCGCCATCCTGAAAAACGGCAAGGACTGGTTCAGGTCGATGGGCAGCGAGAAGTCCCCGGGCTTCACGCTCTACTCGCTCAGTGGCCATGTCGCCAATCCCGGCCAGTTCGAGGGGCCGCTCGGCATCACGCTCCGCCAGCTCCTCGAAATGAGCGGCGGCATGCGGCCCGGGCACCGCCTCAAGTTCTGGACGCCGGGCGGGTCCTCGACGCCGATGTTCACCGACGAGCACCTCGACGTCCCTCTCGACTACGAGGGAGTGGGCGCCGCCGGTTCCATGCTCGGCACCAAAGCCCTGCAGTGCTTCGACGAGACGACCTGCGTGGTGCGGGCCGTCACCCGCTGGACCGAGTTCTACGCCCACGAGTCCTGCGGCAAGTGCACGCCGTGCCGCGAAGGGACGTACTGGCTCGTGCAGTTGCTGCGCGACATCGAGGCCGGCAAGGGCGTGATGAGTGACCTCGACAAGCTGAACGACATCGCCGACAACATCAACGGCAAGTCCTTCTGCGCCCTCGGCGACGGTGCCGCCGCGCCGATCTTCTCCTCGCTGAAGTACTTCCGCGAGGAGTACGAGCAGCACATCACGGGCCGCGGCTGTCCCTTCGACCCGGCCAAGTCGACGGCCTGGGCCGACCGCACGGAGGTGAACGCATGACCGTGACCACCAACGCTCCCTCCGGAGGGGGAGAGGCGGCGGTCCCGCCGGAAGATCTCGTCTCGCTGACGATCGACGGCGTCGAGATCAGCGTGCCCAAGGGCACCCTGGTCATCCGGGCCGCCGAACAACTCGGCATCGAGATCCCCCGGTTCTGCGACCATCCCCTCCTCGACCCGGCCGGCGCCTGCCGCCAGTGCATCGTCGAGGTCGAGGGCCAGCGCAAGCCGATGGCGTCCTGCACGATCACCTGCACCGACGGGATGGTGGTCAAGACCCACCTCACCTCGCCGGTCGCCGAGAAGGCCCAGCACGGTGTGATGGAGCTGCTGCTCATCAACCATCCGCTGGACTGCCCGGTCTGCGACAAGGGCGGCGAGTGCCCGCTGCAGAACCAGGCGATGTCGCACGGCAACGCGGAGTCCCGCTTCGAAGGAAAGAAGCGGACCTTCGAGAAGCCCGTCCCGATCTCCACGCAGGTGCTGCTGGACCGGGAGCGGTGCGTGCTGTGCGCCCGCTGCACCCGGTTCTCCAACCAGATCGCGGGCGACCCGATGATCGAGCTGCTGGAGCGGGGCGCGCTGCAGCAGGTCGGTACCGGCGAGGGCGACCCCTTCGAGTCGTACTTCTCCGGCAACACCATCCAGATCTGCCCGGTCGGTGCGCTCACCTCAGCGGCGTACCGCTTCCGCTCCCGCCCGTTCGACCTCGTCTCCTCGCCGAGCGTGTGCGAGCACTGCTCCGGCGGCTGCGCGACCCGCACCGACCACCGGCGCGGCAAGGTCATGCGGCGCCTCGCCGCCAACGACCCCGAGGTCAACGAGGAGTGGATCTGCGACAAGGGGCGCTTCGCCTTCCGGTACGCGCAACAGCGGGACCGGATCGACACGCCGCTGGTGCGCAACGCCGAGGGGGACCTGGTCCCCGCGTCGTGGCCGGAGGCCCTGCAGATCGCGGCTCAGGGGCTGCTCGCATCGCGCGGGCGCACCGGAGTCCTGACCGGCGGTCGTCTCACCGTCGAGGACGCCTACGCCTACAGCAAGTTCGCGCGCGTGGCGCTCGACACGAACGACATCGACTTCCGCGCGCGTGTGCACAGCGGCGAGGAGGCCGACTTCCTGGCCGCCCGGG
Organism: Streptomyces sp. DG2A-72; assembly: GCF_030499575.1. Classification (NCBI taxonomy): domain Bacteria; kingdom Bacillati; phylum Actinomycetota; class Actinomycetes; order Kitasatosporales; family Streptomycetaceae; genus Streptomyces; species Streptomyces sp. DG2A-72. Next base: position 6,063,891 of record NZ_JASTLC010000001.1, read on the forward strand.
TCGCCGGGCGCGGACGGGATCTCGACGGTACGGGCGTCACGTACACCGCTCTGGAGAAGGCGCCCGCGGTCCTGCTGGTCGGGTTCGAGGCGGAGGAGGAGGCGCCCGGCGTCTTCCTGCGGCTGCGCAAGGCCTGGCGAGGACATGGCCAGAAGGTGTTCGCGCTGGCCACGCATGCCACGCGCGGCCTGGAGAAGGCGGGCGGCACGCTGCTGCCCGCCGCTCCCGGCACCGAGACCGAGTGGCTGGACGCGCTGGCGAGCGGGGTCGGCCTGGAGGACGACGGTGCCAAGGCCGCCGAGGCGCTGCGCACCGAGGGTGCGGTGATCGTCGTCGGCGAGCGGCTGGCCGCCGTGGCGGGTGGACTCACCGCCGCCGCACGGTTCGCCACCGCGACCGGCGCCCACCTTGTGTGGATTCCGCGCCGGGCCGGCGAGCGGGGCGCGATCGAGGCGGGCGCGCTGCCGTCGCTGCTGCCGGGCGGGCGTCCGGCCACCGACCCGCGCGCGCGTGAGGAGGTCGCCGCGGCCTGGGGCGTCGCCGAACTCCCGCTCCGCTACGGCCGGGACACCGGCCAGATCGTCGAGGCCGCCGCCGGAGGCGAACTGCAGGCGCTGCTCGTCGCCGGCGTCGAGATCGCCGACCTGCCCGACCCGGCACGCGCGCGTGAAGCACTTCACGAGGTGGGCTTCGTGGTGTCACTGGAGATTCGGCCCAGCGAGGTCACCGAGCTCGCCGACGTCGTGCTCCCCGTCGCCGCGGTGGCCGAGAAGGCGGGCACCTTCCTCAACTGGGAAGGCCGGGCTCGCCTGTTCGAGGCCGCGCTCAAGCCCGACCACATGACCCGCACCCTCGCGCCCGCCGACGCGCGTGCGCTGCAGATGCTGGCCGACGCCATGGACGTACACCTGGGGCTGCCGGATCTGCGCACCGCGCGCGCGGAGCTGGACCGGCTCGGCGCCTGGGAAGGGCCGCGGGCCACCGAATCGCTGGAGGCCCGCCCGTCGCCCGACCACCACCCCTCATCGACAGGCTCCGCCTGGCACCTATCGACTGGCGTGTTGCCACGGCCGGCCGCCGGGGAGGCCGTGCTCGCAGGGCACCGGCTGCTGCTCGACCAGGGCCGTCTGCAGGAGGGCGACGAAGCGCTCGCCGGGACCCGGCACGCCGCCCACGCGCGCGTGTCGGCCGCGACGGCTGCCGAAGCGGGCGTCAAGGAAGGCGACCTCCTCGCCGTGACCGGTACCGCGGGAACGGTCGAACTACCTCTCAGGGTCACCGAGATGCCCGACCGAGTGGTCTGGCTCCCGCTGAACTCCACCGGCGGGGGCGTCGCCTCCGACACCGGGGCGCTGCCCGGCTCCCTGGTCCGCATCGGCCCGGCGACGCAACCGACCGAGGCCCCCAAGGAGGTGGAGGCATGAGCCGGTACCTCGCCGCTGAAGACCTCTCGATGTTCGGCCTCGACCCCTGGTGGCTGGTCGGCATCAAGGCGGTGTTCTGCTTCGCCTTCCTGATGGTGACCGTGCTGTTCTCCATCGTCTGGGAGCGCAAGGTCGTCGCCTGGATGCAGCTGCGCATCGGCCCCAACCGGCACGGTCCCTGGGGCATGCTCCAGTCGCTCGCCGACGGCATCAAGCTGATGCTCAAGGAAGACCTCGTCGTCAAACGCGCGGACAAGGCGGTCTACGTCCTCGCGCCGATCGTCGCGGCCATCCCGGCCTTCATGGCGATCGCGGTGATCCCCTTCGGACCGGCCGGCAACGAGATCTCGATCTTCGGCCACCGCACCACGATGCAGCTCACCGACCTGCCCATCGCGATGCTCTACATCCTCGCGGTTGCCTCGGTCGGCATCTACGGCATCGTCCTTGCGGGCTGGAGTTCTGGATCCACCTATCCGCTGCTCGGCGGTCTGCGCGCCTGCGCGCAGATGATCTCGTACGAGATCGCCATGGGCGCCGCGTTCGCCTCGGTGTTCCTCTACTCCGGGTCGATGTCGACCTCGGCGATCGTCGAGGCGCAGCAGGACCGCTGGTACATCGTCCTGCTGCCGGTCTCCTTCGTGATCTACATCGTGACGATGGTCGGCGAGACCAACCGCGCCCCCCTCGACATGCCGGAGTCCGAGGGTGACCTGGTCGGCGGCTTCAACACCGAGTACTCGTCGATCAAGTTCGCGATGTTCATGCTCGCCGAGTACGTGAACATGGTGACGGTCTCCGCCGTGTCGGTGACGCTCTTCCTGGGCGGCTGGCGGGCTCCATGGCCGGTCTCCACCTTCTGGGAGGGTGCGAACCACGGCTGGTGGCCGATGCTCTGGTTCGTCGTCAAGGTCCAGTTGCTGTTGTTCTTCTTCATCTGGCTGCGCGGCACGCTTCCGCGGGTCCGCTACGACCAGCTGATGAAGCTCGGCTGGAAGGTCCTCATCCCGGTCTCCGTGGCCTGGCTGATGCTCGTCGCCACGGTGCGGACGCTGCGGAACGAGAACTACGACTTCGCCGACATCGCCCTGTACGTCGCCGGAGGCGTCCTAACGCTGCTGCTGCTTTCCTTCGTCGTCGACATGTTCCGCGAGAAGGCGAAGGCGGCCGAGCGGCCCACCGAAGAGCCCCCGGGCTTCGACCCGATGGCGGGCGGATTCCCCGTGCCGCCACTGCCGGGACAGGAGCTGCCGCCGGTGCCCCGGCGCCGTTCGCGCCGCGAGCGGGAGTTGATTGTCAGTGGTGGGTCGGATACTGCCAGTGACAGATCTCTGGATGGAAAGGAGGCGTCCGATGGCTGAGGAGCCCAAGGAGACCAAACCCGGTTTCCAGAACCCGGTGGCCGGCTTCGGCGTGACCTTCAAGGCCATGTTCAAGAAGCGGCTGACCGAGCAGTACCCGGAGCAGCAGAAGACCACCGCCCCCCGGTTCCACGGACGGCACCAGCTCAACCGCCATCCGGACGGCCTGGAGAAGTGCATCGGCTGCGAGCTGTGCGCCTGGGCCTGCCCCGCCGACGCGATCTACGTCGAGGGCGCGGACAACACGGACGAGGAGCGCTACTCGCCCGGCGAGCGGTACGGCCGCGTCTACCAGATCAACTACGCCCGCTGCATCCTGTGCGGCCTGTGCATCGAGGCGTGCCCCACACGCGCGCTCACGATGACGAACGAGTTCGAGCTCGCCGACTCCAGCCGCGCCAACCTGATCTACACCAAGGAACAGCTGCTGGCCGGCCTCGACGACTCCATGGTCGACACCCCGCACGCCATCTACCCGGGGACGGACGAGCAGGACTACTACCGGGGCCTGGTGACGGAGGCCGCGCCCGGCACGGAGCGCCAAGTCGCCGTCTCCAAGGGAGAGAAGCCCAAGGACGAGGGGGTGGACGCGTGAGCGCGCAGCTCGCCGCCTACTCCACCTCCACCGGAGAGGCCTTCCAGTTCTGGGTCCTCGGCACCGTCGCGGTGCTCGGCGCCCTGTGCACCGTCTTCATGAAGAAGGCCGTGCACAGTGCGCTCTGCCTCGCCGGGACCATGATCATTCTGGCGGTGTTCTACCTCGCCAACGGCGCCTACTTCCTGGGCGTCGTGCAGATCATCGTCTACACCGGCGCGATCATGATGCTGTTCCTGTTCGTGGTGATGCTCGTCGGCGTGACGGCGGCGGACTCCCTGAAGGAGACCATCAAGGGCCAGCGCTGGCTGGCCCTTCTCTGCGGCCTCGGCTTCGGCATCCTGCTGGTCGCGGGCATCGGGAACGCCTCCCTGACGGAGTTCAACGGCCTGGCCCAGGCCAACGCGAACGGCAATGTGGAGGGCCTGGCAGCCCTCCTTTTCACCAAGTACGTCTTCGCCTTCGAAATCACCGGCGCCCTGCTGATCACGGCCGCCGTCGGCGCCATGGTGCTCACCCACCGCGAGCGCACCGAACGGGCCAAGACCCAGCGCGAGATGTCCGAGCAGCGCGTGCGCGAGGGCAAGCACCTGCCGCCGCTGCCCGCGCCCGGCGTCTACGCCCGGCACAACGCGGTGGACATCGCGGGCCTGCTGCCCGATGGCACGCCGTCCGAGCTCACCGTCAGCAAGACGCTGCGCGAACGCGGCCAGATCCGTGACGTGTCCACCGAGGCGATCAACGACCTCAAGGCCCTGGAACAGCGCGCCGAGGACCGTCTGGAGCGCACGAACAGCGGGGAGGCGTCGAAGTGAACCCGGTCAACTACATCTACCTCGCTGCCCTGTTGTTCACGATCGGCGCCACCGGAGTGCTGATCCGGCGGAACGCGATCGTGGTCTTCATGTGCGTCGAGCTGATGCTCAACGCCTGCAACCTCGCGCTCGTCGCCTTCTCCCGGATGCACGGCAATCTCGACGGCCAGATCATCGCGTTCTTCACGATGGTCGTCGCCGCCGCGGAGGTCGTGGTCGGGCTCGCGATCATCGTGTCGCTGTTCCGTTCCCGCCACTCGGCCTCGGTCGACGACGCCAGCCTGATGAAGCTCTAAGGGGTCGCTGAATCGTGGAGAACCTGATTGCGCTGCTGGTGGCGGCGCCTCTGCTCGGAGCGGCCGTACTGCTGTGCGGCGGCCGGCGGCTCGATGCCGTCGGCCACTGGATCGGGACGGTCCTCGCGGCCGTCTCCTTCGTGATCGGCGTGGTCCTCTTCGTCGACATGCTGGGGAAGGGCGCCGAGGAACGCGAACTCGGCCAGCACCTGTTCAGCTGGGTGCCGGTCGAGGGCTTCCAGGCCGACGTCGCCTTCCAGCTCGACCAGTTGTCGATGACGTTCGTCCTGCTGATCACCGGCGTCGGCTCGCTGATCCACCTGTACTCGGTCGGGTACATGGAGCACGACGAGCGGCGCCGCCGCTTCTTCGGTTATCTGAACCTGTTCCTCGCGGCGATGCTGCTGCTCGTCCTCGCCGACAACTACCTGCTGCTGTACGTCGGCTGGGAAGGCGTCGGTCTGGCGTCCTACCTGCTGATCGGCTTCTGGCAGCACAAGCCCAGCGCGGCGACCGCCGCGAAGAAGGCCTTCCTGGTCAACCGGGTCGGCGACATGGGCCTGTCGATCGCGATCATGATCATGTTCACGACGTTCGGGACCTTCGCCTTCGGCCCGGTGCTCGGCAGCCACGAAGAAGAGGGCCTCGTCGGCGGCACCAGCGAGGCCACCCTCACCGGCATCGGGCTGATGCTGCTCCTGGCCGCCTGCGGCAAGTCCGCCCAGGTGCCGCTGCAGTCCTGGCTCGGGGACGCGATGGAGGGCCCGACCCCGGTCTCGGCCCTCATCCACGCCGCGACGATGGTGACCGCGGGCGTCTATCTGATCGTCCGCTCCGGAGCGATCTTCAACGCCGCGCCGGACGCGCAGTTGGCGGTCACCGTGGTCGGCGCCGTCACGCTCCTGTTCGGTGCGATCGTCGGTTGCGCGAAGGACGACATCAAGAAGGCGCTGGCCGGTTCGACCATGTCGCAGATCGGCTACATGATCCTCGCCGCGGGCCTCGGCCCCATCGGCTACGTCTTCGCGATCATGCACCTGGTGACGCACGGCTTCTTCAAGGCCGGGCTGTTCCTCGGCGCCGGCTCGGTCATGCACGGCATGAACGACGAGGTCGACATGAGGAAGTACGGCGGCCTCAGGAAGTACATGCCGGTCACCTTCGTCACCTTCGGCCTCGGCTACCTCGCCATCATCGGCTTCCCGGGCCTGTCCGGCTTCTTCTCCAAGGACAAGATCATCGAGGCGGCGTTCGCCAAGGGCGGCACCGAGGGCTGGATCCTCGGCGGCGCGGCCCTGCTCGGCGCGGCCATCACGGCGTTCTACATGACGCGCGTGATGCTGATGACGTTCTTCGGAGAAGAACGCTGGCGGCACGCCAAGACGGCTTCCCCCGCCGAGCCGAGTGTGGAGCCCGCCGCCGAAACCCACGGCGAGCACGCGGAACCGCATCCGCACGAGTCGCCGAGGTCCATGACGATCCCGATGATCCTGCTGGCCGTCGGATCGGTGGCAGGCGGTGCCTTCTTCAGCATCGGCGACCGCTTCCTGCACTGGCTGGAGCCCATCACCGGGCACGACCACGGCCACTCGCCGATCAGCGCGGGAGCGGTCACGGGAGCGACCGTGGCGTGCATGGTCATCGGTGTCGCCCTCGCCTACGCGCAGTACGGCCGCCGCCCGGTCCCGGTCGCCGCCCCGCGCGGGTCGCTGCTCACCCGGGCCGCCCGGCGCGATCTGCTCCAGGACGACTTCAACCACGTCGTCCTGGTCCGCGGCGGCGAGCACCTGACGCGGTCCCTGGTGTACGTCGACCACACCCTGGTCGACGGAGTCGTCAACGGCACGGCGGCCTCGGTCGGCGGCCTCTCCGGACGGATGCGCAGGCTGCAGAACGGCTTCGCGCGGTCGTACGCGGTCTCGATGTTCGGCGGCGCGGCGATCCTCGTCGCCGCGACCCTGCTGATGAGGGCGGTCTGATACCGATGTCCTTTCCACTGCTGACAGCGACGGCGGCGCTCCCGGCGATCGGGGCGATCGCCACGGCCGCCGTACCGGCCGCCCAGCGCACCGCCGCCAAGTGGCTGGCGCTGCTGGTCTCGTTGGCCACCCTCGGGCTGGCCATCACAACACTGGTGCGCTTCGATCCCGACGGTGACCGCTACCAGCTCACCGAATCCCACGCCTGGATCGCGGAGTTCGGGGTCCGGTACGAGCTGGGCGTGGACGGCATCGCGGTGGCGCTGATCGCGCTGACCGCTCTGCTGATCCCGTTCATCATTCTCGCGGGCTGGCACGACGCCGATCCGCTGGAGACCGGAAGCAGGCGCTGGCGGCCGACGCAGGGCTTCTTCGCCCTGATCCTGGCCGTCGAGGCGATGGTGATCCTCTCCTTCGAGGCCACCGACGTCTTCCTCTTCTACATCTTCTTCGAAGCCATGCTGATCCCGATGTACTTCCTCATCGGCGGCTTCGGGGACCGTGCCCACGAGCACGGCGAGAAGGTGGCATCGACGCAACGGTCGTACGCGGCCGTGAAGTTCCTGCTCTACAACCTGGTCGGCGGTCTGATCATGCTGGCCGCCGTGATCGGCCTGTATGTGGTCGCCGGGAACTTCTCGCTCCAGGAGATCGCCGAGGCGCGGGCCAACGGCTCGCTCGACATGGCGACCAACACCGAACGCTGGCTGTTCCTGGGCTTCTTCTTCGCGTTCGCGGTGAAGGCACCGCTGTGGCCGCTGCACACCTGGCTGCCCAACGCGATGGGGGAGGCCACCGCTCCGGTCGCCGTCCTCATCACCGCGGTCGTCGACAAGGTGGGCACCTTCGCGATGCTCCGCTTCTGCCTCCAACTGTTCCCGGAGGCGTCGAAGTGGGCGACGCCCGTCATCCTCGTACTGGCGCTGATCAGCATCATCTACGGGGCGCTGCTCGCCGTCGGGCAGCGGGACATCAAGCGCCTGGTGGCGTACGCGTCGATCTCGCACTTCGGGTTCATCATCATGGGCATCTTCGCGATGACCAGCCAGGGCCAGTCGGGCGCGACGCTGTACATGGTCAACCACGGGATCTCGACGGCCGCGTTGATGCTGGTGGCCGGCTTCCTGATCTCGCGGCGCGGCTCGCGGCTCATCGCGGACTACGGGGGCGTGCAGAAGGTCGCTCCGGTCCTCGCGGGCACGTTCCTGATCGGTGGCCTGGCGACTTTGTCGCTGCCCGGACTTGCCCCCTTTGTCAGTGAATTCCTGGTCCTGGTCGGCACGTTCGCGCGCTATCCGGTCATCGGGATCATCGCCACGTTCGGCATCGTGCTGGCCGCGCTCTACACCCTGGTCCTCTATCAGAGGACGATGACGGGCCCGGTGAAGGCGGAGGTCGCGGCGATGCCGGACCTCCGGGTGCGTGAACTCGTGGTCGTGGCCCCGCTGGTCGCGCTGCTGATCTTCCTGGGCGTCTACCCGAAGCCCGTCACGGACATCGTGAACCCGGCGGTCAAGCAGACCATGTCCGACGTAGAACAGAAGGATCCTCAGCCCGAGGTGGAGGCGGCCAAGTGAGTACAGCAGTCGTCCACAGCCTGTGGACAACCGCGGCCGATCCGATCTCGAAGATCGAGTCGCCGAAGATCGAATACGGACAACTGTCGCCGACCTTGATCGTCGTCGGGGCGGCGGTGGTCGGGGTGCTGGTCGAGGCGCTGGTACCGCGCAAGGCCCGCTACTACGTGCAGGTGTTCGTCTCCGTCGTGGCGCTGGTCGCCGCCTTCGCGGCGGTCGTCGCGCTCGCGGCGGACGGATACGGCACGACCCGCGCGGGCATCGCGGCGATGGGCGCCATCGCGGTCGACGGGCCGGCCCTGTTCTTGCAGGGCACGATCCTGCTCGCCGGTCTGGTTGGTCTGTTCACGTTCGCCGAACGGAGGCTGGACCCGGCGGCGCACGGCAACCGGGTCGACTCGTTCGCCGCGCAGGCCGCCTCCGTGCCGGGCAGCGACAGTGAAAAGGCCGCGGTCAAGGCGGGGTTCACCACCACCGAGGTGTTCCCCCTGCTGCTGTTCGCGATCGCGGGCATGCTGGTCTTCCCGGCGGCCAACGACCTGCTGACGCTGTTCATCGCCCTGGAAGTCTTCTCGCTGCCGCTGTATCTGCTGTGCGCGATCGCCCGCCGCAAGCGGCTGATGTCGCAGGAGGCCGCGGTCAAGTACTTCCTGCTCGGCGCGTTCGCCTCCGCGTTCACGCTGTTCGGCATCGCGCTGCTGTACGGCTACGCGGGCTCGGTGTCGTACGCGACGATCGCGCAGGTCGTCGACGGCACGGTCACGAACGTCACCCCGGCGCTCGCGGACACCATGGGCAACGACGCGCTGCTGCTCATCGGCGCCGCGATGCTCGTGATGGGCCTGCTGTTCAAGGTCGGCGCTGTGCCGTTCCACATGTGGACGCCGGACGTCTACCAGGGCGCACCGACCCCGGTCACCGGATTCATGGCGGCGGCGACCAAGGTGGCCGCGTTCGGCGCGCTGCTCAGGATCCTGTACGTCGTGCTGCCCGGCCTGCGCTGGGACTGGCGGCCGGTCATGTGGGCGGTAGCGATCGTCACCATGCTCGGCGGTGCGATCGTCGCGATCACGCAGACCGACATCAAGCGGCTGCTGGCGTACTCGTCGATCGCGCACGCGGGCTTCATCCTCGCGGGTGTCATCGCGACCACGCCGGACGGGGTGTCGTCCGTGCTCTTCTATCTGGGCGCCTACTCGTTCGTGACGATCGGCGCGTTCGCGGTGGTCACGCTGGTACGGGATGCCGGTGGGGAGGCGACGCACCTGTCCAAGTGGGCCGGTCTCGGGCGCCGTTCGCCGCTCGTGGCGGCCGTGTTCGCGGTGTTCCTGCTGGCCTTCGCGGGCATTCCGCTGACCTCCGGCTTCGCCGGGAAGTTCGCCGTGTTCAAGGCGGCGGCGGAGGGTGGCGCGGGCCCGCTGGTCGTGGTCGGTGTGATCTCGTCGGCGATCGCCGCGTTCTTCTACATCCGCGTCATCGTGCTGATGTTCTTCAGCGAGCCGACGCCCGAGGGCCCGACGGTCGCCGTGCCGTCGGTGCTGACGACGACGGCGATCGGCGTGGGAGTGGCAGTCACGCTGGTCCTCGGTGTGGCGCCGCAGTACTTCCTGGACCTGGCGAGCCAGGCGGGAGTGTTCGTGCGCTGAACCGATCCGGACGCATACAGCCGCCCGGCACCCCACGCTCTGGGGTGCCGGGCGGCTGTATGCGTGAGGTGGCTGCTGTTCCGTGGGTCTCGGGGCGGGTGAAGCCTGTGGATAACTCCGACGGTGTCAGAGCGGGCCCCTATCGTGGAGGCAGTGGTCGAGGTACGGCGTACGGGGGCACAGCGATGGGTGGGACGGGCGGGATCGGCGGGATGACAGCGGTAGCCGGGAGCGAGGCGCTTGCCACGCTCCACAGGGTCTTCGGGTACGACAGTTTCCGCGGCGAGCAGGAAGCCGTCATCGAGCATGTCGTGGCCGGCGAGGACGCCGTCGTGCTCATGCCGACCGGGGGCGGCAAGTCACTGTGCTACCAGATCCCGTCCCTGGTCAGACCCGGTACGGGCGTGGTCGTCTCGCCGCTCATCGCGCTGATGCAGGACCAGGTGGACGCGCTGCGGGCGCTCGGTGTGCGGGCCGGGTTCATGAACTCCACGCAGGACTTCGACGAGCGCAGGGTGGTGGAGGCCGAGTTCCTGGCGGGCGAGCTGGACCTGCTGTATCTGGCGCCGGAGCGCCTGCGGCTGGATGCCACCCTCGATCTGCTCTCGCGCGGCAAGATCGCCGTCTTCGCGATCGACGAGGCGCACTGTGTGTCCCAGTGGGGCCACGACTTCCGCCCTGACTATCTGGCCCTCTCCCTGCTCGGGGAGCGCTGGCCGGACGTCCCGCGGATCGCGCTCACGGCGACGGCCACACACGCGACACACCAGGAGATCACCCAGCGGCTGAACATGCCGACGGCCCGCCACTTCGTGGCGAGCTTCGACCGGCCCAACATCCAGTACCGGATCGTGCCGAAGGCCGACCCCAAGAAGCAGCTGCTGAGCTTCCTGCGCGAGGAGCACGCGGGCGACGCGGGCATCGTGTACTGCCTGTCCCGCAAGTCGGTGGAGTCGACGGCCGAGTTCCTGAGCCGCAACGGCATCGAGGCGGTGCCGTATCACGCCGGTCTGGACGCGGGCACGCGCGCGGCGCATCAGTCCCGGTTCCTGCGGGAGGACGGTCTGGTCGTGGTGGCGACCATCGCCTTCGGGATGGGGATCGACAAGCCGGACGTACGGTTCGTCGCGCACCTGGATCTGCCGAAGTCGGTGGAGGGCTACTACCAGGAGACAGGGCGTGCGGGGCGGGACGGGCTGCCGTCCACAGCCTGGATGGCGTACGGGCTCAACGACGTCATACAGCAGCGCAAGCTGATCCAGTCCGGCGAGGGGGGCGAGGCGTTCCGGCGACGGGCCGCCGCCCACCTGGACTCGATGCTGGCGCTGTGCGAGACGGCGCAGTGCCGCCGGGGCCAGCTCCTCGCCTACTTCGGTCAGGATCCCGATTTGGCGGGCTGCGGCAACTGCGACACCTGTCTGACCCCGCCGGAGACGTGGGACGGCACCGTCGCCGCGCAGAAGGTGCTGTCGACGGTGGTGCGGCTGCAGCGGGAGCGCGGGCAGAAGTTCGGCGCGGTGCAGATCGTCGACATCCTGCTGGGCAAGCGCACCGGCAAGGTGATCCAGTTCGACCACGACCAGCTGTCCGTGTTCGGCATCGGCGAGGAGCTGTCCGAGGGCGAATGGCGGGGCGTCGTACGGCAGTTGCTGGCGCAGGGGCTGCTCGCGGTCGAGGGGGAGTACGGCACGCTGGTGCTGACCGAGGCGAGCGGGGAGGTGCTGCGGCGGGAGCGGGAGGTGCCGCTGCGCAAGGAACCGAAGAAGCCGGTGTCCACGCGTACGACGTCGTCCTCGTCCGGCCGGGGCGACCGCAAGCCCAAGGCGGCGGTGGCCGAGCTGCCCGAGGAACTGCTGCCCGCCTTCGAGGCGCTGCGCGCGTGGCGCGCCGAGCAGGCCCGTGAGCAGGGTGTCCCGGCGTATGTGATCTTCCATGACGCCACCCTCCGGGAGATCGTCACGGTGTGGCCGACGTCGGTGCGAGGGCTCGGCGGTGTCAGCGGGGTGGGTGAGAAGAAACTCGCGACGTACGGGGAGGGCGTCATCGGGGTGCTGGCCTCGCTGGAGGGCGGGGCGCCCGGCTCCGCTCCCGCGGTCGCCGGTGCAACGGGAGACGACGACCACTGGCCCGAGATGGACGCGGAACCGGAGCCGGACGACTGGGGATAGGGGGCCTGTGACGCCGCAATGGCGTCACGTGGTGCCAGGTGGCGCCATCTGGTGCCTCGCGGTGCCATTCTGTGCGCCGAGGAGTGCATGAGGGCATGTGGTGCCGCGATTACTCAAGCGGGTGCCAGTGCGTTTCTGCAGGTCAGGGCGGATTCGGCAGGGCTCCGGGTCCAGGGTGTCATCTCACGGCTTGCATGTAGCGCCATTGTGGTGCCATGATGGCGTCATGGACCTCACGCCGTATGTCGACACCCTCCGCCGTGAACTCGCGGTGGCCGCCGAAGCCGGCGGTGACGAAGCCCGCGAGCTGGCCGAGCGGCTCACGGCTCCCCTGGAGTCGGCGACCCGTCTGACGCTGCTCAATGTGCTCTCCGCCGCGATGGACGAGATCACCCGTGAACTCGCTCCCGGCTCGGTCGACGTACGGCTGCGTGGGCTCGACCCCGACTTCGTGGTGACACTGCCGTCGACCGACGACGGCACCCCCGCGGAGCCTGTCGCGCCCGTCGAACACCTCAGGGCCCCGGCTCCCGCCGACGGTGACGAGGGTGGCACCGCTCGCGTCAATCTGCGGCTGCCGGCGCACCTCAAGGCGCGTGCCGAGGAGGCCGCGAGCCGTGAGGGGCTGTCGGTCAACGCGTGGCTGGTGCGGGCCGTGTCGGCCGCGGTCGACGGTGGCGCCCGGCCGCATACGACGGAGAAGGTCAGGACCGTCGGACAGAGCTTCACGGGCTGGGTGCGCTAGCCGGCCTCCGGCCCGCACTACCCAGCCCGCGCCACCAACACCCACACCACTTCACCCACACCACGTCCCACCAGCGGGGACACCCCAAAGACTCAAGAGGACGGGACAGCCATGCCTTCTTTTGACACACCCGAACCGATTTCGGTCACGGCGCACGTGGGGGCCGGTTCCATCCAGTTCACCGCGGGCGACCGCCTCGACACGGTCGTCGAAGTGCGGCCCGGCGACCCGAAGAGGGACAAGGACGTGCGGGCCGCCGAGCAGACCGAGGTGACGTACGTCGGCGGCGTCCTGACCGTCAGGACCAAGGAGCGCTACCTCATCGGGCCGTCCGGCTCCGTCAACGTGACGGTGGATCTGCCCACAGGATCGCGCGTCGACGTGACTGGCTCCTGGGTCCAGGCATTTGGCGAAGGCCGGCTCGGCGAGGTCCATATGAAGACCTCGACCGGCGACGCCCGCTTCGATGAGACCGGACCGGTGCAACTGACCGTGTCCCACGGCTCGATCACCGTGGACCGCATCGAGGGCGACGCCGAGATCACCACCAACTCCGGCAACATGCGCGTCGGCCTCGTCGATGGCTCCGCCGTCCTGAAGAACTCGCACGGCACCACGACCGTCGGCACCGTGACCGGCGATCTGCGGGTGAACGGCACCAATGGTGGCATCGATATCGCGCGCGCCGCGGCGTCGGTCACCGGCACCTCGACCAACGGCCACCTTCGCATCGCCGAAGTCGCTCGCGGCGAGGTCCAGTTGGAGACCTCCAACGGTGCCATCGAGGTCGGCATCCGCAAGGGCACCGCCGCCTGGCTCGACGTCAGCTCCAACCGTGGGCAGGTACGCAACACGCTCGCCGCGTCCGAGGCTCCGGAGCAGACCGAGGACACCGTCAAGGTCCGCGCACGGACCAACTGGGGCAACATCGACATCCGCCGCGCCAAGTCCTGAGCGCCCCATCCTCAACACGCCCCATCTCAACACGCCCCATCCCCACCCCACTCCAGCCTTCGAAAGGGAGGGCTCCATGCCTTCATCTGTCATGCCCACGTCCAGGCGTGGCGGCGACGGTCCGCAGTCGCCCGCCGCCGTCTCCACCGTCGGTCTGCGCAAGTCGTACGGCGACAAGACCGTTCTCGACGGCATCGACCTGCGCATCCCGGCCGGTTCCGTGTTCGCGCTGCTCGGGCCGAACGGCGCCGGGAAGACCACCGCTGTGAAGATCCTGTCCACGCTCATCACCGCCGACGGCGGACAGGCCCAGGTCGCGGGCCACGACATCGCCGCCGAACCGCAGGCCGTGCGCGGCGCGATCGGTGTCACCGGGCAGTTCTCGGCCGTGGACGGGCTGATCACCGGCGAGGAGAACATGCTCCTCATGGCGGACCTGCACCACCTGTCCAAGTCCGAGGGGCGACGGGTCGCCGCCGAGCTGCTGGAACGCTTCGATCTCGTCGAGGCCGCGAAGAAGCCCGCGCAGAGCTACTCCGGCGGTATGAAGCGGCGGCTCGACATCGCCATGACGCTGGTCGGCAGTCCACGGATCATCTTTCTCGACGAGCCGACCACCGGTCTCGACCCGCGCTCCCGCCACAACATGTGGAGCATCATCCGCGAACTCGTCTCCGACGGGGTCACGGTCTTCCTCACCACCCAGTACCTGGAGGAGGCCGACGAACTCGCCGACCGCATCGCGGTGCTGAACGACGGCAAGATCGCCGCCGAAGGCACGGCCGACGAGCTCAAGCGGCTCATCCCCGGCGGACACGTCCGACTCCGCTTCACCGACCCGGCCGCCTACCAGTCCGCCGCCACGGCGCTGCGCGAGGTCACCCGGGACGACGAATCCCTCGCCCTGCACATCCCCAGCGGCGGCAGCCAGCGCGAGCTGCGCTCCATCCTCGACTGGTTGGACTCCGCCGGCATCGAGGCGGACGAGCTGACCGTGCACACCCCCGACCTCGACGACGTCTTCTTCGCCCTCACCGGCTCGGCCGACGTCCCCAACCAGCCCAAGGAGAACGTCCGATGAGCGCCCTCCCCCTCGCCGTGCGCGACTCGTCCACGATGCTGCGGCGCAATCTCCTGCACGCGCGCCGCTACCCGTCCCTCACCCTGAACCTGCTGCTCACGCCGGTCATGCTCCTGCTGCTCTTCGTCTACATCTTCGGTGACGTGATGAGCGCGGGCATGGGGGGCGGCGGCGCGGACAGGTCCGAGTACATCGCCTACCTTGTGCCTGGCGTCCTGATGATGACCGTCGGCTCCACCGCGGTCGGCACTGCCGTGTCCGTCGCCATGGACATGAACGAGGGCGTCATCGCCCGCTTCCGCACGATGGCGATCCACCGCGGCTCCGTGCTCATCGGGCACGTTCTCGGCAGCGTGCTACAGGCGGTCATGAGCGTGGTCTTCGTCGGCGCCATCGCCGTGGCCATCGGCTTCCGCTCCACGGATGCCACGGCCCTGGAGTGGATCGCGGCATTCGCCCTGCTCACGCTGTTCACCCTGGCGCTCACCTGGCTCGCGGTCGGGATGGGACTGGTCAGCCCGAACGCCGAGGCGGCCAGCAACAACGCGCTGCCGCTGGTCTTCCTCCCGCTCATCTCCAGCACCTTCGTCCCGATCGACGCGATGCCGGGCTGGTTCCAGCCGATCGCCGAGTACCAGCCGTTCACCCCGGCCATCGAGACCCTGCGCGGTCTGCTGCTCGGCAGCGAGATCGGCCACAACGGGTGGCTCGCCATCGCCTGGTGCCTCGCCCTCACCGCACTCGGCTACTT
Organism: Streptomyces sp. DG2A-72; assembly: GCF_030499575.1. Classification (NCBI taxonomy): domain Bacteria; kingdom Bacillati; phylum Actinomycetota; class Actinomycetes; order Kitasatosporales; family Streptomycetaceae; genus Streptomyces; species Streptomyces sp. DG2A-72. The sequence goes on from NZ_JASTLC010000001.1 coordinate 6,079,283, forward strand.
CTGGTCCAAGTCGGTCTTCAACCGCGACCCGAAGTAGCGGGGCCATCCCCCTCCGGTCCCCTTACGCCAACGCCGTCAACCCCGGGCCGAAAAGGATCAGCAGGGGCAGCAACGGCACCAGCCCGGCCGTCGTCGTAGCGATGATCCTGCGACGGCGGCCCAGCCGTGGGCGGGGCTCAAGGAGCCGGTCCACGCGCTCGCCGAGCAGGCGGTGGCTGGATGCGCAGGAGAGGACGCCCCGGTGCTGGTTGAGCTCGATCAACGCCAGTGCGGTGGTCAGGTGGCCGCACCGGCGGGATGCCGTGTCATCGGCGGCGAGTTCGACCAGGCGGTGGGTCTGGTCGCAGAAGTGGGCGAAGAGCGGGATGCGGGGGAAACCGGTGGCGAGGGCGGTGGACAGGTGCAGCAGCCAGTCGTGGTGGGCGCGGGCGTGGTCGCGTTCGTGGGTGAGGACGGCGTCGAGCTGGTGGTCGGTCAGCCGGTGCAGGGCGCCGGTGGTGACGACCAGTTGGGGCGGGTTGCCGGGCATCCACCAGGCGTCGGGGTACTCGTCCTCGAGGACCAGAAGTGGACCGCGCGCGGCGGCACCCAGCCCGGCCGGAAGTTCGGGGGCGCGTTCCCGCAGATGCGCTCGGGTCTGGCCGCGGCGCCTGCGCGCCTCCACCAGCTCGCGGGCGAGCACAGCCGTCGTCCAGGCGGCTCCGCAGGCCAGCAGCAGGGTGAGGGCGGCGGCCCAGGCCGGGGCCGTGGACAGGTCGTACGCGGCGGTCACCGACGGTGGCGCGGGGGCGAAGACCCGGTCGCGGACGGTGTGGAAGACGGCGGCCGTGCCCAGCACGAGCGCCGTCAGGCAGCACAGCAGCACGGTGGCGACCAGGCACTGCCACACCCACAGCCCGACCACGGGTTCCCGCTCCGGCCACACCGCCCCGGTCAGCGCACGCGGGACCGGCACGGCGGCCGTGAGGGCGACGACGCTCAGCAGGAGCAGGCAGACGGTCATGCCAGGGTCTCCGGATCCTGGTCGGGAAGGCTGCGCTTCGGGAGGGGGTGCGGCTACTGGGCATCCCGCCCGCCGTAAGTATGACGGCGTTGGACGCCCGAGTCATGGCACAAGCACCACCCGATCCCCGCGCCTGCCCCCTCCGGCCCCCCCCCGCGTCAGCTCTCCGCCTCAGCTCCCCGCCACAACCCGCCCCACAACCTCCCCCAACCCGACCCGCACCCCGTCCGCCCCCGGCGCCCAAGCCGACAGCGTCACCACGTCCCCGTCCTCCAGGAACGTCCGCTTGCCGTCGGGGAGTTCCAGGGCGTCGCGGCCGTTCCAGGTCAGTTCCAGGAGGGAGCCGCGTTCGTGTTCGGCCGGGCCGCTGACCGTGCCGGAGCCGTAGAGGTCGCCGGTGCGCAGGGAGGCGCCGTTGACGGTCATGTGGGCCAGTTGCTGGGCGGCGGTCCAGTACATGGTGGAGAAGGGGGGCTCGGAGACCACATGGCCGTTGACGGCGACCGAGATGCGCAGGTCGTAGCCACCAGGCTCCTCCTGCGCATCGTCCAGATAGGGCAGCAACGCATGTGTCCGCTCCGGCGGCGCCACCCGCGCCTCCTCCAGCGCGTCCAGCGGCGTGATCCACGCCGACACCGACGTGGCGAAGGACTTGCCGAGGAACGGGCCGAGGGGGACGTACTCCCAGGCCTGGATGTCGCGTGCGGACCAGTCGTTGAGGAGGCAGAGGCCGAAGACGTGGTCCCGGAAGTCACCGAGCCCCACCGGTCGGCCCATCGGCGACGGCGTGCCCACCACGAAACCGACCTCCGCCTCGATGTCCAGGCGGACGGAAGGGCCGAAGACGGGCGCCGGATCGGCGGGGGACTTGCGCTGCCCGGACGGTCGTACGACATCCGTGCCCGACACGACCACCGTGCCGGAGCGGCCGTGGTAACCGATCGGCAGATGCTTCCAGTTGGGGGTCAGGGAGTCGGGGGCGTCGGGGCGGAAGATACGGCCGACGTTCCGGGCGTGGTTCTCGGAGGCGTAGAAGTCGACGTAGTCCGCGACCTCGAAGGGGAGGTGCAGGGTCACCGAGGACAGGGGGTGGAACATCGGCTCGACGGTCTCCCGGTGGGACGGCACCGTCAGCCACGCCGTCAGCGCGCGCCGTACGTCCGACCAGGTGGTGCGGCCCGCGGCGAGCAGCGGGTTGAGGGTGGGCCGGGCGAGCAGGGGGGCGTACGGGGAGCCGAGCGCGTGCGCCGCCGCGCCCGCGTCGAGGACGTGGTCGCCGAGCCGGACCCCGACCCTCCGCTCCGTGGTAACGGCGGGGGAGAAGACACCGTACGGAAGGTTGTGCGGGCCGAAGGGGTCGCCCTCGGGGACATCGAAGGGGGGCATGGGTGCTGCCTCGCTCTCGTGCGGTCCGTATGCCAGGTGTGTCATGTGGTCGCGGCACACGTTACGGGGGCGAGGCCTGCTGCGGCAGCCGCAGGTCAGCGACGTCACCGAAGCCGTTCCGGACGGCGGCGGTGGCCTGCTGGAGGTGCCTTCGGGAAGGAGACGTCACGGCGTCACGGTGTCAGCCGGTCCAGGGGCGTCCCGAGGGAGTGAAACGGGGGCGCTCCGGCCCAAGTCGCCGTAGGAGGCGTCCTGTTCGCGTCGAGTCGGTGGGGCTTTCTGTCCGTATTCTCTGATCATGGCCGCACCCATCGCATATTCACTCATCGCCACTGACCTGGACGGCACCCTGCTCCGGGGCGACGACACGCTCTCCGACCGGTCGCTCGCCGCGCTTGCGCAGGTGACGGCGTTCGGCGCCCGGCACTTGGTGGTGACGGGGCGGCCGGCCCCGAGGGTGCGGCCGTTGCTCGACATCCTCGGCTGCGGGGGGCTCGCGGTGTGCGGACAGGGCGCGCAGGTGTACGACGCCGGCGCGGACCGTCTGCTGTGGTCCGTCACGCTGGACCGGGAGCTGGCCGAGACCGCGCTCGGCAAGATCGAGGCGGAGATCGGGCAGGTGTACGCCGCCGTCGACCAGGATGGCGTCGACGGGCTCACACTCATCGAACCGGGGTACCTGATGCCCCACCCGACCCTGCCCGCCGTACGCGTGGGGCGCCGCGACGACCTGTGGTGCGCGCCCATCAGCAAGGTGCTGCTGCGTCATCCTGCCCTGTCCGACGACGAGTTGGCGGCGACGGCGCGCGCCGTGGTGGGTTCACTCGCGACGGTCACCATGTCGGGGCCCGGGACCGTCGAACTCCAGCCATGCGGGGTGACCAAGGCGACCGGGCTCGCGCTGGCCGCCGAGCATCTGGGACTGGGACCTGGGCAGACCGTCGCCTTCGGGGACATGCCCAACGACATCCCCATGTTCGACTGGGCGGCGCACGGCGTCGCCATGGCCAACGCCCATCCCGAACTCAAGGCGGTGGCCGACGAGATCACCCTCTCGAACGAGGACGACGGCATCGCCGTCGTCCTCGAACGTCTCTACCCGACGGGGTAGTTCTCAGTACGCGCCGAAGACGTTGTCGATCGAGCCGTACCGCTGGAACGCGTAGTTGCAGGCGGCGGTGATGTTCGCGACCGGGTCGTACGGGTTGAACGCGGTGCCGGCCACGTGGTACGCCTCGAAGGTCGGGTCGATGACCTGGAGGAGGCCCTTCGACGGGGTGCCCGCGGCGGCGTTGGAGTCCCAGTTGTTGATGGCGGCCGGGTTGCCCGAGGACTCCCGCATGATGTTGCGGTAGATGCCGTCGTACGACCCGGGGATGCCGTTCTGCGCCATCACCTGGAGGGACGCCCGGATCCAGCCGTCGAGGGTGTCGGCGTAGCCCAGCGAGGTGGCGGTGGCGACGGTCGGGGTGGCCGCCGAGGCGCTGGTCGCGCCGATGACCGGCAGCGCGAGGACGGCGACGCCGGTGCCGGCGACGGCGACGGCGCGGGTGATGCGAGCGGTTCTGGTACGACGGTGCTTACCGGCTGCAGCCATGGCGAAGTTCCTCTCCGGCGCCTGCGAGGTGAGCTGTCGGGTTCGGGCTGGGAGGTGCCCGGCCACACCCTGACGGACATGGCTTCACCCCGAGCCGTCCCGGCGCGGCGTCCGGTCCGGCGGCTTACCTGGGTCCCCCGCTCCTGCCGTGCGGTGAGTTGGTCAATGGGTCGCTCGGGCGGCGGCAGGATTCGGCGTCCGCCCGACAGGCCGGGAACGTATGCGAGAGCACATGTCCGAAACAAGCATCGGATTCACACATCGCACCTATTGACCTTGGTGTGGGGCGAATGTGCTGCTTGATCCTTTGCGGTTGCCAAGCTCAACTGGCCATGGCGGAAGGCGGATCGGCGGATGCCTGTGTGTTTTCTGTGCAGGCCGGGACGTGAGTCAAGTCACGTGCGTTCGAAAGAATGGCAAAACGGGCAATCGGGCCAAGAGGGTTTTATCGACCGGCCGTTCGCGGGATGCGCTTCTCCCAGGTCCGATGGAAGATGACTTGGTCGCCCTCCGTGCAGATCACCTCGTCGGAGGCGGTGAAGTGGTCCCCGTCACAGCCGATCTCCGAGCGGCTGCGGACCGTGGTGTTCCAGCCCTGTTCCGGGCGGTGCAGCCGGATCGACCAGTCGGAGCGGGCGCGGGCCGACAGTGGGTCCGTCTCGTCGATCGTGTACGTCTCCAGCGCGTCCTCGGTGCACTCCAGTCCGTCGGGGTACACGCGTGTGCCGCCGTACCGCGGGTCGACCTCAAGGCGCCACGCGCCCCGCGCGACGTCCCGCACCACCAGGCGCTCGGGGTGCGGCTCGTCGAGCGTGGCGGGGAAGTTGACGCCCAGCGGCTCGGCCTGCTCGGGCTCCTCGAAACGGATATTTCGGTCAAATTCCCGCTTTCGTACGGGCAGTTCGAGGAAGCTGCCCGCCGGGTCCAGGGTGAAGCCCGCCGCCGAGTCGGGCTGTGGCCAGATCCACGGCCAGTACGCGGAGGAGACGGCGAGCCGGATGCGGTGGCCGGGCGGGAAGGCGTGGCCGATGGCATTCAGCTCGATGGTCACCTCTTCGGTGGTGCCCGGCACCCACGGCACGGTTCGGTCGCGGCCCTGTCGTGCCGAGAGGTTCAGCGCTCCGCGCGTGACCAGGGTCGACGAGCCGTCCGGCGCCATGTCACATACCCTCGCCACGACCTGCCCCCGCGGCGCCTCCGCGGTCACCCGCAGCCCCACCCGCGCCCGCCCCAGTACCCACGTCTCCTCGGCCACCGCGAACTCGAAGCACACCGACCGCGCGTCCTCCTCCCGCTGGTCCGGCGGCAGGTCGGCATCGTTGCCGATGGGGAGGAAACGGCCGGCGTCCACCCCGGTGTGCATCGGCGACCGTACGAGGACGGGGGCGCCCTGACAGGCGTACGTCACCGTCGTCACGTTCGGGGAGGGCCACGCGGGCTCGCCGACCCAGCGGCCGGGCAGGGTGCCGTAGGCCGTGGCGGGGCGGTGGGAGTCGGTGACGTAGGCACGCAACAGGGTCTCGGGGAGCGCGCCCTTGCCCTTCAGCCAGTGGTCCCACCAGCGCAGCGTCTCCTGGAGGAACCCGATCGCCGGGCCGGGCGGCAGGTCGCGGTCGGGGTACTGGTGCGACCAGGGGCCGATCAGTCCTCGTACGCGATCGGACGGAAGGTGCTCGACGAGCCGCAGCACGCTGTCCCGGTACGGGTCGTGCCAGCCGCCCACCGCGAGGACGGCCGCCTTGATCGCGCCGTAGTCCTCGCAGACGCTGCCATGGCGCCAGTACCGGTCCCGGGTCTGGTGGGCGAGCCAGGTGTGGACGAGGGGCTGGACGGCCTCCATGCGCTCGACCCACATCTCGCGCCAGGCCTCGCCGACGTACCGCGGATCGGGCGGCCGGGAGGCGAAGGCGAGCATGGTGGCGGCCCGGGCGTGCATGTCCGCGAGGACGGAACCTCCCATGTAGTGCACGTCGTTGTCATAGCGATCGTCCGTCGAGCAGACAGTCACGATCGCCTTGAGCGGCTCGGGCGCGAGGGCCGCGATCTGGAGGGAGTTGAAGCCGCCCCAGGAGATGCCGAACATGCCCACCTTGCCGTCGCACCAGGGCTGCGCCGCCAGCCAGTTGACCACCTCGACCCCGTCGGCCAGTTCCGTCACCGCGTATTCGTCGCCCGGCACGCCCTCACTGTTGCCGTGCCCGCGCACGTCGACCCGGACGGAGGCGTAGCCGTGGCCCGCGTACCAGGGGTGGCGCTGGAAGTCGCGCGGGGCGGTCCAGTCGGTCAGGCGGTACGGGAGGTATTCGAGGAGCGCCGGTACGGGCTCGTCGGTGAGCGGGCGCCACATGCGCGCGTACAGCAGGGTCCCGTCCGACAGGGGGATGCGGAGGTCGTCGTGAGTCGTCTCGTAGGGGAAGGGTGTACGGATGTTCATGGACACACCTCCCTACTTCCGAGTAAGTCGATAGATTTCCATTCTTTTCAGATGATCGAAAACATACCGGTCGTGATCCGATACCGCCCGTGCTGCACGGGTGGGTGGGCATCGGTGATCGAAAGGTGACCGGATACGCTGACTTGAGTGATGGCAGCGACCTATCGACAAACCGTGTAAACGCCAGTGGACACCAGCAGACAGGAGACCCCTCGTGACCGTCGTCGGGCCGTTCGGGCTGAGCGTGCGGGACCAGGCTCTGGAAGCCGATGTCCAGGCCGGATTGACGGCTGTCGAGGAAGGGTTGCTCGAAGCCACCAAGAGTGAGGTCCCGTTCATCACCGAGGCCGCGCAGCATCTGGTGCGGGCTGGCGGCAAGCGGTTCCGGCCGCTGCTCGTGATGCTCTCCGCGCAGTTCGGGGACCCGTACGCACCGGGGGTCGTGCCGTCCGCCGTGGTCGTCGAGCTGACGCACCTCGCGACGCTGTACCACGACGACGTGATGGACGAGGCGGCCGTACGGCGCGGGGTGCCCAGCGCGAACGTCCGCTGGGGCAACTCGGTCGCCGTGCTCACCGGCGACTTCCTCTTCGCGCGCGCCTCGCACACCCTCGCCGATCTCGGTCCGGAGGCGGTGCGGGTGCAGGCGGAGGCGTTCGAGCGGCTGGTGACCGGACAGATCCTGGAGACGGCCGGCCCGACGGACGGCCGGGATCCCGTCGAGCACTACCTGGACGTGCTGAGCGGGAAGACCGGGTCGCTGGTCGCGGTGTCGTGCCGGTTCGGGGCGATGATGTCGGGCGCCGACGAGACGGTGATCGACGTGCTGACGCAGTACGGGGAGCGGCTCGGGGTCGCCTTCCAGCTCGCCGACGACGTACTGGACATCGCGTCCGACTCGCACGAGTCCGGGAAGACGCCGGGGACCGATCTGCGCGAGGGGATTCCGACGCTTCCGGTGCTGCGGCTGCGGGAGCGGGCGGCCCGGCTGGGGCTGGCCGAGGATGTCGCACTGTGCGAGCTGCTGGACTCCGACCTGAGTGACGACGCGCGGCTCGCGGAGGCGCTCGCCGGGTTGCGGGAGCATCCGGCGCTGGAGCAGGCGCGGCGGGACACGGTGCGGTATGCGGAGGATGCGCGGGCCGCGCTGGCTCCGTTGCCGGAGTGCGATGCCAAGGCGGCGCTGCTGGAGTTGTGTGACGCCGTGGTGCATCGGGCGGGCTAGTTCCGGCGCTGGGCGGCGAGGGCTGGCGGCGTGACACAGGTCACATTGCTGGATTGCATCCAGACTGAGATCGCCTCTGTATTCATGCCCAGAAGCTGACGCGGGGGGCCTCGGCTGCACTCCGGGGAGGCAAAAAGAATTATGGGCATGAACGCGACTACTCACTGCGCCGTAAGAGCCTGATCGTCATCGCTGTCGCGGTGGCCGCCGCCGGTGGTGTCGCCGCCGCGGTGATTCCCGCCTTCGCCGCCGGAGGCAACCGCGCCGACCATGCGGGGCACACCGGAGGCGGAGGCATCGTGAGCCAGAGCGGCACCGTGGCGCGCGGCAAGGGCGGAACCATTCTCGCCGCCAGTCTGCGGGGCGCGGGCGAGGTGCCCGTGCCTGAAGTTGGTAGGTTCAGCTTGCGCTGATTCGCCCTGAGTCGGCGTGTGAGCGGCTCACGCAGTTGCTCCAAGAGTGCAAGCCGGCCGAACCGACACCGGCTTGAGTTCAGGGTGACGGGTGGTCGCCGCTGGTGACCACCCCGCCCCTGTTCCCAACTCCGGTATGCCGCAGTGGATCGCGCCCGACCGCAGCGCCGTCACCGGATCGGTCATCAGCAGGACGCCCAACGGCGACAAGAACATCCCGGAGCTGGACCTCAAGGCCACCCGGTGCCATCGTCGGCGTGCCCTACCAGGCGGACCACGTGTTCATCCAGGGCTGATCCACGCACTGATCCACAACGAAGGGCGGCGTCTTCCCCGTGCGACCCCTACGGGTCGGGGGAGGCGCCGCCCTCGCATGTCATACCGCAGCAGTACGCGGAGTTGGCTCCGCAGGTTGACGTATACCTCCGGCGGATTTGGTCAACTGGAGACCACGGGAAAACACCACTCCTCACCGATTCGGGTGAGAATGGCGGCTCAGGGTGGGACGAGTGCGATCAAGCGACAGCCGCCGCTACGACGGAGGTAAGGCACACATGGCACCGTATGAATCCGACGACAGCACGACCGCCGGCGAGGTGGACGACCTCCGCGCCGGACGCCGCAAGGCCGCGCGGTACGTCGTTCCGGTCGCGGTGGTGGGCGTGGCGGCGGCGACGATCGGGCTCGTCCCGGCGATCGCCGACTCCGGCGACCCCGACCTGCCCAAGATCAGCGCACAGCAACTCATCGAGAAGATCGCCGCATCGGACGTGGAGCAGCTGTCCGGCACGGTGAAGATCAGCACGGACCTGGGGCTGCCGGACCTCGGCGGCCTGGAGAGCAGCCTGATGTCCGGGGCGACGCGGTCGGGCGAGGGCTCGTCCGCCGACCCGAGCTCCAAGCTCATGGAGCTGGCGTCCGGCACGCACACCGTACGCGTGGCCGCCGACGGCCCGGACAAGCAGAAGATCTCGCTGCTTCAGAACGCCGCCGAGTACAGCCTGATCCACAACGGCAAGGACATCTGGGGCTACGACAGCGCGTCCAACGAGGTCTACCACGGCACCGCATCCGAGAGCGCCGGCGGGAAGACGAAGGAAGACGTCCCGACCACGCCCCAGGAGCTCGCCGAGGAGGCCCTGAAGTCGGTCGACGACACGACGTCCGTGACCGTCGACGGCACCGCCCAGATCGCGGGCCGGGACGCCTACCGGCTGCTCATCAAGCCGAAGGACTCCGGCTCCACGGTCGGGGCGATCACCGTCGGGGTGGACGCGAAGACCGGTCTGCCGCTGAAGTTCACGCTGACCCCGGCGAGCGGCGGCGCCGCCGTGGTGGACGCGGGCTTCACCCAGGTCACCTTCGCCAAGCCGGCCGCCTCCACCTTCGACTTCACCCCGCCCAAGGGTGCGAAGGTCACTGAGGAGGGCGACGTCGCGGCCGGGAAGCATGGCCAGGCTCCGGACAACTTCCGGACCCCGGACAACTCCAAGGCTCCGGACAAGCGGTCGGCGCCCGAGGGCGAGCCGAAGATCATAGGCGAGGGCTGGAACTCCATCGCCGTCTTCGAGACCGGCGGCGAGGGCATGCCCTCCGGCTCCGAGGTCGGCGGCGAGGTCGGCAGCTTCCTCAACTCGCTCGGCGACAAGGTGACCGGCAAGTTCGGCGAGGGCACGGTCTTCAAGACCCGCCTGGTCAACGCCCTGATGACGGACGACGGCAAGGTCTACGTCGGCACGGTCACGAAGGACGCCCTGGTGAAGGCGGCCAACGCGGCCAAGTAACAGCCGTACGCAGAACACTCGTACGCGAAGTACCGTACGCGTACGACGAATCGAGGGAGCCGATGGACGAGCCACCCGCCACGGAGCCGGACACGGAGGGTGTTGGTGACGGGGTCATCCGGACCCGTGCGCTCACCAAGCGCTTCCGCGGCGGGCAGCTCGCCGTCGACGGTCTGGATCTGACCGTCCCGGCGGGCAGTGTCTTCGGCTTCCTCGGTCCGAACGGCTCCGGCAAGACCACCACCATCCGCATGCTGATGGGCCTCATCGAGCCGACCTCCGGCACGGCACGCGTGCTCGGGCAGCCCATGCCCCGGGGCACGCGCGCCGTACTGCCGCACGTCGGCGCGCTGATCGAGGGGCCCGCGCTGTACGGCTTCCTCTCCGGCCGCGACAACCTCATCCGGTACGACGCCGCCGACCCGACCGCCGACCCGCGCACCCGGCGTGCACGCGTCGCGGCGGCGCTGGACCGGGTGGGCCTGACCGCAGCAGGGGGCAAGAAGGCGAAGGCGTACTCGCTCGGCATGAAGCAGCGGCTGGGTCTCGCCGCCGCGCTGCTCCAGCCCCGCCGTCTCCTCGTCCTCGACGAGCCGACGAACGGGCTCGACCCGCAGGGCATGCGTGAGATCCGTTCCCTGATCAGGGAGTTGGCCTCCGACGGCACGACCGTCTTCCTCTCCTCCCATCTGCTGGACGAGATCGAGCAGGTCTGCAGCCATGCCGCCGTGATGGCGCAGGGGAGGCTGATCACACAGGGCGCGGTGGCGGACCTGGCGGCCGGGACACGGGGCCGGCTGGTCGTCACCACCCCGGACACGGGCGACGCGGCCTGGGTGCTGAAGGAGCAGGGCGCCTCGGACGTCATCGTCGAGGACGACCGAGTGACCGCGGAACCGCCCGAGCGTGATCTCGCCGAGGTGAACGCCGCGTTGGTGACGGCGGGGGTCCGGGTCCGCGGGTTCGGGGTCGAACGGGCTTCCCTGGAGGACGCGTTCGTGGCGCTGACGGGGGAGGGCTTCGATGTCGCAGGCTGAGCTGGTCGGGTCGGGCGAGCTCCAAGTTCCCCGGAAACAGAGCCCGTTGTGGACCTTCGGTCTCCTCCGCAGCGAGCTGGTGACGACGTTCCGGCGCTGGCGCACGCTCGCGCTCCTCGGTGTGCTGGCCGCCGTACCCATCCTGGTCGGGATCGCCGTCAAGATCGAGACGAGCGACGGCTCGGGGGTCGCCGGAGGCGGTGGCGGTGGCGAGGGGCCCGCGTTCGTCTCGCAGATCACCAACAACGGCCTCTTCCTGGTCTTCACCGCGCTGGCCGCGACGCTCCCCTTCTTCCTGCCCATGGCCATCGGCGTCATCGCGGGCGACGCGATCGCCGGTGAGGCCAATGCGGGAACGCTGCGCTATCTGCTCGTCGCCCCGGCCGGCCGCACCCGCCTGCTGCTCACCAAGTACGCGACCACGATGGTCTTCTGCCTGGTGGCCACCCTGGTGGTCGCGGCCTCGGCGCTCACGGTCGGCGCGCTGCTCTTCCCGCTCGGCGACCTCACGACGATCTCCGGAACCCAGATCGGCTTCACCGAGGGCCTGGGCCGAGCCCTGCTGATCGCGCTGGTCGTCGCCGCGTCACTGACGGGCGTGGCGGCCCTCGGCCTGTTCGTCTCCACGCTCACCAACAGCGGCATCGCGGCGATGGCGACGACGGTCGGTCTGCTGATCACCGTCCAGATCCTCGACCAGATCCCGCAACTGCACGCACTTCAGCCGTACTTCTTCTCCCACTACTGGCTGTCCTTCGCCGACGTCATGCGCGACCCGATCTACTGGGACGACCTGGTGAAGAACCTCGGACTGCAAGGCCTCTACGCCGCGGTGTTCGGCGCAGCCGCCTGGGCGCGGTTCACGGCGAAGGACATCACGGCGTAAGCGCTCCGCTGGAAGCGCAGTGATGCTGTATCGACGTGCGGCTCCGCCGCGGGCGCGGGCCGGTGGGGGCTGGTCGCGCCCACGCGGCGGCAGCCGCAAATCGACACAGCCCCGCGCCCCTTACGGGGCACGAGGAGTCAGCCGTCGTACGGGAAGCGGGCGAGCGGCGCCTCCTGGGCGAAGAACGTCTTGGCTTGGGCGAGCGCCTCGGCGTCCTTCAGCACGTCACCGGGCTTGCTGCCGTTGCCGAGCAGGACTCCGCCGAAGCGCATCCCCATGTAGGCGGCCGAGTGGTTGAGGGTTCCGATCAGCGGGTCGGCGACCTCCCGCTCCTCGTGCGCGAGCGCGGTGACGCCCCAGAGGGTGCGCCCGGCCAGCGTCGCCTTGAAGTCGAGGCCGGGGGTGCGCAGCCAGCCCGACCAGTAGTCGAGGTAGCGCTTGGTGGAGGCGGACACCGAGTACCAGTACAGCGGCGAGGCGATCACGATGTCCGTCGCCGAGAGCGTCGCGTCCAGCAGCAACCCCGTGTTGCCCTCCGTGGGGCGGACGTGGTCGCTGTCGTGCCGCAGATCCTCGAAGTCGGGCAGCGGCCGGGCGGCGAGGTCGATCCACTCCTGCTCGACGTCCGGGGGCAACTGCTCGGCGGCCTTGCGGGCCAGCAGTTCGGTGTTGCCCTCACTACGGCTGCTGCCCAGCAGGAACAGGAAACGGCGGCTCATGACATCCCCCACTTGGTCGGCGTACGACGGCTACTTGCGTACGCAGTATATGCGCATACATTTAAATGTCCATGGGTCACTTGTACGGCGTCGGCCTCACCCGCAACCCAGCTCGCCCCTCCGCCTCCCGCGCCACCCCCAGCAGCAACGCCTCCCGGCCGCGCGCCGCCACCAGCTGAAGCCCGACCGGACAGCCGTCGGCGCCGAAACCGGCCGGGAGGCTGAGCGCCGGGTGGCCGCTGAGGTTGAACGCCCAGGTGAGCGCCGTGGAGTAGCGGTCGCCCGGGCCGTCGTGGCTATGCGGCGGGTTCGGGGTCGTCGGGGTCAGCAGGAGGTCCGCGTCCGCGAAGAGGGCGTCGAGGCGGCGGTCGTTCTCCGCACGGAGGCGGTGGGCGGCGGTGGGGTCGGCGCCGGGGGTGCGGAGGGCGAGCCAGGCGGGAGCCGGGTCTTCGAGATGGAGGCAGGCTCCTGCGAGGCGTACGACGCCGGTCTTCGCGAGGTGCTGCGTCGCCGTACGGGCGATGGCGACGAGGTCCGGATCGGGGGCCGCGAAGCCGAGGTCGGGGGCCCAGACGGCGGTCGGTGCCGGTGCTTCGGAATCCGATGGCTGTTCCCCGGCCATGATCCGCCAGTACGCCGCCGCATCCTCCGCACACCGCGCCAGCACCCCGGCCGCCATGAGCCCCGTACGGTCGGTGTTCGTCGTCTTCAGGCCGACGACCCCGCACCAGGCGGCGGGGATCCGTACCGACCCCGCCCCGTCGCTGCCGGTCGCCAGCGGCACCAGGCCCGCGGCCACCGCGACGGCGGACCCGGCGGAGGAGCCACCTGGGGTGCGGTCGGCGCGCCAGGGATTCACGGTACGGCCGTATGCGCCAAGTCCCCAGGTCTGCCAGGGAGTTCCGGGCCCGGGAACCGACGTGGCGCCCACAGGGACGCACCCGGCATCGATCAGCGGAGCCGCCGTACGCAGCCCGTGCCGCCGCCCCTTCACGCCGATCGGCACCCCGGCCAGCGGCAGCCGCTCGCCCGCGGCGACCCGTGCGTCCACCTCGCCCGCCCGCCGCAGCGCCTCCTCGCCCCACACCTCGACGAAGGCGCACAGCTCGGGCTCGGCATGCCGGATGCGCTCCAGCGACTCCGCTACGGCATCGACGGCGTGCAGCGCCCCCGACCGTACGGCGGCGGCGATCTCGGTGGCGGTCAGCGAGTCCGTACCTCCGTGAGCCGCGCCAGGGCCGCGGTCTCGCGCGGTGGCGTCCCGCTCAGGTCGCCCAGGCGCCAGCTCTGCACCCACGGCACGCGGTACACGTCGATCACCGACTCGATCACCTTGACCTGCCGGGCGAGCGGGCGGGGCAGCCGGCCGGGGGCGTCCGCGACGAGGACGACGGCGTCGAGGTCGAGTCCCGGCGGGGCCTCCCCGCGTCGGAAGACCTCCACGACGTGCAGGGCGGACGCCAGGCCGGTCGCATGGGTGCGGGCGACGAGCAGCACCGACCGCGGATCATCGGGGCCGGGCCAGTCACGTCCGCAGTCCCGGCCTCCGTAGACGGTGGCCAGCGTGGAGACGCCCGCCCCGCCGTGCGTGCCGACCCAGGAGAAGCGCCGGGCCGCGGCACCGGGATGCGCGGGGCCCTCCGGCCCGGTCACGGCCACCGGGCCGCGGAGCCAGATCTCCGGTCCCTGCTGCACATCCGTCCGCATGCCCCACTCCGTCCTCCCGAGCCACCGATCCCACCCCGCCTGCGCCGGCTCCACGACGGGGCGTGAGCTCTGGGACGAGGCTGTGACGCCATGGTGACGCGGGAACCGGGGGCGAGCGGAGAGACTACTCAACAGTACGTGCACGACCGGATCTTGCTGTCGGGGGGCGCGGAAGCGGAGACCGCGGGGCGGGGGGCACCATGGAAACCGAACCCGTAGCCGAAGGCCCCGTCCGCGGACTACCCGGCACATCCGAGTGAGGGAACGATGTCTCGACTCAGCCGCGACAAGAAGCGGGACCAGAAGCACGCCGTCCAGCCGGCGGGCCCCGCGGTGCCCCCCATCGACGTCCACGTCCCCGTGGCGGGGCCGGGCGCGGGCACCGCATCGGTCGGCGGCGTCCCCGTCGTCCCCGCTCCCGGCGAGGAGATCCAGCACACCATCCTGAACCACCTCCACCGCATCGCCCTCGCCGGCGGCCACCCCGTCCACGCCACCATCCACGACGAGCGCATCGGCTACGTCGTCCCACTCCAGATGAACGGCGACGGCTCCACGCAGTTCACGGCGGAGCCGGTGCGGGTGGGAGTGGGGGCGGTGGCAGGTTCGGGGTCGGCAGGGGAGTCGCGGCCGATGGGGGAGGCCGTACCCGCAGCGGATGCCGTACGAGACGCCGTACCGCCGCCTCCCCCTCCCGGTCCGCCCGCGCCGCCCCGCGACAGGTCCACGCACGTGCTGCGGGCCATACCGGAAGCGCAGCCGCAGCCGCCCCGCGACGCTGCCCCCACCTTCCCCCTGCGCGCCATACCGGAGTCGGTCCAGGACACCCCGCCCGGCACGGTCGCACCACCGATGGGCGAATTCGGCCCGCCGCCGGCGATGGACGCGCCCCCGCCCCCGCCCCCGGCCCCGGACGCGCAGCCGCTCCCGCCCCAGGATGCGCAGCTCCTCCCGCCCCAAGACGCGCAGCCCCTCCCACCCCAAGCCCTCAAGGACCCCACGCCCCTCCCTTCCCCGGCCCCCCAACCCCTCCCGCCCCACCACCACAAACCGCAGCCACCGGTCGACGCGCCCTACACCTCCGCCTCCGACGTCGACCCGGAGGCCAAGCCGACCCCGCCCCGCGGGTTCGACGCGGTGGCTGAAGCGGTGCTGGGGGACGACCCGCTGGCCGGGGCGCATGGGGACGAGGGGGCTCAGCTGGCGGAGCCGGTCGCGCGGATCGGGGAGGCGGTCAGGGAGGGGCGGATCGAGTCGGCCGCGGAGTTGGCGGCGGAGACGGTGGCGGAGGCGTCGGGGACGCTGGGGCCGGAGCACCCGGAAGTGCTGCGGTTGCGTGAACTCACCGCCTATGTCGCCTACTTGGCGGGCGACCCGGTCCATGCCTTCGGTCTCTCCCTCGACCTGGCCAGGATCCGCAGCCGGGCCCGCGACGCGGAGGCCGCGTACGGCAACGTGCAGAGCGCGGCGACCGCCTGGCGGGCGGTACGCGACCCGGAGCAGGGCCTGCTGCTGGGCCGGGACCTGATCGGCCTGTGGAGCGAACTCACCGCCGAGGACGGGACCGCGGCCGAGGACATCGAGCAACTCGAGTCGGCCCGGGCGCGGATGGACCGTCTGGCCGAGCGCGCCCGGACCTTGAACTCCTAGGAGGACAGCTCCCACACCGCATGCGCGATGGCGTCGCTGTTCCGGTCCAGCGCGGTGTCGTTGATGTTGGACGTCGTGTCGCAGGACGAGTGGTAGCAGCGGTCGAACGCCCGCCCGGACGTCCCGCCCCACTTGGCCGCCTGGGCCGCCGTCTTGGCTCGGCTCGCGCCGGTGAACAGCCCGCCCACCGGCACGCCCGCGCTCTTGAACGGCGCGTGGTCGGAGCGGCCGTCGCCCTCGGTCTCGATCTCCGTGGGGACGCCGAGGCCGGTGAAGTAGTCCTTGAAGGTCTTCTCGATCGCCGGATCGTCGTCGTAGACGAAGTAGCCCGGGTTGGGCGAGCCGATCATGTCGAAGTTGAGATAGCCGCTGATCTTTGCCCGGTTCGCCGAGGACAGGTTGTTGACGTAGTGGCGGGAGCCGACGAGGCCCAGCTCCTCCGCGCCCCACCAGGCGAACCGCAGATGCTTGGTGGGCTGATGGTTCGCGCGGGACACGGCCAGCGCGGTCTCCAGGACCGCCGCCGAGCCCGAGCCGTTGTCGTTGATACCGGCCCCCGAGGTGACGCTGTCGAGGTGCGAGCCGGCCATGACGACCTGGTTGGTGTCGCCGCCCGGCCAGTCCGCGATCAGGTTGTAGCCGGTGCGGCCGGAGGACGTGAACTGCTGGATGGCCGTGGTGTAACCGGCCGCGTCCAGCTTGGCCTTCACATAGTCGAGCGAGGCCTTGTAGCCGGCCCGGCCGTGCGCCCGGTTGCCGCCGTTGGCGGTGGCGATGGACTGGAGCTGGGTGAGGTGCGCCTTGACGTCGGCCACGGGGATGTCGGGGGCGGCGGCCACCGCGGGTGCGGGTGCCGCCCCTGCTATGGATCCGCCGACCAGGAGCGATGCGGTCGCGACGACGGCGGTGGCCGTGACGCGTCCGGGAACCGAGAGCTTCATGTGGGGGGCTCCGAATTCCTTGGGAATCACAGGGATTCCACAGTGAATGGGGTGCCTGGATGGTGAAGCTCTGGCTGACGCTCCGTCAAGAGCAGTATCAGGACAGGCGTGTTCGTATATCGGGCGGTGGCGGGCAGATCACTGCACGCAGAACTCGTTGCCCTCGGGATCGGTCATCACCACCCACTCCCCGCCGGGCTCCTTCACCTCCCGCTGCACGCTCGCGCCCAGCCCTCGCAGCCGCTCGACCTCGTCCGCGCGCCGCCCCTTGCCGGGGTGCAGATCGAGGTGGAGCCGGTTCTTGACGGACTTGGCCTCGGGTACGCGCTGGAACAGCAGCCGCCGCCCAAGTCCGGCGCCGTTGTCCTCGTCGTAGGGATCGTCCTGATGCCGTACGCCGACCAGGTCCCGGAAGGCGAGCCGGGCGTGGAACTCGACGGTCGCCTCGCGCGGCAGGGCGCCGAGTTCGAGGAGGCGCTCGATGAAGGCGTTGTTGTCCTCGACCTCGTAGTGGAGCGCGGCGGCCCAGAAATCGGCCTGGGACTGCGGGTTGGTGCAGTCGATGACGAGCTTCCAGTGGACGGGTGTGGGAGTGCTCTCAGTCATGAGTCCACTTATAGCCGCGCATCCGGTCAGTGGCTGTCCTGAACGGCCTCGGCCTCCCGCCGGTCGTACGCCGCCCGCGCCGCCGCGATCTCCTGCTGATGCTGTTCCGTCCACGTCACCAGTGACCGGATCGTGGCGTGCAGCGTTCCGCCCAGCGGAGTGAGTTCGTACTCCACCCGTGGCGGGACGACCGGATGCACCGTCCGCTTCACCAGTCCGTCCCGCTCCAGCTGGCGCAGGGTCACGGTCAGCATGCGCTGGCTGATGCGGTCGATCTCGCGGCGCAGCTCGGTGAAGCGCAGCCGCCGGTTCTCCAGCAGGGCGATGACGAGCAGCGACCACTTGTCGGCCACTCGGTCGAGGATCTGCCGTACGTCGCAGCCCTCCCGGGTGTCCCACTGGAAGGGGTCGGTGTCGCCGTAGTCCACGGTGCTCTCGCAGTTACTCGGTGACTTTGAAGTGCCTTCTTCCATGTCTCCCGATGCTGCCGCAGGCTGGGGGCGGTTACAAGAGGGAACCGACCCTCAGTTGCGTAACCGTCTCACCTCTCCGTTCGCCTACCCGAGGAGACCCCATGGGCACCCGCGCCTGGGCCCTGCTCTTAGTCCTCTGCGGAACGATCTTCCTGGAGGGCATCGACGTCGCCATGATGGCCGTCGCGATCCCGTCGATCCGATCCGATCTCGGCCTGTCCACGGGCACCGCGGCCTGGGTGATGAGCGGTTACGTGCTCGGTTACGCGGGCTTCACGCTGCTCGGCGGACGGGCCGCCGACCTGCTCGGACGGCGCCGGATGTTCCTTCTCTGGCTGACCGTCTTCCTGGTCTTCTCGGGCCTCGGCGGGTTCGCGACCGAGGGCTGGATGCTGGTCGTCGCCCGGTTCGTCACCGGTGTGTCGGCCGCGTTCATGACCCCGGCGGCGCTGTCGCTGATCACGACGTCGTACGAGGAGGGCCCGCAGCGCAACAAGGCCCTGCTGGTCTTCGCCGGGACGGCCGCGGGCGGCTTCTCGCTCGGCCTTGTCATCGGCGGCCTGCTCACCCAGCTCGGCTGGCGCTGGGTGTTCTTCGCGCCGGTGCTGCTGGCGGGCGCGCTGCTGGTCCCGGCGGTACGGCTGATTCCGCGGCAGGAGACGCCTCAGCGGGACACGGCGGAGCAGGGCGCACAGCGTCAGGAAACGTCTCAGCAAGACCCGCCGTCGAAGACCCGCCGCGGCTTCGACCTGTTCGGCGCGCTCACCGCCGCCGGCGCGATGCTGCTGGCCGCCTACACCGTCGTACGACTGGAGCACGCTCCGCACGGCTGGCCGCTGACCGTCGTGTCCGGTGCCGCCGCGCTGCTGCTGGCCGCTGCTTTCGTCGCCGTCGAACGCCGTAGTCCGGATCCGCTGGTGCGGCTCGGCATCCTGCGCAGCGGGGCGCTCGTCCGTGCCGACCTCGGGGCGCTGCTGTTCGTCGGCGCCTTCTTCGGCTTCCAGTTCGTGGTGACGCTGTACTTGCAGGAGCTGCGGGGGTGGTCCTCGCTGCAGACCGCGATCGCCCTGGTGATCATGGGATGTGACATGGTCCTGGCCCCGACGCTCACCCCGAAGCTCGTTGCCCGCTACGGCAACGCCCGCGTGATCGTCGCCGGTTTCGCGCTCGCGGTCGTCGCGTACGGGCTGTTCCTGCCGGTCGGCATGGACTGGTCGTATGCGGCGATGTTCCCGACGCTGATCATCGCGGGCACGGCGTTCGCGCTGGCGTACGGGCCGTTGACCATCGCGGCGACGGACGGGGTCGCCGAGGAGGAGCAGGGGCTGGCGGGCGGGCTGCTGAACACGGCGACGCAGTTCGGCTCGGCGATCGGGATCTCGGCGGTGACCGCGGTCTACGGCTTGGCGTCGACCGGGTCGGGGCCGGAGGCCACGCTGTCCGCGTTCCGTACGGCGCTCTGGGTGCCCGTCGTGATGGTGGTGCTGGGCCTGTTGATCTCGGCCCTGACCCTGCGCGCCGCCCGCCAGGCGTCGGCGGTGAGCAGCGTCAGCGCCAGCCAGACCAGCGCGAACCCGGCCCAGCGCTCGGGCGGCATGGCCTCACGGAAGTAGGCGACGCCGAGCAGGAACTGGAAGACGGGGGCCAGGTACTGCAGCAGGCCCAGCGTCGACAGGGGCACGCGGATCGCCGCCGCGCCGAAGCAGACCAGCGGCAGCGCGGTGACCACGCCGGTCGCGGCGAGCAGCGCCGCGTGCCCCGGGTCCTCGGTGGTGAACGTCGAGTCGCCCTGCGCGGCCAGCCACAGCAGATAGCCGAGGGCGGGCAGGAACTGGATCGCGGTCTCGGCGGTCAGCGACTCCAGGCCGCTGAGGTTGACCTTCTTCTTCACCAGGCCGTAGGTGGCGAAGGAGAAGGCGAGGATCAGGGAGATCCACGGCGGCTGCCCGTATCCGACGGTCAGGACGAGGACGGCGGCGAATCCGATGCCGACCGCCGCCCACTGCACGGGCCGCAGCCGTTCCTTCAGGAGCAGCACGCCCATCGCGATGGTGACCAGCGGGTTGATGAAGTATCCGAGGGAGGCCTCGACGACCCGGTCGTTGTTCACGGCCCAGATGTAGACGCCCCAGTTGACGGCGATGACGGCCGCGGCGACCGAGACGAGTGCGAGCCGCCGCGGCTGCCGCAGCAGCTCTCCGGCCCACTTCCAGCGTCGTACGACGAGAAGCACCGCGGCGACGACGACGAAGGACCACGCCATCCGATGGGCGAGGACCTCGAACGGATCGGCCGGCTTGAGCAGGGGGAAGTAGAGCGGGAACAGCCCCCACATCCCGTATGCCGCGAAGCCGTTCAGCAGTCCTATGCGCCGCTCACTCTTCGGCTCCCCGGTCACCGGCTCCTCCTTCATGCGTCGCTCGCCCGCACGAAGGTAGCGCCGAACGCCCCTGTGTGTCATGCCCGTATCGGTATACGGTCATGACGCACAGGGCGTCAGGGCTCAGCCCTTGAGCGCGGCGGCGATCGCCTCGGACAGCGGGGCGGTCGGGCGGCCGGCCAGCCGGGACAGCTCGCCGTTGACGAAGCCCAGCTCGCCCTTCTCGATGGACTGGTCCACGCCGGCCAGGATCGCGGCGAGCGGCTCGGGCAGCCCGGCGCCGGTCAGGATCCCGATGAGAGCGTCGGCGGGGACGGAGTTGTAGGCGATCTCCTTGCCGGACTGACGGCTCAGCTCGGCCGCGTACTCGGCGAAGCTCCAGGCCGCGTCGCCGCTCAGCTCGTACGTCTTGTTCTCGTGCCCCTCGCCGGTCAGCACCCCGACGGCGGCGGCCGCGTAGTCGGCGCGCGAGGCGGAGGCGACCTTGCCCTCGCCGGCGGCGGCGACGACCGCGTTGTGCTCCAGCACCGGGGCGAGGTTCTCGGTGTAGTTCTCGTGGTACCAGCCGTTGCGCAGCAGCGTGTAGGGCAGGCCGGAGGCGAGGAGTACGTCCTCGGTGGCGCGGTGGTCGTCGGCGAGCGCGGCGGTCAGGCTGCCGGGGGCGCTGGTGTAGGCGAGGAGCGCGACACCGACGGCCTTGGCGGCATCGATGACGACCTGGTGCTGGCCGACGCGGCCCTTGTCGAACTCGTTGCCCGAGATGAGCAGCACCTTGTCGCCGGCGGCGAACAGGCCGTCGAAGGTCTCCGGAGCGTTGTAGTCGGCGACCGCGATCTTCACGCCGCGGGCTGCGAAGTCGGCCGCCTTCTCCGGGGTGCGGACGACGGCGGTGATCTGGTCGGCCGGGACCTTCTCCAGCAGCTGCTCGACGACGTGGCGGCCGAGGTGTCCGGTGGCTCCGGTGACAACGATGCTCATGATGAAGAACTCCTTGTGGGGTGCGTTGGCACTAACCCTAGGGGATGCACTAACTCTCCATAAGTACCCACTTTGAAGTAAGGTACCGGCATGGCAGTAACCGAATGGCACCCCGACGGCGCGACGATGTGCCCGTACCGCCTGGTCCTGGAGCACGTCACCAGCAAGTGGGGCGTCCTGGTCCTGATCCAGCTCCTCGACGGCCCGCACCGCTTCAGCGAACTGCGCCGCGCGATCAGCCAGGTCCGCCAGGTCAGCGAGAAAATGCTCACGCAGACCCTGCAGACCCTGGAGCGCGACGGCATGGTCCACCGCGAGGCCCGGCCGGTGATCCCCCCACGCGTCGACTACTCCCTCACCGGCCTCGGCCGCGAGGCCGCGGAACAGGTGCGCGACCTCGCGCTGTGGACGCAGAAGCGGATGGACGCGGTGCAGGAGGCGCGGGATGCGTATGACGCGGCGAAAAGGCAGGCCTGAGCAGGGATGATGCATACGGTCGTGGCCGGCTGACGCGCATGCGGGCGGCGCTCGAAGGGCACACATATGTCGGGGCGTTGGTCGACATGCGAGACACGTCCTTCGATGCGCCCCCTCTCCGCCTCCCGCGCTTGCTTGTGCCGCCGGGCACGCTGGGAAGGGGTGTCACGCCCACTGTGTGCCGACCCGCGCCCCACCCGTCGGTGCACGGACACCAGATCCAGAGGGATGTCTTGACATGGCCACACAGACACCGGTCGCGATAGGGCGAAGTATCGGTTCTGCAGTAGCTGCGGGGTTCGGCCTCTTACGGGAATCGCTCACCCGTGGGACCCGCCGCCGACGCCAGGAGGAAATCCTGCTGGACTTGCTCCGGCAGCTCGCGTTGATGACCGAGGAGGTCCATCGGGCGAACCTGATCCAGGAACACCGCATCACCATGGAGCAGATGAACCGGACCATCGACGATCCCTCCCTGGCTGACGCCCGCAGCACGCTGGCCGGGGTCTCCGAGGCCAGACGCCGACAGATGATCTTCGCCAACGGGCAGTACGCGTCGCTCCTGCTGGCCTATCGCGTCGGAACGTTCGAGTGGAGTGAACTTCTGGGCCACTTGAGGATTCTGTGCCGCAACGACATCTTCGCCGAGTACTGGGACCGCACGGCCGAGCATCGGCGCAGCCTGCCCGGCGACTCCCTGGAACGGCGGTTGGGCAAGGTGATCGACGGCATGCTGGAGGAACTGGCCGATGATCCGGACCGGTGGTGGGTCGTAGGGTCGGTCGATGCGGCACCCGAGTGAAAAATTTGTCAACACTGGCCCTCGCCGCACCACTTACGGGTGTGAAAATTGATCCGTGGGCATGAAGTTGTGAATGTGGCGAGTTTCCTGACCCGGCCGCCTACTCTTAACCGGACGTCCTTACGTCCGGATCATGAAGAGGCCTCCGAGTGTTCAGCGAAACCCGTGCCGTCACCGTCGTCCGTCGCCTCGGAGACCCCCCTCGCACAAGGGGCAGCCACACCAACGAAACCTGCCCCGACCTCTTCGAACTGAGTGACGGAAACTTCGCGGTGATCGGCACGGAGGCCACCGCCGATCTCGACCCGCACCTTCCCCCGGACGCCGCCCGAGCCGACTACGAGCGCATCGTCGTGATCGACCGGGACACCCTGATCCGCGCCAAGAAGGACATCCCCGACGAGTAGTGCACCCGTGCGCCCCCTGTCCGCCTCCCGCGCGGACTTGCGGGGCCGAACGCCGAACGCCGAGGGCCCGGGTGCTGTGTCGCACCCGGGCCCTCCATGCCGTACAGCCGTCAGCCGACTACGGTCCAGGTGTCGCCGCCGGCCAGCAGCGCCGCCAGGTCGCCCTTGCCGTTCTGTTCGATCGCCGTGTCGAGCTGGTCGGCCATCTGCGTGTCGTAGACGGGCCGGTCGACGGAGCGCAGGACGCCGATGGGGGTGTGGTGCAGGGTGTCCGGGTCGGCGAGGCGGGACAGGGCGAACGCCGTGGTCGGTGAGGCCGCGTGGGCGTCGTGGACCAGGACCTGCGCCTCGTTCTGCGGCGTGACGGTCACGACCTTGAGGTCGCCGGTGTGCTCGTCGCGTACGACGCCCTTCGAGCCGTCGCTGCCGAAGCGGATCGGCTGTCCGTGCTCCAGCCGGATCACCGCCTCCTCGGCCTGCTGCTTGTCCTTGATCGCGTCGAAGGCGCCGTCGTTGAAGATGTTGCAGTTCTGGTAGATCTCGATCAGTGCCGTGCCCGGGTGGGCGGCGGCCTGGCGCAGCACCTCGGTGAGGTGCTTGCGGTCGGAGTCCACCGTCCGGGCCACGAAGGACGCCTCGGCGCCGATGGCCAGCGAGACCGGGTTGAAGGGTGCGTCGAGGGAGCCCATAGGCGTCGACTTGGTGATCTTGCCGACTTCCGACGTCGGGCTGTACTGGCCCTTGGTGAGGCCGTAGATCCGGTTGTTGAAGAGCAGGATCTTCAGGTTCACATTGCGGCGCAGGGCGTGGATGAGGTGGTTGCCGCCGATGGACAGCGCGTCGCCGTCGCCGGTGACGACCCACACGCTCAGGTCGCGGCGGGAGGATGCCAGGCCGGTCGCGATGGCGGGCGCGCGGCCGTGGATGGAGTGCATGCCGTACGTGTTCATGTAGTACGGGAAGCGGGACGAGCAGCCGATGCCCGAGACGAAGACGATGTTCTCCTTGGCCAGACCCAGCTCCGGCATGAAGCCCTGCACAGCCGCGAGGATCGCGTAGTCACCGCAGCCGGGGCACCAGCGCACTTCCTGGTCGGACTTGAAGTCCTTCATGGACTGGCGGGCCTCGGCCTTGGGAACGAGCGAAAGCGACTCGATCGTGCCCGTGCCTTCCGTGGACGTCTCAGCCATCGAGGGCCTCCTTGAGAGCCGTGGCGAGCTGTTCGGCCTTGAACGGCATGCCGTTGACCTGGTTGTAGCTGTGGGCGTCGACCAGGTACTTCGCCCGGATCAGCGTGGCGAGCTGACCGAGGTTCATCTCGGGCACTACCACCTTCTCGTAACGCTCCAGCACCGCGCCGAGATTCCGCGGGAAGGGGTTGAGGTGCCGCAGATGGGCCTGCGCGATGGACTCCCCGGCCCGGCGCAGCCGCCGTACCGCCGCCGTGATCGGCCCGTACGTCGAGCCCCAGCCCAGGACCAGCGCCCGCGCGCCGTCCGGGTCGTCGACCTCCAGCTCCGGCACGTCGATGCCGTCGATCTTCGCCTGCCGGGTGCGGACCATGAAGTCGTGGTTGGCGGGGTCGTAGGAGATGTTGCCCGTGCCGTCCTGCTTCTCGATGCCGCCGATGCGGTGCTCCAGGCCCGGCGTGCCCGGGATCGCCCAGGGGCGGGCGAGGGTCTGCGGGTCGCGCTTGTACGGCCAGAAGACCTCGCTGCCGTCCTCCAGGGTGTGGTTCGGGCCCTGCGCGAACCGCACCCGCAGGTCCGGGAGGTCGTCGATGTCGGGGATGCGCCAGGGCTCCGAGCCGTTGGCCAGGTAGCCGTCGGACAGCAGCATCACCGGCGTGCGGTACGTCAGCGCGATACGGGCCGCCTCCAGCGCGGCGTCGAAGCAGTCGGCCGGCGTCTGCGGGGCGATGATCGGGACCGGGGCCTCGCCGTTGCGGCCGAACATGGCCTGCAGCAGGTCCGCCTGCTCGGTCTTGGTCGGCAGGCCGGTGGACGGCCCGCCGCGCTGGATGTCGATCACCAGCAGCGGCAGCTCCAGGGAGACCGCGAGCCCGACGGTCTCCGACTTCAGCGCCACACCGGGACCGGACGTGGTGGTGACGGCCAGCGAGCCGCCGAAGGCCGCGCCGAGGGCGGCGCCGATGCCGGCGATCTCGTCCTCGGCCTGGAAGGTCCGTACCCCGAAGTTCTTGTGCTTGCTCAGCTCGTGCAGGATGTCCGAGGCCGGGGTGATCGGGTACGAGCCCAGGAACAGCGGCAGGTCCGCCTGGCGGGACGCGGCGACCAGTCCGTAGGACAGGGCCAGGTTCCCGGAGATGTTGCGGTAGGTGCCCACCGGGAAGGCCTTCGCGGCCGGGGCCACCTCGTAGGAGACGGCGAAGTCCTCGGTCGTCTCGCCGAAGTTCCAGCCCGCCCGGAACGCGGCGATGTTGGCGGCCGCGATATCCGGCTTCTTGGCGAATTTGGCGGTCAGGAACTTCTCGGTGCCCTCGGTGGGCCGGTGGTACATCCAGCTCAGCAGACCGAGGGCGAACATGTTCTTGCTGCGCTCGGCCTCCTTGCGGGTGAGGTCGAACTCCTTGAGCGCCTCGACGGTGAGCGTCGTCAGCGGCACCGGATGGAGGCTGTAGCCGTCGAGCGAACCGTCCTCCAGCGGGCTCGCGGCATAGCCGACCTTCTGCATCGCCCGTTTGGTGAACTCGTCCGTGTTGACGATGATCTCCGCGCCGCGCGGCAGATCGGCGATGTTCGCCTTCAGGGCGGCCGGGTTCATCGCGACCAGCACGTTCGGCGCGTCGCCCGGGGTCAGGATGTCGTGGTCGGCGAAATGGAGCTGGAAAGACGAAACGCCCGGCAGGGTTCCTGCGGGCGCGCGGATCTCGGCGGGGAAGTTCGGCAGCGTCGACAGATCGTTGCCGAAGGACGCCGTCTCCGAGGTGAAGCGATCTCCGGTGAGCTGCATACCGTCACCCGAGTCCCCCGCGAACCGAATGATCACTCTGTCCAGCCGGCGGACGTCCTTCTCTCCTGCCGGTTTGCGCTGCTCTCCCACGACGGCTTCGTCGGCCTGCTCCGCTGGGCTGCTGACCTGGCTGGTCACTGAACTGGACCTCCCTCGAGGCGGCTGTCTGGGAACGGCCTTCCCGCAGGCCCTCCCAGGATCAACCCTACGTCCGTAAGGGGCGCCCTCCCGCGGCCATTCGCATGATGGACGCCGCTTTGAGACGGTTCGCCGCCCTGACTTGACATGATTTCCCGCCCCCCGGCGCTTCCCTCGAAGACGCCCCCCGTGCAGGTTTCGGTTCTGGCCTCGTTCCTTGATCTCGCGCCATGCTTGTGTCTTGCTTGCCGGACCCTTTTCTCGCCCTCCGATCGGCTGACACGGTGTCAGGCCCTCAGGAGTTCAAGTACGTCAGAACTGCGAGTACCCGCCGATGGTCCCCGTCGCTCTGGGACAGGCCGAGCTTCAGGAAGATGTTGCTGACGTGCTTCTCGACGGCGCCGTCGCTCACCACGAGCTGCCGGGCGATCGCGGAGTTGGTCCGCCCCTCGGCCATCAGGCCCAGGACCTCACGCTCCCGTGGGGTGAGTCCCGCGAGCACATCCTGCTTACGGGAGCGGCCGAGCAGCTGCGCGACGACCTCCGGGTCCAGGGCCGTACCGCCCTCGGCCACCCGGACCACCGCGTCCACGAATTCACGCACCTCGGCTACCCGGTCCTTGAGCAGATACCCGACCCCACGGCTGGAACCTGCCAGCAGTTCGGTGGCGTACCGCTCCTCCACATACTGTGACAACACGAGCACGCCCAGTCCGGGATGCGCCTTGCGTAACCGCACGGCCGCGCGAACGCCTTCGTCGGTGTGCGTCGGCGGCATCCGTACGTCGGCCACGACCACGTCGGGCAGCGATCCGGCCGCGTCCAGCTCGCCGATGGTCTTGATCAGCGCGTCCCCATCCCCCACCCCGGCCACGACCTCATGGCCCCGGTCGGTCAACAGCCGAGTCAGCCCCTCCCGGAGCAGCACCGAATCCTCGGCGATGACCACACGCACCCTGTCCTCCACGATCTTCGGCCCCCCACAACCCAACAGCGCCCACCAAGACCTCCAGCATTCCAGCATTCGGTCGGGGCTGCGCCCGGGCTGCGGAAATGGGGGAGAGACAGATTGGCGAGCGGGTCGGGGTCAGGGTCAGTAATAAGCCGCCCGCGACTGCGGACGGCTGTGCGGTGTCGCAAGCAGTCGCAGCCCGCAGCCGCGGGCTGCCGATGCCCGCCGTCACAAGCTGCGGGCATGCGCGCCTCTGCCGTAGCTGCGGGCATGCGTGCCGCCTGGGGCGGCACGGGTGGGCGCAGGCGGCACCCCGCCAACGCCGGGCTGCGCGACCCACCCCCACCCCAGCCACGACGGCGCTACGGCTGCGCGACCCACCCCCGTCCACCCCGCCCACAGCGCAAGCCCACGTCACCTGTTCACACCCGCTCACTCCGCCAGGGCAACTCCGCAGTCACCCGCGTAGGCCCCCCCACCGGCGAATCCACCACCAGAATCCCGTCCACCGCGTCCAACCGCTCGGCCAGCCCTGCCAGCCCCGACCCACCGGAGGTGTCCGCGCCCCCCACCCCGTTGTCCACGACCTGCAGCATCAGCCGGTGATCCACCCGCCACACATCCACCGCCGCCCACGTGGCCCGCGAATGCTTGCTGATGTTCTGCAGCAGCTCCGACACCGTGAAGTACGCGATCCCCTCGATCGCCGGCGCCGGCCGCTCCACCAGATCGACCTCCACCTGCACCCGCACCGTGCACCGGGACGCCACCGCCGACAGCGCCGCATCCAGCCCCCGGTCCGTCAGCACCGCCGGATGAATCCCCCGCGCCAGATCCCGCAGCTCCTGCAACGCCGTCTTCACCTCACCGTGCGCCTCGTCCACCATCCGCGCCGCGGCCTCCGGATCCTCCGTCAGCTTCTCCTTCGCCAGCCCCAGATCCATGGCCAACGCCACCAGCCGCGCCTGCGCCCCGTCGTGCAGATCCCGCTCGATCCGCCGCAGGTCGGCCGCCGCGGTGTCGACCACGACCCCCCGGTCCGACTCCAGCTCCACGACCCGTGTCGCCAGCCGCGACGGCCCGAGCAGCCCGTGCACCAGCAGCCGGTCCACCGTGGTCAGCGCCCGCACGATCCACGGCGCGGCCAGCGTGAACAACAGCCCCACCAGCGCCGTGACGGTGACCTCGAAGGGGTTGTCGAGGTAGACGTGGTGGGTCTCGTCGTCGTACAGCTGCAGGCCGTCCTGACCGCCGTACATCGGGAAGAGCCAGAACCACAGTGGATACGTCAGCAGCGACCAGCCGATCGACCAGACGGTCACGGAGACGACGAAGGAGAACACCGCCCAAGGGAAGTGCAGCACCGTGTACAGCAGCGCCCGCCACGACGAACCGCTCTTGAGTACGGCCCCCATCCAGGCCATCGCGCCGGACTTCCGCATCCGCAGCGGCTCGGGCGCGGCCACGTCGAGTCCCAGCAGGCCCCGCGCCCGCGCCCGCTCCAGCGACCCGAACAACCGGCACCCGGCGAGCCCCGCGGCCAGCACCGGAATCCCGAGGAAGGTGACCAGCAGGCCCGCGCCCAGCGACACCATCGTCACGGCGTAGGTGAAGAGCAGGATGCTGATGGGCAGGCTGAGCAGCACATACATGAACTCGCGCCAGCTGCGCGCCTCGAACGGCGCCCGCAGCCCCGCCGGCAGCCGGTGCCGCCTGGTCTCGGTGGCGTATCCCGTGGGGTGTCCGGTGGGGTATCCGAGCCCGCTGTCGCGCTGGGCGTAGCCCTGTCCGTACTCCGTGGCCATCGGCGTCGTCCGTTCTACTCGGCCTGCTCGTCCTGTCGTACCGCGGCTGTGCCGTCGTACCCCCACACTGCTCTGCCGCAGTTCCGCGGACCATGGAGTCCGTCGGCCTCTTGAACGGGGGGTTTTCCCTACCCCTGGCTCCCGTGGCTGCCCTGGCTCTGCCGGTCGTCCGCCGGCGCGCGGTCCCGCCACGGCAGCTCGGCCGTCACCGTCGTCGGGCCGCCGGCCGGCGAGTCGACGACGAACAGGCCGTCCACGGCGTCCAGCCGCTCGGCGAGACCGCTCATGCCGGTCCCGCCGTCGAGCCGCGCGCCCCCGCGCCCGTCGTCCCACACCTGGATCAGCAGCCGGTTCTCCACCCGCCACACATCGACCGACGCAGTCCGCGCCCCGCTGTGCTTGCTGATGTTCTGCAGCAGCTCGGAGACGGTGAAGTAGGCGATGCCCTCGATCGCCGCGGCCGGCCTGGCGTCCAGGTCGGCCGTCACCTTCACGGGCACGGTGCAGCGCGAGGCGACGGAGGAGAGCGCCGCGTCCAGGCCACGGTCGGTGAGGACCGCGGGGTGGATCCCGCGCGCGAGGTCCCGCAGCTCATGCAGGGCCAGCTTCACCTCGCCGTGCGCCTCCGCGATCATCCCCGCCGCGTAGTCCGGGTCCTCCAGCAGCTTCTCCTTGGCCAGGCCCAGCCCCATGGCCAGATTGACCAGCCGCGCCTGCGCCCCGTCGTGCAGATCCCGCTCGATGCGCCTCAGGTCGGCGGCGGCCGTGTCGACCACGACCCCCCGGTCCGACTCCAGCTCGGCGATACGGCGCTCCAGCTCGTCCGAGGGCGACAGCAGCCCGCGCACCATCGCCCGGTCCGCGTTGGTCAGCCCCCGGGCGATGAACGGCAGCACCGGCCACAGCACGAACAGCGAGGCCAGCGTGATGGTGAAGGTGAGGATGCCCCAGGGCAGCCGGATGAAGTCGTACAGGACCGTGCGCCAGCCCACCGGGTCCTTCAGCGCCATCCACAGCCGCTGGAAGAACCCTCCCTGGCCACGGATCCGCAACGGGCTCGGCTCGTCCACCCGTACCCTCAGCAGCGCCCTGGCCCGCTTCCGTTCCAGTTTGCCCAGCTGCCGCGCGCCCATCAGCCCCAGCGCGAGCAGCGGCAGGCCGATCACCGTGACGGTCAGCCCGGCGCCGAGCCACAGCACGGTGACGACGTAGACGAACCCGAACAGCGCGACCGGAAGGTTCAGCAGAAGGTGCGCGATCTCCTTCCAGGTCTGCGAGTTGAAGGCGAATTGGGCCGGCGGCAGGCGCTCGGCGTCCGGGGCCGTGGCGGCGTGGCGCGGCATGCCGGTGTCGGGTGTGCGTGCGGTCATATGGGCTAGCGTGCCGCGCGGACGGCCGCCGCGCCATGAGGTCGGCCGCCGGGATACACGGGGGAAATCCCCACCCCGGTGGACCAAGGCGTGAAGGCCTGCTTACCGTCGCTTTATCAGGGCCTAGACTCCCGTGCGTACAGATCGTCGAACGCAGGGTTCACGTGGGTCACGAGGTCAGGGAGTGAGGACGGACGTGCGCGATTCGACCGTCGTCGTCGCGGCGGACTACTTCCAGTCGTACTCGGTCGTGGGGCTGCTCGCCGTCATCGGCGTGCTGTTCGTCGCCGTCGCCTTCGGCGCCAGCCGCCTGCTGCGGCCCGTGGTCCCCACCCCCGAGAAGCTCCTGACGTACGAGTGCGGCGTCGACCCCGTCGGCGAGGGCTGGGCCCACACCCAGGTCCGCTACTACGTCTACGCCTTCCTTTACGTCATCTTCGCCGTCGACTCGATCTTCCTGTTCCCGTGGGCGACGGTCTTCGCCGCTCCCGGCTACGGCGCGACGACGCTGGTGGAGATGTTCCTGTTCCTCGGCTTTCTGGCCGTGGGCCTGTTGTACGCCTACAAGAAGGGGGTCCTGGCATGGACGTGACTCCTTCTTCCGAGCCGGTTGTGCGGCCTTCCGAGCCGGTTGTGCGGCCTTCCGAGCCTGTTCTGCTGCCGGAGCCGAAACGGCTGGGCGCCCTCGCCCGCCTCGCCCCCGAGCCGATGAAGGTCGTCCTGAACTGGGGCCGCCGTTACTCGCTCTGGGTCTTCAACTTCGGCCTCGCCTGCTGCGCGATCGAGTTCATCGCCGCGTCGATGGCCCGCCACGACTTCATCCGGCTGGGTGTCATCCCGTTCGCCCCCGGTCCGCGCCAGGCCGACCTGATGGTCGTCTCCGGCACGGTCACCGACAAGATGGCCCCCGCCGTGAAGCGCCTGTACGAGCAGATGCCCGAGCCCAAGTACGTCATCTCCTTCGGCGCGTGCAGCAACTGCGGCGGCCCGTACTGGGACTCGTACTCCGTCACCAAGGGTGTCGATCAGATCATCCCCGTGGATGTCTATGTGCCGGGCTGCCCGCCCAGGCCCGAGGCGCTGCTCCAGGGGATCATCAAGCTCCAGGAGAAGATCGCTCGGGAGTCGCTGCGGGAGCGGTACGGAACTCCTGCGGGGCGTCCGTCGACGGCGGCGCTGCAGAGCGGGTTGGTGCAGCCGCCGGCGGTGTCGGCGACGAGTGGCGGTATCGGGGCGGATAGCGGTAGCGCGAGGGACGGCGATACGGCGAAGGACGGCCGTACTGTGAGGGACGGCGATACGGGGGAGGCCCGATGACCGGCGCCGTCGGCTGGCTGCCCGCCCCCGCCGAGGAACTCTTCGGCGCGGAGGCCACGGCCGAGGAGTCGTACGAGCTCCTGACGGTCGACGTTCCGGCATCGGCCTGGATCACGGCACTCCGGACCGCCCGCGACGAGCTGGGCTGCACCTACTTCGACTGGCTCAGCGCGGTCGACGAACCCGGCACGGGCTTCCGCATCGCGGCCCACGTCGCGGCCCTCTCGCCGGTACGACGCCTGCTGCTCCGTACGACGGTCCCGCACGAGGCCCCTGCCCTGCCCACCGCCATCGGCGTGTACGCGGGCGCGGCCTGGCACGAACGCGAGACCCACGAAATGTTCGGCGTCCACTTCGAGGGCCACCCGGCGCTGGACCACCTCCTCCTGCCGGAGACCTTCGAGGGCCACCCCCTCCGCAAGGACTTCGTCCTGGCCTCCCGCGTCGTCAAGGCCTGGCCCGGAGCCAAGGAACCGGGCGAGTCCGAGCACGGCGGCCCCAAGCGCCGCCAGATGCTCCCCCCGGGCGTCCCCGACCCCAACGAATGGGGCCCCCAAAAAGGCCAACTCCCACCCGCCCCGGCCCGCCCCGCACGGGGTGCGGCAGCACGCGGCACGGGCGAACGTCCAGCGCGGGCCACACGTGCGGCTGCGGGCGCGGGCGACCGCCCCGTACGTCGTAGCCGTACGGCGTCGGAGGGCTCGGCGAGCCAGACGGCGACGGCGGAGAGCGGCACAGCCCCGGCGGAGGGCACGCCTTCGGGGGAGGGGGAGGGCACGCCTTCGAGGGAGGGGGAGGGCACGCCTTCGAGGGAGGGCACGCCTGCGGCTCCGCCGGCTACTTCGACTGCCTCGGCTTCTCCGGCCCGGCCGCGTCGCTCGCGGAGCGTGGGCGAGGGCTCGGCCTCGCAGCGCACGCAGG
The DNA here is from genome assembly GCF_030499575.1 of Streptomyces sp. DG2A-72. Taxonomy (NCBI): domain Bacteria; kingdom Bacillati; phylum Actinomycetota; class Actinomycetes; order Kitasatosporales; family Streptomycetaceae; genus Streptomyces; species Streptomyces sp. DG2A-72. Next base: position 6,111,664 of record NZ_JASTLC010000001.1, read on the forward strand.
CAGGGGCGCCGGAGGGTGCGGCGGCGGCAGAGAGTGCGGCGGACTCCGCCTCCGCCTCCGCCACGCCACCCGAGGCTCCTCGTAGCGCGGATGCCCCTTGGCACCACGCCCGTCCCGCCTTCGACGAACCTGAGCCGGAGGGGGCCGAGCCGTCCGGGGAGACCGCCCCGAAGTCCGGGGACGAGAACGCGGACGCCACCCCGGAGACCCCGGACCCCGAAAGCTCGACCCCCGAGTCCCCGACCCCCGAAGACCCCGCAGGAGGCCCGCAGTGAACGACGTGCTCGACGTCACCCTGCGACTCCTGGTCGTCTTCGTCGTCTTCCTCACCTTCCCTCTGATCATCGGTCAGACGGAGCACAAGGTCATGGCCCATATGCAGGGCCGCCTCGGCCCCATGTACGCCGGTGGCTTCCACGGCTGGGCCCAACTCGTCGCGGACGGCGTGAAGTTCGCGCAGAAGGAAGACGTGGTCCCGGCGGGCGCGGACCGCCGTATCTTCCAGCTCGCGCCTGCCGTAGCCCTCCTCCCGTACCTCCTGGTCCTCCTCGCCATCCCCATCGGCCCGGGCGAGGGCGCGGTCGGCGAGGTCATCGACGCGGGCATCTTCTTCGTCCTCGCGGTGATGGGCGTAGGCGTCCTCGGCTCGCTCATGGCCGGCTGGGCCTCCGCCAACAAGTTCTCCCTCCTCGGCGGCCTGCGCACCGCCGCCCAACTCCTCGCCTACGAACTCCCGATGCTGCTCACCGCCGCCTCCGTCGCGATGGCGGCCGGCACGGTCTCCCTCCCCGGCATCGTCGACGCCTTCGAGTGGTGGTGGCTGCCCTGGCAGATCGTCGGCGCGATCGTGTTCTTCGTGGCGGGGCTGGCCGAACTGCAGCGCCCCCCGTTCGACATGCCGGTCGCCGACTCGGAGATCATCTTCGGCGCGTACACCGAGTACACCGGCCTCCGCTTCGCCCTGTTCCTCCTCGCCGAGTACGCCGGAATCGTCGTCCTGTGCGGACTGACCACCGTCCTCTTCCTGGGCGGCTGGCACGGCCCCTGGGGCGCCGACGGCCTCGGCTGGGTCTGGACCCTGCTGAAGGCGGCCGTCCTCGCCTTCATCGTGATCTGGCTCCGCGTGACCTACCCCCGCCTGCGTGAGGACCAGCTCCAGAAGCTCTCCTGGACTCTCCTCGTCCCCCTCTCCCTCGCCCAGATCGCCCTCACCGGCATCGTGAAGGTGGTGATCCAGTAACCATGGCCCCCATTCCTGGGTCCGGCCTCGCCAAGGGCCTGGCCGTCACCCTCCGCACGATGACCAGGAAGTCCGTCACCGACCAGTACCCGGACGCCCAGCCCGACCTGCCGCCCCGCACCCGTGGCGTCATCGGCCTGTTCGAGGAGAACTGCACGGTCTGCATGCTGTGCGCCCGCGAGTGCCCGGACTGGTGCATCTACATCGACTCCCACAAGGAGACGGTCCCGCCCGCGGCCCCCGGCGGTCGCGAACGCAGCCGCAACGTCCTGGACCGCTTCGCCATCGACTTCGCCCTGTGCATGTACTGCGGTATCTGCATCGAGGTCTGTCCTTTCGACGCCCTGTTCTGGTCCCCGGAGTTCGAGTACGCCGAGACCGACATCCGCGAACTCACCCACGAACGCGACAAGCTCCGCGAGTGGATGTGGACGGTCCCCGCCCCACCCGCCCTCGACCCCGCCGCCGAGGAGCCCAAGGAAATCGCAGCGGCCCGCAAAACCGCCGAGAAACTGGCGGCCGCACAGGCCGAACCGCCCCCCACACCTGAGGGCGAGCCCGGCACCGCCCAGCCGTCCGGACCCACATCGACCCCCACACCCGAGAGCGGGCCCGGCCCCACCCCGCAAGCGAAGCCGTCCGATCCGCAGGCCAAGCCCGCCGATCCCCAGGCCAAGCCCGCCGATCCGCAGGCCAAGCCCGCCGATCCGCAGGCCAAGCCCTCCGACCCGCAGGCCAAGCCCGCCGATCCGCAGGGAGGCGAGTCGTGATCCTCGCCTCGGCCGCCGCGTCGGCGCACACCACGACCACCGTCGCCGCCGACACGCACGGCTTTCTCTCCCCGACCGGCGTCGAGATCGCCTTCCTCCTCGTCGGCCTGGTCACCTTCGGCGCTGCCCTGGTCACTGTCACCACCAGGCAACTGGTGCACGCCGCCCTGTGGCTGGTGGTGACCCTCGGCGGCCTCGCCGTCGAATACCTCCTGCTCACCGCCGAGTTCATCGCCTGGGTCCAGGTCCTCATCTACGTCGGTTCCGTCGTCGTCCTCCTTCTGTTCGGTCTGATGCTCACCAGGGCCCCCATCGGCCGTTCCCCGGACGCCAACTCCGGCAACCGCTGGGCCGCCCTCACCGTCGCCGTCGCCGCGGCCGCCGCCCTGGTCTGGGTCGTCGTCGATGCCTTCCGCACGACCTGGATCGAGCTGGACGGCCCGGCCGCCGGCTCCACCGAGGCCACCGGTGCGAGCCTCTTCCAGAACTGGGTCCTCCCCTTCGAGGCCCTCTCCGTCCTCCTCCTCGCCGCCCTGGTCGGCGCGATCGTCCTCTCCCGCAAGGCAAAGGCGGACGCGGCGACCGGCCCGAACACTCCGAGCGCGAAGGGGGCTGACCCGGGCAAGGGGGCTGACCCGGGCAAGGGGGCTGACCCGGGCAAGGGGGCCGACCCGAGCCAGGGCGCCTCCCCAAGCATGGGGACCAACCCAGGCAAGGGGACCGGCAACAGCACGGGAGCCCACAGCGGCACAGGAGCCGGCAACGCAGACGGCTCCGACAAGGAAGGTGTCCGCTGATGCACCTCGCCTACCCCGCCGTACTCTCCGCCCTCCTCTTCTGCACCGGCCTGTACGGCGTCCTCGCCCGCCGCAACGCGATCCTGGTCCTGATGTCCGTCGAGCTGATGCTCAACGCCGTCAACCTCAACCTCGTCGCCTTCGACGTCTGGCTCAGCAGGACCGCCGAGGAGACCCTGCACTCCGGCCAGGCGCTGACCCTGTTCACCATCGCCATCGCCGCCGCCGAGATCGGCATCGGCCTGGCGATCGTCCTCGCCGTCCACCGCAACCGCGGCACCGCGGACATCGACAAGCTCCGCGACACCGCCGAGGGCCACGAGCCCGAGAGCCCCGAGACCGACGGCCCGGCAGCCGGCGCGGCCGAGAAGGCTGAGGCCACCGCGTGACCACGACCACTCTCGCCGTCCTCGTCCCCCTCCTCCCGTTCCTGGGCGCGGTCGTCGGCCTGCTCATGGGCCGTAGCGCTCCCGGCTTCGTCCGCCCGCTCGCCGTCCTGCCCGTCCTCACCTCCCTCGTCGTGGCTGTGCTGGTCGCCGTGCGCCAGGGCGGTGACGAGGCCGTGAACGCGGCCACCGAACTCACCCCCACGGGCTCGATCCCGATCGAACTCGCCCTGCACATCGACGGCTTCGCCGCCCTCGTCGCCGTACTGGTCGCCTTCGTCGCCTCCTGCGTGCAGATCTACTCGATGGGCTACCTGCGCGACGACCCGCGCTACCCCTCGTACGCCGCCCTCGTCTCCCTCTTCACCTCCGCGATGCTCCTCGTCGTCTACTCCGGCGACCTGATGGTGCTGCTGGTCGGCTGGGAGATCATGGGCATCTGCTCCTACTTCCTGGTCGGTCACTACTGGGAGACCCCGGAGGCCCGCGCCGCCTCCCTCAAGGCCTTCCTGGTGACCAAGCTCGGTGACGTCCCCTTCCTGATCGGCCTGTTCGCGCTGGCCACCGACGCCGGGTCCTTCCGGATCACCAAGGTCCTCGGTGCCGTGTCGACCGGCGCACTCGACCATCCGACCCTGATCGCCCTGCTGCTCCTCGCCGGCGTCGCGGGCAAGTCGGCGCAGTTCCCGCTGCACACCTGGCTCCCCGACGCGATGGCCGGCCCGACGCCCGTCTCCGCGCTGATCCACGCCGCGACGATGGTCGCCGCCGGTGTCTACTTCATCGCCCGTCTCCTCCCTGTCTTCGAGGCCTCGCAGGCCGCGATGGTCGTCCTCGCCGTCATGGCCGCCGTCACGATGGCCGGCTCGGCGCTGGCCGCGCTCGCCCAGGACGACATCAAGCGCGTACTCGCCTACTCGACGATCGGCCAGCTCGGCTACATGACCGGCGCCCTCGCCGTCGGCGACCGCGGAGCCGCCGTCTTCCACCTCCTCACGCACGGCGCCTTCAAGGCGCTGCTGTTCCTCGCGGCCGGCGTGATCATCCACGCCGCCGGCACCAACTCGCTGGCCGCCATGTCCCGGATGCGCGACCTGCGCGACCGCGTCCCGGACGCCTACTGGACGATGACCGTGGCCCTCCTCGCGCTCGCCGCGATCCCGCCCTTCAGCGGCTTCTTCTCCAAGGAGTCCGTCCTTGGCGCCGCTGAGCACATCACCACCGGCCACGCCGAAGGCGTCCCGGTCGCCGCGGGCTGGATCATCCTCGTCGCCGGTCTGCTCACAGCCCTGCTCACCGCCGCCTACGCGATGCGCCTGTGGCTGCTCGCCTTCCGCGGCCGGGGAGCCGAGGCCCCGGACCACGGCAGGCAGCCCCTCACCATGACCGTGGTGCTCTGGGTACTGGCCGCGCCGTCACTCGCCATCGGCGGGCTGGCCTACCAGTCGCTGCCCGGCTGGTTCGACGGCGACGACCTGACCCCGACCCTCACCACGTCCATCCTCGGCACGGGCCTCGCCGTCGTCGGCGGACTCGTCACCTACGGAGCCTGGCAGCGCACCACCGCACTGGCGGCCCGCACACCGCTGGGCGCGGTCGCGGCCCACCCCGAAGGCGACGCCGGACTGGTCGAGGCCGAGGCCATCGCAAGCCACGCGCCCGCCTACGGAGACATGGCCTACGCGCCCGACCCGGCCGACCCGGGCCGCCTCCTGCTCGGCCCGCTCCACCGTCACGCGGCCGTCGGCTTCCACCTCGACGCCGTGTACTCGGCACTCTTCGTCCGCCCGGTCCGGGCCGGAGCCACCCTCGTCCGGTTCCTGGACCGCGAGGTCGTCGAGACCTACGTACGCGGCGCGGGCACCCTGCCCCGCTGGCTCGGTGCCGCCGTACGACGCGCCCAGACCGGCAATGTGCAGACCTATGTGAGCGCGCTGCTCGCCGGCACCGTCATCCTCGCGGTCGCCGCCGTCCTCGTCGCCACGGGAGCGTGAGCAGGCGTGATCGATATCAACGAGTCCGTGATGCAGTTCCTCCTGGCATTCGTCGTCGTCGGCCCGCTCCTCGGCGCGGCCGCCGCTCTCTTGCCGGCCCCGCCCGGGCTGAAGGGGAAGTCACCCGAGCAGGCCGTGCTGCGGCACGGCGTCACCGTGACCGGCGCGGTCCTCATCGCCGCGATCGTCCTCACGCTGGGCTTCGACCACGACCAGCCCTCGAAGATGCAGGCGACGACCGACATCAGCTGGATCCCGGCACTCGACGTACGGATCCACCTCGGCATCGACGGCATTTCCCTCCCCCTTCTGGTCCTGACCGCGCTGCTGACCTTCCTCTGCGCGCTCTACTCCTACTCCAAGATGCCTGCGGGTCCGACCCCGAAGGCCTTCGTCGCTCTGCTGCTCGTCCTCGAGTCCGGCACCCTCGCGACCTTCGCCGTCCTCGATCTGCTGCTGTTCTTCCTCGCGTTCGAGATGGTGCTCATCCCGATGTACTTCCTCATCGCCCGCTGGGGCGGCGAGGGCCGGACCCAGGCGGCCTGGCGGTTCATCCTCTACACGCTGCTCGGATCCGTGGTCATGCTGCTCGGCCTGCTCCTGATCGGAATCAAGGCGGGCACATTCGACATGGTGGCACTCGCCACTGACAACGGCCGGTCGCTGACCACATCCGTGCAGGTCATCGCCGTTTTGTCGATCGGGCTCGGGCTCGCGGTCAAGACGCCGATGTGGCCGTTGCACAGCTGGCTGCCGGACGCCCACACCGCGGCGCCGACCGTGGGTTCGGTCCTGCTGGCAGGCGTCCTGCTGAAGATGGGTACGTACGGGTTCGTCCGAATCCTGCTGCCCATCACGCCCGACGGCTTCCGCACCTTCGCGCCGTACCTCGCCGCGTTCGCCGTCGTCGGGATCATCTACGGATCCCTGGCCTGCCTCGCCCTCGCCAAGCAGGGCGCGAAGGGCGATCTGAAGCGCCTCATCGCCTACTCCTCCGTCGGCCACATGGGCTTCGTCCTGCTCGGCATCGCCACGATGACTCCGACCGGCGTGAACGGCGCCCTGTTCGCCAACATCGCCCACGGCCTCATCACCGGCCTCCTCTTCTTCCTGGTCGGTGCGCTGAAGGACCGCACGGGCACGACCGACCTCGACACCCTCGCCGACAAGACCGGCGCGGCCCTCTACGCCAAGACACCCCGCCTCGGCGGTCTGCTCGCCTTCGCCGCGGTCGCCTCGCTCGGGCTGCCGGGCCTCGCCGGATTCTGGGGCGAGATGCTGGCGCTGTTCGGCGCGTTCGACCCCGCCGACGGACTCAGCCGCCCGGCGTTCCTCACCTTCATGTCGATCGCCGCGTTCGGCACCCTGCTGACGGCCGCGTACCTGCTCGTCGTGGTCCGCCGCGTGTGCATGGGCGTCGTCCCGCACGAGGCACCGAAGCTCGCCGACGTCCAGAGCTACGAGTTCGCGGCCTGGACCCCGCTCGTCGCCCTCACCGTCGTCGCCGGGCTGTGGCCGAAGGCCCTCCTCGGCCTGACCGACCCGGCCGTGCAGCAGCTCCTCGCAGGAGGCACCCGATGAGCGCCCTGGCCCAGCCACTGGCCGAGTCCCTCGTCCAGTCCGTCGACTGGCTCGCCATCGCGCCGCCCACCGTCGCGGCAGTCGTCGGACTCGTCGTCCTCGTGGCCGACCTGTTCCTCGCCGATTCCCGGAAGGCACTGCTCGGCTGGGCGTCGGTCGCGGGCCTCGCCGCCTCGGCCGCCCTGCTGCTGCCCCTCCTGGACGGCGACCGCAGCACCTTCTGCCTGACCGGCGCCCCGGACATCTGCAGCTATACGGCCGACCGCTTCACCCTCGTCATCCAGTTCCTGGTCCTCGGCGGCGCCCTCCTGGCCGCCCTGCTGTCGGTGACGGCCCTGAAGGACGCCAACAAGGGACTCCCCGAAGGGGAGTTCTGGTTCCTGCTGCTGTCCTCCGTGGCCGGCGCCGCCCTCCTGCCCGCCTCCCGCGACCTGGCGACCCTCATCGTCGCCCTGGAAGTCGCCTCCCTGCCCGCCTTCGCCCTCGTCGGCCTCCGCCACGGCGACCGGAGGTCCTCCGAGGCGGCCCTGAAGTTCTTCCTGTCCTCGGTGACCGCGACCGCGGTCAGCCTCATGGGCATCAGCTTCGTGTACGCCTCCACCGGCACCCTCTACCTCACCCAGATCGCCGACCGGATCCAGGACGTCGACGCACAACTCGACACCCTCGCCCAGACCGGCGTCGTCCTCACCCTCGTCGGCTTCGCCTTCAAGACGGCCGCGGTGCCCTTCCACTTCTGGGTGCCCGACACCTACATCGGAGCGCCGCTGCCGGTCGCCGCCTATCTGTCGGTCGTCGGCAAGGCCGTCGGCTTCTCCGGCCTGATCCTGGTCACGGTCATCGCGCTGCCGTCGTACGCCGACGTCTGGGGCCCGGCACTCGCAGTACTGGCCGCCCTGACCATGACCGTAGGCAACGTCGGCGCCCTGCGCCAGCAGGCCACGCGCGCGTACAGCGCCGTACGACTGCTCGCGTGGTCGTCCGTCGGCCAGGCCGGCTATCTGCTGGTGCCGATCGCCGCCGCCGGGTACTCCGACGACGCCGAGAAGTCCATCGGCTCCACCGTCGCCTACGCCCTGATGTACGCCGCCGTGAACCTCGGCGCCTTCGCGGTGGCCGCACTGGTGGGCCGTACAAGATCCCTCAACCGCATCACCGACTACCGCGGCCTGTACGCGAAGAATCCCCTCTCCGCCCTCCTCCTGGCCTTCTTCCTGCTCTGCCTCGCCGGACTGCCCCCGGGCATCATCGGCCTCTTCGCCAAGGTCACCGTCTTCTCCGCGGCCGTCGACGCGGGCCTCGGCTGGCTCGCCGTGGTGATGGCCGTCAACGTAGTGATCGCGCTGTTCTACTACCTCCAGTGGACGGCCCTGCTTTTCCGCGCCCCGGAGGGCGAGCCCGTCGAGCACCGGGTACCCGCACCCGTCACCGCAGCGATCACCATCACCGCGGTACTCGGCATCGCCCTCTCCGGAGCACCCCAGGTGGTCCTGCGCTTCGCCGACACCGGCCTCTTCTGAACGGACGGCACCTCACCAGGACGGCCCACGCCCGCCGCCGCACGCACAAGGGAACTAGTCACCCTCGCCTGGCGTTGACCAGTACGGGAGGGTCCACTGGACGTGACACCACGGCACCAGTGGCTTCGGATATCGACAAGCAAAGGGTTCCCCTGCCGCACCACTTGGAGGGCGTACCGTGCACCGCCGGCACAACGGGCTCAGGACCGCAGTACTCCTCGGGGGACTGTCCGCACTCATCATCGTCATCGGCAGCCTTTTCGGCCGCATGGGGCTCGTCGTCGCGGTCGTGATCGCCCTCGGGACCAACGCGTACGCGTACTGGAACAGCGACAAGCTCGCGCTACGCGCGATGCGCGCCCGCCCGGTGAGTGAATTCGAGGCCCCGGCCCTGTACCGCATGGTCCGCGACCTCTCCACCCAGGCCCGCCAGCCCATGCCCCGCCTGTACATCTCCCCGACGGAGGCGCCGAACGCCTTCGCGACCGGCCGCAACCCGCGCAACGCGGCCGTGTGCTGCACCGAAGGCATTCTGCGCATCCTCGACGAGCGCGAGCTGCGCGGCGTCATCGGCCACGAACTCAGCCACGTCTACAACCGCGACATCCTGATTTCGTCGGTCGCCGGCGCGCTCGCCTCGGTGATCATGTTCCTGGTCAACTTCGCCTGGCTGATCCCGATCGGCCGCTCCGATGACGACGACGGACCCGGCCTCCTCGGCATGCTGCTGATCATGATCCTTGGCCCGCTCGCCGCGACTCTCATCCAACTGGCCATCAGCCGCTCCAGGGAGTATGAGGCGGACGCGTCCGGCGCCCAGCTCACCGGCGATCCCCTGGCCCTGGCCAGCGCCCTGCGCAAGCTCGAGACGGGTACCAAGCAGCTCCCGCTGCCGCCCGAGCCCCGGATCGAGACGGCGAGCCACATGATGATCGCGAACCCCTTCCGCCCCGGTCAGGGATTCTCCAAGATGTTCTCGACACATCCGCCGATGGCGGAACGCATCGCCCGGCTCGAGAAGATGGCAGGTCGCCCCCAGTGAAGACAATCCTCAACGTCATCTGGCTCGTCCTGAGCGGTTTCTGGCTGTTCCTCGGCTACCTGCTCGCGGGCGTGCTGCTGTGCATCACCGTCATCGGCATCCCGTTCGGCATCGCCGCGTTCCGTATCGGCGTCTACGCCCTGTGGCCCTTCGGGTACACGACGGTCGAGCGCCGCGACGCCGGCGCCCCCTCCTGCGTCGGCAACGTCCTGTGGCTGGTCCTCGCGGGCTGGTGGCTCGCCCTGGCTCACATCGTCACCGGCATCGCCCTGTGCATCACGATCATCGGCATCCCGTTCGGCATCGCCAACTTCAAGCTCATCCCGGTGTCGCTGCTCCCGCTGGGACGCGAAATCGTGTCGACGGACCAGCCGTTCTCGTCGCGTTGGTAGGGCAGAAGCGGCAACCGGTCCGGTAGGGCGGGCGCCGGCCGGTCCAGTAGGACAGAGCCGGCAACCGCTCCGCCTCCGACCGCCAGTTGTCCACAGCCCGACGGTTGTCCACAGCCTCGCCCGACTGTCAGTGGCGGCTTGCATCATGAACCCATGACCGAGATCGAGCAGTTGCTGACACGGGTGGCGGCCAAGGCACGCAACACTCACCCGTGGGGCTGGACTTCACTCCCCGAGCCCGTGGACACGGCCACCCTGTCCCGCGCCGAGGCCGCCCTGGGCTTCTCTCTGCCCCCGCTGCTCGCCGAGCTCTACCTTCGGATAGGAGACGGCGGATTCGGCCCGGAGTACGGCCTGCTGCCCCTCCTCGACAACGCGCCCGCCGGCGAACCCGCCGCCGTCGAGCAGTACCTCGCCAACCGCGCCACCGGCCGCAAGGATCCCGACTGGCCGTGGCCCGAAGGCGTCCTGCCGATATCCCACTGGGGCTGCGCGATGTACGCGTGCGTGGACTGCCGCACCCCGGAAGCCACCGTCCTGCTCTTCGAGCCCAACGCCGACGACTGCGACCACGCCTGGTTCGTGGACGCCCCCAGCCTCACGGACTGGCTGCACGCCTGGGTCGAGGGCACGGGTTGGTACGCCGAGATGAACGAAGAGCTGGAGCTGGCCCCTTGGGCCGACTTCCGCATACGCACGGCACCGATGCCGTAACCCGCCTCGCACGGCCACGGACGCACCGCGCACCTACTGCCGGGCCACCCAAGATCGCGCACCTACCGCCCGGCCACCCACCGCCGCCGTACGCCGTACGCCGCCACACCCACCGCCAGCACGCCCGCACCCACGACCACCGAGGCCACCGGCAACGCGAACGCCAGCACCACACACCCGAGCAGCCCGACCGCCGGCACCACCCGGGCCAAGGGAGCCGATCCGAGCGTCCAGGCCGACGCGTTGGCCACCGCGTAGTAGACCAGCACACCGAAGGAGGAGAACCCGATCGCGCCGCGTACATCCACCGTGGCGGCCAGGATCGCGACCACCGCGCCCACGGCCAGCTCCGCCCGGTGCGGCACCTGGAAGCGCGGATGGACGGCCGCCAGCGCGCCGGGCAGATGCCGGTCCCGCGCCATCGCGAGCGTCGTACGCGAGACACCGAGGATCAGGGCGAGCAGCGAACCCAGCGCGGCCACGGCAGCACCCACCCGCACTACCGGCACCAGCCCCGGAACCCCCGCCGCCCGCACCGCGTCGGTCAGCGGCGCGTCCGCGTCGCCCAGAGCGCCCGCCCCCAGCACGGAAAGGACAGCCACCGCCACGCACGCGTACACCACCAGTGCGATCCCCAGAGCCAGCGGGATGGCACGCGGGATGGTGCGCGCGGGATCCCGTACCTCCTCACCGAGGGTCGCGATCCGCGCGTACCCGGCGAACGCGAAGAACAGCAGACCCGCTGCCTGAAGCACCCCGCCCAGGCCACCGGAGGCCCCGATGTCCAGCCGCCCGGCGTCGGAGTCCCCGGAGCCCAGGCACACGACCACCACGGAAGCGAGGACAGCCAGCACGACAGCCACGATCACCCGGGTCAGCCAGGCCGACTTCTGGACCCCGCCATAGTTCACCGCGGTCAGCGCCACCACGGCCGCGACCGCCACGGCGTGCGCCTGCTCCGGCCAGACGTACGCGCCCACGGTGAGCGCCATCGCCGCACAGGACGCCGTCTTGCCGACCACGAACGACCAGCCGGCGAGATATCCCCAGAACTCCCCGAGCCGCTCGCGCCCGTACACATACGTGCCGCCCGAGGCCGGATACAGCGCGGCCAGCCGCGCCGACGACATGGCGTTGCAGTAGGCGACCACGGCGGCGACGGCCAGCCCGAGCAACAGGCCGGACCCGGCGGCGTGGGCGGCGGGCGCCAGGGCGGCGAAGATCCCGGCTCCGACCATCGAGCCCAGGCCGATGAGCACGGCGTCCCCCACACCCAAGGTGCGCCGTAGTTCAGAGCTGGAAGTCATCACGCACCGCACCCTACTGATCAGTGCAACCGCCGGGTGCACCGGTGACGTCCTCTCCATCAACAAGGCGCGAACACGCGAGCGACCAGTACAACCGGCCCGACGGGACCCAAATCACAGCGCGGGGACAGTGCGGGCACAGCACGAAGGGGCAGGTTCACGGCATGACCATTGTTGGCTGGATCATCCTGGGACTGTTGGCCGGAGCCATCGCCAAGTTCCTGCTGCCGGGCCGTGACCCGGGCGGCTTCATCGGTACGACCGTGATCGGTATCGCGGGTGCGTTCATCGGCGGCTGGATATCGGCCCGTTGGCTGGACCACCCGATCACCAAGGACTTCTACGACACCACGACCTGGGCCGCGGCGATCGGCGGCTCACTGGTCCTGCTGGTCGCCTACCGCCTCCTGTTCGGCAACTCGCGCGACTGAGCGCATCCCCCGACCGCAGCCAGCAGGCGAGAAGGGTGGGCACCTCGCGGTGCCCACCCTTCCTCGTACGGTGTCGCAGGCGCGACTTAGCGGTAGTTCACGAACTGCAGCGCGAAGTCGAAGTCCTTGCCCTTCAGCAGAGCGATGACGACCTGCAGGTCATCACGGCTCTTCGAGCTGACCCGCAGCTCCTCGCCCTGCACCTGGGCCTTCACGCCCTTCGGACCCTCGTCGCGAATGATCTTCGCCACCTTCTTCGCGTTCTCCTGGGAGATGCCCTCCTCGATCGACGCGAAGATCTTGTACTCCTTGCCGGACAGCTGGGGCTCGCCCGCGTCCAGGGCCTTCAGCGAGATCCCGCGCTTGATCAGCTTGGACTGGAAGACGTCGAGGACAGCCTTCACCCGGTCCTCGGAGTTCGCCTCCATCAGGATCTTGTCACCGGACCACGAGATCGAGGCACCCACGCCCTTGAAGTCGTAGCGCTGCGAGATCTCCTTGGCGGCCTGGTTGAGGGCGTTGTCGACCTCCTGCCGCTCGACCTTCGAGACGATGTCGAAACTGGAGTCGGCCATGTCCTGTGGCTCCTTGTATCGGGGTGCGTATCGGGTGCGTATCGGCGTACGTGGGGGCCGCCGAGCCCGGCGTCGTCCCGGGCCGCATCCGCATAAGCCTAGCCACCCACCGTCCCCGAGCGCCGATCAATCGGGTGGCGAAGCACCCCTGTCCATCGGGTATTGTTTACGTCGTTGCCAGCGAGCACCGCGGAAAAGCGGTTCGAACGGCAGCAACCCCGGCGGTGTGCCCGAGCGGCCAAAGGGAGCAGACTGTAAATCTGCCGGCTCAGCCTTCCCAGGTTCGAATCCTGGCGCCGCCACCAGACCGATAGGGTCTGTGACCAGCAGCAATGCTGGTCACAGACCCTATCGGCGTTCCTGGTGCTGCGGCTCGACACTGTGGACTGTGCCGAGCGGGTGCCGAGCGGCTGGCCTTGACGAGGCCGAGGCCCGGCTGCTGTTCCTGGGCGCCACTTGCCCGGAACTCCAGCCGGATCCCGACCGCTTCCTGGTCCCTACCGACCCCGCGGGCCACTTCTTCTGTCTGGTCCGGTTCTGTCTGGTCCGGCCGACGCTGCGGACGACCGACTGAGTGGTGTCAGCGGCACAGGCAGGGCTCGGTCTCGTGGCCCAGGCCGATGATGTCGTCGTCACGCAGAGCGCCCGCGAACGCCTGGACCTCGTCGACGTCGCCCTTCAAGTACTCGCCCCAGCCGTCGGCTGTGCGGGCACGCCCCACTTGGAGCGGGCCGGTGCTCGTCCAGCCGTTGCGGAGCTGGGCGGTGGCCCCGGCGTTCGTGTGGCCGTCGGCGTAGAGCTTGACCGTGTCGGTCGCGTCGTCATAGACGATGGCCAGCCGCGTGCCCTGGCCGCTGCTGCCGCTCGGCATCGTGACCTGCGAGACGACCGTCTCCGGCGCGCCCGCCTCGTCCCGCTCCGGCATGATCAGCTGCCAGGCGTACGTCGACGGGTCGTAGCGGAGCTTGAACGCCTCGGTGTGCTCACCGGCCTGCGAGAGCACTGTCATCGGCCGGGTGGCGTCGGCGTCCTGAATACTGGCGACGACTCCTAGCGTGAAGCTGTCACCGGTGTCCACCGCGGGGGCGTCGAGGACCGCGTGGCCGTTCTCGCCGTCCAGTACCAGGCTCCCCTCGCCGACCAGCGGGTACGGCTTCCAAGGGCAGTCGGGGTCGATGTCGGGGAGGCAGGAGTTGTCCGGACCTCGGTTGATCGACGCGCCCGTCCCGAGCCGCAGCGGCGAACCGCCGTTCTTCTCGGGCGTGATGCCGTCGGCGGCCGTGCTGAACGACCAGTGGCCGAGCAGCTTCGGCTTGCGGTGCGCGAGCTCGGTCACTTCCTGCGGGACGACGAGACGGTCGTACGCGCGGACGTCGCCGATATCGCCGTGCCAGCGCTGCCGGTAGCCGTTCTTGCCGCGGATCCGGCCGATCTGGAACGCGCCGTCCGCCGTGACCGGCGCAGCCTTGACCTTGGTGCCGACCTCGTGGCCGTTGACGAAGAGCTGGGCGTGCCCGGTCTCGGTGTCGTAGACGCCGAGCACATAGGCCCACTCACCGGCTTCCGGAGTGCCGCCGGTCACCTTGGCGCCGCCGAGAGTGAAGGTCCAGTCTGCGGTCGCGTTCTCGGGGGCCTCCAGACCGAGGGCGTAGGCCGTGCCGGACGCGGTGTCCTGGCTCAGTACGGTCATTGCACGGCCAGTCTCCGCCGGGCGCACCCAGGCGCCCACGGCAAAGGTCTTGCCGCTGTCGACGGCCGGAGCGTCCGTGGTGAGGAAGCCGTGCCCGCTGCCGTCGAGGGTGGCCGTGGAGGTGAGCGGGGTGCCTGAGGGCACGGAGCCGCCGAAGACCACGCCGCGTCCCGCCCGGGCTGCCTGGCCCGTCTCGGCGGCTGCCGTGGTGGAGCCGGCCACGTCGGCCAGCTTCCAGCGCGAGACCGGCGCGCTCGCCGCCTTCGGAAAGAACGTGTAATCGGTGCGCCCGCTCATCCGGCCGGAGCGGTCGCGAGCCTGGACGCTGAGCCTCTGCGGGGCGTTGCTCAGCGGGACGAAGCGGATCGTGGCCGGTCCGCCGGTCTCGGACGGGCGGACGGTGCCGTGCGGGCCGCCGATGAAGCTGTACTGGTACTCGACGACGTCCGGTGAGGGGGAGTCCATGGTGAAGCTGCCGTAGACGCCGACGCCGCCGACCCACCACGTCTCCGCGGGGTACTCCGGCGAGCTCACAACTGGCGCTGCCGGGCTTTGGTCGTCGTAGACGAACCGACATGCGGCGCTGGATGTCTCGGAACTCCAGGCGGAGTTCACCGTGCCGTCGTTGGCGCGGACGTGCCAGGAGATGACCGTGTCGGCCGGAATGTCGGACGGGACGTTGATGCGGTGGATCCGGTCCGGGTAGGCAGGGCTGGTGGTGAAGGAGCGGCGGTGCTCGGCGCCGTTCGCGTCCGACCACCAGATCTCGAACTCGGCAGTGAGCTGTTCCGGGTATCCGACGCGGTCGTCCTCGACCGGATCGGTCAGCCGGGCTGTGAGGACCGGAGGATTTCCGACGTAGTCCGGCGTGTCACCTGTCGCGCAGTCCTTGAACCCGGTCTGCGGGTCCTGGACGACGGGCGGCAGGTTCTCCTTCTCCGCCGCGTACACGGTGCCCGGTGCGGCCGCCCCCAAGACCGCCGCGAGGCAACTGCCCAACAGCAGTCTTCGCTTCCTGAATCTCCCTGACATGGATGAGTACCCCTCCCCTGAATGAACGCTCGGTCGTCGGACAGCCGAGCGGCAGGAGGCTAACAGCGGCTACCGACATTGCCGATCCGGTTTTCTGGCGGTCTGTCAGATCAGGGGCATGCAGCGGAAACCGGCGCCGAAGCATGCCGACTTCTGCCGGGAACCACCGGCGCGTGAACCGTGCTTGCTTCGCCTTCCCGGTTCGAATCCTGGCGCCGCCACACGTGAGGAGACCCTCTCCCGGGGCACACTGGCCCCATGTCCACTGCTCGCAGACGCTGTCCCGAATGCCGGCGTGAGATCGCCGTCGTTGCGGGGAGGTTCGCGCGGCACGATCCGCCGGGGGCGCGGGAGAGTGGGGAGCTGGTGTCCTGCTCCGGCTCACGCAGATTCGCGGAACTCGGGGCGGCCCAGCCGTCGTTGGACGGGTACGTCGTCCCCGAGTTTCCCGGGCAGCTGCCGCTCTTCTGAGGGGCGCGGGTCCGCTCCGACCCCGCAGTCGCCCCCTCAGTTGCCCGCCACCGACTTCACCGCGACCGCCACCGGCGCCGACCCGCTGACCAACTCCAGGGTCAGGCCTGCCGTCGCCGGGGTGTCCACGAGTTCCGCCAGTACGGCGGCCACATCGTCGCGCGGGATCGCGCCGCGGCCCGTGTGGGCCTCCAGGCGTACGAGACCGGTACCGGCGTCGTTCGTGAGCATGCCGGGGCGCAGGATCGTCCAGTCGAGGGCGTCGAGGCTCTGGACGTGCGCGTCGGCCTCGCCCTTCGCGCGCAGATACACGTCGAAGACCTCGCTCCCTTCATGTGCCGGGTTCGCGCCCATCGACGACACGACCACATGGCGCCGTACGCCCGCCCGGACCGCCGCGTCCGCGAACAGGATCGCCGCGTCCCGGTCCACCGTGTCCTTGCGGGCCGCACCGCTGCCCGGGCCCGCGCCGGCCGCGAAGACCGCCGCGTCCGCGCCCTGCAGATGTGCCGCGGCCTCCTCGACCGAGGCCGACTCCAGATCCAGCAGGATCGGTTCGGCGCCGGCCTCCCTCAGATCGTCGCCCTGTTCGGCATGGCGGATGATCCCCGCCACCTCGTCTCCGCGCGCGGCGAGCAGCCGCTCAAGCCGCAGCGCGATCTGACCATGACCCCCAGCGATGACAATGCGCATGCTTCCGACCGTACGCCCGGACGGTCGCCCCCGCCGCACGACTTCAGCCACGCCCCACGGCGCGCACTCCCAGGATCGTGCGCCGGGCGCCCACCAATGCCCCGCGCTCCGCATCCCACAGCGCTCGCAACACGGTCACGCGCTCCACAACAGGGCGCACGCAACACCCGCGCACGCCTCGATCCCGACCCGGCCCGCGCGCCCCACCCCCACCACCCCAACCCTCACGACAACTCTCCGCGCCCCTGCCGAGGCAACCCCAGCTCCACCGCCACCGTCGAGTTGCAGTACTCCCGTACCGCGCTCGTCCGTGCCACCACGCGCCCCCGGTGCACCACGATCCGGCTGTACGCCAGCGACAGCGCCGCCGCCAGCCCGTCGCCCCGCACCGCGAGCAGCTCGGCCGGGAATCCCGCCTCCACACGGACCTCGGGCAGGCCGAGCACCTCACGAGCGGTCGTGCTCACCGCGTCGTAGGCGTCCTCAGGCCGCAGCCCGTAGCGAGAGGCGAGCAGATACGCGGCCTCCAGCGGGTTGCCGCGGCCGACCGGGTTGGAGACGTCACGGAGCGAGCCGCTGCCCGCGGCCACCCGTACGCCGGCCGAGCGCAGCAGCCGTACCGGAGCGGTGCCCCGGCGGTCCACGCCCCCGCAGCCGCCCTGGGGCAGGCACGCCACCGTCACTCCGGCCGCGGCGAGCTGGTCGGCGGTACGGGAGGCCACCTCGGAGGGCAGCCTGCCGAGGCCCCCGCACGGGCCGAGCGTGACCCCGGGGCGCAGCCCGCCGGCCATGGTCGCGAGGCGGGCCAGACGGGCCGGGTCGGTGGCGTCCGTGTGCAGGTCGACGGGGCAGCCGTGCTCGGAGGCGACCTCCAGGACGGCCTCGACGTAGCCCGTCGGATCGGGGTCCAGATCCGGGCAGCCGCCCACCACGGAGGCGCCCATCTTCGCCGCGTCCCGCAGTATCGCGAGCCCGTCCGCCCCCGCACGGCCGGTCAGCACACGGGGCATGGCCACCGTCATCAACTCGGTGAGCCCGCGCAGCGAACGGCGGGCCTGCAGCACGGCGCCCAGCGCGCCCAGCCCCTGCACGTCACCCACGCGCACGTGCGCGCGCAGCGCGGTCGCCCCGTGCCCGAGCTGCAGCAGCGCGGCCTCGGTCGCCCGGCGCTGGACGTCCTGGGGGTCGTACGAGACCGGACCGCCCTCGTCCGCCGACAGCGCGGTGTCGGCGTGGGCGTGCGGCTCGGCCGGGGCAGGCAGCAGCAGATAGCCGCCGAGGTCCACACGCGCGCCCGGGCCGGGCGAACCCTCCGCCGTCAGGCTCCCGGCGGTACCGACCGCCTCGATTCGCTCGCCGCCCAGCCGTACGTCCACGGTCCGGCCGTCGGTGAGGCGCGCCCCGCACAGCAGCAGGGAGGCCGATTCGGTCTGCCCGGATGAGCCCGCTGAATCCGACGAGCCCGAAGCGGACGACGACGAAGGGGGCGGCTGCGGCTGGCTGTCGGGCATCGCGCTCCAGTGGCTCGGGGACTGCGCGGAGGACGCAAGATCACACAGAGTGAGTCGAGCCTAGGGTGGCGATCAGCGCACGACGCGCAGGAGCGCAATAGTCGTACCGGCGTGGTTCGCCGAACAGGAGAGGCGCGCGGGGACGCTTCACGCGCGCGTGGCGGACCCGCGTTCGGGACGGGACGGGTGCCGCGAAACGGATTTGGGTGAACGGCGGCCGAGCGTGTAATGTCTTCATCGCTCGCCCCAATAGCTCAGTCGGTAGAGCGTCTCCATGGTAAGGAGAAGGTCTACGGTTCGATTCCGTATTGGGGCTCCGGTGTGGGAGGTTCTCGCCGCGAGGCGGGAACCGATCACATCACAGCGGTGTAGCTCAGTCGGTAGAGCAAGCGGCTCATAATCGCTGTGTCACCGGTTCAAGTCCGGTCACCGCTACTGACAGTAGCCGATTGTGGGGTCGGTCCTTCGATCGGCTACTCTTTTATGCGTTAATCGTCCTATTGTTCGTCAAGGAGCACTCACGTGGCTGCCACCGACGTCCGCCCGAAGATCACGCTGGCCTGCGTGGAGTGCAAGGAGCGGAACTACATCACCAAGAAGAACCGGCGTAACAACCCGGACCGTCTTGAGATGAAGAAGCACTGCCCGCGTTGCAACGCGCACACCGCGCACCGCGAGACGCGATAAATCAGGCTCGTACGACGAGGCCGTCCCCACATCGGGGGCGGCCTCGCGTCGTTCCACCGGCCGGAACCGACCGGTAACCGCTCGGACGGCAGCAACGCCAGCATCGGCTGCAGCAGGACCAGCTGAACTATCAGGAGGTGCCGAGCCCATGGCGCTCGACCAGTCCTTCGTGGGGCGGACCTATCCGCCCACCGACCCCTATGAGGTGGGCCGGGAGAAGATCCGCGAGTTCGCGGAGGCCGTGGGGGACACCAACCCGGCGTACACGGACCCGGAGGCCGCCAAGGCGCTCGGTCACGCCGATGTGATCGCCCCGCCGACCTTCGTCTTCTCGATCACCTTCAAGGCCGCGGGACAGGTGACCGCCGACCCCCAACTGGGCCTGGACTACAGCCGGGTGGTGCACGGCGACCAGAAGTTCTCCTACGTCCGCCCGGTGCGCGCCGGCGACCGGCTCACGGTCACGTCCACCATCGAGGCGATCAAGTCCATGGCGGGCAACGACATCCTGGACATCCGCGGCGAGGTCCACGACGAGGCGGGCGAGCACGTCGTCACCGCCTGGACCAAGCTCGTGGCGCGCGCCGCAGAGGAGGACTGAGGGTGACCGCGAAGATCTCGTACGAGGACGTGGAGGTCGGCACCGAGCTGCCGGCCCAGTCCTTTCCCGTGACCCGCGCCACCCTCGTTCGGTACGCGGGCGCCTCCGGGGACTTCAACCCGATCCACTGGAACGAGAAGTTCGCCAAGGAGGTCGGGCTGCCGGACGTCATCGCGCACGGCATGTTCACCATGGCCGAGGCGATCCGCGTGGTCACCGACTGGACCGGCGACCCGGCCGCGGTCGTCGAGTACGGCGTCCGCTTCACCCGGCCCGTCGTCGTCCCGAACGACGACCAGGGCGCCACGATCGAGGTCGCCGGCAAGGTAGCGGCCAAGCTCGACGACAACACGGTCCGCGTCGACCTGACGGTCACGAGCGCCGGGCAGAAGGTGCTGGGGATGTCACGGGCGGTCGTCCGGCTGGCCTGAGTCATGGTCTTCGGTAAGGGGCGCCCGCCATTGCGGGCGCCCCTTACCCATACCGGCTCTTGACTCAGTTAGTGATTGAGCACTAACTTACTCGCATGGTCAGGATGAGCGCAGAAGAGAGGCGCGAGAGCGTCATCCGTGCGGCGACGAACGAGTTCGCCCGTGGCGGCTATCACGGCACGTCGACCGAGGCGATCGCCAAGCGGGTCGGCGTCTCGCAGCCGTATCTCTTCCGGCTCTTCCCGGGCAAGAAGGCGATCTTCCTGGCGGTGGCCGAGCGTTGTGTCGAGGACACCATTCGCACCTTCGAGCAGGCTGCTGAGGGCCTGCACGGCGAAGAGGCCGTGCATGCCATGGCGAACGCGTACACCAAGGTCATCGCGGAGCACCCCGAGCGGCTGTTGATGCAGATGCAGATGTACGTCGCCGTGGGGGCCGCCGAGAAGGAGGGTGACCGCGAGTTCGGCACTGCGGTGCGGGACGGCTGGATGCGCCTGTGGGACACCGTTCATCTGCCGCTGGGGGCCGACGTCAGTGAGACGACGACCTTCATGGCGTACGGGATGCTCGTCAACTGCCTGGTGGCCATGGGTTTCCCGCCCGAGCACCGGGTGTGGGAGGGGATCTATTCCTCCGCGCACGCCAAGGGCCGACTCGAGTACTGAGGCAAGGAAGGACTGCCCAAGAGTCTTTTCATGACCGCAAAAGTTAGTTATCAATTACTAACCACGGAAAGTGAT
Organism: Streptomyces sp. DG2A-72; assembly: GCF_030499575.1. Taxonomy (NCBI): domain Bacteria; kingdom Bacillati; phylum Actinomycetota; class Actinomycetes; order Kitasatosporales; family Streptomycetaceae; genus Streptomyces; species Streptomyces sp. DG2A-72. The sequence continues at coordinate 6,132,269 of NZ_JASTLC010000001.1, forward strand.
CACCCTCTGGGGGAGAGATGTCACAGCAGACCGCACGCCGTGGAGAGGCCGTCTGGGCCCTCGTCATCACCAGCGTCGCCGGATTCATGGCCTCCCTGGACAACCTCGTCGTCACCACCGCGCTGCCCTCGATCCGCAAGGATCTCGGCGGAGCGCTGGACGACCTGGAATGGACCGTGAGCGCCTATACGCTCACCTTCGCCGTGCTGCTGATGTTCGGCGCGGCACTCGGCGACCGCTTCGGCCGCCGCCGGCTTCTCATCATCGGCCTCACGATCTTCACCGGCGCGTCCGCAGCCGCGGCCGTCGCACCCGGCATCGACAGCCTCATCGCCGCCCGCGCGGTCCAGGGCGTAGGCGCCGCGATCATGATGCCTCTGACGCTCACCCTGCTCACAGCGGCAGTTCCCGCCGCGAAGCGCGGAATGGCGTACGGCATCTGGGGCGCCGTCAACGGACTCGCCGTCGCCTCCGGACCGCTGATCGGCGGCAGTCTCACCGAGCACATCTCCTGGCAGTGGATCTTCTGGCTGAACGTCCCGCTGGGCCTGGCCCTGCTGCCGCTCGCCCGCCTCCGCCTCGCCGAGTCCCACGGCACCGGCTCCCCGCTCGACGCCCCCGGCACCCTGCTCGCCAGCGGCGGCCTCTTCGGGATCGTCTACGGCCTGGTCCGCGGCCCCGCCGACGGCTGGACCGCCCCCCTCGTCCTGACCGGCCTTTTCGGCGGATCGGCGCTGCTCGTCGGCTTCATCCTCTACAGCGCCCGCGCCAAGAACCCCATGCTCCCGATGCGGCTGTTCCGCTCCCGGGCGTTCTCCGGGATCAACGCCGCGAGTCTGCTGATGTTCCTGGGCATGTTCGGCTCGATCTTCCTGCTCAGCCAGTACATGCAGGGAGTGCTCGGCTACTCGCCCACCGAGGCGGGCCTGCGCATGCTGCCCTGGACCGGCATGCCGATGCTCGTCGCGCCCATCGCCGGCATCCTCTCCGACCGCATCGGCGGCCGCCCCGTCGTAGCCACCGGCCTCTTCCTCCAGGCGATCGGCCTCGGCTACCTGGCCTCCGTGGTCACAGCGGACGCCTCCTACTCCATCCAACTGCCCGGCCTGATCATCAGCGGCATCGGAATGGCCCTCTACTTCGCCCCCGCCGCCAACCTGGTCATGTCCAGCGTCCGCCACAGCGAGCAGGGCATGGCCTCCGGCGCCAACAACGCCCTGCGCGAGGTCGGCGGCGCGCTCGGCATCGCCATCATGGCCTCGATCTTCTCCGCCCAGGGCGGCTACGAGACAGGACAGACCTTCGTAGACGGCCTGCGCCCCGCCCTGTTCACCGGCTCCGCAGTGGTAGCCCTGGCCGGAATCGCAGCCCTACTGATCCCGGCAAGGCGCTCCACGCACCCCCAGCAGCCGACAAAGACCGAGGAGCCGGTCCTGGAACCGGCCGCAGCCTGACAAGGAGACGGACGGTCCCACCCACCGGGTGGGGCCGTAGGCGGACCGCACCACCGCGGCCCCGCGGTCGCCCACGGCGGGAAGGGGACGCGGTGGGGGTGTCCGCCCGCAGCGGTTGTCGCGTCAACACGGGCACCTCTGTGAGCGACCGAGCCGCGACGTTCCGAGGACGGACACCCCCACCGCGTCCCCGACCCACCACAACCCGAAGGCGCTACGCGCACCCCCACACACCCGCACCCCCGCCGGGAGGCATCGCCACCGAAGCCCCCACTCACCGTCTCGTACTCTTGAGCCCGTGCAGGAACTCCACGACGCCCCCCTGGCCCCCCTGACCACCTTCCGGCTGGGCGGCCCCGCCACCCGCCTGGTCACCGCGACGACCGACGCCGAGGTGGTCGCCGTCGTACGGGAAGCCGACGACAACGGAACGCCCCTGCTGCTCATCGGCGGCGGCTCGAACCTGGTCATCGGCGACAAGGGCTTCGACGGCACGGCCCTGCGCATCGCCACACAAGGCGTCGAACTCACCGGCACCACGCTCGAACTGGCCGCCGGCGAGGTATGGACGGACGCCGTCGCCCGCACCGTGGAGGCCGGGCTCGCCGGCATCGAGTGCCTGGCCGGCATCCCCGGCTCGGCAGGCGCGACCCCGATCCAGAACGTCGGCGCGTACGGCCAGGAGGTCTCCTCGACGATCACCGAGGTCGTCGCCTACGACCGAACGACCCGCGAGACGGTCACCCTCCACAACACCGACTGCGCCTTCTCGTACCGCCACAGCCGCTTCAAGGCCGACCTCGAGCGCTACGTCGTCCTACGCGTCCGCTTCCAACTGGAGGACGCCGACGGCCTCTCCGCCCCCCTCACGTACGCCGAGACGGCCCGCGCGCTCGGCGTCGACCCCGGCGACCGCGTGCCCCTCACCGCCGCCCGCGAGACCGTACTCAAGCTCCGCACCGGCAAGGGCATGATCCTGGACCCCGAGGACCACGACACCTGGTCGGCCGGCTCCTTCTTCACCAACCCGATCCTCACCGACGCGGAGTTCGCCGAGTTCCACGCGCGCGTGCACGCCCGGCTCGGCGAGGGCGTGGAGCCGCCCGCCTATCCCGCAGGCGACGGCCACACCAAAACCTCCGCCGCCTGGCTGATCGACAAGGCCGGCTTCACCAAGGGCTACGGCACCGGCCCGGCCCGCATCTCCACCAAGCACACCCTCGCCCTCACCAACCGCGGCGAGGCGACCACCGAGGACCTGCTGGCGCTCGCCCGTGAGGTCGTCGCCGGTGTTCGCGAGACCTTCGGGATCACGCTGGTCAATGAGCCGGTGACCGTGGGCGCGACCTTGTAAGGATCAGTAGGCGACGTGGGGGTCAGTACGCGACACCCACACCCTGCTTCACCGTGCCCGGCTCGTCCGCCATCGCCAGCATCGCGTGAGCCACGTCCGCGCGGCCGATGAAGCGGCCCTTGGCCGGAGTGCCGCCGACGACCGTGCGGTACCTGCCGGTGAGCGGCTTGTCCTGAAGCCGGGGCGGGCGCACCGAGGTCCAGTCGACCGCGCTGCGGGCGAGCTCCGCCTCCATCTCCCTGAGGTCGTCGTAGACGTCCTTGAGGATCGCGGAGACCAGACCGCGTACGGCGCGGTCGAGGGGGCTGTCCCGCTCCGGGGCCGGCCCGAGCGGAGCCGCGCTCACCACCAGCAGGCGCCGCGTGCCCTCCGCCTCCATGGCCCGCAGCACCGTGCGCGTGAGGCGGGCGGCGACACCGGCGTCCTTACGGCTGCGTGCGCCGAGGCCCGAAAGGACCGCGTCCCGGCCGGTCACCGCGGGGCGCAGCGCTTCCGGGTCCGTCACGTCCGCCCGGAACACCTCCAGGCCCGTGCCCGTCACCGGAAGCCGAGCGGGATCCCGTACGACCGCCGTCACCTGGTGCCCGGCGGTCAGCGCCTGCCGGACGATCTCCTGCCCGATGCCGCCGGTGGCACCGAAAACCGTGAGGTTCATGGGTGGTTCTCCCATCTCCGCAATCCGGGTGGGTGAGTGTTCACTCACCCTGCCTGACTCCAGGGTGGGTAAGTACTCACCCACCCGTCAAGCCCGGTAAGGTCCGCCCTCGTGGAATCCGTGCAGAAACCCGCCCGCGTCCGCATCCTCGACGCCGCCCACGAACTGATGCTCACCGTCGGCCTGGCCCGCGCCACCACCAAGGAGATCGCCAAGGCGGCCGACTGCTCGGAAGCCGCGCTCTACAAGCACTTCGCGAGCAAGGAGGACCTGTTCATCCGCGTCCTCGCCGAGCGGCTGCCTCGCCTTGGCCCCCTGCTGACCAGCCTCGCCGCCGAACCGGGCCGGCACACGCTGGAGGAGAACCTCACCGAGATCGCCCGCCAGGCCGCCCTCTTCTACGAGCAGAGCTTCCCGATCGCCGCCTCGCTGTACGCCGAGACCCAGTTGAAGCGACGGCACGACGACGCGATGCGGCAGATGGGCATGGGACCGCACAAGCCCATCGAGGGCCTGGACGCCTACCTCCGCGCCGAGCAGGACGCGGGCCGCGTCCGCGCCGACGCCGACACCTTCGCCGCGGCGTCCCTGCTCCTCGGCGCCTGCGCCCAGCGCGCGTTCGCCTACGACGCGACACCGGAAGGCGTACGGCCGCCCCTGGACACCTTCGCCCGGAGGCTCGCCCGCACGCTCCTGGCCGGCGTCACCGCGTGAGCTACGCTGCCAGCCAGTCGTCCACGCCCGACAGCAGCTTGCGCCGCACATCCTCCGGCGCCGCGGAAGCCCGTACCGACTGGCGGGCCAGCTCCGCCAACTCGGCGTCCGTGAAGGCGTGGTGGCGGCGGGCCAGCTCGTACTGGGCGGCCAGCCGGGAGCCGAAGAGCAGCGGGTCGTCGGCGCCCAGCGCCATCGGGACGCCCGCCTCGAACAGTGTCCGCAGCGGGATGTCCTCCGGTTCCTCGTAGACGCCGAGGGCCACATTCGACGCCGGGCACACCTCGCAGGTCACCCCCCGGTCGGCCAGCCGCTTCAGCAGCCGCGGATCCTCCGCCGCCCGTACACCGTGCCCGATCCGGTTCGCGTGCAGGTCGTCCAGGCAGTCACGCACCGACGCCGGGCCGGCCAGCTCACCGCCGTGCGGGGCCGACAGCAGGCCGCCCTCGCGCGCGATGTGGAACGCGCGGTCGAAGTCCCGCGCCATGCCCCGCCGTTCGTCGTTCGACAACCCGAAGCCGACCACACCCCGCTCCGCGTACCGCACCGCCAGCCGGGCCAGCGTGCGGGCATCCAGCGGATGCTTCATCCGGTTCGCGGCGACCAGCACCCGCATCCCGAGCCCGGTCTCCCGCATCGCCGACTCCACCGCGTCCAGGATGACCTCCAGCGCCGGAATCAGACCGCCCAGCCGAGGGGCGTACGACGTCGGGTCGACCTGGATCTCCAGCCACCCCGAGCCGTCCTTGATGTCCTCCTCCGCGGCCTCCCGCACCAGCCGCTGGATGTCCTCGGGCTGCCGCAGACACGAGCGCGCCGAGTCGTACAGCCGCTGGAAGCGGAACCAGCCCCGCTCGTCCGTCGCCCGCAGTCTCGGCGGCTCCCCGCTCGTCAGCGCATCGGTCAGCGCGTCGGGCAGCCGCACGCCGTACTTGTCGGCCAGCTCCAGCAGGGTGGTGGGCCGCATCGAGCCGGTGAAATGCAGGTGCAGATGGGCTTTCGGCAGCCCCTGGATGTCTCGAACGGTCTCCATCAACTCTCCGTGTGCGCTGGGCTCCGCTCCGTGCCGCAAGGTGCCGGGCAGGGCTTGTCCGCCGCTGGGCGTCAGCCAAGTGGGAAGCACCGAAGGGGCGGAGTCACCCCAGGATCCTGCCGTAGAAAATCCTGGACAGGCAGCGAGTTCACCGAACGGGCGCGTGCCTGAACGCACAAGCGGGCCCCCGGAAGACCAGCCGGAGGCCCGCTTGTGCGCCGTGCACGTCAGTCCCTGGCCTCCGCCAGCAGCTTCTGGATCCGCGAGACACCCTCGACGAGATCCTCGTCACCCAGGGCATACGACAGCCGCAGATACCCCGGAGTGCCGAAGGCCTCGCCGGGTACGACCGCGACCTCGGCCTCCTCCAGGATCAGCGCGGCCAGCTCGACCGAGTCCTGCGGGCGCTTGCCGCGGATCTCCTTGCCGAGCAGACCCTTCACCGACGGGTACGCGTAGAAGGCGCCCTCCGGCTCCGGGCACACCACGCCGTCGATCTCGTTGAGCATCCGCACGATCGTCCTGCGGCGCCGGTCGAAGGCCTCGCGCATCTTCGCGACCGCGTCCAGGTCGCCGGAGACCGCGGCCAGCGCCGCCACCTGGGCGACGTTCGACACGTTCGACGTGGCGTGCGACTGGAGGTTCGTCGCCGCCTTCACCACGTCCTTCGGGCCGATGATCCAGCCCACCCGCCAGCCCGTCATGGCGTACGTCTTGGCCACCCCGTTGACCACGATGCACTTGTCGCGCAGCTCGGGCAGCAGCGCGGGCAGCGACACGGACGCCGCGTCGCCGTACACCAGGTGCTCGTAGATCTCGTCCGTCATCACCCACAGGCCGTGCTCCGCGGCCCAGCGGCCGATCGCCTCGGTGTCCTGCTCGCTGTAGACCGCGCCGGTCGGGTTCGACGGGGAGACGAAGAGCACGACCTTCGTCTTCTCCGTGCGCGCCGCCTCCAGCTGCTCCACGCTCACCCGGTAGCCGGTCGTCTCGTCCGCGACGACGTCCACCGGCACACCGCCGGCCAGCCGGATCGACTCCGGGTACGTCGTCCAGTACGGCGCCGGGACGATGACCTCGTCACCCGGGTCGAGGATCGCGGCGAAGGCCTCGTAGATCGCCTGCTTGCCGCCGTTGGTGACCAGGATCTGCGACGGGTCGACCTCGTAGCCGGAGTCGCGCAGCGTCTTCGCGGCGATCGCGGCCTTCAGCTCGGGGAGGCCACCCGCGGGCGTGTAGCGGTGGTACTTCGGGTTCTTGCAGGCCTCGATCGCGGCCTCGACGATGTAGTCCGGGGTCGGGAAGTCGGGCTCGCCCGCGCCGAAGCCGATCACCGGACGCCCGGCGGCCTTGAGGGCCTTGGCCTTGGCGTCCACGGCGAGGGTGGCGGACTCGGAGATCGCGCCGACTCGGGCGGAGACCCGGCGCTCGGTGGGAGGGGTTGCAGCGCTCATGGGCCCCATCGTTTCAGACCGGAAACCTGCCCGGCACGCGGGTTTCACGGACTGAACAACACCGGGCCGCTCGCTGAACAAGCGTCCGGAACCGGCCCGCGGCCAGGGTGATCTTCGGCCATGCCGTCACTTACAAAGCCCCTACGGGCACTTTCTGTTCGACGCCCGGCCGCAGAACACGTACACTCTCACCTCGTTGGCCTCATACGGGCCGCGCTCACCCGGTGCACACCGAGCATCCGGGCGGATGCGGTACGTTTGGGGAGAACCAAAGGGTCGTAGCTCAATTGGTAGAGCACTGGTCTCCAAAACCAGCGGTTGGGGGTTCAAGTCCCTCCGGCCCTGCTACACACACCTTCGCCAGGATGTGTGCGCATGTACGTACAGCAGCAATGCGCCGTGCGGCTCAGACCGGGCGCGGCACGGCCACGACCCGGAATCAGGTGAGGACGAATGACGGACGCCGTGGGCTCCATCGACACGCCTGATGCCCAGGACGAGACGCCGAAGCAGGGCCGCAAGGGCGGCAAGCGCGCAAAGAAGGGCCCGCTGAAGCGGCTCGCGCTCTTCTACCGCCAGATCGTCGCGGAACTCCGCAAGGTCGTCTGGCCCTCGCGCAACCAGCTGACGACGTACACGACCGTCGTGATCATCTTCGTCGTCATCATGATCGGTCTGGTGACTGTGATTGACTTCGGACTAGACAAGGCCGCCAAGTACGTCTTCGGCTGAGCCGAAAGCGAAGGGCGCCGTACCCGGCGCCCCTATTCGCGCGTTCCACCCCATGTATCCAGGAAGAAGCAGCCACCGTGTCTGACCCGAACGTGAACGACGCCATCGAGCCGGTCGAGTCCGTGGAAGACGAGCTCGAGATCGTCGAGGGTGCCGACGACGACCTGGACGAGGTCGAGGCTGCCGACACCGCCGAGGGTGAGCCCGCCGAGGAAGCCGCCGTGCACGTCGAGGACGAGACGGACGAGGCCGAGGCGAGCGAGGAAGAGGCGACCGAGGAAGAGGAGCCGGCCGAGCCGGTCGACCCCGTCGCCGCCCTGCGCGAGGAACTGCGCACGCTGCCCGGCGAGTGGTACGTCATCCACACCTACGCCGGCTACGAGAACCGCGTGAAGACCAACCTGGAGCAGCGCGCCGTCTCGCTGAACGTCGAGGACTACATCTTCCAGGCAGAGGTGCCGCAGGAAGAGGTCGTCCAGATCAAGAACGGCGACCGCAAGACGATCAAGCAGAACAAGCTCCCGGGCTACGTCCTCGTCCGCATGGACCTGACGAACGAGTCCTGGGGCGTCGTCCGCAACACCCCCGGCGTCACCGGCTTCGTGGGCAACGCCTACGACCCGTACCCGCTGACCCTGGACGAGATCGTCAAGATGCTCGCCCCCGAGGCCGAGGAGAAGGCCGCCCGCGAGGCCGCCGAGGCCGAGGGCAAGCCCGCCCCGCAGCGCAAGGTCGAGGTCCAGGTGCTGGACTTCGAGGTCGGCGACTCGGTCACCGTCACCGACGGCCCGTTCGCCACGCTGCAGGCCACCATCAACGAGATCAACGCCGACTCGAAGAAGGTCAAGGGCCTCGTGGAGATCTTCGGCCGGGAGACGCCGGTCGAGCTGTCCTTCGACCAGATCCAGAAGAACTAGCACCTTCTGGACGTACGCCTTCCGAACAGGTCAGACAGGCTGCTGAAGCCGGTCTGACCTGCTCGGTTTTTGGCCGCGCAGGGATACCCGTTATCGTTGTGCGGTATGCCTCCATCCGGATGATCGGGTGGCAGGCGATCACCTCTCACTAGGACCCGGAGAGAGCAATGCCTCCCAAGAAGAAGAAGGTCACGGGGCTCATCAAGCTCCAGATCCAGGCCGGTGCCGCCAACCCGGCGCCGCCGGTCGGCCCCGCGCTGGGTCAGCACGGCGTGAACATCATGGAGTTCTGCAAGGCCTACAACGCCGCGACCGAGTCGCAGCGTGGCTGGGTCATCCCGGTGGAGATCACGGTCTACGAGGACCGCTCCTTCACCTTCGTGACCAAGACGCCGCCGGCCGCCAAGATGATCCTCAAGGCCGCGGGCGTGGAGAAGGGCTCCGGCGAGCCGCACAAGACCAAGGTCGCCAAGATCACCGAGGCGCAGGTCCGCGAGATCGCCACCACGAAGATGCCCGACCTCAACGCCAACGACATCGACGCCGCCGCGAAGATCATCGCCGGTACCGCCCGTTCCATGGGCATCACGGTCGAGGGCTGAACCCCAACCTCCAGCAGCAGAAGTGGCGGGGCCTGCTCGGCCCGGACCACGACTCCTAAGAATCCCCAGGAGCAGTAGTGAGCAAGCGCAGCAAGTCTCTCCGCGCTGCGGACGCCAAGATCGACCGGGAGAAGCTCTACGCCCCGCTCGAGGCCGTCCGTCTCGCCAAGGAGACCTCCACGACCAAGTTCGACGGCACCGTCGAGGTCGCCTTCCGTCTGGGTGTCGACCCGCGCAAGGCCGACCAGATGGTCCGTGGCACCGTGAACCTCCCGCACGGCACCGGTAAGACCGCCCGGGTCCTGGTCTTCGCGACCGGCGACCGTGCCGAGGCCGCGCGTGCCGCGGGCGCCGACATCGTCGGCGCCGACGAACTGATCGACGAGGTGTCGAAGGGCCGTCTGGACTTCGACGCCGTCGTCGCCACCCCGGACCTCATGGGCAAGGTCGGCCGCCTCGGCCGTGTCCTCGGCCCGCGTGGTCTGATGCCGAACCCGAAGACCGGCACCGTGACCCCGGACGTGGCCAAGGCCGTGACCGAGATCAAGGGCGGCAAGATCGAGTTCCGCGTCGACAAGCACTCGAACCTGCACTTCATCATCGGCAAGTCGTCCTTCGACGACACCAAGCTGGTGGAGAACTACGGCGCCGCGCTGGAGGAGATCCTCCGTCTGAAGCCGTCCGCCGCCAAGGGTCGCTACATCAAGAAGGCCGCCATCACCACCACGATGGGCCCCGGCATCCCGGTCGACCCGAACCGCACCCGCAACCTCCTCGTCGAGGAGGACCCGGCCGCGGTCTGAGCCCCACCGGCTCGCTGACGTCCGGCGACGGGCCCCACACCTTCCGAGGTGCGGGGCCCGTCCCCTTTTCGCGCTCCGCTGGGTTAGCGTGCGAGCAGGGCAACGCACGGGGGTGGAACGCATGAAGAGGACTACGGCACACTGCCTGGCCCTCACGATCGCGCTGACGGCAGCGGCCGGCTGCACCTCCTCCGACGGCCCCGACGAGGACGACGGGGACCGGCGCAAGCCGCCCCGCGCCCTCCTCGCCGCCCTGCGCTCCGTGGAACGCTCCACCGACGGCGCCGACTCGGCCAAGGTGGAGTCCACCACCGTCATGGGCACTGAACTGTCCCTCGAAGCCGACGGCGCCCTCGGCTGGGGCGACGGCCTCACCGGCACCCTGACCATCACCTACACCGGCGGCACCACGGCCGAGACCATGCGCGACCTCGGCGTCACATCGATGGAGGCCCGCTATCTCCCCGATGCCTACTACGCCCGGATGGGCGACACGTTCGCCGAGCAGACCGGCGGCAAGCACTGGATCCGGTACGCCTACGACGATCTGGACGACCTCGGCGGCGGCGCGGCCGCGAACTTCGCGGACCAGATGCGCAGCGCCGCTCCCAACCAGTCGGTGAAGCTTCTGCTCGCCTCCGCGGACGTACACAAGATCGGCGAGGAGAAGGTGCGCGGCAAACACACCACGCACTACTCCGGCACGGTCGCCGTGGGCGACCTCGCCGACGCCGAGTTGAAGGAGCTGCTGCAGCAGGCAGGCGTCACCACCCAGACCGTCGACATCTGGGTCGACGACCAGGACCTGCTGATCAAGAAGACCGAGCAGGGCCGACTGGCGACCGGCCACCTCACCCAGACCGCGTACTACAGCGACTACGGCGTTCAGGTCACCGCCGCCGAGCCGCCGGCCTCCGACACCGAGGACTTCAGGGAACTACTGAAGAAACAGGGCGGCAGCGCCTCCTGAACCCCAGGGAATTCAGCGGCCCCCTCAAGCCCGTTGGGATACGCTCGCGAGCCTGTGAATCGGCCGTGTGTTCCTTGGGGGGAATCGATGAAGACTGCTGTACGCCGTTCCGTACGACGCCGGGCGACGGGCACCGGACTTGCCGCGCTGCTGCTCGCGGGGGGTGCCGTCGGCTGTGGCACCGAGCAATCGCCGGACATGACGCCGGTGGCCGCTGTCGCCAAGGCCGCCGAGAAGACGGAGGAGATCACCTCCCTGAGCTATCGGATGCGCGGCGAGGTACCGGGCGATGGCCGGGTCGAGGCCGAGGCCGCGATGCGCATGGAGCCGATGGCGATGAGCATGAGGATACGGATGCCCGACGACCCCGAGATCAAGGGCGCGGTCGAGATGCGCATCATCGGCAAGGCGCTGTACATCGGCGGCGAGGCGACCGCCAAGCAGATGGACGGCAAGAACTGGATGAAGCTCGACGCCTCCGAGTTGGGTGGCGGCGAGCATCGGCTGGGCGCCGACACGGCCGGTGTCGCCCAGGTCGAGCGGAACCCGGCCGCCGAATCCGCCTTCCTCACCGGCGCCGACGACGTCACCGAGGTCGGCACCGAGACGATCGACGGGGTGAAGACCACCCACTACAAGGGCACGATCACCCTCGACGACATGCGGGACAGCCTCAAGGACGAGGACAAGAAGACTCGCGAACGGCGCGAGAAGAGCCTCGAACAGTACGAGGACATGGGCGTCGACAAGCTCACCATGGACATGTGGGTCGACGGTGAGGACCACACCAAGCAGTTCCGCATGCGTGGCGACGCCGACAAGGGCACTCTCGACATGACCGTCACCATCTCCGACCTCAACGAGCCGGTCACCGTCCAGGCCCCGCCCGCCAAGGACACCATGGACCTCGGCGAGATGATGAAGGAACTCGAGAAGGCCTGAGCCTCGTACGAACCGGACGCCCTGAGCACCGTACGACCGGATTTGCTTGTCGGCGATCCGGTCACGTACTCTCCTACAGAAGCCAAAGACCGCTGGTCGTTGCCGTGCGCTCGCGAGAGGGTGCGGTGGCCGAAGGATCCGCTGAAAACCGCGGACGACCCGCGCAGGTGACTGTGGAAGTGCTCCTGGAGTGCCCGTGTCTCATGGGAATTCCGGTCGAGCTACGCCCCGTGCGCCTGCGCCGGGGCGTTTCGTCTACCCCAGCCCCTTCCGAGCGGTCCTCATCACCCGGAAGGAGGCCGACGCTCTATGGCAAGGCCCGACAAGGCTGCCGCGGTAGCCGAGCTGACGGAGCAGTTCCGCAGCTCGAACGCCGCTGTGCTGACCGAGTACCGGGGTCTCACCGTGGCGCAGCTCAAGACGCTGCGCCGTTCGCTCGGTGAGAACGCCCAGTACGCCGTGGTGAAGAACACGCTGACCAAGATTGCGGCCAACGAGGCCGGGATCACGACGCTCGACGACCTGTTCAACGGTCCGACGGCGGTCGCCTTCGTCACCGGTGACCCGGTGGAGTCGGCGAAGGGTCTTCGTGACTTCTCCAAGGACAACCCGAACCTCGTCATCAAGGGCGGTGTCCTTGACGGCAAGGTGCTGTCCGCCGACGAGATCAAGAAGCTTGCGGACCTCGAGTCCCGCGAGGTTCTGCTCGCCAAGCTGGCGGGCGCCCTGAAGGGCAAGCAGACGCAGGCTGCTCAGGTCTTCCAGGCGCTCCCGTCGAAGCTCGTCCGCACCGTGGACGCGCTTCGCGCCAAGCAGGACGAGCAGGGCGGTGCCGAGTAATTCGGCTCGCGAAATGACCGCCGCCTGAGGCTCCGCGCCTTTGGGCAACGGTCGTAGCGGGCCGAACGTACGCCCGCCAGACATGTACACACGGCACCAGCCGAATTAGTGGAAGGAAAGCCATCGTGGCTCTCACCCAGGAAGAACTGCTCGCCGAGTTCGAGTCGATGACCCTGATCCAGCTCTCCGAGTTCGTGAAGGCGTTCGAGGAGAAGTTCGACGTCACCGCTGCCGCCGCCGCGGTTGCCGTCGCGGCCCCGGGCGCCCCGGGTGCCCCGGCCGAGGCCGCCGAGGAGAAGGACGAGTTCGACGTCATCCTCACCGGCGCCGGCGACAAGAAGATCCAGGTCATCAAGGTCGTGCGCGAGCTGACCTCCCTCGGCCTGAAGGAGGCCAAGGACCTGGTGGACGGCGCCCCGAAGCCCGTCCTCGAGAAGGTCGCCAAGGACGCCGCCGAGAAGGCCGCCGAGTCCCTCAAGGGCGCCGGCGCCTCCGTCGAGGTCAAGTAACACCTCACGGGTCCTCGAGGATCCGTTGCGAGGTGATACAGCCGTAGGGCTGTAACGCGAGCGCACCGAAGAGCGATCATCCATCCGGGTGGTTGCTCTTCGGCGTTCCCGGTGCCTGGTGGTGGCGGCCTTGCACCGGCGGAGGCGCGGAGTATGGTGATCTTCGTCGTGTCTCCGGGCACCTCCGAAGCCGGCTGCAAGTGACGATGGCAGCACCCGGTTTGGGCAAGGGGGGCCTTGACGAACCGCACGCAGCGCGCAATTCTCAGGACGCGTCGTCACAACGATCCGGATCCGAGGCATGGATCGTCGACGAAGAGGGCAGTATCAACGTGCATTGAGGGCATGGGCTTGCGCAGGTGTCGAGAACAACGAGGGTCTCGAAAAACCCGCACTGGACATCAGTGTGCCAAGTGGCTACACTGACCCTTTGCGCTGCCTGTTAGCTGCCTCCTGCCCGTCACCAGGGGCATGCCCTCGCTTGAGCACCGACGATCAGAACGTCCCTGACCTGGCCTTTTGGCCAAATCAGGGAGTCCTGTCTCTGTGTGCAGGAGGGGGACCGGTACGCGCGTAGTGAGTCCGAGCCCTCGGAAGGACCCCCTCTTGGCCGCCTCGCGCACTGCCTCGACCGCGAATACGAACAACGGCGCCAGCACCGCCCCGCTGCGCATCTCCTTTGCAAAGATCAAGGAGCCCCTCGAGGTTCCCAACCTGCTCGCGCTGCAGACCGAGAGCTTCGACTGGCTGCTCGGCAACACCGCCTGGCAGAGTCGGGTCGAGGCGGCTCTGGAGTCCGGTCAGGACGTCCCCACCAAGTCCGGTCTGGAGGAGATCTTCGAGGAGATCTCTCCGATCGAGGACTTTTCCGGGTCGATGTCGCTGACTTTCCGCGACCACCGTTTCGAGCCCCCGAAGAACAGCATCGACGAGTGCAAGGAGCGCGACTTCACGTACGCCGCCCCGCTCTTCGTCACGGCTGAGTTCACCAACAACGAGACCGGCGAGATCAAGTCCCAGACCGTCTTCATGGGCGACTTCCCGCTCATGACGAACAAGGGCACCTTCGTCATCAACGGCACCGAGCGTGTCGTGGTGTCCCAGCTGGTCCGCTCGCCCGGTGTCTACTTCGACTCCTCCATCGACAAGACGTCCGACAAGGACATCTTCTCGGCCAAGATCATCCCGTCCCGGGGTGCCTGGCTGGAGATGGAGATCGACAAGCGCGACATGGTCGGTGTCCGCATCGACCGCAAGCGCAAGCAGTCCGTCACCGTTCTCCTGAAGGCTCTCGGCTGGACCACCGAGCAGATCCTGGAGGAGTTCGGCGAGTACGAATCCATGCGCGCCACCCTGGAGAAGGACCACACCCAGGGCCAGGACGACGCACTGCTCGACATCTACCGCAAGCTGCGTCCGGGCGAGCCCCCCACCCGCGAGGCCGCTCAGACACTGCTCGAGAACCTCTACTTCAACCCGAAGCGCTACGACCTCGCCAAGGTCGGCCGCTACAAGGTGAACAAGAAGCTCGGCGCGGACGAGCCGCTGGACGCCGGTGTGCTCACCACCGACGACGTCATCGCCACCATCAAGTACCTGGTGAAGCTGCACGCCGGTGAGACCGAGACGGTCGGTGAGTCCGGTCGCTCGATCATGGTCGAGACCGACGACATCGACCACTTCGGCAACCGTCGTATCCGCAGCGTCGGCGAACTGATCCAGAACCAGGTCCGTACGGGTCTCGCCCGTATGGAGCGCGTCGTGCGTGAGCGCATGACCACGCAGGACGTCGAGGCGATCACGCCGCAGACCCTGATCAACATCCGGCCGGTCGTCGCCTCCATCAAGGAGTTCTTCGGCACCAGCCAGCTGTCGCAGTTCATGGACCAGAACAACCCGCTGTCGGGGCTGACGCACAAGCGTCGTCTGAACGCCCTCGGCCCGGGTGGTCTCTCCCGTGAGCGGGCCGGCTTCGAGGTCCGTGACGTTCACCCGTCGCACTACGGCCGCATGTGCCCGATCGAGACGCCTGAAGGCCCGAACATCGGTCTGATCGGCTCGCTCGCCTCCTACGGCCGGGTCAACGCGTTCGGCTTCATCGAGACGCCGTACCGCAAGGTCGTCGACGGTGTCGTCACCGACGACGTCGACTACCTGACCGCCGACGAAGAGGACCGGTTCGTCATCGCGCAGGCCAACGCGCCGCTGACCGACGAGTTCCGGTTCGCCGAGGCCCGTGTGCTGGTCCGCCGGCGTGGCGGCGAGGTCGACTACGTCGCCGGTGACGACGTGGACTACATGGACGTCTCGCCGCGCCAGATGGTGTCGGTCGCGACCGCCATGATCCCGTTCCTGGAGCACGACGACGCCAA
Source organism: Streptomyces sp. DG2A-72 (assembly GCF_030499575.1). Classification (NCBI taxonomy): domain Bacteria; kingdom Bacillati; phylum Actinomycetota; class Actinomycetes; order Kitasatosporales; family Streptomycetaceae; genus Streptomyces; species Streptomyces sp. DG2A-72. The sequence goes on from NZ_JASTLC010000001.1 coordinate 6,147,620, forward strand.
CCGTGCCCTCATGGGCGCGAACATGATGCGTCAGGCCGTGCCGCTCATCAAGTCCGAGGCCCCGCTCGTCGGCACCGGCATGGAGTACCGCTCCGCCGTCGACGCCGGTGACGTGGTCAAGGCCGAGAAGGCGGGTGTCGTCCAGGAGGTCTCCGCGGACTACATCACCACCGCCAACGACGACGGCACGTACATCACGTACCGCCTGGCCAAGTTCGCCCGCTCCAACCAGGGCACCTCGGTCAACCAGAAGGTCATCGTCCACGAGGGCGACCGGATCATCGAGGGCCAGGTCCTCGCCGACGGTCCGGCCACCCAGCAGGGCGAGATGGCGCTGGGCAAGAACCTGCTCGTGGCGTTCATGCCGTGGGAGGGTCACAACTACGAGGACGCGATCATCCTGTCGCAGCGCCTCGTGCAGGACGACGTCCTCTCCTCGATCCACATCGAGGAGCACGAGGTCGACGCCCGTGACACCAAGCTCGGCCCCGAGGAGATCACCCGGGACATCCCGAACGTCTCCGAGGAGGTCCTCGCCGACCTCGACGAGCGCGGGATCATCCGCATCGGCGCCGAGGTCATCGCCGGTGACATCCTCGTCGGCAAGGTCACGCCCAAGGGTGAGACCGAGCTGACGCCGGAGGAGCGCCTGCTGCGCGCGATCTTCGGTGAGAAGGCCCGTGAGGTCCGTGACACCTCGCTGAAGGTGCCGCACGGCGAGACCGGCAAGGTCATCGGCGTCCGCGTCTTCGACCGTGAGGAGGGCGACGAGCTTCCCCCCGGTGTGAACCAGCTGGTGCGCGTGTACGTGGCGCAGAAGCGCAAGATCACCGACGGTGACAAGCTCGCCGGCCGGCACGGCAACAAGGGCGTCATCTCCAAGATCCTGCCGATCGAGGACATGCCGTTCCTGGAGGACGGCACCCCGGTCGACATCATCCTCAACCCGCTGGGTGTCCCGTCCCGAATGAACCCGGGACAGGTCCTGGAGATCCACCTCGGCTGGCTCGCCAGCCGCGGCTGGGACGTCTCCGGCCTCGCCGACGAGTGGGCGCAGCGCCTCCAGGCGATCGGCGCCGACCAGGTCGACGCGGGCACGAACGTCGCGACCCCCGTCTTCGACGGTGCGCGTGAGGACGAGCTCGCCGGTCTGCTGCAGCACACCATCCCGAACCGCGACGGCGACCGCATGGTCCTCCCGTCCGGCAAGGCGCGGCTGTTCGACGGCCGTAGCGGTGAGCCGTTCCCGGAGCCGATCTCGGTCGGCTACATGTACATCCTGAAGCTGCACCACCTGGTCGACGACAAGCTGCACGCCCGTTCGACCGGTCCGTACTCGATGATCACCCAGCAGCCGCTGGGTGGTAAGGCCCAGTTCGGTGGCCAGCGGTTCGGCGAGATGGAGGTGTGGGCGCTGGAGGCTTATGGCGCCGCGTACGCCCTCCAGGAGCTGCTGACCATCAAGTCCGACGACGTCACCGGCCGCGTGAAGGTCTACGAGGCCATCGTCAAGGGCGAGAACATCCCTGAGCCCGGCATCCCCGAGTCCTTCAAGGTGCTCATCAAGGAGATGCAGTCTCTCTGCCTGAATGTGGAGGTGCTGTCCAGCGACGGTATGTCCATCGAGATGCGTGACACAGACGAGGATGTCTTCCGCGCTGCGGAGGAGCTCGGCATCGACCTGTCCCGGCGTGAGCCGAGCAGCGTCGAAGAGGTCTGACGGAGTCCGGCGGGCCTTTCTGAGAGATCAGCAAAGGCCCGCCGACCCCGGGACCCCGTTTCAGACCCCAAGACTTACGACCCTGAGAGGGATTGACGCATAGTGCTCGACGTCAACTTCTTCGACGAGCTCCGGATCGGCCTGGCCACCGCTGACGACATCCGTCAGTGGAGCCACGGCGAGGTCAAGAAGCCCGAGACGATCAACTACCGCACCCTCAAGCCCGAAAAGGACGGACTCTTCTGCGAGAAGATCTTCGGTCCGACCCGGGACTGGGAGTGCTACTGCGGCAAGTACAAGCGTGTCCGGTTCAAGGGCATCATCTGTGAGCGCTGCGGCGTCGAGGTGACTCGCGCCAAGGTGCGCCGTGAGCGGATGGGCCACATCGAACTGGCCGCCCCCGTCACACACATCTGGTACTTCAAGGGTGTCCCGTCGCGCCTCGGCTACCTGCTGGACCTGGCGCCCAAGGACCTCGAGAAGGTCATCTACTTCGCGGCGTACATGATCACGTACGTCGACGAGGAGCGCCGCACCCGCGACCTGCCCTCCCTGGAGGCGCATGTCTCCGTCGAGCGGCAGCAGGTCGAGAACCGCCGGGACGCCGACCTGGAGGCCCGCGCCAAGAAGCTCGAGGCCGACCTGGCCGAGCTGGAGGCCGAGGGCGCCAAGGCCGACGTACGCCGGAAGGTCCGTGAGGGCGCCGAGCGGGAGATGAAGCAGCTGCGTGACCGTGCGCAGCGCGAGATCGACCGGCTCGACGAGGTGTGGACCCGGTTCAAGAACCTCAAGGTCCAGGACCTCGAGGGCGACGAGCTGCTCTACCGCGAGCTGCGGGACCGCTTCGGTACGTACTTCGACGGTTCGATGGGTGCCGCGGCGCTGCAGAAGCGCCTGGAGTCCTTCGACCTGGACGAGGAGGCCGAGCGTCTCCGCGAGATCATCCGTACCGGCAAGGGCCAGAAGAAGACCCGTGCGCTGAAGCGGCTGAAGGTCGTGTCTGCGTTCCTGCAGACCTCCAACAGCCCCAAGGGCATGGTCCTCGACTGCGTCCCGGTCATCCCGCCGGACCTTCGCCCGATGGTGCAGCTGGACGGTGGCCGCTTCGCGACCTCCGACCTGAACGACCTGTACCGCCGTGTGATCAACCGGAACAACCGTCTGAAGAGGCTCCTCGACCTCGGCGCGCCCGAGATCATCGTCAACAACGAGAAGCGCATGCTTCAGGAGGCTGTTGACGCCCTCTTCGACAACGGCCGTCGTGGCCGCCCGGTCACCGGTCCCGGTAACCGCCCTCTGAAGTCCCTCAGCGACATGCTGAAGGGCAAGCAGGGCCGCTTCCGTCAGAACCTGCTCGGTAAGCGTGTGGACTACTCCGCGCGTTCCGTGATCGTCGTCGGTCCGCAGCTGAAGCTGCACCAGTGCGGTCTGCCGAAGGCGATGGCGCTGGAGCTGTTCAAGCCGTTCGTGATGAAGCGCCTGGTCGACCTGAACCACGCGCAGAACATCAAGAGCGCCAAGCGCATGGTGGAGCGCGGCCGCACGGTCGTGTACGACGTCCTCGAAGAGGTCATCGCCGAGCACCCGGTTCTGCTGAACCGTGCTCCCACCCTGCACCGCCTCGGCATCCAGGCCTTCGAACCGCAGCTGGTCGAGGGCAAGGCCATCCAGATCCACCCGCTCGTCTGCACCGCGTTCAACGCGGACTTCGACGGTGACCAGATGGCCGTACACCTTCCGCTGTCCGCGGAGGCGCAGGCCGAGGCGCGCATCCTGATGCTGTCCTCGAACAACATCCTCAAGCCCGCTGACGGCCGTCCGGTGACGATGCCGACCCAGGACATGGTCCTCGGTCTGTTCTTCCTCACCACCGACAGCGAGATGCGGGACGTCAAGGGCGAGGGCCGGTCCTTCGGCTCGGCGGCCGAGGCGATCATGGCGTTCGACGCGGGCGAGCTCTCGCTCCAGTCGAAGGTCGACATCCGCTTCCCCGTCGGCACCATCCCGCCGCGCGGCTGGACCCCGCCGGCGCAGGAGGAGGGCGACCCGGAGTGGCAGCAGGGTGACAGCTTCCGTCTGAAGACGACCCTTGGCCGGGCGCTCTTCAACGAGCTGCTGCCCGAGGACTACCCGTTCGTCGACTACGAGGTCGGCAAGAAGCAGCTCTCCGAGATCGTCAACGACCTCGCCGAGCGCTACCCCAAGGTCATCGTGGCGGCGACGCTCGACAACCTGAAGGCGGCCGGCTTCTACTGGGCGACCCGTTCCGGCGTCACCGTGGCCATCTCCGACGTCGTCGTTCCCGAGGCGAAGAAGGAGATCGTCAAGGGGTACGAGGCGCAGGACGAGAAGGTCCAGAAGCAGTACGAGCGCGGTCTGATCACCAAGGACGAGCGCACCCAGGAACTCATCGCGATCTGGACCAAGGCGACCAACGAGGTTGCCGAGGCCATGAACGAGAACTTCCCGAAGACCAACCCGATCTTCATGATGGTGAACTCGGGTGCACGAGGCAACATGATGCAGATGCGTCAGATTGCCGGTATGCGTGGTCTGGTGTCGAACGCCAAGAACGAGACGATTCCGCGTCCGATCAAGGCCTCGTTCCGTGAGGGTCTGTCCGTGCTGGAGTACTTCATCTCCACGCACGGTGCCCGTAAGGGTCTGGCGGACACCGCCCTGCGTACCGCCGACTCGGGTTACCTGACCCGTCGTCTGGTGGACGTCTCGCAGGACGTGATCATCCGCGAGGAGGACTGCGGTACCGAGCGCGGTCTGAAGCTGAAGATCGCCGAGCGCGGCGCCGACGGCTCGCTCCGCAAGACCGATGACGTCGAGACCAGCGTCTACGCCCGGATGCTCGCCGAGGACGTCGTCGTCGACGGCAAGGTGATCGCGCCGGCCAACGTGGACCTCGGCGATGTGCTCATCGACCAGCTGGTGCGCCACGGCATCGAGCAGGTGAAGACCCGTTCGATCCTGACCTGCGAGTCCCAGGTCGGCACCTGCGCCATGTGCTACGGCCGCTCGCTGGCCACCGGCAAGCTGGTCGACATCGGTGAGGCGGTCGGCATCATCGCCGCCCAGTCCATCGGTGAGCCCGGTACCCAGCTGACGATGCGTACCTTCCACACCGGTGGTGTGGCCGGTGACGACATCACCCAGGGTCTGCCGCGTGTCGTCGAGCTCTTCGAGGCCCGTACCCCGAAGGGTGTCGCCCCGATCTCCGAGGCCCAGGGCCGCGTGCGGATCGAGGAGACCGAGAAGACCAAGAAGATCGTCATCACGCCGGACGACGGCAGCGACGAGACGGCGTTCCCGATCTCGAAGCGTGCCCGGCTCCTGGTCAGCGAGGGCGAGCACGTCGAGGTGGGCCAGAAGCTCACCGTGGGTGCCACCAACCCGCACGACGTGCTGCGCATCCTGGGCCAGCGTGCCGTCCAGGTCCACCTGGTCGGCGAGGTCCAGAAGGTCTACAACTCGCAGGGTGTGTCGATCCACGACAAGCACATCGAGATCATCATCCGGCAGATGCTCCGCCGCGTGACGATCATCGAGTCCGGCGACGCCGAGCTGCTGCCCGGCGAGCTGGTCGAGCGCACGAAGTTCGAGACCGAGAACCGTCGTGTGGTCCAGGAGGGCGGTCACCCGGCCTCCGGTCGTCCGCAGCTGATGGGTATCACCAAGGCCTCGCTGGCGACGGAATCCTGGCTGTCGGCCGCCTCCTTCCAGGAGACGACCCGAGTCCTGACGGACGCGGCGATCAACGCCAAGTCCGACAGCCTCATCGGCCTCAAGGAGAACGTCATCATCGGTAAGCTCATCCCGGCCGGTACGGGCCTGTCCCGCTACCGCAACATCCGGGTCGAGCCGACCGAGGAGGCCAAGGCCGCGATGTACTCGGCCGTCGGCTACGACGACATCGACTACTCGCCGTTCGGCACGGGCTCCGGCCAGGCCGTTCCGCTGGAGGACTACGACTACGGTCCGTACAACCAGTAAGCGAGTCGTTTGAACTGAAGGGCGGTCACCTCTCGGGGTGGCCGCCCTTCGGCGTCTCAGGGACCTCTCCGGGTTTTCTCCGGGTCGTGCCTGGTGCCGGAGATGCCGGTTTCGGCGCATGATGGAGGCACGCCGACCAGTACGGGGGAGGTGCTCCATGACGCACCCGTCGTGGCAGCCGTGGCAGGGCAACGGCACGCCGCAGTCGTGGCAGGGGAGCGGGAGTCCTGCCCCGCAGCGGTGGCAGGGAGCCGGCGTCCCGCAGCCATGGGCCGGCCAGGGCAGCCCGTCCATGCTCGCTTCGCACGCCGACCGTGAGCGTGCCGTGGACGTGCTCAGAGCGGGGTTCGGCGAGGGGCGGCTGGAGCAGGCGGAGTTCGAGAAGCGGGTCGGGCGGGCCTACGCGGCCCGTACGGTGGGTGAGCTGGCGCTGCTCGTCGCCGACCTGCCGCAGGGTCCCGTACCGCACCCTGCGCCCGTCACAAGCGTGCCGGGGACGTTTCTGCCGGCCCGGCCGCAGACGAACGGCAAGGCGGTCGGTTCCGCGGTGTGCGGTGCGCTGTGCCTGCTGACGTTCGGGCTGACCGGCGTCCCCGCGGTGGTGCTGGGTCACGCCGCCCGTGCCGAGATCCGCCGGACCGGGGAGGCGGGCGATGCGCTCGCGCTCACGGGGCTGGTGATCGGCTGGCTGTCCACGGTGGGATGGGCGATCATACTGACCGCGATGATCGTGGCAGCCGCCGCGTCCGCGTGACGCTCGCGGATCGTCGATTCGAAGATCATCAGCCGCACAGGGGCTTGACATGCTCCATGCGGCGATCCGGTCGAGGCCCATTTGTTTTGACCGCAGCGAATGAGGTAGGTACGCTCAGACCTTGTGCCTGGGGTGTGCCCTGGCTCTCGTGCGTGCCTTCAACCGCACTGGGGTCCGAGAGCGGCCACCGTAATCTGCGCCTCTTTCTGCCTTACGGCGGGAGTCTGCGGGTTCGACACACCCGACCGCGTGGGTCGGCGACGTTCCAGGTTAGCTTCACCATTCGGCACACAGAAACCGGAGAAGTAGTGCCTACGATCCAGCAGCTGGTCCGCAAGGGCCGGCAGGACAAGGTCGAGAAGAACAAGACGCCCGCACTCGAGGGTTCCCCTCAGCGCCGTGGCGTCTGCACGCGTGTGTTCACGACCACCCCGAAGAAGCCGAACTCGGCCCTGCGTAAGGTCGCGCGTGTGCGTCTGACCAGCGGGATCGAGGTCACCGCTTACATTCCGGGTGAGGGACACAACCTGCAGGAGCACTCCATCGTGCTCGTGCGTGGCGGCCGTGTGAAGGACCTGCCGGGTGTTCGCTACAAGATCATCCGCGGTTCCCTTGACACCCAGGGTGTGAAGAACCGCAAGCAGGCCCGCAGCCGCTACGGCGCCAAGAAGGAGAAGTAAGAATGCCTCGTAAGGGCCCCGCCCCGAAGCGCCCGGTCATCATCGACCCGGTCTACGGTTCTCCTCTTGTCACGTCGCTCATCAACAAGGTGCTGCTGAACGGTAAGCGCTCCACTGCCGAGCGGATCGTTTACGGCGCCATGGAGGGCCTGCGTGAGAAGACGGGCAACGACCCGATCATCACGCTGAAGCGCGCGCTGGAGAACATCAAGCCGACCCTCGAGGTCAAGTCCCGCCGTGTCGGTGGTGCGACGTACCAGGTTCCGATCGAGGTCAAGCCCGGTCGCGCCAACACGCTCGCCCTGCGCTGGCTCGTCGGTTACTCCCGCGCCCGTCGCGAGAAGACCATGACCGAGCGTCTGCTCAACGAGCTTCTCGACGCGTCCAACGGCCTCGGTGCCGCTGTGAAGAAGCGCGAGGACACCCACAAGATGGCCGAGTCCAACAAGGCCTTCGCGCACTACCGCTGGTAGTCGCTACCCACATCGAGACCGAGAGAAGACGAAAGCCTTATGGCTACCACTTCACTTGACCTGGCCAAGGTCCGCAACATCGGGATCATGGCCCACATCGACGCGGGCAAGACGACCACCACCGAGCGGATCCTGTTCTACACCGGTGTGTCTTACAAGATCGGTGAGGTCCACGACGGCGCTGCCACCATGGACTGGATGGAGCAGGAGCAGGAGCGTGGCATCACGATCACGTCTGCTGCGACCACCTGTCACTGGCCGCTCGAGGACAACGACTACACCATCAACATCATCGACACCCCCGGGCACGTCGACTTCACCGTTGAGGTGGAGCGCTCCCTGCGTGTGCTCGATGGTGCCGTGACGGTGTTCGACGGTGTCGCCGGTGTCGAGCCGCAGTCCGAGACGGTGTGGCGTCAGGCCGACCGTTACGGCGTGCCGCGTATCTGCTTCGTCAACAAGCTCGACCGGACCGGCGCGGAGTTCCACCGCTGCGTCGACATGATCTCGGACCGCCTTGGTGCGCAGCCGCTGGTCATGCAGCTTCCGATCGGTGCCGAGGCCGACTTCAAGGGCGTTGTGGACCTGGTCCGCATGAAGGCGCTCGTGTGGTCCGCCGAGGCCGCCAAGGGCGAGATGTACGACGTCGTCGACATCCCGGCCACGCACGCCGAGGCTGCCGAGGAGTACCGCGGCAAGCTGATCGAGGGCGTCGCCGAGAACGACGAAGAGATCATGGAGCTGTACCTGGAGGGCGTGGAGCCCACCGAGGAGCAGCTGTACGCCGCGATCCGTCGCATCACCATCGCGTCCGGCAAGTCCAGCGACACCACGGTCACCCCGGTGTTCTGTGGCACCGCGTTCAAGAACAAGGGCGTCCAGCCCCTGCTCGACGCCGTCGTGCGCTACCTGCCGACCCCGCTCGACGTCGAGGCCATCGAGGGCCACGACGTGAAGGACCCCGAGCTGGTCGTCAAGCGCAGGCCGTCCGACGACGAGCCGCTGTCCGCGCTGGCGTTCAAGATCATGAGCGACCCGCATCTCGGCAAGCTCACCTTCGTCCGGGTCTACTCGGGCCGCCTGGAGTCCGGCACCGCCGTGCTGAACTCCGTCAAGGGCAAGAAGGAGCGCATCGGCAAGATCTACCGCATGCACGCGAACAAGCGTGAGGAGATCGAGTCGGTGGGCGCCGGCGACATCATCGCCGTCATGGGCCTGAAGCAGACCACCACCGGTGAGACGCTGTCCGACGACAAGAACCCGGTGATCCTGGAGTCCATGGACTTCCCGGCGCCGGTCATCCAGGTCGCCATCGAGCCCAAGTCGAAGGGCGACCAGGAGAAGCTGGGCGTCGCGATCCAGCGCCTGGCCGAGGAGGACCCGTCCTTCCAGGTCCACTCGGACGAGGAGACCGGCCAGACCATCATCGGCGGTATGGGCGAGCTGCACCTTGAGGTGCTGGTCGACCGTATGCGCCGTGAGTTCAAGGTCGAGGCCAACGTCGGCAAGCCGCAGGTCGCGTACCGTGAGACGATCCGCAAGGCCGTCGAGCGCGTGGACTACACCCACAAGAAGCAGACCGGTGGTACCGGTCAGTTCGCCAAGGTGCAGATCGCGATCGAGCCCATCGAGGGCGGCGACGCCAGCTACGAGTTCGTGAACAAGGTGACCGGTGGTCGTATCCCGAAGGAGTACATCCCTTCGGTCGACGCCGGTGCGCAGGAGGCCATGCAGTTCGGCATCCTCGCCGGGTACGAGATGACGGGCGTGCGCGTCACGCTCATCGACGGTGGCTACCACGAGGTCGACTCCTCCGAGCTCGCGTTCAAGATCGCCGGTTCGCAGGCCTTCAAGGAGGCCGCGCGCAAGGCCAGCCCCGTGCTGCTCGAGCCGATGATGGCCGTCGAGGTCACCACGCCCGAGGACTACATGGGTGAGGTCATCGGCGACATCAACTCCCGCCGTGGTCAGATCCAGGCCATGGAGGAGCGGGCCGGTGCCCGCGTCGTGAAGGGTCTCGTGCCCCTCTCGGAGATGTTCGGCTACGTCGGAGACCTCCGCAGCAAGACGTCGGGTCGCGCAAGCTACTCGATGCAGTTCGACTCCTACGCCGAGGTTCCGCGGAACGTCGCCGAGGAGATCATCGCGAAGGCCAAGGGCGAGTAACGCACTCCGTTCACACGCTTTAGGCTTGACTCCGGAGCCTCAGGGGGCATTCCGCCACAATCGTGGTGGGAATGCCCCGGGCCCGGGCTTTCCAGCAAAGATCACCTGGCGCCGATGAAGCAAGGCGTTCAGAACCACTCCACAGGAGGACCCCAGTGGCGAAGGCGAAGTTCGAGCGGACTAAGCCGCACGTCAACATCGGCACCATCGGTCACATCGACCACGGTAAGACGACCCTCACGGCCGCCATTACCAAGGTGCTGCACGACGCGTACCCGGACCTGAACGAGGCCTCGGCCTTCGACCAGATCGACAAGGCTCCTGAGGAGCGCCAGCGCGGTATCACCATCTCCATCGCGCACGTCGAGTACCAGACGGAGACGCGTCACTACGCCCACGTCGACTGCCCCGGTCACGCGGACTACATCAAGAACATGATCACCGGTGCTGCCCAGATGGACGGCGCCATCCTCGTGGTTGCCGCCACCGACGGCCCGATGCCGCAGACCAAGGAGCACGTGCTCCTGGCCCGCCAGGTCGGCGTTCCGTACATCGTCGTCGCCCTGAACAAGGCCGACATGGTGGACGACGAGGAGATCCTGGAGCTCGTCGAGCTCGAGGTCCGTGAGCTCCTTTCCGAGTACGAGTTCCCGGGCGACGACCTGCCGGTCGTCAAGGTCTCGGCGCTCAAGGCCCTTGAGGGCGACAAGGAGTGGGGCCAGTCGGTCCTCAACCTGATGCAGGCTGTCGACGAGAACATCCCGCAGCCCGAGCGTGACGTCGACAAGCCGTTCCTCATGCCGATCGAGGACGTCTTCACGATCACCGGTCGCGGTACGGTCGTCACCGGCCGTATCGAGCGTGGTGTCCTGAAGGTCAACGAGACCGTCGACATCGTGGGCATCAAGCAGGAGAAGACCACCACCACGGTCACCGGCATCGAGATGTTCCGCAAGCTGCTCGACGAGGGCCAGGCCGGTGAGAACGTCGGTCTGCTGCTTCGTGGCATCAAGCGCGAGGACGTCGAGCGCGGCCAGGTCATCATCAAGCCGGGCTCGGTCACGCCGCACACCGAGTTCGAGGCGCAGGCCTACATCCTGTCCAAGGACGAGGGTGGCCGCCACACGCCGTTCTTCAACAACTACCGCCCGCAGTTCTACTTCCGTACGACGGACGTGACCGGCGTGGTGACCCTTCCCGAGGGCACCGAGATGGTCATGCCGGGTGACAACACCGAGATGAAGGTGGAGCTCATCCAGCCCGTTGCCATGGAAGAGGGCCTGAAGTTCGCCATCCGTGAGGGTGGCCGGACCGTGGGCGCCGGCCAGGTCACCAAGATCAACAAGTGATCTGACCCGGTAGGTCTCTGAAGGGGCCCGTACGACTTCGGTCGTGCGGGCCCCTTCTTCATTCGAACGATTCCGATGGTTGTGCTGTTGCGAGGTGAAACCTAGTCGAACGTTGTGGGGCGGATTCGCGAGAGTTCCGGCAATTTCGAAACGCCTGCGCGAGGAATGTTCTTTTCTGTCCCGGTGGGGCGGAACGTACAGCCGTAGCGTGAATGGTCGTCCGTGGCCGTCGGGCCCCGAGCAACTACCGAGGATGGCAAGGTCTCTTGATGCAGGGTGTGCGCAGCCGTTTGTCGGTACCGATGCCGGCCGGGGTGGCCGAGCGCCCACCACAACTGACCCCCGCGCCAAGCCAGGACCGGCCCACCCGCGTTGCCCGGCAGCGCCCCAGGCTCTACGTCCTCGACGGCATCCGCCTCCTCGCCGCCCTGATGGTCGTCCTGCACCACTTCGTCGGCACGAGCCGGGTCAACCGGCCGGGCAACGCGATCTGGGACCGCCCGGTGTCGGAGATCATGCCGACGGTGTTCCGTGTCTCGTCCTTCGGCTGGATCGGCGTCGAGATCTTCTTCGTGATCAGCGGCTTCGTGATCTGCATGTCCTGCTGGGGCCGTACGCCCAAGGACTTCTTCGTGTCGCGGGTGATCCGCCTCTACCCGGCCTACTGGTTCGCGGTCTTCTTCACGACCGCCGTGCTGGTGCTCATGCCCGGGGTGTGGGAGCGGCTGTCGATGCGGAAGGTGCTCTTCAACCTGACGATGCTGCAAGCGGGTTCGGGCGTGCCGCACGTCGACGGCGTGTACTGGACGCTCTGGTCGGAGCTGCGGTTCTATCTGCTGTTCCTCATCGTCGTCGCCATGGGCCTGACCTACCGCCGGGTGATCATCTTCTGCTGCGTCTGGGGCGCGGCCGCGATGCTCGCCCCCATCTCCAAGTTCCCGCTCATGGTGCTGATCGCCGACCCGAGCGCCGCCTGGTACTTCATCGCCGGCCTCGCCCTCTACCTCATGCACCGCTTCGGACAGGACCTGCTCCTGTGGGGCATCCTCGCGATGGCCTGGCTCATGGGCCAGTTGGAGCTGGGGGAGCGGGTCGGACACGAGGGCGTCAGCAGCTGGCGCGGCGCGGTGGTCATCTTCACCGCCTTCATGCTGTTCATGGTCGCCATCGCCCTCGGCTACACCGACCGCATCCAGTGGAAGTGGCTGGTGACGGCGGGCTGTCTGACCTATCCGCTCTACCTCGTGCACTACGTCGCCGGTACGGTCCTCATCAGCCGCCTGCACGACACCATGGACCCCCGCCTGCTGGTCGCCTCCCTCATCGCCGGCTTCATGGTGCTCAGCTGGCTGGTGCACCGGCTCGTGGAACGTCCGGCGGCACGGGCACTGAAGAAGGGGCTGGACTCGTCCTTCGTCCGGCTGCGGGGCTTCCAGCGCGCGGCCTGAGGCTGTCGGCTACGCAGCCCTGTGTTTGACCTGCGTCACCCTCGGGGTATTCTCTCCGGCTCGATTGGCCAGGCCCCTGCCCCATATGGCAGACTGTCCGAGTTGCTCGGTCGAGTGTTGATGCTGCGCGCCTCCCGCCGGGAGGACCGAAAGCGAGTCCCACAGTACTCGTCGTCCTAACTGCCTCACGGCAGCGCTGGGGCGGACGTACGGGAATCTTTCGGGAAGTGTCAGTGCGGCACCGGCCAGGCACCCGGTGGGTATTTCGCCCTCGGCTTGCGGTTCCGGAAGGGCCGTGCTTCCCAGCAGGGATGTTCCGTCAAGGGGCATCTGTGTCAGCGGCAGTGCGACACGCCCGACCGCGTGGGTCGGAGCAAAGTGAACGGAACACCGGGTTCCAGAGCGTTACGAGAGACAGGACTACTGAGTAGCCATGGCGGGACAGAAGATCCGCATCCGGCTCAAGGCCTACGACCACGAGGTCATCGACTCCTCGGCGAAGAAGATCGTCGAGACGGTGACGCGTACTGGTGCGTCGGTCGCGGGCCCGGTGCCGCTGCCCACTGAGAAGAACGTGTACTGCGTCATCAAGTCGCCGCACAAGTACAAGGACTCGCGCGAGCACTTCGAGATGCGCACGCACAAGCGCCTGATCGACATTCTCGACCCCACCCCCAAGACCGTTGACTCTCTGATGCGACTCGACCTCCCGGCCGGTGTCGACATCGAGATCAAGCTCTGAGGGTCGGTGAGCTGAGAATGACCAAGCAGATCAAGGGCATCCTGGGCGAGAAGCTCGGCATGACGCAGGTGTGGGACGAGAACAACCGTGTTGTTCCGGTCACCGTCGTCAAGGCCGGCCCGAACGTCGTGACCCAGGTCCGTACGAATGACAGTGACGGCTACGAGTCGGTCCAGATCGCCTTCGGCGAGATCGACCCGCGCAAGGTGAACAAGCCCCTCAAGGGCCACTTCGCCAAGGCCGACGTCACCCCCCGTCGCCACCTCGTCGAGATCCGTACCGCTGACGCCAGCGAGTACACCCTCGGCCAGGAGATCACCGCCGAGGTGTTCGAGGCCGGGATCAAGGTCGACGTGACCGGCAAGAGCAAGGGCAAGGGCTTCGCCGGTGTCATGAAGCGCCACAACTTCCGTGGCCTCGGCGCCGGACACGGCACCCAGCGCAAGCACCGCTCTCCCGGTTCCATCGGTGGCTGCGCCACCCCGGGCCGTGTGTTCAAGGGCCTCCGCATGGCGGGTCGTATGGGCAACGAGCGCGTCACCACCCAGAACCTGACCGTCCACGCCGTTGACGCGGAGAAGGGTCTGCTGCTCATCAAGGGCGCGGTTCCCGGTCCGAACGGCGGCCTCGTCCTGGTCCGCACCGCGGCCAAGGGGGCCTGAGGTAACCGATGAGCACTGTTGACATCCTTTCGCCCGCCGGCGAGAAGGCCGGAAGCGTCGAGCTCCCCGCGGAGATCTTCGACGTGGAGAAGATCAGCGTTCCGCTGCTTCACCAGGTCGTCGTCGCGCAGCTGGCCGCTGCCCGCCAGGGCACCCACAAGACCAAGCGTCGCGGTGAAGTCCGTGGTGGTGGCAAGAAGCCTTACCGCCAGAAGGGCACCGGCCGCGCCCGTCAGGGCTCGACCCGTGCGCCGCAGTTCGCCGGCGGTGGCGTCGTCCACGGTCCGCAGCCGCGTGACTACTCGCAGCGGACCCCGAAGAAGATGAAGGCCGCGGCCCTGCGCCACGCCCTCACCGACCGGGCCCGCAACAACCGCATCCACGTCGTCTCCGGCGTCATCGAGGGCGAGAGCCCGTCGACGAAGGCCGCGAAGACGCTCTTCGGCAAGATCAGCGAGCGCAAGAACCTGCTGCTCGTCATCGACCGTGCCGACGAGGCCGCGTGGCTGTCCGCCCGCAACCTGCCCCAGGTCCACATCCTGGAGCCGGGCCAGCTGAACACGTACGACGTTCTCGTCTCGGACGACGTGGTCTTCACCCAGGCCGCCTTCGAGTCCTTCGTGTCCGGCCCGAAGGCCAATGACACCGAAGGGAGCGAGGTCTGATGGCCATCCGTCACCCCGCCATTGCCTCCAAGGCCGCCAAGAAGGCCAAGGCCGCGCGCGTCGCCAAGGCGCGTCGCCACGCCACCGAGGGCAAGAACACCGTCGTCACCCCGGCGAGCAAGGCGTACACGGACCCCCGTGACGTCCTGCTGAAGCCGGTCGTGTCCGAGAAGAGCTACGCGCTCATCGACGAGAACAAGTACACGTTCCTGGTCGACCCGAGTGCCAACAAGACCCAGATCAAGCAGGCCGTCCAGGCGGTCTTCTCGGTCAAGGTCACCGGGGTCAACACGATCAACCGCCAGGGCAAGCGCAAGCGGACCCGCACCGGCTTCGGCCAGCGTGCGGCGACCAAGCGCGCGATCGTGACCCTCGCTGAGGGCGACCGTATCGACATCTTCGGCGGTCCGACCGCGTAAGCGGGTCGGATCGTCCGATATCGGACGAGGACTGAGAAATGGGAATCCGCAAGTACAAGCCGACTACGCCGGGCCGCCGTGGCTCCAGCGTCGCCGACTTCGTCGAGGTCACGCGGTCCACGCCGGAGAAGTCGCTGGTCCGCCCGCTGCACAGCAAGGGCGGCCGTAACAATTCCGGTCGTGTGACCGTGCGCCACCAGGGTGGTGGCCACAAGCGCGCCTACCGCGTCATCGACTTCCGTCGCCATGACAAGGACGGCGTGCCGGCGAAGGTCGCGCACATCGAGTACGACCCCAACCGCACCGCGCGCATCGCGCTGCTGCACTACGCCGACGGCGAGAAGCGCTACATCCTCGCCCCGCGCAACCTGCAGCAGGGTGACCGCGTCGAGAACGGTCCCGGGGCCGACATCAAGCCGGGCAACAACCTGGCGCTCCGCAACATCCCGGTCGGTACCACGATCCACGCGATCGAGCTCCGTCCGGGTGGCGGCGCCAAGTTCGCCCGCTCCGCCGGTGCCTCCGTGCAGCTGCTCGCGAAGGAGGGCCAGATGGCCCACCTCCGTATGCCGTCCGGTGAGATCCGCCTGGTCGACGTGCGCTGCCGCGCCACCGTCGGCGAGGTCGGCAACGCCGAGCAGTCCAACATCAACTGGGGCAAGGCCGGCCGCAAGCGCTGGCTGGGCGTCCGCCCGACCGTTCGCGGTGTGGCGATGAACCCGGTTGACCACCCGCACGGTGGTGGTGAGGGCAAGACCTCCGGTGGTCGCCACCCGGTCAGCCCCTGGGGTCAGAAGGAAGGACGTACTCGTTCGCCCAAGAAGGCGTCGAACAAGTACATCGTCCGCCGCCGCAAGACGAACAAGAAGCGCTAGGAGCGGGTTTAGATGCCGCGCAGTCTCAAGAAGGGGCCCTTCGTCGACGACCACCTGATCAAGAAGGTGGACGCCCAGAACGAAGCCGGTTCCAAGAACGTCATCAAGACCTGGTCCCGTCGCTCGATGATCGTCCCGGCCATGCTCGGCCACACGATCGCGGTGCACAACGGCAAGACCCACATCCCGGTGTTCGTCACCGAGTCGATGGTCGGCCACAAGCTCGGCGAGTTCTCGCCGACGCGCACCTTCCGGGGTCACGTCAAGGACGACCGGAAGTCGAAGCGCCGCTAACGCGGATCGCATTCAGACAAAGAAACCTGAAAGGGACAACCATGGAAGCCAGGGCCCAGGCGCGGTACATCCGCGTCACGCCCATGAAGGCCCGCCGCGTGGTGGACCTCATCCGTGGCATGGACGCCACGGAGGCCCAGGCGGTCCTGCGATTCGCTCCGCAGGCCGCCTCCGAGCCGGTCGGCAAGGTGCTCGACAGCGCCATTGCCAACGCCGCGCACAACTACGACCACACCGACGCCGACAGCCTCTTCATCTCCGAGGCGTACGTCGACGAGGGCCCGACCCTGAAGCGGTTCCGTCCGCGTGCCCAGGGCCGTGCCTACCGGATCCGCAAGCGGACCAGCCACATCACCGTGGTCGTCAGCAGCAAGGAAGGAACCCGGTAATGGGCCAGAAGGTAAACCCGCATGGGTTCCGCCTCGGTGTCACGACCGACTTCAAGTCGCGTTGGTACGCCGACAAGCTGTACAAGGACTACGTCAAGGAAGACGTCGCCATCCGTCGGATGATGACGTCCGGCATGGAGCGCGCCGGTATCTCGAAGGTGGAGATCGAGCGCACCCGTGACCGCGTGCGTGTGGACATCCACACCGCTCGTCCGGGCATCGTCATCGGCCGCCGTGGCGCCGAGGCCGACCGCATCCGCGGTGACCTGGAGAAGCTGACCGGCAAGCAGGTCCAGCTGAACATCCTCGAGGTCAAGAACCCGGAGACGGACGCTCAGCTGGTGGCCCAGGCCGTCGCCGAGCAGCTGTCCTCCCGCGTCTCCTTCCGCCGGGCCATGCGCAAGAGCATGCAGTCCGCCATGAAGGCCGGCGCCAAGGGCATCAAGATCCAGTGCGGTGGCCGTCTCGGCGGCGCCGAGATGTCCCGCTCGGAGTTCTACCGCGAGGGCCGCGTGCCCCTGCACACGCTCCGCGCGAACGTGGACTACGGCTTCTTCGAGGCCAAGACGACCTTCGGCCGTATCGGTGTGAAGGTCTGGATCTACAAGGGCGACGTCAAGAACATCGCCGAGGTCCGCGCCGAGAACGCTGCAGCCCGTGCGGGTAACCGCCCGGCTCGCGGTGGCGGCTCCGACCGCCCGGCCCGTGGTGGCCGCGGTGGCGAGCGTGGCGGGCGCGGTCGTAAGCCGCAGCAGGCTGCCGGCGCCGAGGCCCCCAAGGCCGAGGCTCCCGCTGCCGCCGCTCCGGCTGAGAGCACCGGAACGGAGGCCTGACCGACATGCTGATCCCCCGTAGGGTCAAGCACCGCAAGCAGCACCACCCGAAGCGCTCCGGCATGTCCAAGGGTGGCACGCAGGTTGCGTTCGGCGAATACGGCATCCAGGCGATGACCCCGGCGTACGTCACGAACCGCCAGATCGAAGCGGCTCGTATCGCCATGACCCGTCACATCAAGCGTGGCGGCAAGGTCTGGATCAACATTTACCCGGACCGCCCCCTGACGAAGAAGCCCGCCGAGACCCGCATGGGTTCCGGTAAGGGTTCTCCCGAGTGGTGGGTGGCCAACGTCAAGCCCGGACGTGTGATGTTCGAGCTGTCGTACCCCAACGAGAAGATCGCGCGCGAGGCCCTGACCCGTGCGGCTCACAAGCTGCCGATGAAGTGCAAGATCGTCAAGCGCGAGGCAGGTGAAGCGTGATGTCGGCCGGTACCAAGGCGTCAGAGCTGCGCGAGCTGGGCAACGAGGAGCTCCTCAACAAGCTCCGCGAGGCCAAGGAAGAGCTGTTCAACCTCCGCTTCCAGGCGGCGACCGGACAGCTCGAGAACCACGGTCGGCTGAAGGCCGTCCGTAAGGACATCGCGCGGATCTACACCCTGATGCGTGAGCGCGAGCTGGGCATCGAGACGGTGGAGAGCGCCTGATGAGTGAGAGCAACGTGACTGAGCAGACCGCAGAGGCGCGCGGCTTCCGCAAGACCCGTGAGGGTCTCGTCGTCAGCGACAAGATGGACAAGACCGTCGTCGTCGCCGTCGAGGACCGCGTCAAGCACGCGCTGTACGGCAAGGTCATCCGCCGTACGAACAAGCTCAAGGCGCACGACGAGCAGAACGCCGCGGGCGTCGGCGACCGGGTTCTCCTGATGGAGACCCGTCCGCTGTCGGCGACCAAGCGCTGGCGCGTCGTAGAGATCCTCGAGAAGGCGAAGTAATCAAGCGGGGGTTCGCCCCCGGGCCCCGGCCCGGCCGGGCGCTCCCGGCGAGGTTTCGCCCGACCGAAGAAGACCGCCGCCCGGCGAGCTCCGTGAAACGACTTACGGAGCCGCCGCCGGGTAGCCCGGCCGAGGTGCGTGAGGCACTCGCGCTCGTCGCGAGAGCGGCCCGCGGCCCGGCCGGGTCGGCAAGTAATTCCTGCGGGGGTATCCCGGCAGGACGGTTCCGCCAGGCTCGCAGGGTCGCCCCGAAAAGGCACTGCGGGAACCGGCAGACAAACAGGAGATAGACGTGATCCAGCAGGAGTCGCGACTGCGTGTCGCCGACAACACTGGTGCGAAGGAAATCCTTTGCATCCGTGTGCTCGGTGGCTCCGGTCGCCGCTACGCGGGCATCGGTGACGTCATCGTCGCCACCGTCAAGGACGCGATCCCCGGTGGCAACGTGAAGAAGGGTGACGTCGTCAAGGCGGTCATCGTTCGCACCGTCAAGGAGCGCCGCCGTCCGGACGGCTCGTACATCCGCTTCGACGAGAACGCCGCCGTCATTCTGAAGAACGACGGCGACCCTCGCGGCACCCGTATCTTCGGCCCCGTCGGCCGTGAGCTGCGCGAGAAGAAGTTCATGAAGATCATCTCGCTCGCGCCGGAGGTGCTGTAAGCATGAAGATCAAGAAGGGCGACCTGGTCCAGGTCATCACCGGTAAGGACAAGGGCAAGCAGGGCAAGGTCATCGCGGCCTTCCCCCGTGAGGACCGTGTCCTGGTCGAGGGTGTCAACCGGGTCAAGAAGCACACCAAGGCCGGTCCGACCGCTCGCGGTTCGCAGGCCGGCGGCATCGTCACGACCGAGGCGCCGATCCACGTCTCCAACGTCCAGCTGGTCGTTGAGAAGGACGGCAACAAGGTCGTCACGCGTGTCGGTTACCGCTTCGACGACGAAGGCAACAAGATCCGCGTTGCCAAGCGGACGGGTGAGGACATCTGATGACTACCACCACGACTCCGCGTCTGAAGCAGAAGTACCGCGAGGAGATCGCGGGCAAGCTGCGTGAGGAGTTCTCCTACGAGAACGTCATGCAGATCCCCGGCCTCGTCAAGATCGTGGTCAACATGGGTGTGGGCGACGCCGCCCGCGACTCCAAGCTGATCGACGGCGCGATTCGCGACCTCACCACGATCACCGGTCAGAAGCCGGCCGTCACCAAGGCCCGCAAGTCCATCGCGCAGTTCAAGCTGCGTGAGGGTCAGCCGATCGGTGCCCACGTCACGCTCCGTGGCGACCGCATGTGGGAGTTCCTGGACCGCACCCTGTCGCTCGCGCTGCCGCGCATCCGCGACTTCCGCGGTCTGTCCCCCAAGCAGTTCGACGGCCGTGGCAACTACACCTTCGGTCTCACGGAGCAGGTCATGTTCCACGAGATCGACCAGGACAAGATCGACCGCGTCCGGGGTATGGACATCACCGTGGTCACCACGGCGACCAACGACGCTGAGGGCCGCGCGCTCCTTCGTCACCTCGGCTTCCCCTTCAAGGAGGCGTGAGCGAGATGGCGAAGAAGGCTCTGATTGCCAAGGCTGCTCGTAAGCCCAAGTTCGGTGTACGTGGCTACACGCGCTGCCAGCGCTGTGGTCGTCCGCACTCCGTGTACCGCAAGTTCGGCCTGTGCCGCGTGTGCCTTCGTGAGATGGCTCACCGTGGCGAGCTGCCGGGCGTGACCAAGAGCTCCTGGTAGTCCCGTACTTCGGGATTCCAGAGGCTCTCGGTAAGTAAAGGGCAGTGTCAGGGGCCCACCTCTCCATGGCTTAGGCTTGGAGGGTTGGGCGCCTGACGCCCATACGACTTACTACGCCGTAGGTCCACCGCGCCGCACCCGTCCCGTCTCGGATCGGGGAGAGGGATGGCGCACCAGGAAACCCCGGCGAGAGAGGCCGAAGGCCAATTCATGACCATGACTGATCCGATCGCAGACATGCTTACGCGTCTGCGGAACGCGAACTCGGCGTACCACGACACCGTGGCGATGCCGCACTCGAAGATCAAGTCGCACATCGCGGAGATCCTCCAGCAGGAGGGCTTCATCACGGGCTGGAAGGTCGAGGACGCCGAGGTCGGCAAGAACCTCGTCCTGGAGCTGAAGTTCGGCCCCAACCGTGAGCGCTCCATCGCGGGCATCAAGCGGATCTCCAAGCCCGGTCTCCGGGTTTACGCGAAGTCCACCAACCTGCCGAAGGTGCTCGGCGGCCTCGGCGTGGCGATCATCTCCACGTCGCACGGGCTTCTCACCGACAAGCAGGCCGGCAAGAAGGGCGTAGGCGGAGAAGTTCTCGCCTACGTCTGGTAACGGAAGGGAACGGAGGAAACAGCTATGTCGCGCATCGGCAAGCTCCCCATCGCGGTTCCCGCCGGCGTGGACGTCACCATCGACGGCCGCACGGTTTCGGTGAAGGGCCCCAAGGGCTCGCTCTCCCACACCGTGGCGGCGCCGATCGAGATCGCCAAGGGTGAGGACGGCGTTCTGAACGTCACCCGCCCCAACGACGAGCGTCAGAACAAGGCCCTGCACGGCCTGTCCCGCACGCTGGTGGCGAACATGATCACCGGCGTGACCCAGGGTTACGTGAAGAAGCTCGAGATCAGCGGTGTCGGTTACCGAGTGACCGCGAAGGGCTCGAACCTCGAGTTCGCGCTCGGCTACAGCCACCCGATTCTGGTCGAGGCCCCCGAGGGCATCACCTTCAAGGTGGAGGCCCCCACCCGTTTCTCGGTCGAGGGCATCGACAAGCAGAAGGTCGGCGAGGTTGCGGCCAACATCCGCAAGCTGCGCAAGCCCGACCCGTACAAGGCCAAGGGCGTCAAGTACGAGGGCGAAGTCATCCGCCGCAAGGTCGGAAAGGCGGGTAAGTAAGCCATGGCATACGGACAGAAGATCCTTAAGGGCGACGCCTACAAGCGCGCCGCGATCAAGCGCCGTCACATCCGGATCCGCAAGAAGGTCTCGGGTACCGCGGAGCGTCCCCGTCTGGTCGTTACCCGCTCCAACCGCCACATCGTGGCCCAGGTGATCGACGACATCAAGGGTCACACCCTGGCGTCGGCGTCCACCCTGGACACCTCGGTGCGCGGTGGCGAGGGCGACAAGTCCGCACAGGCCAAGCAGGTCGGCGCCCTGGTCGCCGAGCGCGCCAAGGCCGCGGGCGTCGAGGCCGTCGTATTCGACCGTGGTGGTAACCAGTACGCCGGGCGCATTGCCGCTCTGGCGGACGCCGCCCGCGAAGCCGGACTCAAGTTCTGAGTCCTGGTTCCGTAGCTAGCGGAGACAGAGAGAGGTAATTCCAATGGCTGGACCCCAGCGCCGCGGTGGCGGTGCCGGTGGCGGCGAGCGGCGGGACCGGAAGGGCCGTGACGGCGGCGCAGCTGCCGCCGAGAAGACCGCGTACGTTGAGCGCGTTGTCGCGATCAACCGCGTCGCCAAGGTTGTGAAGGGTGGTCGTCGCTTCAGCTTCACCGCGCTGGTCGTGGTGGGCGACGGTGACGGCACCGTGGGTGTCGGTTACGGCAAGGCCAAGGAGGTGCCGGCCGCCATCGCCAAGGGTGTTGAGGAGGCCAAGAAGCACTTCTTCAAGGTCCCCCGTATCCAGGGCACCATCCCGCACCCGATCACGGGTGAGAAGGCTGCCGGCGTCGTTCTCCTCAAGCCGGCTTCGCCGGGTACCGGTGTTATCGCCGGTGGTCCCGTGCGTGCCGTTCTGGAGTGCGCCGGTATCCACGACGTGCTGTCGAAGTCGCTCGGCTCGTCGAACGCGATCAACATCGTGCACGCGACCGTGGAGGCCCTGAAGGGCCTGCAGCGTCCCGAGGAGATCGCGGCCCGCCGTGGTCTGCCGCTCGAGGACGTCGCTCCCGCGGCTCTGCTGCGTGCGCGTGCCGGGGCTGGTGCTGCGTAATGGCTCAGCTCAAGATCACGCAGACGAAGTCGTACATCGGCAGCAAGCAGAACCACCGTGACACCCTGCGCTCCCTTGGTCTCAAGGGCATCAACACGCAGGTCGTCAAGGAGGATCGTCCCGAGTTCCGCGGCATGGTGCACACCGTCCGCCACCTCGTGACGGTCGAGGAGGTCGACTGATCATGGCGGAGCAGAACCCGCTCAAGATCCACAACCTCCGTCCCGCCCCGGGCGCCAAGACCGCCAAGACCCGTGTGGGTCGTGGTGAGGCGTCGAAGGGTAAGACGGCCGGTCGTGGTACCAAGGGCACGAAGGCCCGCTACCAGGTTCCGGAGCGCTTCGAGGGTGGGCAGATGCCCCTCCACATGCGTCTGCCGAAGCTGAAGGGCTTCAAGAACCCGTTCAAGACCGAGTACCAGGTCGTGAACCTCGACAAGCTGGCCGCGCTCTACCCCGAGGGTGGCGAGGTCACCGTCGAGGGTCTGGTGGCCAAGGGGGCCGTTCGCAAGAACAGCCTCGTCAAGGTGCTCGGCCAGGGCGAGATCTCCGTGGCGCTGCAGGTGACGGTCGACGCCGTCTCCGGCTCCGCCAAGGAGAAGATCACCGCCGCCGGCGGCACCGTCACCGAGCTCGTCTGAACACCTCAGGTGTCTCGATGACTTGAGCGATCCCGACCGGGGATACCCACAAATGGGGTATCCCCGGTTGGTCGTTCCAAGGGTGGCAGTCCCGCGGGTAAGGTGGCCTGCACTGCCAACTTTTACTGAGTGCTGCACGTGGGGCACTCAGAGCGGCAGTTGACCGTTACCTATGTCGTTATCCATCGGAATCTCACAACCGTCACCCTTGACGCAGAAGCGCGGGGGTCGCAGGAGGCACCGTGCTCACCGCGTTCGCCCGGGCGTTCAAGACGCCCGACCTGCGCAAGAAGCTGCTCTTCACGCTCGGCATCATCGTGATCTACCGGATCGGTACGCATATCCCGATCCCCGGTGTCGACTATCAGAACGTCCAGACCTGTATCGACGTGGCCAAGGGCAACCAGGGCCTGTTCGGTCTGGTCAACATGTTCAGCGGCGGCGCGTTGCTGCAGATCACGATCTTCGCGCTCGGCATCATGCCGTACATCACGGCGAGCATCATCCTGCAGCTGCTGACGGTGGTGATCCCACGGCTCGAGGCTCTGAAGAAGGAGGGCTTGGCCGGCACAGCGAAGATCACGCAGTACACCCGTTACCTGACGGTCGCGCTCGCCGTTCTCCAGGGCACCGGCCTGGTCGCCACCGCCCGCAGCGGCGCGCTCTTCCAGGGCTGCCCCGTGGCCTCCGAGATCGTTCCGGACCAGTCGATCTTCGTGACCATCACCATGGTCATCACCATGACCGCCGGTACGGCCGTCGTGATGTGGCTCGGTGAGCTCGTCACCGACCGCGGCATCGGCAACGGCATGTCGATCCTGATGTTCATCTCGATCGCCGCGACCTTCCCGTCCGCGCTGTGGGCCATCAAGACGCAGGGCTCCCTGGCCGGCGGCTGGATCGAGTTCGGCACCGTCGTCCTCGTCGGCCTGTTCATGGTCGGCCTGGTGGTCTTCGTCGAGCAGGCACAGCGCCGCATCCCCGTTCAGTACGCGAAGCGGATGATCGGCCGCCGGTCCTACGGCGGCACGTCCACGTACATCCCGCTGAAGGTGAACCAGGCGGGTGTGATTCCCGTCATCTTCGCCTCGTCACTGCTCTACATCCCGGCATTGATCGCGCAGTTCTCGAGCGGTAACTCCAGCTGGAAAACGTGGATCGAGTCACACCTGGTGAAGGGTGACCATCCGATTTACATCACTCTGTACTTCTTGCTCATCGTTTTCTTCGCGTTCTTCTACGTGGCTATCTCCTTCAACCCCGAAGAAGTAGCCGACAACATGAAGAAGTATGGTGGCTTCATCCCGGGCATCCGGGCTGGCCGGCCGACCGCTGAGTACCTGTCGTACGTGCTCAACCGGATCACCTGGCCGGGTTCGCTGTATCTGGGTCTGATCGCTCTCGTCCCGACAATGGCGTTGGCTGGTTTCGGGGCAAACCAGAACTTCCCGTTCGGCGGCACCAGCATCCTGATCATCGTGGGTGTCGGTCTCGAGACGGTGAAGCAGATCGAGAGCCAGCTTCAGCAGCGCAATTACGAAGGGTTCCTCCGCTGATGCGAATCGTCCTCGTCGGGCCGCCGGGCGCCGGTAAGGGTACGCAGGCCACGCGCCTTGCCGAGAAGCTGTGCATCCCGCACATCTCCACGGGCGACCTGTTCCGCGCGAACATCAGCCAGCAGACGGAACTCGGCAAACTCGCGAAGTCCTACATGGACGCCGGCAACCTGGTCCCCGACGAGGTCACCATCGCGATGGCCAAGGACCGCATGGAGCAGCCCGACGCGGAGAACGGCTTCCTGCTCGACGGCTTCCCGCGCAATGTCTCGCAGGCCGAGGCGCTGGACGAGGTGCTGGAGACCGAGGACGTCAAGCTGGACGCGGTGCTGGATCTCGAGGCACCCGAGGAAGAGGTCGTCAAGCGGATCGCCGGCCGGCGGATCTGCCGCAGGGACTCTTCGCACGTCTTCCATGTGACGTACAGCCCGCCGAAGAAGGAGGGCGTCTGCGACGTCTGCGGCGGTGAGCTGTACCAGCGGGACGACGACTCCGAGGAGACCGTCCGCAAGCGGCTCGAGGTCTACCACACGCAGACCGAACCGATCATCGACTACTACAAGACGCAGGGCCTGGTCGTGACGATCAACGCGATGGGCCCGGTGGACGAGGTCACCGGTCGTGCGCTGGAGGCGCTGAAGCGCGAGGGCGACGAGAAGTAGTCGTTCGTACGTCGCCGTAGCCGCGGTTCCCTGTCGGGGGACCGCGGCTACTGCGTGAGAGCGGACGCAGGCCGCGCACGTATGGTTGTGGAAGCAGCCCCATTCCTCCCCGTTCCAGAAAGGCCACCGCCGCCATGGTGCAGATCAAGTCCCCTGAGCAGATCGCCAAGATGCGTGAGGCGGGGCTGGTCGTTGCCGCCATTCACGCGGCGACGCGGGAGGCGGCCGTGCCGGGTGCCTCCACCAAGGACTTGGACGAGGTCGCGCGGAAGGTGATCGCGGAGCACGGGGCCAAGTCGAACTTCCTCGGGTACGGCGGCTTCCCGGCCACCATCTGCACATCCGTGAACGAGGTCGTGGTCCACGGCATCCCGTCCGACGACGTCGTCCTCAAGGACGGCGACATCATCTCCGTCGACGCCGGCGCGATCATCGACGGCTGGCACGGCGACGCGGCCTACACCGTCTTCGTGGGCTCCGGTCATGCTCCTGAGCTGATCGAGCTCTCCCGGGTGACGGAGGAGTCGATGTGGGCGGGCATCGCGGCGATGAAGCAGGGGCATCGCCTCGTCGACGTCTCCCGTGCCATCGAGACGTACATCCGCCGCCAGCCGAAGCCCGGGGGCGGGCGCTACGGGATCATCGAGGACTACGGCGGCCATGGCATCGGCACGGAGATGCACATGGATCCGCATCTGCTGAACTATGTCGAGAAGCGGCGCGGCAAGGGGCCGAAGCTGGTGCCCGGGTTCTGCCTTGCGATCGAGCCGATGGTGTCGCTGGGTACGCCGAAGACCGAGGTTCTCGCGGATGACTGGACGGTTGTCACCACGGACGGTACGTGGTCGTCGCACTGGGAGCATTCCGTTGCACTGACTGAGCAGGGGCCGTTGGTGCTTACGTCTCCCGACGGGGGTAAGGCGAAGTTGGCGGAGTACGGCGTCGTTGCTGCTCCGGATCCCTTGGCTTGAGCGCCTACCGGGGAGCGTGGTCCTGCTCGGTTGGCGGCTGCGGGTGTGTGGGGGCTTGTCGCGCAGTTCCCCGCGCCCCTTACGGGGCGCTCCACTCCCGAGCGCTTAAGGATCTGCCTGTTGGGGCAGACTTTCTCGATTCGTCTTTCCGGGTGCGCTGACGTAGACTGACTCGTCGGCTCTTGTGTACCCGCATGTCTGCATGCGCTCGCACAGGGTCGATCAAGGTAGTCGATTCGAAGGGCGAAGCGTGGCCAAGAAGCAAGGTGCCATCGAGATCGAGGGCACTGTCGTCGAGTCTCTTCCGAACGCCATGTTCAAGGTCGAGCTCCAGAACGGCCACCAGGTCCTGGCACACATCAGCGGCAAGATGCGAATGCACTACATCCGCATCCTCCCTGACGACCGGGTCGTGGTGGAGCTGTCTCCGTACGACCTGACGCGTGGCCGGATCGTCTACCGGTACAAGTAGATCTTGCCTGTGCCCCGCTCCCGCGGGGTGGTGGCACTGACCCGGAGAACCTCACCCAATGAAGGTCAAGCCGAGCGTCAAGAAGATCTGCGACAAGTGCAGGGTGATCCGCCGTCACGGTCGGGTCATGGTCATCTGCGAGAACCCGCGCCACAAGCAGCGCCAGGGCTGACGCACGACCGACTCTCTGCATCCGCAGAACTTCGCGCGACGCAAGCAGTACATGTTCATACGCGGAATCCAGGGCTGAGACTCATCAGGCCTGACACCCCCGGTCGGAGGCTGGGGACCCAGTTCGTACCTCGTACGGCGGCTGGGAATCGGTTCCGCGTCAGACCTCCGAACGACAACTGGAGCCATTGAATGGCACGCGTTTCCGGTGTCGACATCCCGCGCGAAAAGCGTGTGGAAGTCGCCCTGACCTACGTGTTCGGCATCGGCCGGACCCTTTCGCAGCTGACGCTGGCGGAGACGGGCATCGACCCGAACACCCGTGTTCGCGACCTCTCCGAGGAGCAGCTCGTCGCGATCCGCGAGTACGTGGACAACAACATCAAGACCGAGGGTGACCTCCGTCGTGAGATCCAGGCCGACATTCGCCGCAAGGTGGAGATCGGCTGCTACCAGGGTCTCCGTCACCGTCGTGGCCTGCCCGTCCGCGGTCAGCGCACCAGCACGAACGCTCGTACCCGCAAGGGCCCGCGTCGCGCCATCGCCGGTAAGAAGAAGCCGGGCAAGAAGTAGTCCGCAGCGGACAACGCTTCATCAGCGGTCTTCGCTGTAGGACCGACCACCTCCCCGTAGGAGTTATAGATGCCCCCCAAGGGTCGTCAGGGCGCTGCCAAGAAGGTGCGCCGCAAGGAAAAGAAGAACGTCGCTCACGGCCACGCGCACATCAAGAGCACGTTCAACAACACGATCGTCTCCATCACGGACCCGTCCGGCAACGTGATCTCCTGGGCCTCCGCCGGCCACGTCGGCTTCAAGGGCTCCCGGAAGTCCACGCCGTTCGCCGCGCAGATGGCCGCCGAGTCGGCTGCCCGCCGCGCCCAGGAGCACGGCATGCGCAAGGTCGACGTGTTCGTCAAGGGCCCGGGTTCCGGTCGTGAGACCGCCATCCGTTCGCTCCAGGCGACCGGTCTCGAGGTCGGCTCCATCCAGGACGTCACCCCGACCCCGCACAACGGCTGCCGTCCGCCGAAGAGGCGTCGCGTCTGACGCACCGGCTCACGGTGGCGCGGCTTCCGGCTGGGAGTGTGGGGGTTGTCCCCCACACTGTCGCAGTACGGCTGCCGTCCGCCGAAGCGCCGCCGCGTCTGACGTTCGGCTGCTTCGCGCAGGCTTTGGTTTCGGGCGGTACGGCTCTTCGGGGGCGTATCGCCCGTACCCTTGCAGTACCCGTCCCTTTTGCCGGGGGCGGTTCCGTCGGACGTCAAATAGCGGGCGTCCACGAAAGAAGGATCTGATCCACACATGCTGATCGCTCAGCGTCCCTCGTTGACCGAAGAGGTCGTCGACGAATTCCGCTCCCGGTTCGTGATCGAGCCGCTGGAGCCGGGCTTCGGCTACACCCTCGGCAACTCCCTCCGCCGTACCCTCCTGTCCTCGATCCCCGGCGCGGCTGTCACGTCGATCCGGATCGACGGCGTGCTGCACGAGTTCACCACCGTGCCGGGCGTCAAGGAGGACGTCACCGACCTGATCCTCAACATCAAGCAGCTGGTCGTGAGCAGTGAGCACGACGAGCCGGTCGTGATGTACCTGCGCAAGCAGGGCCCGGGTCTGGTCACCGCCGCCGACATCGCGCCCCCGGCCGGTGTCGAGGTGCACAACCCCGACCTCGTCCTCGCCACGCTCAACGGCAAGGGCAAGCTGGAGATGGAGCTCACGGTCGAGCGCGGCCGTGGTTATGTCTCCGCCGTGCAGAACAAGCAGGTGGGCCAGGAGATCGGCCGTATCCCGGTCGACTCGATCTACTCGCCGGTTCTGAAGGTCACGTACAAGGTCGAGGCCACGCGTGTCGAGCAGCGCACCGACTTCGACAAGCTGATCGTCGACGTCGAGACCAAGCAGGCGATGCGTCCGCGTGACGCTATGGCCTCCGCCGGTAAGACGCTGGTCGAGCTGTTCGGTCTCGCCCGTGAGCTGAACATCGACGCCGAGGGCATCGACATGGGTCCGTCCCCGACGGACGCCGCCCTTGCCGCCGATCTGGCGCTGCCGATCGAGGAGCTGGAGCTCACCGTCCGGTCGTACAACTGCCTCAAGCGCGAGGGCATCCACTCCGTGGGTGAGCTGGTCGCGCGCTCCGAGGCGGACCTCCTCGACATTCGTAACTTCGGTGCGAAGTCGATCGACGAGGTCAAGGCGAAGCTGGCGGGCATGGGCCTGGCGCTCAAGGACAGCCCGCCCGGATTCGACCCGACTGCTGCGGCGGACGCGTTCGGCGCGGACGACGACGCGGATGCGGGCTTCGTGGAGACCGAGCAGTACTGATCGGTTCCACCTCCGGGGTTCGCGTCAGCGGACCCCGGATCTCCGACAGACGACCGTCTGCTCGGATACTGACTCCGGTACCTGATACGGCCGGGGCAGACACCTAGGAGAAACATCATGCCGAAGCCCGCCAAGGGTGCCCGTCTGGGCGGCAGTGCCGCGCACGAGAAGCTGCTTCTTGCGAACCTCGCGAAGGCGCTTTTCGAGCACGGCCGGATCACCACCACCGAGGCGAAGGCCCGCCGTCTGCGGCCGTACGCCGAGCGTCTGGTCACCAAGGCGAAGAAGGGCGACCTTCACAACCGCCGTCAGGTGCTCCAGGTCATCACGGACAAGAGCGTCGTCCACACGCTCTTCACCGAGATCGGTCCGCGCTACGAGAACCGTCCGGGTGGTTACACCCGTATCACCAAGATCGGTAACCGTCGTGGCGACAACGCGCCCATGGCTGTCATCGAGCTGGTCGAGGCGCTGACGGTTGCGCAGGAGGCGACGGGTGAGGCCGAGGCTGCGACGAAGCGCGCCGCCAAGGACGCCGACGCCGCGGTGGAGACCAAGGTCGACGTGACCAAGGCCGAGGAGGCTCCCGCCGAGGAGACTGTCGCCGAGGAGTCGAAGGACGCGTAAGCGTTCTGCCGGGGGCTGTGTGGTTTGCGGCTGCGGCGCCGTCGTGGCTTGTCGCGCAGTTCCCCGCGCCCCTTTGGGGCGATTGCGGGCCCGATCCTTTCGAGGAGCGGGCCCGTTCTTGTGTTGCTGAGAGGATCTGTACGTGAGTGATGAAGCGGCACCCGGATACGTACGCGTTCGTCTTGACCTGTCCTACGACGGCAGCGCGTTTCACGGCTGGGCCAAGCAGGCCGGCGGGAAGCGGACCGTGCAGGGAGAGGTTGAGGACGCGCTGCGTACGGTCACGCGGTCCCGGGAGACGTATGAGCTGACCGTGGCCGGGCGGACCGATGCCGGGGTGCATGCGCGGGGGCAGGTTGCGCATGTCGATCTGCCTCGGGAGGTGTGGGGGGAGCATCACGAGAAGTTGCTGAAGCGGCTTGCCGGGCGGTTGCCGAAGGATGTGCGGGTGTGGGCGCTCAGGGAGGCGCCGGCCGGGTTCAACGCGCGGTTCTCGGCTGTCTGGCGGCGGTATGCGTATCGCGTCACCGACAATCCGGGGGGTGTTGATCCGTTGCTGCGGAGTCATGTGCTGTGGCATGACTGGCCGCTCGACGTCGATGCCATGAACGAGGCGGCTCAAGGGCTGCTGGGGGAGCATGACTTCGCCGCCTACTGCAAGAAGCGGGAGGGGGCGACGACCATTCGCACGCTGCAGGAGCTGAGCCTGGTGCGGGGTGAGGACGGGGTCGTCACGGCGACCGTGCGGGCCGATGCGTTCTGCCACAACATGGTGCGGTCGTTGATCGGGGCGTTGTTGTTCGTGGGGGACGGGCATCGAGGGCCGGACTGGCCGGGGAAGGTGCTTGCCGCCGGTGTGCGTGACTCCGCCGTGCATGTCGTACGGCCGCATGGGCTGACGTTGGAGGAAGTCGGTTACCCCGCCGACGAGTTGCTGGCCGCGCGGAACAAGGAGGCGCGGAACAGGCGGACGTTGCCGTCGGCGGGGTGCTGCGGGTAGCGGGGTCAGCCGGCCAGGGCCTCTTTCAGGGTCGGCTGGAGATAGGGGATCAGCGACTTCGCGTAGCCGGCCGTGATGTGGCTGGAGTCGTAGTAGACGATCTGGTCGGCGATCACCGTCGGGCACACGTTGCTCGCACAGAATGCGGGCAGGGTGTCGATGATCTCGGCGCCGTGGCGCTTGGCCACCTGCTGCTCCATCTCCCGGTATTCGGGGTACTCGATGGCCTGGTCCTGTGCGGGATTGCAGGCCGAGATGTCGTCGGTGTGGGTGGCAAGACAGTCCGGTACGTTCCTGCCGGGCTGCGGGCTGTCGGTGAGGTAGACCAGCTTGGCGCCGGTGTCCTCGAAGACCTGGAAGGCCTTTTCGGCGCCGGCCTCCCGCGCCTCGCGGCGGACGCGGTTGGTGACGACGATGACATCCGGCTTGACCTTCTCGAGTTCCTTGAAGGCCGATTCCCGCCAGCTGTCGCACTCGGAGTACTCGCGGTTCAGCTCGGGGTTCTTGATGGAGTAGACCTCGGGGGAGCAGCCGCCCTTCGCCATGGTGATGATCCTGGCGTTGAGCTTCTGCCCGATCTCATGGAAGGCGTCGCCCCACTGCCAGGCGTGGGAGTCCCCGATGACGACGATCGACGTCTTCCCTTCCGGGTCTCCGATGACGCAGTTGTCGCGCATGACGAACTCGGTGACATCGGTGTTGTCGATGCAGCCGTAGTGGGTCTTGTCCTCGGGAGACTTGGGCAGAGCGCTCTGCGCGACGTTGGAGAGTTTCGTCTGGAGCACGGACTTCTGCACCGAATCCGGGCCGGAGTAGCCGACCTCTCCATCCGCTGCGACGGCCGTGGTCGAGAGGTTCAGCGGGAGCGCGGTCATGGCGAAGGCCGCGGCAGCGGCGGTGCCCGCGACGGCTGTGCCGCCGGCGAAGATGCCCTTCCAGGGGCGGGCCACCAGTTGCGCGTTGTTCCGGAAGCGGGCCTCGACCATGTAGTACATGGCGTAGGCCAGGATCAGCGACAGCGAGGCGACGCGGAAACGGTCCGAGTAGGAGAGTTCGTGGCCCGTGAAGTCCGGCCAGAGGATGAGGACCGGCCAGTGCCAGAGGTACCAGCCGTAGCTGACGTTGGCGACGGAGTTGAACACCGGGTTGTTCAGCAGCCATTCCGCGCCGAGGCGGGGAGCGGCGCATCCGCCGGCGATGATCATGGAAGCGCCCAGTACGGGGCCGGCCACCGCGTATCCCGGCAGCGGGGTTTCCGGGGTGATGAGGAGCGCGGTGCCGATGGCGATGGCGAGTCCGGCCCAGGACATGAACGCCGCCAGCCCGTGGTTCATGCGGGAGAGAAGCGGGGCACCGAGCGCGAGCAGGATGCCGAAGGCGAGTTCCCAGATGCGGGTGTGGGTGCCGAAGTATGCGAGGGGCTGATTCGACGCGGTCTGCTGGATGGACAGATACAGTGACCCGCCCACCACGGCCGTGAGGAACAGTCCCACGAGGACGCGGTTGCGGAAGAGGGCGCGGCTGAGCCAGGCCGTGACGAACAGGACGATCGGCGCGGCGACGTAGAACTGCTCCTCGATGCCCAGCGACCAGAAGTGCTGGTACGGGGACTGGGTCCCGTCGTTGGCGAAGTAGTCGGTGCCCGTCTCGACGAGCCGCCAGTTCATGACGCTCAGCGCGGAGGCGAGACCGTCCTCCATGTAGTCACGGAACCTGAGCGGGCTGCCGTAGACCCACGCCAAGGCCGCCGTAGCGAGGATGACGACTGCCATGCCGGGGGCGAGTCGGCGCATACGACGCGCCCAGAACTTGCTCAGTGACACCTTGCCGGTCTTGTCGATCTCGGCGAGGAGCTGGCTGCCGATGAGGAAGCCGCTGAGGACGAAGCTGACGTCCACGCCGCCGTGGATGTCGAGTATGCCGACGTGCATGCTGACCACCATCATGATGGCCACGGCGCGCAGGCCCTGAATGTCCGGCCGGTACTTGCGAAGACGCTCTGTCTGCGTGGCCGTTGAACGATGGCGGGTCACGGTTCTCCAGTAACTGTCCGGGCTGGCCGGCGACTTCAGTGGACCGTCGGGCAGGCGACAGCCGTACCGCTGACGCGCACCCCCTGGGCGGGAATGCGGATGCCGCACGACAGCCGCAGCTGGGCGGGCAGCTCGTTCTGGGCGCCGACGTGCGCATGGCAGCCCACCACGACCTCGCGAAGGAACGATTCGCTGCCGATCGAGGAGTCGTGGTCCACCACGGACTCGTGGATCTGGGCGCCCTCGGCCACGGTGACGTTCCCGCCGATGATCGAGCGGTCGACGACCACGTGTGCGCCGATGACGGCGTCCGCGCCGATCGTCGAGCCGCCCGTGATGCGGGCGGTCGGGTCGACGGTGGCTGTGGGATGGATCAGGGCCTCGGTCGGCCGCTCCACCAGGGGAGACGTCGCCTTGCCGGTGATCAGGTCGGCCGAGCCGTGGACGAAGGCCAGCGGTGTGCCGAGGTCACGCCAGTAGTCGTCGGTCGTGTGACCGTAGACGCGCCGCCCCTGGGCGACGAGCTGCGGGAAGGTCTCCTGCTCGACCGAGACCTCGCGGTCGGCCGGGATGGCGTCCAGCAGGGACCGGCGGAAGACGTAGCAGCCGGCGTTGATCTGGTCGGTGACGCACTCCTCCTGGGTCTTGGGCTTCTCGAGGAAGGACAGGACCCTTCCGGACTCGTCGGTGGGTACGAGGCCGAAGGCGCGCGGGTCCAAGACGCGGGTGAGATACAGAGTCACGTCCGCTTCCCGCGCCTCGTGCTGCTCCAGGACGTCCCGCAGGTCGAGGCCGGACAGGATGTCGCCGTTGAGGATCAGGACAGGCGCGTCCGCCGGTCCGCGCAGCAGGCGGGCCGCGTTGCGGATGGCGCCGCCCGTGCCGAGCGGGACGCTCTCGACGGCGTAGGAGATTCGCAGCTCTTGGGAGAAGTCCTTGAACTCCTCCTCGAAGAGGCTGGCGAGATACGAGGTGGCGAACACCACGTGCTCGACGCCCGCGTCCATCAGCTTGGCTATCTGGTGCCGGATGAAGGACGAGCCGGCGACGTTGAGCAGCGGCTTCGGGGTGTGGTTCGTCAGGGGGCGCAGGCGGGTTCCCTTGCCGCCCACCAAAATGATGGCTTCTTGCATGATGGCCTCGCTCGGTCAGCTGGCGGTGTCGGTACCGGGGCCTGCGTAGTCAGAGGTGAAGCAGGACTTGATGGCCTTCTCGGTCAGGGGGCGTCCGGCGAAGTCGAGCCGGGAGGCGACCTTGTCGTCGGGCTTGGAGTTCGGGTCGTCGTCGAAGTAGATCGACCACCAATAGACGCCGCTCATCTGCCGTTCCTGGACGACCTGGCAGACGGCCTCATACCAGTTGGCCTGCACCTTGGGGTTGACGGCGCGCTTGGTGTAGAAGTCACCGGGCGCCTTGTAGGCGCCCTTCATCGCGCCGATGCCGGCCTCGGCGATGGTGAGGTTGGGCAGCGGGCCGGTGGCCTTCTTGTCCAGCCAGTCGTTCCAGCCCTCGACCAGCGTCTCGACGGGTGCGGTGTCCGCCACCTTCACGGGGAAGTAGGCGTCGACGCCGAGGTGGCTGACCGGCATGTCGATGCGGCCGGAGACGTAGTTGTCCCAGTTGGCGTCGTACGCGACCTCGCCGGAGAAGGCCTTCTCGGCGGAGGCGACCAGGGCGTCCCAGCGGGTGTCGCCCTCCATGGAGTTCAGCTCGGTGCCGATGACGAAGGTCGCCGCCTGCTCACTGTCCGCCGCCTTCAGGTACGGCGTCAGGAACTTCTTGTACGAGGCGAACCAGGCGTCGCGGTCGGCGGGGTCGATGTTGCCGCGCCAGCCGCCGTTGTCCACATCGAGGGACGTCTCGTCCATCAGCGGCCGTACGGTCGTACGCAGCCCGGCCTCGTGGAAGATCTGCAGGACGCGGGCGAGCCGCTCGGCGGTGGGTGTCTTGCCGCCCCCGCTGATCTTCGTGGAGTCGAGGTCGCCGGTGAAGAAGGGGAAGCTCACGCTGACGGAGTTGGCGTGCAGGCCGACGAGATAGTCGGAGTGCAGTTTCGCCTGTTTCTCCACGTAGTCGAGGGCATGCTTGGGGTTGTCCTCCCAGTAGAGCTGGACGCCCCACTGCGGCATGCCCTCCTTCCACTCCTTGTCCACCTTGGCGATCTCCGCCGTGGCCGGGGTCGACGTACCTGCGGCGGTGCCGGCCGAGGGGGCCTTCGACTTTCCGGCGTCCTCGCCCTTCAGCACGACGTCGGGCAGGAGTGAACCGGACTCCCAGCGCAGCGGGTGGTCACCGGCAACGAAGGGGACCGCGATCACGAAGGAGATGACGGATACGGGCAGCACGGCAAGCAGAGGCAAGCGGGCGCGCTTCATGAGGTGTCGGTCTCTTCCGGGTCAGGCGGGCTTGGCGATGACGACGAACTTGTTCTCCTCGCGGCGGATGAACTTCCACAGGCCCTTGATGCCGCCGATCCCCTCGATGAGGGAGAAGAGGGGGAGCATGAGGATCACCGCGAAGGGCTCCCACCACTTGCGCCTGCCGTTCGCGGAGGCGATCGCGTTGAGCCGCAGCCCTTCCCAGTAGGCCCAGATCACATAGGCGAAGCTGATCGACCACAGCACGACCACCGACTGGGTCACGGGCGAGGTGTTCATGTCGCCGATGAACCAGGCCAGGAAGAGCACCGTGCCGACGTGCTGCAGCGGGCCGAGGATCCAGCTCGTCACGCAGATGGTGAGGAACCAGCGGTAGCGCAGCGGCACCTTGCGGTTGAAGCAGAGGGCGACCAGGCCCCAGGCCCAGCGCTCGCGCTGCTTGATGAAGTCCTTGGAGTTGGCCGGCGAGGCGCCGTAGCAGCGGCCGTTGAACCAGTCGCTGCGGCCCGGGTAGATACGGCAGAAGGTCAGGGCCAGCCGGGCGTCCTCGACGATCTCCTTGGGGCCGAAGTCCCAGCCGATCTCGGCCTCGATGGAGGCGCGGATGACGAGGAGTTCGCCGTGTACGCCGGCGGCCGGTGTGCCGAGTCCCGTGAAGGCGCGGAACCGCGCGATGTCGTCCGCCGGGCGGATGGCGTCGGCGAACCAGGTGAACATGCTCACCGCGTTCTCGCGCGGGTAGGTCAGGATGCCCTGCGCCATGTGCTTGACCTCTTCGGGGGTCGCGCGCCGCTGGCGGTTGATGAACTGGGCGAGGGACGCCGCGGTGTCCGGGCCGACGCCCGTGTCGTCGTCCATGTGCAGCACCCAGACGTTCTCCAGCGCCTCGCCCTCCTCGATGCGCAGCTCGTGGGCGTAGTTGTTGGCGCGGGCCTTGAACCGGGTGCCGTTCTGGGTCTCGTAGGCCTTCGGGACCGTGACCACACGGATGAGGGGGCTGGTCGCCGCCAGTGCGTCGATCCGCTCGGCGGCCTCGCAGCCCTCCTCGGTGAGGACGTCCACCCGCATGTACGGGAACCACTCGGGGAGGTGTTCCACATAGGACAGGACGGAACGTTCCAGCGCGGGGTAGGTGTCGTGCCGGCCGATGGTGGGCACGAGCGTGATCAGGAAATCCTGCTCCACCAGGGCGGGCGGGGTCATCAGATGCGCCTTGCGGGCCCGGCGGCGGATCAGGATGAAGCCCTGAATGGACACGAGTACACCCGGGACGGGCAGGGCCCAGGCGATGGTGATCAGCCAGGCCAGCGGTGAGTCGGAGGGTGTGTACGACCAGAGACTGAAGGCGAGCAGCCCTACCAGCGGGATGAGGAACGGCAAAATCCCCGGCCGCCAAGCCGCGGTGCGCTTGGCCAGTTTCTGATTGTGCCGCGAGTGCGGCACACCCCCGTCGACCAGTGTCGATGCCATGACGACTGCGGAACTCCCCGTGAGATGGGTGGTGCGTTGAGGCAGCGACAGATCTCGGCCGCGGCGCGACGAGCGCACCACGGCACCTTCCCTATGGGATCCCCACCCCTCAACGCCCTGCTGGCGTAAAAATCGGCCAATCGCCGCTCAGATGCCCCCCCAGGCGTCCAGAACCATTGGCCGAACAGGAGCACGATCCTGGCATACGTGCCCGAGGCATGGAACCATTGTGAGGAAGATGTGTTTAAAAGTTAATCAAGCGAACTCTTGTGCCGTGATCACGCGGGAGGAGTGGTACGTCCGTTTCACGTCGTCTGTGGTGTTCTTCTTCC
Organism: Streptomyces sp. DG2A-72; assembly: GCF_030499575.1. Taxonomy (NCBI): domain Bacteria; kingdom Bacillati; phylum Actinomycetota; class Actinomycetes; order Kitasatosporales; family Streptomycetaceae; genus Streptomyces; species Streptomyces sp. DG2A-72. The sequence continues at coordinate 6,184,611 of NZ_JASTLC010000001.1, forward strand.
GCGGCTCGGACACGTTGTCGTACGACAGCGCCTGCCCCCACACCGTCCACAGCACCCACGGCGTCCTGACCAGGGTCTTGGGCTGTGCGGCGTTGAGCGGGACATGGAAGGACTCGGAGACGATCCGGGGCCTTCGGTACTTTTCCAGACCGCGGTACCACACCTCGGTCCAGGCTCCGCCGCCGAACGGCTCGGCCGGGGTGTCGCTGTAGTCGTCGACGCCGACGATGTCGACGTGACGTCCGCCGGGGTAGTAGGGCCCGGGGGTGCGGCCGTAGGAGCCGTTCCAGGAGTTCGGGGACCAGACGAAGATCAGGTTGTGCAGGCCGCGGCGGTGTACGAGGTAGTCGTATGTCACATGCCACAGCTTGCGGAAGGCCGCCGGGTCCTGCCCGGCCCACCAGAAGCCACGACCCGGTGCGGTGTTCATCTCGTGGTACGGCCGCAGCAGCACGGGTACGCCCTGGTCGGCGAGGTAGCCCAGGTGGTCCGCGAGATAGGCGAGGTCTCGCAGCAGGGCCCGGTGCTCGGTGGTGCCCCGGCTGACCACCCGGGCGAACCAGCGGGGGTCCTGCGCGGCGGGCGAGTTGCGGTGCAGGGTCTGCGGGAAGCCCTTGACGGGGCTGCCCGGGTAGGGCTGGTGGAAGGAGAACCCGACCAGGCCCGCCGGGGCACCGCCGTTGTGCGGCAGGGACACCTCGGCTCCGGTCGCGCACTCCTGATGCGTGCCCGAGGGGCGGTACGAGCCGTCGGCCACCCTGGGCAGGCCCGCCCACACGCCGACGGCGAGGTCCACGGCGTCCTCGACGTACCCCCAGTGGCGGCGGCAGCCCGGCCAGTCGCCGGAGTAGGAGCGGGACTGACCCACCGCCCAGCCGGGCTGGCCGTAGCCGGGGCCGAGGTCCAGCTCCACGAAGCCGGGCAGGCGGCCGGTGATGTCGCGGGCCTTGCGGTAGTAGTAGCCCGGAGGCTTGGTGCCCCGGTAGTCGCCGTACTGGGCGTTGTACCGCTCGTTGTGCAGCTCCACGTGCTGGCCGATCACCGTGCGGCTCGGCCGGCCGCGGCGGGCGGTGTTCTCCAGGTTCGCGAGCATCGCGTACACCCGGCGTGCCTCGGGGGTGGCCTTCGGGTCACGGTCCCGCAGATCGGTCGGCACCGGCCGGGGCGCGGCCTCGCCGTCCTCCTGGTCGGGCCAGGCCCACACTGCCAGCGGGGCCAGCACGGCGGTGCCTGCGGCGGCCCCTATCAGCTGGATCCGGCCTCGCATTCGCACGGCCCTCGTCCCCCTCCCCGACATGACGTGGGGTGATTGTCTCCCGGTGCGGGGACCTCCGGCGGGCGGGGCAGGCGCTACTCGTTTGCCGGGGACTGTTTCGTTGGCGGGTGCGGGTTCGTCGTGGCTTGTCGCGCAGTTCCCCGCGCCCCTTTGGGGCGTTGTTCGCCGCCGGTGTGCATGTCGTACTCAGTCCTGCGACCAGGTCCTCAGGAGATCGCCGAGGGCGTCCGCGGTTTCGTCGGCGTCGGGGCCGTCGTCCCGGGCGTCGGGGGCCAGTTCCACGTGGAGGAACGTGGCGTGCCGGCGCTCCGCGGACCTGCCCTGGACGTTCGAGGTGCCCTCCAGCGGGCAGCGTGCCGACCAGCCCCGGCAGACGCGCAGACCTTCCGCCTCCAGACGGTCGGCCAGCGCCGATGCCTCGCCTGACGTGCTCTGCGCCGCGCCGCCGGAGACGATGGCCTCGTAGGGGCGCTCGGACGTCTCGGCGAAGCCGTGGAGTTGGAGACCGGGCACACCGCGCTTCTGGAGCTCGACGACGATGGAGTGGAAGGCGCTGTCCTCGCGGTGGGCGACGTCCGCGGCGTCCGCACGGCCGGCGCGGCGGTGGGCGCCGGCCACGACGAGTGCGCCCGAGGGGGCGTCCTCCAGCAGCCGGACGCCGAGTGCCTCGGTGTCGCGGTCGGAGACCGGGTGCGGCACCTGTACGTTCCAGCGCACCGCGGAGTCCGCGGTCAGGTAGAGGCGGCCCCAGCTCGCGGCCTCGCCGTCCGGCCGCAGGGCGGCGACCTCGTCGTAACGGCGGCCGGAGTCGGTGTCGGTGAGGCGGGTGACGCCGAGGCCGAGGGGGGCGAGCAGGCGCTCGGCCTTCTCCGCGTCGCCGTCCAGCAGACGACCTACGCCGCGCGCCAGCTGTTCGCGTCGGGCTGCGCCGGGCGGTGTGTAGGAGGCGTCGGGCTCGAGGTCGGCCGTATACGTGAGGATCCGGCTGCGGAGGTCCACCAGCTCCCGAGCCTGCGGAACCGAACCTTCAGTGGCCTCGGGTGTTGTCGTCTGGCAGCCGGCCAGCGCCACGATCAAAACCCCTTGGGTAAGAATGCGAGCGAAACGTGACTGTCCTGTGACGGCAATGACCGATTGAGCTGTGAGGCCCATGTGAGTATGGCGCGGTGACATTCCGTAAGTCTCTCCGTATAGGCCGCTCGGTGGTGGTTCTGGGAGCTCTGGCCGGCCTGGTCGCCTCCTGTGCCTCCGAGCCGTCCGGGGCGCAGGTGAAGCCGGGCGGGCGCTCGTTCACCGTCGCCGCCGCGGGTGATGTGCTCATCCACCCCGAACTGGTCGAACAGGCGGCCAAGGACGCCAAGAAGACCGATGAGGGGCAGGCCGGGCTGGACTTCGGACCGCTCATGGCCGGGGTGAAGCCGGTCATCAGCAAGGCCGATCTGGCCATCTGTCACATGGAGACTCCGGTCGGCACGCCCAAGGGCCCCTTCGAGGGGTACCCGGAGTTCCTCGTCCCCCCGCAGATCCTCACGACTCTCAAGGACGTGGGTTACGACACCTGCTCCACGGCCTCCAATCACACCTACGACCACGGCCTCAAGGCCGTGAAGCGCAGCCTGGACACGATGGACGAGGTGGGCCTCGGCCACACCGGGTCCGCGCGTACGCCCGAGGAAGCAGAGCAGATCAACATCCGGGACGTCAACGGCGTCAAGGTCGCCCATCTCTCCTTCTCCTGGGAGTCCTTCCTCAACCCCACGCCCGAGAAGGAGCGTTGGGCCCTCAACCGGATCGGCATCGACCCCATCAAGAAGGCCGAGGCCCGGGCCCGCGAGAAGGGCGCCGAGGTGGTGATCCTCTCGGTCCACTGGGGCCTGGAGCACTACAACGAGCCGAGCGTCCCGCAGCTGGAGCTGGCCGAGCGGATCACCAAGGAGACCGGGATCGACCTGGTGATCGGTCACCACTCCCACGTGGTGCAGCCCATCCAGAAGCTCAACGGCACCTGGATCGCCTACAGCCTCGGCAACCAGGTGGCCCGCCACTCCTCGCCGACCGGCCTCACCGAGGAGGGGGCGATCGGCTGGTTCGAGTTCAGGGAGACGACCGACGGCTGGGACGTCGGCGCCCGCTACCGGACCACGCTGGTCGACATCCCGCCGGAGGTGGAGGCCGGGGAGAAGGCGCCCGAGGGAGCGGTCGAGGACCATCGCGTGGTGGACGTGCGGCAGCTGCTCGACCGTCCCGGAGATCTGTCCGAGGACCGGCTCGCCCGCTACCGGCTGGCCGACGACCGCACCCGCGGCTTCCTCTACAACCGGGGCGCCCCAGGTGGCGACGGTCTGGAGCAGCTCCGGCTGGGGACGTGACGAGTGACACAGGCAGCGGTTGCCCGCCGAAACCCAACCCCGGCGCGTTTTAACTGTCTTTTAAAGTGACGGCGTCTCATGTCCGCGTCAGCGGTGGCTCCTGCGAGCGCCTGAGTAGTGAAGAGGCGAAGGAAACCACCGGTGATTTCGACACAAAGCGCGCCACGCCCAGGACGGGGCGGGCGGCGGCGTATGCGCAGACGCGCGGACATGCCGCTCCTGGGCGGTATACGACCGCCGATCGCGCTGCTGTGCCTGCTGATCCTCGCCCTGGCCGGGCTGACCGCCAAGGTGCTGGGCCCCGCCGGTGAGCCGGCCGTGCCGAAGGCGGTGCTGAGTTCCCAGCAGTACTTCGCGCAGGACGGCGCCATCGCCCTGCGTGCGTCGATCGACGAGCGGGTCACCGACCTGAACCGCACCGCGGCCGCGCTGAAAGCGGGGGAGCCCGCCGATCCGGAGCGAGTGCTGTCGGACCTGAGCAGGACGTACCAGAAGTGGACCGGCACCACCGTGCTGGACCTGGAGAGCGGCAAGGTGCTCGCCGCGAGGGGTGAAACGATTCCGCTCGCCTGGTTGGACAAGGACGTCCTGACCGGTGAGAACGCCCTCACCCCCCGCATGGTCCGGCTGCAGACCGGTGACGTGCGGCTGATGACCATGGCCCTCCTCGACTGGAAAGACCGTCCGCAGCAGCTGCTGATCGCCTCCAACAGCCTCTCCGTGCCCGCCATCAACCTGGGCCCGTTCCGCTCGATGGCAGTCGTGGCCCGGGGCGGCGAGGTCCTCGCCACGGCCGGCTTCGAGCGGGCCGAGGCGCTCAACTCGGACGCGGAGCGCAGCGAACTCTCCTTCCTGCAGAAGCAGATGACCCGGCTGTCCGAACAGGCGGCCAAGGAGACCGAGCAGGACCCCGTCAGCGCCAGGGAGCCCGGCTCGCGCGGCTACCCGGGCGTCAGCGGAACCCTGCTGGGCGACTCCTACAACGGCCGTATCGCCACCGCCGGATACGCCTCCCTCGCCTCCGCCGACCCCGAGCAGCGCCAGAGCGTCGGCGCGGGCCTCGGGCTGACGGTCGTGGCCATGCTGCCCGTGGTGCAGGAACAGGCCGCCGGTCAGGAGCGGGAGCTGTACGGGCTGGTGGCGGCCGGCGTCCTGGTGATCTTCGGGCTGGTGGCGGCGGCCCTGCTGTGGATGGCCGTGCAGCGGCCCCTGCTGGGGCTCTTCCTGGAGTCCCGCCGACTGGCCCGCGGCGATCTGACCCGTCCCGTGGCCGTGCCCCGCTGGGGCGAGGCCGCCCGCGTGGGCGCGGCCTTGGAACGGCTGCGCGGGCAGCTGTCGGACGGGCGGGCGGAGACCTCCTCCGGCAAGGCCACGGGCCGTAGGGGCCGGCTCGGACTGCGGGTTCCACTGGCGCTGACCGCCGCCCTGCTGTTGCTGTGGTGCGTGCCGGTCGGTCTGCTGCTCAACCGCACGGACGCCTCGGTGAGTGTGCCGAACACCATGGTCAACGACCAGCGCGACCGCACCGACCTGGTCGCCGACCGCGTCCGCCGGGCCCTCAACGAGGCCCAGGCCGACCTCGTCTCCATCTCCCGGCTGATCGACGCGGACGACCCCGACGCCACCAGGGGTGTGCTCGACGACGCCCTGCGCAAGCACACGCGCTACGGCTCCCTGTACGTCGTCGACGAGGGCGACGTCGTCGCCCGCGCCGGGGCGGAGCCCGACTCCGCCTGGAGTGAGGACGAGGAGGGCGACTCGCTCGTCCGCGTGTCGGGTGAGGGCGGCAAGAAGCCGGTGATCCAGGCCGGGGCCGCCGTACCGGACCACAAGGGCATGACCCTGGTCGGCGAGGTACGGGTGGAGTTCCTGAACTCGCTGCTGAACCGGCCCGGTCTCGGCGAGGTCCGCGTGGTCGACACCAAGGCCCGGACCATCGCCGCCAGCGACGGCTTCCTGGCCTTCGAGGGACTGCCGCGCGAGTCGCTCACCGACCTTGTGCGGGCGGGCAGCGTCAGGGTGGGCGCGGGCCCGGTGGAGAACGGCCTGCTGATCCGCGAGGGGCGCTCGGTCACCGTCGCCGCCGCGGCACCCTTCTCCGGCGGCGGCGTGGCCGCCGACATCGGCTGGACCGTGGTCAGCTGGCAGAACGCCAAGCACTTCGAGATCGCCCCGTACGAACGCGAGGACCGCAGCGTGCTCGCCGGAATGCTCGGGCTCGCGCTGATCGTGGTCTGCCTGGGCTGGATCCACCTGGTCGTGGTCCGGCCCCTGCGCGCGCTGGCGAGCAGCGCCGAGAAGCTGGCCGACGGCGACCTCAAGACCGTGCTGTACCCCCGCTACCACGACGAGGTCGGGGCCGTCGTCCGCAGCCTCGAACTGGTCCGCCAGCAGTTGCAGGCCCGCAGGCAGAACCAGGCGCGCCGGAGTGCCGAGCCCCGGCTCGGCGCCGGAGGAAGGTGACCGGCTGTGCTGTACCTCTACTTCGTGCTGCTGATCGGCGGGGTGTTCCTGCTGATCGCGGGCATCATCGAGCAGCGCAGGCACTACGCCGCCCTGCACACCATCCCCTCCCGGGTGCTGGTCAACGGCATCCGCGGCAAGTCCTCCATCACCCGGCTGTGCGCGGGCGCCCTGCGCGGCGGCGACCTGGTCACCGTGGCCAAGACGACGGGCACGGCCGCGCGCTTCATCCACCCGGACGCCACGGAGGAGCCGGTCTACCGCAAGTTCGGCATCGCCAACGTGGTGGAGCAGATCGGCATCGTCCGCCGGGCCGCGACCTACCGTCCCGACGCCCTCGTCATCGAGTGCATGGCGGTCATGCCTGCCCTGCAGGAGGTCAACCAGAGCAAGCTGATCCGCTCGACGATCGGCGTGCTCTGCAACGTCCGTGAGGACCATCTCGCCGAGATGGGGCCCACCCTGGACGACGTGGCCCGCTCGCTGTGCCGCTCGATGCCGGAGGACGGCATCTGCGTCACCGCCGAGAAGGAGCGCTTCCACATCCTCCAGGAGGAGGCGGACGCCCGTAACTGCAAGCTGATCTACGCGGACCCCGAGACCGTCACCGACGAGGAGCTGCGCGGCTTCAGCTGGTTCACCTTCAAGGAGAACGTGGCCATCGCACTGGTCGTGGCGGACCTGCTCGGCATCGAGCGCAAGGTCGCGTTGCAGGGCATGTACGACGCCCCGCCGGACCCCGGTGTGCTCTCGGTGGAGAAGTACGTCGCCCCCGACGGCAAGCGGCTCGCCTTCGCCAACGTCTTCGCGGCGAACGACCCCGAGTCCACCCTGATGAACATCAACCAGCTGCTCGACCTCGGCGCGATCCGCCGCCCCCTGAACGTCGTGATCAACTGCCGCCCGGACCGGGTGGAGCGCAACGGGCAGATGGGCGAGATCATCCCCGACCTGCGGCCGGACAACGTCTTCGTCATCGGGCACCCCTCCAAGAGCGCCATCGACGCCATCCCCGCCGACTGGCGCGACCGCGCGGTCGACCTCGGCGGCGAACGCCGCGCGGCGGACGAGTTCATGCCGACCCTGCTCGGCCGGATGTCCGACGGCTCCTCCCTGGTCGCCATCGGCAACATCCACGGTCAGGGCGAGGAACTCCTCGAGTATCTGGCCGAGCTCCCGGCGGACGAGAGCGACGCCGACGAGGCGGGGCAGTCGGCCGCCGCCGCACCGCACCAGCCGCAGCGCCTGGACCCGTACGCCTCGTACCCCACGGCCTACGAGGAGCGGTACCAGGCCTCGCAGACCCAGGAGATCCCGGTGATCAGCATCCCGGCCCAGGCGCCGGGGCGGTACGCCGAGGCCCCGGGCGCCTATGCCGGGGCCGTGCCGGGCGGGGATCACGGCATGGGGCAGCCGTACGGCGAGAGCCGGCAGTACCCAGGAGCTCAGCAGCGGTACGCCGAGGCACAGCAGTACGGCCAGGCCGGGCCGCAGGCCCCGGCGCAGTTGCCGCCCGGGGCCGGGCAGGCGGAGCTCTCGGCGTGGTTCCGCACCGCGCGTCAGTCGTCGCCGGAGCCTGATCAGGGTCAGGCTCCCGGCCCGGGAGCGCGCGGTTCGCAACCGTCGTACGGCGCCGGGCCCGTGCCGCAGCCGTACGCCGACGATCCCTTCGGCCGGCCGCTGCGGCAGCCGACGGACGACGACGGAGGGGGACACCCGCCGCGCGCCTGAGCCGCCTGCCGGCCACCGCCCGCCTCGCCCCCGAACCCGCATCCCCCTCGTCCGGAGACCCCCTTGACCACCGCCGCCCTGACCCCCGAGATGGCCGCCCTGGGCATCGCCATAGGCCTGTTCTTCTCGCTGCTCTGCTATCTCACGACCAACCTGTCGCCCGGCGGCATGATCACACCTGGCTGGCTCGCGCTCACCCTCATCGAGGACCTGCAGCGCGCCGCCATGGTGGTGGGTGTCACCGCCCTGACCTACGGCGGTACCAAGATCATGCAGCGGCTGGTGATCCTGTACGGCAAGCGGCTGTTCGCAGCGGTGGTGCTGCTGGGTGTGCTGTTGCAGGCCACGGTGATGATCGTGCTCTCGATCGAGTTCCCGCTGCTGTACGGCAACCAGACCCTCGGCTTCATCGTGCCGGGCCTGATCGCCTACCAGATGGTGCGCCAGCCCAAGGGAGCCACCCTGCTGGCCACGGGCACCGTCTCCCTCATGGCCTACATCGTCGTCGCCGCCGGCCTGCTGCTCGGCGTCATGCCGACCGTCTGAGAACCGAGGAGCAAATTGATGGCAGGGAAGAAGAAGTCGCGGCCCGTCGTCACGGGCCTGGTGCTGCTGGCGCTCGTCGGCACCTCCGGCTACCTCACGGTCGAACTGCGGGGGCAGGAGGAGGCAGGCGTCACCGAGGTGCGCAACGTCGGGGTCCTCGAGGGCGGCCGCAGCACCGGGGCCGCCTCGACGGACACGGGGAAGGAGACCTGGTCCCGGCTGGAGAACCCGGCGCGGTCCGTGCTGCGCGGGGGCGACGGCCAGATCAAGGCCGTGTTCACGGACGACGCGCGCACCGCGACCCTGACCGGCCCGGCCCGCACCTTCCAGGAGCCGACCTCGACCGCGTCGAAGGTCAGCACGACGGAATGGGTACGGCTGATGCCGGAGCCCTGGTCCAAGGGGGCGGAGCAGAAGAAGTGGTTCAAGGACTGGTACGCCGAGTACCAGGACAGCAAGGAGGACGACCTCTTCGCCTTCGCCTTCCAGTACGTGGCCGGCACGCCGGAGAAGAAGGACGAGCAGGGCACCGTCTACGCCGGTGACGCGAACTTCGGTCCGCTGAACACGGCCGGGGCCGAGGGCGGCGACCTGCGCCTGGAGGAGTCCGACTTCTACGACTACCTCGGGGTCCAGTACCCCTTCCGGGACGGGGTCGTCGGGCAGCCGGAGAGCATGCGGGCCAGATCCCTGGACTGCTCGGGCTTCATTCGCATGGTGCTGGGCTACCGGGCCCGTTACCCCCTGATGTCCTCGGACACCTCCGGCGACGGACTGCCCCGTACCGCCAACGGCATGGCCCGCTCCAAGGAGGGCGTCGACATCCTGCCGCTCGCCGGGATCTCGGCGAAGGACCGGCCCTCCGCCATCGACCAGCTCCAGCCGGGCGACCTCGTCTTCTTCAAGCTCGACACCCGTACCGGTCAGCGACTCGACCACGTCGGCATGGTCCTCGGACATGACACCGAGGGGCACCTGATCTTCGTCTCCAGCCGTGAGGAGGTCAACGGGCCGACGATCGGTGACGTGGGTGGTGTCTCCCGGCTGGACGGCAACGGCTACTACGCCAAGACGCTGCGCAGCGCCAAGCGCCTGTGAGTCGGCCGGCTCCGGCCGTCTCCGGTCGGTCCGGGTGGCACCCGGGGCATGGCGTCCGAAGACGCGGCTGGGGTCGGCAGTCGTACCGATGCGGCTGCGTCTTCAGGCGTCAGGCGCCGGGGAGCCGGCTGCTACTGAAGCGCGGGTGAGTCCGAGGGTGGCGGCCGGCTGATCGTCGGCCGCCGTCATGCGTCGGTTGCCGCTACTCGTTCGCCGCCGCCGACGCCTGGGCCTCGCCGCGCCGGCGGATCTGCCGGAACGTGAACTCCTGGAGGTCGTCGCCCGTGCTGAAGACCTCCGTGTTCTTGTCCGTCACGTCATTGCCGTTGATGAAGCCGGCCACGGTGAAGTAGGCGTAACGGCCGTAGGAGTTGGTGGTCGTGCGGCAGGTGGCGGCATTGCAGAAGGGCTTGACGCCGCCGCCGGACAGGGACGCGACGATGCTCTTGTCGTCGGCCTGTCCCTTGGCCTTCGTCGCCTGTGCCTCGGTGTTGAAGACGGCCACGCCGACCGTCACCGCGATACCGCTCCTGGTGTAGGTGACGCGCAGGAAGCGGCTGCAGTCGTTGGCCTCGAGGACCTTGCCGAGGGTGCCCTGTGCGTTGGCGGCCGAGGCGCAGTTCTTCGTGTCGGCCGTCGGACCCTTCTTGTACAGGGTCTCGCCCATGGTCAGCTGGGTGCCCGGGAAGAGGATCTCCGGGCTGAGCGGAGCCTTGTCCTTCTTCACGCTGGCCACGAAGTCCTTCGGGTCCAGCGGCGGCGGCGCGCTGGTCGGCGCGAAGGACGGGTCAGCGGCGCCGGACGCGCTCGGGATGTCCGCGGTCGACGGCAGCTGGGAGGACCCGTTGCCGGACGCCTCGCTGTCACCGTTCGCCGACACCACGGCCACGGCGACGGCGGCACCTATCGCCACGGTGGCCAGCGCGCCGCCGCCGACGAGCAGCAGTCGGCGGCGTTTGTTGCGGGTCTCCGACGCCTCGGCGAGAGCGGCCCAGTCCGGAGTCTCGCCGTCGCCGCTGCTCCACGGCTGCTGCTGCGAATTCGGTTTCCAGGGGTCCCACTGGGACTGAGGACCCCCCTGCCCAAAGCTCATGGGCCGCATCTTAGACGGGGCGGCAACCCGTGCGTCGGCCCGTCTCACAGGTCACGGTGGCATCAGCGGGCCCGAGGTCGTTTTGACCCGTCCGGGGCGCCGCAGGTACTCTTGCAGTTCGTTATGTGTATTGGCTTGCTCATTCTCACGTGAGGGGCCCTTACACCGGTCCACCGGGCCGATGACCAGCGACCAGCACGCGGTTTGCGTCACCGCAGTGCGGTCAGGGCTGTCGTGATCGTCTTCGGTGACCTTGTCAGGACCATTCACTGAAGAAGCGAAGGCTACGAACCGTGCGTACGTACAGCCCCAAGCCCGGCGATGTCACGCGCCAGTGGCACGTCATCGACGCCCAGGACATCGTCCTGGGTCGTCTGGCCTCCACTGCGGCGTCCATCCTGCGCGGCAAGCACAAGCCGATCTACGCGCCCCACGTCGACACCGGTGACTTTGTCATCATCATCAACGCCGACAAGGTGCACCTGTCCGGCAACAAGCGGACCCAGAAGATGGCGTACCGCCACTCCGGCTACCCGGGTGGTCTGCGCTCCGTCCGTTACGACGAGCTGCTCGCCAAGAACCCCGAGAAGGCCATCGAGAAGGCCGTCAAGGGCATGCTCCCCAAGAACACCCTGGGCCGTCAGATGCTCACGAAGCTGAAGGTCTACTCGGGCGAGAACCACCCGCACGCTGCCCAGCAGCCGGTTCCGTTCGAGATCACCCAGGTCGCGCAGTAAGTCCGGCCACCCCCTAAGACTGAAGAGAATCTGAGGAGAATCGTGGCCGAGACCACCGTCGAGACGCCCGTCGAGGGCGAAGAGATCGTCGACATCGAGAGCTACACCACCGAGTCCGAGGTCCCCGTCGAGGGCGAGTACACCTCGGAGTCGCTGGCGTCCCGCTTCGGCGACCCCCAGCCGGCCGCCGGCCTGGGCCGCCGCAAGAACGCCATCGCCCGCGTCCGGATCGTCCCGGGCACCGGCAAGTGGAAGATCAACGGTCGCACCCTCGAGGACTACTTCCCGAACAAGGTGCACCAGCAGGAAGTCAACGAGCCGTTCAAGGTCCTCGAGCTCGAGGGTCGCTACGACGTCATCGCCCGCATCGCGGGTGGCGGCGTCTCCGGCCAGGCCGGCGCCCTGCGCCTCGGTGTGGCCCGCGCGCTGAACGAGGCCGACGTGGACAACAACCGCGGCGCCCTCAAGAAGGCCGGCTTCCTCCGCCGCGACGACCGTGCGGTCGAGCGCAAGAAGGCCGGTCTGAAGAAGGCCCGCAAGGCTCCGCAGTACAGCAAGCGCTAATCACGGCGGCGTCTGTTCGTACCCCGAACGCCCCGACGGCACGCCACAGTGCCGTCGGGGCGTTCGTTTATCCCAGCCACAGGCGTATAACGGCACAAGGCGCTCAGCAGCTGGCGTGATCGGATGCTTTCCAAACAGAGCTTTCATCAGATTCTTGGAGGGCTTCAGGATTCGAGCCCCTTCCGGGAACTGTGAACGTATGGAGGACAAGTGGGACGACTCTTCGGCACGGACGGCGTGCGCGGCGTCGCCAACGCGGATCTGACGGCCGAGCTGGCACTCGGCCTCTCCGTCGCCGCGGCGCACGTACTGGCCGAGGCGGGCACGTTCACGGGGCACCGGCCGACCGCCGTGGTCGGCCGTGACCCGCGCGCGTCCGGGGAGTTCCTGGAGGCCGCCGTGGTCGCGGGTCTGGCCAGCGCGGGTGTGGACGTCCTGCGCGTCGGTGTGCTGCCGACGCCCGCGGTGGCGTACCTGACGGCGGAGCTGGGCGCCGACCTCGGTGTCGTGCTCTCCGCCAGCCACAACGCCATGCCTGACAACGGCATCAAGTTCCTCGCCCGCGGCGGCCACAAGCTGGACGACGAGTTGGAGGAGCGAATCGAGGCCGTCTACGAGGAGCACCGCACCGGTGCGCCGTGGGACCGGCCGACGGGTGCGGGCGTCGGGCGGGTGCGGTCGTACGAGGAAGGGTTCGACCAGTACGTCGCCCATCTCGTCGGCGTGCTGCCGAACCGGCTGGACGGGCTGAAGATCGTGCTGGACGAGGCGCACGGTGCGGCTTCCCGGGTCTCGCCGGAGGCCTTCGCGCGTGCCGGTGCCGAGGTCGTCACGATCGGTGCCGAGCCGGACGGGCTCAACATCAACGACGGCTGTGGTTCCACGCATCTGGGCCTGCTCAAGGCCGCGGTTGTCGAGCACGGGGCCGACTTCGGTATCGCGCACGACGGGGACGCGGACCGGTGCCTGGCAGTGGACCACACCGGTGAGGAAGTCGACGGCGACCAGATCCTGGCCGTGCTCGCGCTGGCGATGCGGGAACGCTCCGCGCTGCGTGCCGAGACGGTGGTGGCGACCGTGATGTCCAACCTCGGGTTCAAACTGGCCATGGAGCGTGCGGGATTGACGCTCATTCAGACTGCCGTCGGTGACCGGTATGTGCTGGAGGAGATGAAGGAGCACGACTACGCCCTCGGCGGTGAGCAGTCCGGGCACGTCATCATCCTCGACCACGCGACGACCGGTGACGGCACGTTGACCGGGCTGCTGCTGGCGGCGCGGGTCGCGGAGACGGGCCGTACGCTGCGGGACCTCGCTTCTGTCATGGAGCGGTTGCCTCAGGTGCTCATCAATGTGCCGGATGTCGACAGGTCCCGTGTCGGGAACTCGGCCGAGCTTGCCGTTGCCGTTGCTGAGGCGGAGCGGGAGTTGGGGGCGACTGGGCGTGTGTTGCTCCGGCCGTCCGGTACCGAGCCGTTGGTGCGGGTGATGGTGGAGGCGGCGGATATCGAGCAGGCTCGGTCTGTGGCCGGGCGGCTGGCTGATGCGGTGAAGTCGGCGCTCGGGTAGATCCTCGCGCCGGGCAGCCCCGCGCCCCTTCGGGGTGCTGTGCTTCCGGTCTCTTGTCACAGCCGGATGAAAGGGCGTCGCCGAGGACTCAAATCCCCCACACGCCACCGTGATTCGCCCGGTTGCCCGCTCTCGCGCTGCCATATTCGACAACCACTTCGGAGGTGGTTGTGACGAATGAAGCGCACGTGGCCGGAGGCACCGCTGGGCGCATCGCTGATCTGGGCCGTCGCGAGGATCGGGCGGTGCGGGGTGGCGGGCCGAGCAGGCGAGGGGAGTTCGGGGCCCGGGAGCGGATCGAGCGGCTGGTGGACAAAGGTTCCTTCAGCGAGACCGGGCTGTTCGTGCGGGCACGGCCGACCGGTGACGGCGGCCGACGCCCCTACGGCGACGGTGTCGTCACCGGGTACGCCACCGTCGACGGGCGCCGGGTCTGCGTGTTCGCCCAGGACTCCGCCGTGTTCGGCGGGAGCATGGGCGAGGCGTTCGGCGAGAAGACCGTCGCCCTGATGGACCTCGCCCTCAAGACCGGCTGCCCGGTCGTCGGGCTCAACGACTCCGGCGGCGCCCGCATCCAGGAGGGCGTCGCCTCGCTCGCCCTCTACGCCGAGCTGGTGCGCCGCAATGTGCAGGCGTCCGGAGTCGTCCCGCAGATCTCCGTGGTGCTGGGGCCGTGCGCGGGCGGGGCCGCCTACTCGCCCGCGATCACCGACTTCACGGTGATGGTCGACGGCGCCTCGCACATGTTCGTCACCGGCCCCGACGTCATCGAGGCGGTCACCGGCGAGCGTGCCAGCGCCGAGGAGCTGGGCGGCGCCCGCACCAGCAACGCCGTCAACGGCAACGCGCACTTCCTCGCCGCCGACGAGGAGGAAGCGCTGGACGTCGTACGCGATCTGCTGTCGTATCTGCCCGCCAACAACCTGGAGCGCCCCCCGGAGTACGCACCCGGGGATGCCCCGGACGGGGTCCGGCTCGACTCCGTCGTCCCGGACCGGACCGGACAGGCCTACGACATGCGGGAGATCGTGCGGGCGGTCGTCGACGACGGTGAACTGCTCGATGTCCAGGAGCTGTTCGCGCCGAACATCATCTGTGCCCTGGCCCGCGTCGAGGGCCAGTCGGTCGGTGTCGTCGCGAACCAGCCGTTGCACGCCGCCGGTGTCCTCGACATCGACGCCTCGGAGAAGGCCGCACGCTTTGTGCGGTTCTGCGACGCGTTCGGGATCCCGCTGCTGACCTTCGCCGATGTGCCGGGCTATCTGTCCGGCGTACGGCAGGAGCGGGGCGGCATCATCCGGCGCGGCGCCAAACTGCTGTACGCGTACGCCGAGGCGACCGTCCCCAAGGTCACGGTCGTGGTGCGCAAGGCGTACGGCGGGGGGTACGCCGTGATGGGCTCCAAGCACCTGGGGGCCGACATCAACCTCGCCTGGCCCACCGCCCGTATCGCGGTGATGGGCGCCGAGGGCGCGGTGGGCGTCCTGCACCGGCGTGAACTGGCCGCCGCCGACGACCCCGAAGCGCTGCGGGCGCGCCTGGTCGCCGCCTACGAAGAGACCCACGGCACGCCCTACCTCGCCGCCGAACGCGGCTACGTCGATGCCGTCATCGCGCCGCACGACACCCGCGACCACATCTGCCGCGCGCTGCGCACCCTGCGCGGCAAACGCGCGCCTCTGCCGCAGCGCCGGCACGGCAACATCCCGCTCTGACCGGAGGGAGGGAAGGGACCCCGGGGCGTGCGCAACGCCCCGTGACGGCCCGCCTGGCCTGCGCAGGCCCGCCGCAGCACGGTGAGCACGGCGCGATCGCACGGCTTCGGCCGCACCACCCGCACGAGTCCCGTATCCGACCCATCCGCCCGCACAGTCCCCCACGCATCTGACCCGCCTGGACCGGCAGTTGCTCGCCCAGCCGATCCCGGACGTGAGGAGCCACGCCAGATGGACAGTCGTCGCCCCCCGCTCGCGCCCGCCTGCCGGACTCTGCCCCAGTACGTGCGGCACTGGGCCGAAGTCGCCCCGGATCGCCGGGCGTTCACCTTCGTCGATCACCCCGTGCCGCACTCGCGCGGCGTCCACCGCACACTGACCTGGCGGCGCCTGGACCTGCGCGTGCGCGCGCTCGCCGCCCGGCTCGCCGAGGTGGCGGAGCCGGGGGCGCGGGTCGCGTTGCCGTGTCCGCAGGGGGTGGAGTACGTCACCGGGTTCCTCGGGGTGCTGGCCGCCGGGATGGTGGCCGTACCGCTGTATCCGCCGGGCCTGCCGGGGCACGCGGACCGGCTCGCGGGAGTGCTGGCCGACGCGCGCCCGGCCGCCGCGGTGACCACGAGCCGTGCCCGGCAGGAGGTGCGGGACTTCCTGACGGGGGTGGCGGGCCGGCCGGGCCGGACGCCGGTCGTCTGCGTCGACGAGGTGGCCGACGACGACGCCCGGGGGTGGCGCCCGGTCGACCCGGACGACGCCGGGGCCACCGCCTATCTCCAGTACACCTCCGGTTCGACCCGCGCTCCGGCCGGCGTGGAGATCACCCACGCCAATGTCGTCGCCAACGCCCGCCAGGCGCTGACCGCGTACGGCGCCGACGCCCATCCGGTGACGTGTGTGGGGTGGCTGCCGCTCTACCACGACATGGGACTGGTGCTCAGCGTGGCCGCGCCCGTGGTGCGCGGGCTGCTGTCGGTGCTGATGGATCCGGTCGCGTTTCTGCACGAGCCCGTGCGCTGGCTGAGGCTGCTCGCCGCGCATCCGCGTGCCGTGAGCGCCGCGCCCAACTTCGCGTACGACTACTGCGCGTCCGCCGTCACCGACACCCAGAAGGCGGACCTCCGGCTCGACGGGGTCACCGCGCTGATCAACGGCAGCGAACCGGTGCGCCCCGGTACCGCCGACCGCTTCCACGCCGCCTTCGCCGGCCAGGGGCTCGCGCCCACGACGCACTGCCCCTCATACGGGCTCGCCGAGGCCACCGTCTTCGTCAGTGCCGCCCGGCCCGGTGTACCGATCGGCCGTTTCGCCCTGGACCGTGACGCGCTCGCCGCCGGGAAGGCGTTGCCCGCGCGGCCCGACGACCCCAGGGCCGTGCTGCTGGCCGGCTGTGGGACCCCGGCGGGGCAGCGCGTGCGCATCGCCGACCCCGCGGGCCGAGCCGTCCTGGCCGAGGGCGAGGTCGGCGAGATATGGGTGCAGGGTCCCAATGTCGGCCGCGGCTACTGGAACCGGGCGGAGGAGAGCGAGCGGGTCTTCGGGGCCGGGTTCGCGGACGCCGGGGGCGCGCCGGACGGCCGTTGGCTGCGTACGGGGGACCTGGGGGCGGTGCTGGAGGGGCAGCTGCTCGTCACCGGCCGACTGAAGGACCTCGTCATCGTCGACGGCCGCAACCACTACCCACAGGACCTGGAGGCCACGGCTCAAGAGGCGCACCCGGCCGTACGACGGGACCGGCTCGCCGCGTTCGCCGTGCCCGGCGGGGCGGGGGAGCGGGTCGTGATCGTGGCCGAGCATGTGCGCACCGCGGTCCTGGCCGCACTGGACGTACCGGCCGTGGCACGTGCCGTACGCGGCGCCGTCTCCGCCCGGCACGGCCTACGGCTGGA
Organism: Streptomyces sp. DG2A-72; assembly: GCF_030499575.1. NCBI lineage: Bacteria > Bacillati > Actinomycetota > Actinomycetes > Kitasatosporales > Streptomycetaceae > Streptomyces > Streptomyces sp. DG2A-72. The sequence goes on from NZ_JASTLC010000001.1 coordinate 6,201,655, forward strand.
CGACGTCGTACTCGTCCCGCCGGGGACGGTCGCACGCACCTCCAGCGGCAAGGTGTCGCGTGCGCTGACGCGGGGTCGGTATCTGGAGGGGGCGTATTCGGGGACTGCCGAGGCGGTGGCGGGCGGCGCGGCCGGGGGTGGTGCGGTGGTGGCGGGCGGCAGATCAGCGGATGGTGCGGTACCGGTCGGCACGACGGCAGGCGACACGGCCCCCAGCGACACGCGTCCCACCCGCCTGCCTGCCACCGACCCGACCACGCAGCACACTCCACCACCCCCCACAGCCCTCGACGACGCCACGGAGGTCGCAGGATGAAGGCCGTCGACGCGGACGTGCTGCGGCGGGTGATCGCCGAGCGGGCGGCCTCGTGGCACGGTTCGGCGCCCGAGGACGTTCCGATGGACCGGCAGCTGGCCGAGCTCGGCATGTCGTCGCGGGACGCGGTCGCGCTGGCCGGGGAGCTGTCCCGGGTCACGGGCTGCGAGCTGCCGCCCACGCTGCTGTGGGAGACGCCGACCGGTGACGCGTTGGTGGCGCGGCTGTGCGGTACGGCCCTCGGCCCCGCGCCGCTGGTCATGGCGCCCGGTGCGCCCGGCGAGCCCTTGGCGGTCATCGGCGTCGGCTGCCGGCTGCCGGGCGGGGTGCACGCCCCGAGTGACTACTGGCGGCTGCTGTGTGAAGGCGGGGACGCGATCCGGCGCGTGCCGGAGGACCGGTGGCGCGACTTCACCGCCTTCCCGCCCGCCGACGCGCATCCGTACGGCGGCTATCTCGACGACATCGCCGGGTTCGACGCGGACTTCTTCCGCATCACGCCGCGCGAGGCCGCGGTGATGGACCCCCAGCAGCGGATCCTGCTGGAGGTCGTCCACGAGGCGCTGGAACACGCCGCCGTGCCGGCCGCGTCCCTGGCGGGTACGGCCACGGGCGTCTTCGTCGGCGTCTCCGCCCCGGAGTACGGCCAGCTCACCGGCGCCGACCCGGCCGCTGTCGACCCCTGGGCACCGGCCGGCGCTGCCCTCAGCGTCACCGCGGGCCGGCTGGCGTACGTCCTGGACACGCGCGGGCCGTGCCTGGCCGTGGACACCGCGTGCTCCTCCTCGCTGGTCGCCGTGCACCATGCCTGCGTCAGCCTGCGGGCCGGTGAGAGCGAGACGGCGATCGCCGCCGGGGTCAACCTGCTGCTGTCACCGGCCGTCACCGTCGCCTTCGAGCGGGCGGGTGTCCTCGCGCCGGACGGGCGCTGCAAGCCGTTCTCGGCGGCGGCCGACGGCATCGGGCGCGGCGAGGGCTGCGCGGCCGTGGTCCTGAAGCTGCTGTCGCACGCCGAGCGGGACGGCGACCGGGTGCTGGCGGTGATCCGTACGACGGCCGTCAACTCCGACGGGCGGTCGAACGGGCTCATGGCGCCCAACCCCGCCGCCCAGCGCGCCCTGCTGGAGACCGCGTACGCACGAGCCGGACTCACCCCGGGACAAGTCGACTTCGTCGAGGCGCACGGCACCGGCACCCCGCTCGGCGACCCGATCGAGGCAGGCGCGCTAGCCGCGGTGCTCGGCGCCGCCCGCGACCCCGACCAGCCGCTGCTGCTCGGCTCCGTCAAGGGCAACCTCGGTCACCTGGAGTCGGCCGCGGGCATCGCCGGCCTGGTCAAGACGGTGCTCGCCCTCCATCACGACGTCATCCCGCCCTCCCTGCACTGCACACACGGCAGCGCGCTCGGCGACGACCGGCTGCGGGTGGTGACCGAGCCCGAGCAGTGGCCCCGTTACGGCGGCACGGCCACCGCCGGGGTCTCCGGATTCGGCTTCGGCGGCACCAACGCCCATGCCGTCCTGGAGGAATGGCGGTCTGTCGGCCCCTCGCCGACCCCGGCCGACGAGCCCGCCGTCCGGCTTCACCTGCTCTCCGACGCCGACGCCGAGCGGGTGCGCGACACCGCCGCCCGGATCGCCGACTGGCTGGACACCAGCGCCGCACACCCGGCCGACATCGCCCGCACCCTCGCCGGACGCACTGCCCGGGGACCCGTACGCGCCGCCGTGGCCGCCCGTGACCGGGCCGAACTCGCCGACGCGCTCCGTGCGTTGGCGGCGGGACGGCCGGACGAGCGCGTCGTCACCGGCGACCGCGACCTCGTCGGACGAGGCGGCACGGTGTGGGTGTTCTCCGGCTACGGCTGCCAATGGCCCGGCATGGGACGCCGGCTCCTGGAGGAGGAGCCCGCGTTCGCCGCCGCCGTGGAGAAGCTCGACCCGCAGCTCGCCGCGGAGTGCGGCGGTCTGTCCCTGTACGACCACCTGGCATCCGGCACCGGCCTGGACCGTCTGGAAACCGCCCAGCCCCTCCTCTTCGGCCTCCAGCTGGCGCTCGCGGAACTATGGCGTTCGTACGGTGTCGAGCCCGCGGCCGTGATCGGTCACTCCATGGGCGAAGTGGCCGCCGCGGTGTGCGCGGGCGCCCTCGGCGTGTCGGACGGCGCCCGCGTCATCGCCGTACGCGCCCGGCTGCTGAGCGGACTGCGGGGCGGGGCGATGGCCGTCGTCGACCTCGACGACTGCGAACTCGGGCGCCTGGCACAGGACTTCCCGGGGGTCCACGTCGCCGTGCACTCCTCTCCCCGGCAGAAGGTCGTCACCGGAGAGGGGGCGGCGGTGGGCCGCCTGGTGCGGCGGCTTGAGAAGGAAGGCCGGGCGGCCCGGGCCATGCGGGTCGTCGGCGCCGGGCACTCTCCGCAGGTCGACGCGCTGCTGCCGGAGCTGGCCGACGGGCTGGCCCGCGTGACGGGGCGCCGGCCGCGCCTGCCCGTCTACTCCACCGTCCTCGACGACCCGCGCGGCGCGAGCGCCTTCGACGCCGCCCACTGGGTTGCCAACCTGCGGCGGCCGGTTCGCCTGGACCGTGCCGTCGCTTCGGCCGTGGCCGACGGACACACCGCCTTCCTGGAGATCTCCCCCCACCCGGTCCTCACGGGCGCCGTCACCGACTCCGCGCCCGGCTGTCTCGCCCTGGCCACGCTGCGCCGCGACGCCGACGGACCGGCCGCGTTCGCCGCGCAACTGGGCGCGCTGTACACGGCCGGGCAACGGCTGCCGCTGCCGCCCGGCCGGGTCGTCGACGTACCCCGGCCGCGCTGGCGCCATGTGCGGCACTGGTGGACGGACGGGAGGACGAGGGCGGGGACTCCGTCGACGGCGGGGCTGACGGGTGCCCGGGCCGACGGCCCCGCGCACGGGGCTGGCCCCGCCGCCGACGGCACCGCCGAGGGCGCCGCGCATCCGGGGGCGGCCCTCTCCCCGGTCCTCACCCGTCTCAGCCACCACATCGCCGCCGTCAGCGGCCATCCGCCGACCCGGGTCACGCCGGACACCGCCCTCGCCGACCTCGGCCTCGACTCGCTGATGGCCGTCCGCGTCCGCACGGCCCTGGAGCGCGAGTTCCGTATCGAGCTGCCCCTGCGCGACCTGCTCGGCGCCGCCACCGTCGCCGAGGCCGCCGCCCGCGTCGAGCGGGCCCTTCCCCAGTCGGCCGGTGGTGTGTGGCCGCGTCCCCTGCGCGCCACCGGCTCCCGTCCTCCCCTCTTCCTCGTGCACGCGGCCGGGGGACCGACCACCGTGTACCGGCCGCTCACCGAGCGACTCGGCGCCGACCAGCCGGTGTTCGGACTCGACCGGATCGAACAGGCCCGCACGGTGGCGGACAAGGCACGGCGGTACGCCGAGGCCGTCACCACCGCACACCCCGACGGGCCCGTCCTGCTGGGCGGCTGGTCCTTCGGCGGCTTCGTCGCCCAGGAGACCGCGCGGCAGCTGGCCGACGCGGGACGGGACGTACGGCTGCTGGTGCTCATCGACTCCGTACGCCCGCTCGTCGATCCCGGCCCGGCGCCGGCGGACCGGATCCGGGCGCACTTCGAGGGCTTCGCCGCCCACGTGGCCGACACCTACGGGGTCCGGCTGGAGCTGCCGTACGACGACCTCGTGGTCATGGACGACGACGAGCACCGTATCGACGCCGTGCTGAAGGCGCTGAGCGCGGTCGCCGACGTGCCGGCCGCCTCGTTGGAGCACCAGCGCGCCTCCTACCTGGACCTGACGATCGGCGAGGCGCACCGCCCAGGCCGGTACGACGGCCGCGTGGTCCTCTACCGGGCGGCCGAACCCGCCCCGCACACCGTGCGCGACCCCGTCTACGAGCGAGACGACGAGGCGCTGGGCTGGGACGAGGTGTGCCCGGACCTGGAGGTCGTCCGGGTCGCCGGACACCATCTGGCGCTGCTCGACCCGCCGTACGTCGACGAGATCGCCGCCCACCTAGGGCCCGTTCTGAGTTCCCCGTCCCCCTGAACCGGAACCCGAGTCCAACCGGATCCCCGAGGAGCCGCCATGCCCCGCCGTACCACCGGAATCACCGGAATCACCAGAATCACTGAAGCCACCGGAGTGTCCCGGCGTACCGCCGCCAAGGCGACGGCCGCCACCGGTCTGGCCGTCCTGTTCGGCGCGGCGACCGGCACGACCCGCGCCCGGGCGGCCACCCGGCTGAGCGGACCTGGTGAAGCCGGCTGCGGTTCGCCAGCGCCGCCAAGGGGCGCGGGGCTGTGTCGATCAGCGGCTTCGCCGCGGGGCGCGACCAGCAACGACGGCGCCGCAGACGAACGACGGCGCAACGCGGCACTTCCAGCGGAGCGCTTGGCGCCGCGCACCCTGGACCTCGCCGTGCCCTCCGCCGCCCTGGGCCGCAGCGCGCCGGTGCGGCTGATCCTGCCGTCCGGCTTCGACACGGCCGCCGGGCGGAGGTATCCCGTGCTGTATCTGCTGCACGGCGCCCACGACGACTACACGTCCTGGACCCGGGAGACGGACATCGAGTCCTTCACCGAGGGCCGGGACCTGATCGTGGCGATGCCGGACGCGGGCCCCACGGGCATCCCCAGTGCCTGGCGCGACGGCCCGGACTACGAGACGTTCCAGGTCGAGGAGGTTCCGGCGCTGCTCGCGCGGGACTACCGGGCCTCCGGCGTACGGGCCGTCGCCGGCGTGTCGACGGGCGGCTACGGCGCGATGGCGCACGCGGCCCGCCATCCGGGCGTCTTCACCGCCGCCGCCTCCTACAGCGGTGTCCTCGACACCACCGCGCCCGGGGTGCCGGCCATCGTGGACGCGATCGTCGCCCGCGAGGGACTGTCACCGGCCTCACTGTGGGGCAACCCGCTCCTCAACCTCCTCACCTGGCGGGCCTTCAACCCGCGCGCCCGCGCCGACGGACTGCGCGGCACGGCCCTGTACGTCTCGCAGGGCAGCGGACTGGCCGGCGGCATCGGCGACTGGCTGCCCGAGGCACTGGAGAGCGCCCTGTGGCCCTCGGCCCGCGGCTTCGCCGCCGCGCTCGCGCGCAGGGGTATCCCGGCCACCACGCACTTCTACGCGGGAGGGGGACACAGCTGGGCGTACTGGAAGGGGGAGTTCACAGCGTCGTGGCCGATCCTCGCCCACGCTCTGGGCGTGCCGGAGTGATGTCCGCGCCATGGGGGCACGGAACGGAGCGGCGAGGACGTCCGTCCTACCCAGGACGTCCCACTCGTCCCACGGGCAACAGCGCGCGGGCGAGTCGCTTCCGGGCGAAAGGAGTGTCCCCGATGGCTGTTGGCACGCCGCACGAGGTGCCGGAGGCGCGCGGAGCCGTGCCCGCGCCGCCCGGGTTGGTGGAGCTGCTGCGGGCCCGGCTGGAGGAGGTGGCCGATGGGGTGGACGAGGAGGTACGCAGCCGGGTTCCCGAGTACGCGCGGCTCGGCGACGACACCGACCGCAAGCGGCTGCGGGACGGCGTGGTGCAGGCGCTCACCCTGTTCGTCGACCACATCGCCGACCCGCGCAACAACGGGGAGTCGATCGCGGCGACGTACTACGAACTCGGGCGCGGCGAGGCCCTGGAGGGCCGCGGTCTGGACCCGCTGCAGTCCGCGCTGCGCGTCGGCGGCATGCACGCCTGGCGGCAGCTGTGCCGCACGGCGGAGGAGCTGGGGCTGGACTCGACGGTCATGGCCGCGCTGGGCGAGCTCGCCTTCCGCACGGTGCACGAGGTCGCGGAGGCGGCTGCCGCCGGTTACGCGGAGGCCCAGCTGCGCAGCACGGACGAGGTGGAGCGGCGCCGCAGGCGCCTGCTGGACCTGCTCCTGGGCGAGGGCCCGGTGGCCTTGGAGGCCGTGCAGGACCTGGCGCACCAGGCCCGGTGGCCGGTGCCGCGGCAGGTCGCCGTCGTCGCCCTCGCGGCCACTCCCGAACAGCGCGAGGAGGAGCGGCCGTTATCCATGGCGGACGCGCTGGTGGACATGGAGTCCCGGCCGCCCCGCATGCTGGTGCCCGACCCCGATCGCCCCGGGCGGTGGGCCGGCCGCGGTTTCGCGCTCGCGCTGCGCGGACGTCCCGCCGCGATCGGCCCGACGGTCCCGCTCACCGCGGCAGCGCAGTCCCTGCGCTGGGCCACCCGGGCGCTGGGCCTGATGGGGCGCGGAGTCCTGCCCGGGCAGGGTGTGGTGCGGTGCGCCGACCACCTGTCGACCCTCCTGCTGCACGCCGACGAGCCGCTCCTCGCCGAACTCCGGGCAACCGCCCTGACCCCGCTCGACGAGGTCTCGGCCGGCCAGCGCGCCCGGCTCGCCGAGACGCTGCTGGCCTGGCTGCTCAGCGGCAGCAACGTGCCCGACGTCGCCGCCCGGCTGCACATCCACCCGCAGACGGTCCGCTACCGGCTGCGCCAGCTGGACAAGCTGTTCGGCGACACCCTGCACGATCCGGGGGCCCGCCTCGACCTCGTGCTCGCCCTGCGCGCCGAATCGCTGCGCGCACAACCGGAGTAGCCCGACTACTCATTGGCTACCCATTGACTACTCATTGAGCGAAGAAAAAGCCGCCGCTTTTCTTTCTTCTGTCCATAACACCCGGCAGATCCGGGCGAATACTTTCGAGTCCTCCTTTCCCGCAGGCGCGTCATGCGCCCCCACATGGAGGACGGCCCATGCGTATTCGTTCGTGTCTCGCCGCGCTCTCGCTGCTCGGCGGGGCCTCGGTCGCCACCCTCACGGCGCCCTCGGCGTCGGCCGTGGCCTGCTCGGACATCGAGGTCGTCGCTGCTCGCGGCACCTTCGAGCCGGGCACGCTCGGCTTCATTGTCGGCGATCCGGTGTACTCCGCACTGCAGAAGAAGCTGACCGGCAAAACCCTTTCCAGCTACAAGGTGAATTACCCGGCGGACCTTTCACCCACTTCGGCCGCACGGGGAAACGCGGATCTGGTGAATCACGTCAACAGCCAGGCCTCCGCGTGCCCGAACCAGCGGTTCATTCTCGTGGGCTATTCACAGGGCGCGAACGTCGTCGACAACTCGATCGGCATCAGCAGCGCCGGCGCGGTGGTCGGCAGCCCGATCGTGGCCACCCTGCCGGCGGCGGTCGAGCCGAAGGTCGCCGCGGTGCTGCTGTTCGGCAACCCGATCCGGGCCCTCGGCAAGAGCGTCACGGGCACCTACCAGAGCCGCACGATCGACTTCTGCGCCAAGGGCGACCCCATCTGTGAGAACGGTGGGAACGACATGGGTGCCCACCTCGGCTACACGGCCGACGCGGACGCCGCCGCCGCGTTCGCGGCGGGCAAGGTCTGAGCCGTACGACACGAACAGCGGCCCGGGGAGGTGCGACTTCCCGGGCCGCTATTCGTGTCTGTACTGCTGTCGTACTGCTATCGCGGGTCCCCGGCGAACCGCGCCAGGTTGGCGGATACCGGCTCGGGCCGGCCGTTGTTCTGTGCCGGCGCCGCGGTCAGCACATCGAGGTGCTGGTAGCCGTCGGCGACCACGGGGTGCAGGTCGGCCGGGACGCGGCCGGCCAGCAGGCCGTCGCCCGCGAGCACGGTCAGGGTGGGGTTGGCGGTGAGCCCGCCGGGATGTACGACGAGCCGCTTCACCTGCGGTGAGGTGGCCAGCTCCAGGTCGGTGACCAGCTTGGTCGGGAAGTACTGCTCGGTGAAGTCCAGCGGCTGCTCGGCCAGGCTCCGGGCCAGCTCCTGGATGTCGGTGACCTCCTTGCCCGCGTCGGTGAACGGCGTGCCGTCGGCCGACCTGTACCCGGGATCGTCGGCGTCACCGACACGGTCGTAATTGCGCCAGGTGTACAGCGGCCCCCCGGGCCGGTCCGGGATGGCCTTGTACTCCGTGCCGAACAGCCCGGGCTGCTCCTGACCGCTGTTGGCGACGGGGAAGTTCTTGTCGGCGACGGGCCCGCCGTCGAAGAACCCGACGCTGCTCTGCAGGAAGGCGAGCGGTACGGAGTGGTCGTCCAGCAGGGCGCCCAGTACCGCCTCGTTGGTGAGCCGGAAGTCCTTCACGGCGGGGGAGCCGGTGAGGAAGGCGGCGGCGTCCTTGGAGAACAGGAAGCGGTTGGTGGCCTCGATGTTGAGGTCGGACGGCAGATAACGGGGCAGGTCGGCCTCGGTTCCTGGATCGCGTACGGCACCCAGGCCGGCGATGGCGAGCAGCGTCATGGTCTGGGGGTTGAGCAGCACCGGGGCGGACAACGACCGTGGCAGCACTCCGCTGTCGAGGCCGGCCTGTACGACGCCGTATCCGAGGCCGATGTCGGGCAGGTTGGTGTCGTCCGGGATGCTGCCGCTGAGGTCGGCGAGTGAGGTGGAGACGGTGGTGTCGAGGGCGAAGTAGCCGGCGCACTGGTTGTAGCCGGCGTCGGCCGTGGTCGCCGGGTTGCCGTCGAAGTCGGCGGCGGCGAAGTACCCGGTGACGACGCCGCCCAGCGAGTGCCCGCCGCACAGCACCTTGCGCCCTCGCAGCGCCTGGTCGGGCAACTCGGCGGTGAGCAGGTCGTACTGGTCCCGGACGGTCTGCTCGATGCCGAGCCGCGCCATCCAGCCCAGCTTGTCGTTGCCGGCGAAGCCCCCGAAGGTCCGGCCGTCGACCTGCTTGCCGCGGTAGTAGTAGTCGACGGCCGTGTGCTGGTCGCCGGAGGCGATGCCGGTGCGGTCCTCCAGGCAGTTGGAGCGGCGGTCCAGCGCCCAGAACTCGATGTGCCGGCCCTGCTCGGCGGCCGCCGCCACCGTGTTGCGGGCGACGCTGTCGAAGGCCCCGGCGCCCTCCAGGATGCCCGGCTGGGCGACGAGGATCCGGTCCGCGTCGGCGGAGGCGGCCGGCCCGTCGGCGGCGCGGTAGCGCAGATACGACAGCCAGTCGCACGCGGCCGGGCGGGGGCCCGCCGACTTGGGCAACGGCACCTTCACCCGCACCACTGACTCGCGCACCCCGGCGACCGCCGACTCCACGGCCACGGGGGTCTCGGTCCGCGCCTCGTCCGCACGGGCGCCAGGGGCCGCCGCTGTGAGCGTCCCCGCGGTCAACAGCGCCGCCAGCGCGACACCGCGCCACGTTCTTTTCCTGCTGCGAATCGTGTCCATGCCACGAACGCTAGGTTCCGGGGACCGCCCCGCTCAGCAGGTGCTGACAGGAACTCAGTTTTCCGGTACGCCCTTGTCCCCGGCGGACAAAACGCCCTGCTGGACGCCGCTCGTCTTCACCGGACGCCCACGCTGCCCGGCCCACAGCCATTTCTGTGCCAGGAGTGTGAGGGTGCCGGCCAGGGTGATGCCCAGCAGGTTGAGCAGGAGTTGTTCGGTGGAGCCCCAGGTCTGCTTGGTGTCGCCGTAGCTCAGGGCGACCGCCGCGTTGGCTGCCGCGGGGACTGTCGTCACGGAGATGGCTACGCCTACCAGGGCGCCCGACTTGGCTGAAGTGAGGGAGAGGGTGCCCGCGATGCCGGCCAGGACCGCCACGATGAAGGAGAACTCGTCGGGGGCGTAGATGAAGGCGGTGTTGGGCCGTGTGGCGTCCAACTGCTCCCGCGTGAACTCTCCGATCGAGTCCATGAAGAGGCTGAAGGCGACGGTCACCGCCATCGCCACCGCGAAGCCGACCAGCAGGGCGATCAGTGAGCGCACGGCGAGGCGGGGATGGCGCTGGACGATCGCCGTGGAGAAGCCGGCCAGCGGGCCGAACTCCGGGCCGACCGCCATCGCGCCCACGATCAGGATCGCGTTGTCGAGCACGACACCGCAGGCCGCGATCATCGTGGCGAGCGTGATGAAGGCGACGTAGGTGATCGACAGGGTCGACTCCTCGTGCGTCGCTTCGGCGAGGTGCTCCCACAGGACCGCGTCCGCGGCCTCGCCGGGCGCCTCGTCCTCGGCCTTGTCGGCGCGCTTGGACAGCGACAGGTCGATGTTCTCGACGGCGATGGACCCGAGCTTGTCGAGGTCCAACTCCTGCAGCTTGCTGAGGAGTTCGTCGCCCGCCTCGCGCGCCACGTCGCACATCACCACGTCCCCCGCCGGGTTGCGGGCCGTGCCCGGCAGCACCACGAGGTGGGTGGTGCCGACGGTCTTCTCGATCAGGCGGACCACGTCGGCCGTCTTGTCGGACGGCGTGATCAGGCGGAGGTGCAGCATGGGGGCAGGGTAGCGGTCACAACTTGCGCAGACTGAGCCGCTGCACCTTGTGGTCGGGGCCCTTGCGGATGATCAGGGTGGCGCGGCCCCGGGTGGGGGCCACGTTCTCGATGAGGTTCGGCCTGTTGATCGTGCGCCAGGTGGTGCGAGCGTAGTCGAGGGCCTCCTCCTCGGAGACCTGGGTGTACTTGCGGAAGTACGAGGACGGGTTCTGGAAGGCGGTGTCGCGGAGTTTGCGGAACCGGTTCAGATACCAGCGCTCGATGTCCTCGGGGCGGGCGTCGACGTACACGCTGAAGTCGAAGTAGTCGGCGAGACCGACGCGGGTGCGGCCGTCCTTGCCGGGGAGGGCGGGCTGGAGGACGTTCAGGCCCTCGACGATCAGGATGTCCGGGCGGCGGACGGTGAGCTGCTGGCCCGGGACGATGTCGTAGATCAGGTGGGAGTAGACGGGGGCCGTGACCTCGTCCTTGCCCGCCTTGATGTCGGCGACGAAGCGGGTGAGCGCGCGGCGGTCGTACGACTCGGGGAAACCCTTCCGCGACATCAGGCCGCGGGCCTGCAACTCCTTGGTGGGCAGGAGGAATCCGTCGGTGGTGACCCGCTCCACGCGCGGGTGCTCGGGCCAGCGGGAGAGCAGGGCCTGGAGGAGGCGGGCGACCGTGGACTTTCCTACGGCCACGGAGCCGGCGACGCCTATGACGAACGGGGTGCCGGACTGGGAGCCCTTCTCGCCGGTGTCACCGAGGAAGGTGTTCAGGGCGCCGCGGAGGCCGTCGGTGGCGCCGATGTAGAGGTTGAGGAGCCGGGACAGCGGGAGGTAGATGTCCCGCACCTCGTCGAGGTCGATGACATCGCCGAGGCCGCGCAGCTTCTCGACCTCCTCGGCGGTGAGGGGGAGCGGCGTCTTGTCGCGCAGCGCGCTCCACTGCGTGCGGGTGAGGTCGACGTAGGGAGTCGCCTCCGGCCTGTGCCGGTGGGCGCTCCGGGGCATCGGGGAGACCGGAGAGATCACAGTCCATTGTTACGGGAGTACGAACAGTCGGCGGGGTGGGGTCCGTCACGCGGTCGGCTTTCGGGGCGAACCCGGGCAAGACGGGGAATGTCAGTGGCGTGCGTCACAGTTGTGGGAAGGGTGGGCCCAGGCCGGGGTCCATGAACGTCGAGGGGTGACGAACGTCGAGGGGTGACCCATGACCTATGCGATTGAGGCGGAAGGCCTGGTCAAACGGTTCAAGGGGACCGAGGCGCTGGCCGGGGTCGATCTGGGGGCCCGTAAGGGCTCGGTGCTCGGGCTGCTGGGTCCCAACGGCGCGGGGAAGACGACCGCCGTGCGGATCTTCGCGACCCTGCTGCGTCCCGACGCCGGCCGGGCCCATGTGGCCGGTCATGACGTGGTCCGGGACGCCGGGGTCGTCCGCGCCCTGGTCGGGCTGACCGGGCAGTACGCGGCGGTGGACGAGAACCTGACCGGCACGGAGAACCTGCTGCTCATCGGCCGACTGCTCGGTCTGCCGCGGCGGGAGGCCAAGGCGAGGGCGGGTGAGCTGCTGGAGCGCTTTCAGCTGACGGACGCGGCCGGACGGGCCGTGAAGACCTTCTCCGGCGGCATGCGCAGGCGGCTGGACCTCGCGGCCAGCCTGGTGGGCCGGCCCAGCATCCTCTTCCTCGACGAGCCGACCACCGGCCTGGACCCGCACAGCCGCGGTGAGCTCTGGGACCTGCTGCGGGGCCTGGTCGCTGACGGCGCGACCGCCCTGCTGACCACGCAGTATCTGAACGAGGCCGATGTACTCGCCGACGACATCGTGGTGATCGACAAGGGCCGGGTGATCGCCGAGGGCACCCCGGACCAGCTGAAGTCGCAGGTCGGCGGGCAGGTGCTGCAACTGCGCCCGGTGCTGGCGCAGGACCTCGCGCGGGCGCATCGGCTGGTCGCCCAGGCGGCCGGGCCGCAGACCCAGATCGAGGGAGAGGCGATCACGGCCCCGGTGAACGACCCCCAGCTCATGCCTGCCGTGGTGCGCACGCTCGACCGCGAGGGCATCGCGGTGGGCGAGCTGGCGCTGCGCCGCTCCTCGCTGGACGAGGTGTTCCTGGCCCTGACCGGCCACCGTGCCGAGCCGGGCGAGCCGGAGAGCGACGGCGGTGCGGCCGTACGAGACTCCGAGGCTGAGCGGGAGAAGGCGGTGAGCCGGTCATGACCGCGACCACTGCCACAGCCCCGATCACGGCATCGGGCCGCGTGCGGCCCCTGGCCGGACTCCAGCAGACCTTCACGATGGCCTGGCGCAGCCTGGTCGCGGTCAAGCACAACCCGCTCGAACTGGTCGACTACAGCATCACGCCGATCATGTTCGTGTTCCTCTTCACGTATGTGCTGGGCGGGCAGATGGCCGGATCGCCCGAGGCGTATCTGAAGTACGCGCTGCCCGGGATCATCGTGCAGAACACCCTGTTCATGACGATGTACACGGCCATGGCGCTCAACACGGACCTCACGAAGGGCGTCTTCGACCGCCTGCGCAGCCTGCCGATAGCCCGCTCCGCCCCACTCATCGGGCGGATCACCGCGGACCTCGCCAAGCACGTCTGGGCGATGCTGCTCATGATCGGCCTCGGCCTGCTGCTCGGCTTCCGGGTCACCGGCGGCTTCGACGGGTTCCTGCTCGGCATCGTGCTGCTGGTCGTGTTCGCCGCGGCCGTGTCCTGGAGCGCGGTGCTGATCGGAATGCTGGCCGGCGACGCGGAGAAGGTGCAGGCCTTCGCCTTCACCCTCATCTTCCCCATCACCTTCACCAGCAGCGCCTTCGTCGTCGTCGACACCATGCCCGGCTGGCTCCAGGCCTTCAGCGACGTCAACCCGGTGACGCATCTGTCCGACGCGTTCCGGGGGTTGTTGCTGGGTGGGGCGGTGGCGGAGCCGGTGTTGTGGTCGTTGGTTTGGGCTGCGGGGATCGCGCTCGTGTTTTATCCGTTGGCTATGCGGGCTTATCGGGCGAAGACGTGAGGGCGCGGGTCACAGGGGGCGTTGGTCTTGCCAGGTCAGCGCTTTCAGTTCCACCGTGAGCGTGCTGCTCTGGGTCGGCTTGGAGCCGTGCTTCGCCGCCTCCGCGGCGGCAGAATCAGCACGGTCAGCAGCACCTGCGTCCGCATGGGTGTGGCCCCCGGCTCGAAGGCCCGGGGGCCACCCCCATCCATTCACTCGCCAGGTGAAATGTCAGGCCAGCGGATACCTGAATGCGGCCGTCACCTCGGTGATCGGGCCTTCTTGGATCTGGAGCATATGGTGAAGATTCAGAGCTTCGTCATTCGCTCCCCGTCCCGGCCCCAGGGGAGCCTGTCCGTCCCTCATCCGCTCCAGGTTGCTCCGGCCCTTGGGGTCGGCGGGTGACACGTAGTCGGGACGGATGATGTCATCCCGCTGGTGGACAGATAGGCGTGCGTCAGGGGCATGTAACAGGGGGTAAGTTCGATCACGCCCGGAGCTGGCGCAAAGTCGCACCGCCCGTGGTCGCACTCCCGGGCATGTAAATGTCGCCCATGCCTAGGCTTCGGGCAGGTGCTCGTCGGAGCGTTCGTACCGCGGTAGGAATTTCCGAAATCGGGCACGCGGTGACCGTTTCGGGCGCGAGATCGGTCGTAGGCTGCCGCGCATGTGCGGAATCGTGGGATACGTGGGGTCGCAGTCGGCGCTTGATGTGGTGATGGCCGGGCTGAAGCGGCTGGAGTACCGGGGGTACGACTCGGCGGGTGTCGCCGTGCTCGCGGACGGTGGGATGGCCGTTGCGAAGAGGGCCGGGAAACTGGTCAATCTGGAGAAGGAACTCCTTGAGCGGCCGTTGCCGACCGGATCGACCGGGATCGGGCACACGCGGTGGGCCACGCATGGCGGGCCGACCGACGTGAATGCTCATCCGCATCTCGACAACGCGGGGCGTGTCTCCGTCGTGCACAACGGGATCATCGAGAACTTTGCCCTCTTGAGGGCCGAGTTGGAGGAGCGGGGGCATGAGCTGGCCTCCGAGACCGACACCGAGGTCGTGGCGCATCTGCTCGCCGAGGAGTTCTCGTCGTGCGCGGATCTGGCTGAGGCGATGCGCATGGTGTGTCGGCGGCTGGAGGGGGCGTTCACGCTGGTCGCCGTGCATGCGGACGAGCCCGATGTGGTGGTGGGGGCCCGGCGGAACTCGCCGCTCGTGGTGGGGGTCGGGGAGGGGGAGGCCTTTCTCGCCTCCGATGTCGCCGCGTTCATCGCTCACACGCGGTCCGCGATCGAGCTGGGGCAGGACCAGGTCGTCGAGTTGCGGCGGGACGGGGTGAGCGTGACCGGGTTCGACGGGCGGCCCGCCGAGGTGCGGTCGTATCACGTCGACTGGGACGCGTCCGCCGCGGAGAAGGGCGGCTACGACTACTTCATGCTCAAGGAGATCGCCGAGCAGCCGAAGGCCGTCGCCGACACGTTGCTGGGGCGCATCGATGCCGCCGGCTCGTTGACCCTGGACGAGGTCCGGATCGCTCCGCAGGTGCTGCGGGAAGTCGACAAGGTCGTCATCGTGGCCTGCGGTACGGCCTTTCACGCCGGGCTCATCGCCAAGTACGCCATCGAGCACTGGACGCGGATTCCGTGCGAGGTGGAGCTGGCCAGTGAGTTCCGGTACCGGGATCCGATTCTCGACCCGCAGTCGCTCGTCATCGCGATCTCGCAGTCCGGCGAGACCATGGACACGCTGATGGCCCTACGGCACGCCCGCGAGCAGGGCTCCAAAGTGCTGGCCATCTGCAACACGAACGGGTCGACCATTCCCCGTGAGTCCGATGCCGTCCTCTACACACATGCCGGGCCGGAGGTGGCCGTCGCCTCGACCAAGGCCTTTCTGACCCAGCTCGTGGCCTGCTATCTCGTCGCCCTCTATCTGGGGCAGGTGCGCGGGACCAAGTGGGGTGACGAGATCCGGGACGTGATCCGGGATCTGTCCGAGATCTCCGGTGCGGTCGAGCGGGTGCTGGAGACCATGGAGCCCGTACGGGAGCTTGCGCGCACCCTCGCCGAGAAGGACACCGTGTTGTTCCTGGGGCGGCACGTGGGGTATCCGGTTGCGCTGGAAGGGGCGTTGAAGCTCAAGGAGCTGGCTTACATGCACGCCGAGGGCTTTGCGGCGGGGGAGTTGAAGCACGGTCCGATCGCCCTCATCGAGGACGATCTGCCGGTGGTGGTTGTGGTGCCTTCGCCTCGGGGGCGGTCCGTTCTCCACGACAAGATCGTGTCCAACATCCAGGAGATTCGGGCTCGGGGGGCGCGGACGATCGTGATTGCGGAGGAGGGGGACGAGGCGGTGGTGCCGTATGCGGATCACTTGATTCGGATTCCGGCCACGCCGACGTTGCTGCAGCCGCTTGTGGCTACGGTGCCATTGCAGGTGTTCGCGTGTGAGCTGGCCACCGCCCGGGGGAACGAGGTGGATCAGCCTCGGAACCTGGCGAAGTCGGTGACGGTGGAGTGAGCCGACTTCAGGGCGTCGAGGAAGGGGGCGAAGGCTCCGGTCGGGAAGGTGAGGGTTGCGCTGGCCGGGGCCTTTGAGTCGCGGACGGCGATGTGGGTGGGGGAGTTCGCGATCTCCACGCAATCGTCGCCGTCCCCGCCGCCGGAGTAGGACGACTTCCGCCAGTTCTCGGAGGTGATCACGGGTTGCCTCACAGCTCTTTCACCAGCCTGTTGATGAAGTCACGCGAACGTTCCGGTTCGAGCGAAACGGCTTTTACCTTTTGGAAGCGCAGACGGTACGTGGCCAGTTGAGCTTCCGCATCGACGTAGAGCGCACCAACGGGACCATCGCGGATCACCGTGTCCAGTTTGGGCACCCGGCCACCCACGTATGTCATCGTGCTTCCACCCCAGGGGAATCCGTCCTGGTCGAAGGGAATGACACGTACGGTGATGTGCTCCGCTTCGGAGAGCTCCAGGATGTGGGTGAGCTGAGCTCGTGACGCGGCACGATCGTTGACCCTGATGCGCAGCGCTGCTTCGTGGATCACCGCCTCACAGGGGATGGGGGAGGGGCCCTCAATGATCACGCGTCGTGCCATGCGGTGTTGCACGCGCAACTCAAGTTCATTTTCGGTGAGTTCGGGGACCCTGCTGGAGTAAACGGCACGCGCATAGTCCATTGTCTGAAGCAGGCCTGGTACGAACACGATTGCCACGTTGTGCTGAAACCGAGCGTGATGATCTAGCTCGGACAGATCCAGGAACGATGTGGGCAGCAGGCCTCGGTACTCCTCCCACCAGCCGCGAGTCCGGTCGGTGGCCATCGAGACCAGGGCGTCGATGAACTCGTCCTCTTTACAGGCGTAGTGAGATGCGAGGCGGCGAAGTCGCTGCTCGCTCACGCCCGCGAGGCCGGACTCGATGTGAGTGATCTGGGCGGGGCTCACTCCGAGCAGTGCTGCCGCCTCGCGGGCGTTGAGGCCTGCCGCCTCACGGAGTCTGCGCAGTTCAGTCGCCAATCGTAGCTGGCGTGCTGTTGGTTCGCGCCTCAATGCTCTCGACCGCTCCTCGCTTCAACGCGCATATGTGCGCGACTCGTTCGGAGTCAGATTACGCGATCGGCTTGCTTCGTCTCTACATTTAGATCTACTGTCGGTGACGTGCCGTAAGCACCGCGGAAGCGCACCGCTCCGTCCTGCCACGACGGCTGCGGCACTGCCACCGCAACTCCCCACCACCCCGAACGGAGCTCACGCATGCCCGAAACCGAACCCTGGGAGTACACGCTCTACATCCCGAACGACGTCCGAGCCGGCACCGTCTCCCGCCGCACCCTCCGCCTCATCCTCACCATGCACGGCCTCATCAGCCTCGTCGACACCGCCGAACTCCTCGCCACCGAGCTGGTCGCCAACGCCGTACGCCACACCAAGGGGCCCGCGGCCCTACGGGTGCGATGGGCTGCCGGTGTGTTGCGGATCGGGGCGTGGGATGCGGATCCCGAACCGCCGGAACCGCCACTGCAGTTGGAGGAACTCGCCGAGTTGGAGGAGGGGCGCGGGCTGGCCCTCGTGCGGGCCTGCGCCGATGTGTGGGGCTGGCAGCCGCTGACCAGACACGGCAACCGCGGCAAATACGTGTGGTGCGAGCTGACCTCGGCGGCGTGAATGTTTCCCCGAGGCTCGAAAGGGTGAACGTATCCAGATCATCTGGATCTTCGGTCCATCACGGCATCAAGGTTGCACACATGGTCACATCAACTCACGAGGGCAGCTGAGCGATGACGGATCCGCGAGACAACCGAGAAGGCAGCCAACGGGACGAGCCGCCTGAGTTGCCCGCCGTCCTCCAGTTGCTGCGGGACGGGCCGCCGGAGCTGGCCGACCTGCTCCGGTTCACGATGACGAGCCAAATGCTGGGCATCCCCCAGGAGAAGGTTCAGGGGGACTTCCTCTTTGGCCTTGAAAGCCTCAGGCAGAGGGGCCTCCTTCCCTTGGAGGACGTGGCCCGGGTGCGCGCAAGAACCTCGGGCTTGGCCCAAGACCACCGTGAGCAATGGGCCGCAGGCTATGTCGCCGGATATCTCGCAGCATGGGCCGCTGCGATCTTGCGGGTCTTGGACACTCGCGGCGTCGAGTTCGACAAACACCTCCACCGAGCCCTCAACCTATGCCCCGACACGGATGCGCTCACCCGTTTCCTGGACCGTGCCGTCACCGCGACGCACGAGGCTGATCTGGTCGCCGGGGAACCGGGCCTGGCGGGGCCCGGTGGATCGTAGAGTGCCCGAATGAGCATCATCGGGGTCGGTATCGACGTGGCTGAGATCGACCGGTTCGCGGCTTCGCTCAAGCGGACGCCCGGGCTGGCCGAACGGCTGTTTCTGAAGAGTGAGTTGCTGTTGCCCAGTGGGGAGCGGCGGGGGGTTGCCTCTCTCGCTGCCCGGTTCGCGGCGAAGGAGGCGGTGGCCAAGGCGTTGGGGGCGCCGGCGGGACTGCACTGGACGGACGCCGAGGTGTACGTCGAGGACAGTGGGCAGCCGCGGTTGCGGGTGACGGGGACGGTGGCGGCGCGGGCGGCGGAGCTGGGGGTGCGGTGCTGGCATGTGTCGCTGAGCCATGACGCGGGGGTGGCCTCGGCGGTGGTCGTGGCTGAGGCGTAGCGACCTGAAGAAGTGACCGTTTCGAGAGAGACTCGACATCATGCGTACTGCGTACAGCGTGGAGACGGTCAGGGGCGCCGAGCGGGAACTGATGGCACGGCTGCCCGAGGGGGCGTTGATGCAGCGGGCCGCGGCCGGACTGGCCGTCGCCTGCGGGCAGTTGATGGGGCGGGTGTACGGCAGCCGGGTGGTGCTGCTGGTCGGCAGTGGGGACAACGGCGGCGACGCGCTGTACGCGGGCGCGCGGCTGGCCCGGCGTGGTGCGGGGGTCGCGGCGGTGCTGCTGTCGCCCGAGCGGGCGCATGCCGGGGGGCTCGCGGCGCTGCGCCGGGCGGGTGGCCGGGGTGTGAGGCTGGGTGACGCCGAGGAGTTGATCGCGTCGGCCGATCTCGTCGTCGACGGCATCGTCGGGATCGGCGGGAAGGGTGGGTTGCGGGCGGAGGCGGTGGCGTTGGCTTCGCTGGTCACGGATTCGCGGGCTGCCGTTGTCGCCGTCGATCTGCCCAGTGGCGTCGACGCCGACACCGGTGAGGTGCGGGGTGCCGCGATCCGGGCCGATCTGACCGTGACCTTCGGGACGCACAAGCCGGGGTTGCTGATCGATCCGGCGCGGGAGTACGCCGGGTCGGTGCGGCTCGTCGAGATCGGGCTCGAACTGCCTGTCGAGGCCGAGTTGGAGGCTTTGCAGCACGCGGATGTGGCGGCGCTGCTGCCGGTGCCGGGCGGTGAGAGCGACAAGTACCGGCGGGGCGTCGTCGGGATCGCCGCCGGGTCGGCGCGGTATCCGGGGGCGGCGGTGCTGGCTGTGGCGGGGGCGTTGCGGGGTGGGGCCGGGGCCGTGCGGTACGTCGGGCCGGCCGCGGATGCCGTGATCTCCCGTTTTCCCGAGACGCTGGTGTCGGACAAGGGGCCCAAGCAGGCGGGGCGGGTGCAGGCGTGGGTCGTGGGGCCCGGGGCCGGGGACGACGCGTCGGCTGTGGGGGAGGTGCTGCGGGCGGATGTGCCGGTGCTGGTGGATGCGGACGGGTTGCGGCTGGCGGATCCGGAGGTCGTACGTCGTCGTAGCGCGCCGACGCTGATGACTCCCCATGCTGGGGAAGCCGCCGCGCTGCTGGGGGTTTCGCGGGAGGAGGTCGAGGGGGCTCGGCTGTTCTTCGCGCGGGAGTTGGCGGGGCGGTATGCGGCGACGGTGTTGCTGAAAGGGTCGACGACGTTGGTCGCGGATGCGGGGGGTGGGGCGGTGCGGGTGAATCCCACGGGGACGGCTTGGCTGGCGACCGCCGGGAGTGGGGATGTGTTGTCCGGGCTGGCGGGGTCCTTGCTGGCGGCGGGGCTTTCGGCTGTCGATGCGGGGAGTGTGGCGGCGTATCTGCATGGGCTGGCGGGGCGGTTTGCGGCGGATGGGGCGCCGGTGGGGGCGCATGACGTTGCCGAGGCTATTCCGGGGGCGTGGAGGGATGTACGGGGGTGAGGGCGGGCGTGGGCTGTTTGGCCCCCGCCCGGCGTGGGGCTGGGCGGGGGTGGGCCGCGCAACCCGGCGCGGTGGCTGGGGCGGGGTGGGTCGCGCAGCCCGGCGCTTGCGGGGTGCCGCCTGCGCCCACCCGTGCCGACCCAGGCGGCACGACTGCCTGCAGCTTGGCGGGACGGCGGTCCGCAGCTGGGTGGAGAGGTGCAGGCTGCGTACGGGTGATGTCTACCGCGCGGCTCCCCGGTGCCGTTGAGGCGGCGCGCTTATCTGAGCGCATGATCAGTGGACGTCTTGTGCGCCGGAGTGTCGCGGTTTTGTTGGCCGTTGTCACTGTGATTCCTGTGGGGAGCGCCGCTGCGGAACCTGGGCCGAATGCTGCTGGTATGGAAGGGGAGTTGGTGCCGGGGGAGAGTGCGACCGGTGATGAATTGGATGCCGTCGAGCTGGAACTCAGGGACGCGGCCGACAGGGCGTATGCGTTTCTTGAGGATGTTCCGGTCGACGACGAGATCGTGCCGGACAGCTGCCCCGACTTCACCGGGCCTTATCAGCGGCAGGTCGAGCGGTACCTGAAGTTGAAGGTGGACGGGAAGCAGTCGGAGAGGGACTGCGAGGCGATCCGGGCGTTTCAGAAGAAGCAGGGGATCGAGGTCGACGGATATGCCGGGCCCCTTACGTGGGCGTGGACGCAGGTCGCCGCTGCGAAGAAGAACCCCAATGCCGCGAAGAAGTGCCCGGTACGGACGTATCGCGTCGCCTGTGTCGATCTCAGCCGGCAGCTGACCTGGGTGCAGAAGGGGAAGAAGGTCGTCTTCGGGCCGGTGCCCATGCGCAGTGGGCGGGCCGGATACCGGACCCGTGTCGGGTGGCACGCGATCTACTGGCGGCACAAGAATCACTATTCGTCGCTCTACAAGTCACCTATGCCGTACGCCCAGTTCTTCAGCGGCGGTCAGGCATTCCACGCCGTCCACGGCACCATCTTCACCACCGTCGGCTCCAGGGGCTGCGTCAGCATGCGCCACGGCGACGCCCGCAAGCTGTGGGGCCTGCTGAAGAAGGGCGACCGGGTGTATGTGTGGGGGCGCAGGCCCATCTGAGCGCGAGGCGGCGGCCGTAACTCGTGTGCGCGCGTTGTGATTGCGGCCGTCGCCCGCAAACGGTAGAGCGGGAAATTGGCGCTTCCTAGGTGAAGAAACCACCGAAGGGAGCAATCCCGGTCGGCCGAGTGTGCGGAGCTGAAAAGGGGGGTGGTTCGCTGGCGGCATGAGTGAATCAGACATACGTGATGCTACTCGGCGTGAAGTGCTGGGAGGGGCGGCCGTTGTTCTGGGGGGTGCCGTCCTTGGGAAGCGCGCGAGCGATTCTGATTCGGGTGACTGGGGTGAGGAACCGGCCGGGAGTTGTGGCATCGAGTACGACGAGGAATTCGAGGCCCTGCTCGCGGCCGTGGAGGAACCCGAGGACTGGGTGGACCCGGACGAGGACGTGTACCGCGCCCCCAAGAAATGGCGCCGTCCGGTACGGCGGCGGGTCACGGTCACGGCGCGTTACCGGATGCGGGGGAGGTGGGCGGTCGGGTATCACACCGGAATCGACCTCGCCGTACCGAGGGGAACCCCGGTCTTTTCGGTGGGCCCCGGTGTCGTGGTACTGGCCCGGTGGTCGGGGTCGTACGGCAAGGCCGTGACGGTGAAGATGAGTGACTCCCGGTACGTCGTCTACGCCCATCTGTCGCGCATCTCCGTGGCGCGGGGCGCCAAGGTTCGGCCCGGCACGCGGCTCGGCAGCAGCGGCAGCACCGGCCGTGCCACCGGCCCGCATCTGCATTTCGAGGTGCGCACCCGCCGCAAGTACGGCTCGGACATCGACCCGGTGAAATATCTGGCCCGGCACGGACTGCGCCTCTGACCCGCACGGTGACGCGGCGGCAACACGACGACGGGTTCCGGTCGGCGTGGAGGGCCAGGCGATGGCCGGACGCGGACGGCCGCTGCGCGGCGCAAAGGGCCGTTCGGCCCGGGCACCTCATGCGGGCAGCCGTGGCCAGGATTCCTGCCTCACTCGGCGGGACGCCGTCGCGGCGGCCACCGGCGGCCGGAGAGCTCGACCGTCAGACCCCTCTGAGACACTGGGGGCGCCATGACTGAGAACGCACCACCGCCGACCGCCCCGCTGCGCGCCCACGCCGAGATCGACCTGGCCGCGCTGCGGGCCAATGTGCGGGCCCTGCGCGCCCTCGCACCGGGTGCGGAGCTGATGGCCGTGGTGAAGTCCGACGCCTACGGCCACGGCGCGGTGCCGTGCGCCCGCGCGGCCGTGGAGGCGGGGGCGACCTGGCTGGGTACCGCCACCCCCGACGAGGCCCTCGCGCTGCGGGCCGCCGGTGTCCCGGGGCGGATCATGTGCTGGCTGTGGACCCCCGGCGGGCCCTGGCGCGAGGCCATCGAGGCCGACCTCGATGTATCCGTCAGCGCTATGTGGGCTCTACAGGAAGTGACCTCGGCCGCCCGGCAGACGACGACCCGGACGCCCGCCCGTGTCCAGCTCAAGGCCGACACCGGGCTGGGGCGGAACGGCTGCCAGCCCGGCGGCGACTGGGCCGCGCTGGTCGGCGCAGCCCTGCGCGCCGAGCGGGACGGACTCATCCGCATCACCGGGCTCTGGTCGCACTTCGCCTGCGCCGACGAGCCCGGGCATCCCTCCATCGACGCCCAGCTCACCCGCTTCCGGGAGATGGTGTCGTACGCCGAACAGCAGGGCGTGCGCCCCGAGGTGCGGCACCTCGCCAACTCGCCCGCCACCCTCACGCTGCCCGAGAGCCACTTCGACCTCGTCCGCACCGGGATCGCCGTCTACGGCATCTCGCCCAGCCCTCAGATCGGCGGCCCGGCCGACTTCGGACTGCGGCCGGTGATGACGCTGTCGGCGTCCCTCGCGCTGGTCAAGCATGTTCCGGGGGGTCACGGCGTCAGTTACGGGCATCGCTACACCACGTCCGGCGAGACGACCCTCGGCCTGGTGCCCGTGGGCTACGCGGACGGCATCCCGCGGCACGCCTCCGGGACCGGGCCGGTCATGATCGGCGGCAAGTGGCGTACGGTCGCGGGACGGATCGCGATGGATCAGTTCGTCGTGGACCTCGGCGGAGACGAGCCCGGGGCCGGGACCGAGGCGGTCCTCTTCGGGGCAGGCGACCGCGGTGAGCCCACCGCGGAGGACTGGGCGCAGGCCGCGGGCACCATCGCGTACGAAATCGTCACCCGCATCGGAACGCGAGTTCCCCGCGTCTATGTGAATGAGGAACAAGCGGGGTAGACGCCAGGAGGCGTGCACCACAGTCAGCGACAGCCATCCGGCGACCAGCAGTACGGCGAAGAGGAGCGATTCGTGAGCGAGAGCAGTGCGGAGGCCGTAGCGAACGCCGCCTCGGTGGCCGTCGCCTCCGCCACGGGGGCGGCCGGGAACTGGCGCCGGGTGACCGGTATCGCGGGCGCCGCGATCGGCGTGGTCGCCGCGGGTGCGGCGGCCGGCGTCGCGATAGAGCGCATGACGGTCGGGCGCGGGATGCGGCAGAAGGCCCGCCTCGCCCTGGACTCGGCCGGACCGTACGGCGCCCTGCGCGGCACCCCCGGCAAGGCGTACGCCGACGACGGCACCGAGCTGTACTACGAGGTCGACGACGTCGAACCCCAGGAAGGGCTCACCCCGCGGCGCCGGCGGCTCTTCGGGCGTAAGGCCCCCGCTCCCGTCACCGTCGTCTTCAGCCACGGCTACTGCCTGAGCCAGGACTCCTGGCACTTCCAGCGCGCGGCGCTCAGGGGTGTCGTACGGACGGTGCACTGGGACCAGCGCAGCCACGGCCGGTCCGCGCGCGGGATGTCCCAGACCGAGGACGGCATTCCGGTCAACATCGACCAGCTGGGCCGCGATCTGAAGGCCGTGATCGACGCGGCCGTCCCCGAGGGGCCGATCGTGCTGGTCGGGCACTCCATGGGCGGGATGACCGTGATGGCGCTGGCCGCCCAGTTCCCGGAGCTGGTCCAGGAGCGGGTCACCGCCGTCGCGCTGATCGGTACGTCGTCGGGGAAGCTCGGCGAGGTCAACTTCGGGCTGCCGGTCGCGGGCGTCAACGCCGTACGCCGGGTGCTCCCCGGAGTGCTGAAAGCGCTGGGGCAACAGGCGGCGCTGGTCGAGCGGGGGCGGCGGGCCACCGCCGATCTGTTCGCCGGGATCATCAAGCGGTACTCGTTCGCGTCCCGGGACGTCGATCCGGCGGTCGCGCGGTTCGCCGAGCGGATGATCGAGGGCACGCCGATCGATGTGGTCGCCGAGTTCTACCCGGCCTTCGCGGACCACGACAAGACCGAGGCGCTCGCCCACTTCATGGAGCTGCCGGTGCTGGTGCTCGCCGGGGTCAAGGACCTCGTCACGCCCAGTGAGCACAGTGAGGCCATCGCCGATCTGCTGCCGGACGCCGAGCTGGTGCTCGTCCCGGACGCCGGGCACCTGGTGATGCTGGAGCACCCGGAAGTGGTCACCGACCGTCTCGCCGACCTGCTCACCCGCGCGGGTGCCGTGCCGGCAGGCGCTACCGTAAGTGGCTATGGAAGCAGTACCGCACAACCCGGCTGAGCCGAGCGTCCAGAACCTCACCATCACCTCCCCCGACCAGATGCGGGAACTCGGCCGCCGCCTCGCCAAGCTGCTGCGCGCCGGTGATCTCGTGATGCTCAGCGGGGAGCTCGGCGCGGGCAAGACGACGCTGACCCGGGGGCTGGGTGAGGGGCTCGGGGTCCGTGGCGCGGTCACCTCGCCGACGTTTGTGATCGCCCGGGTGCATCCGTCGCTGGGGGACGGGCCGCCGCTGGTCCACGTCGACGCGTACCGCCTCGGTGGCGGCCTCGACGAGATGGAGGACCTCGACCTCGATGTCTCGCTGCCCGAGTCGGTGATCGTCGTGGAGTGGGGCGAGGGCAAGGTCGAGGAGCTGACCGACGAACGGCTCCAGGTCGACATCCACCGGGCCGTCGGCGACACGGCCGACGAGGTACGGCGTGTGACGCTGACCGGGCTGGGGGAGCGCTGGGCGAACGCGGACCTCAGTGTGCTGTCGGCGTGAGCACGGTGAACGTTCCGACATGACGTCGGCAAGATATTGCTTTCGGGGTCTTGCGCGTGGTCACATGGTACCCAGTCCGTAGTTAGGTCTGCCTAACTACGTCCGCCCCGTCCCTCAGGAGGCGTCCATGTCGGCTTCGGAGCGCAGTGCGGAGAATGATCGGTGCGAGGCTCGCCCTCAGCAGCGGTACGTGGTTGCCGGGGTGTCGATGAGTGCGTTGCTGGCGTCTTGTGCAGCGGCGCGTGCGGTCTCCACGCCGCCACCTGCGCCAGTGCGGTATGACACAGAGGGCCGTAGGGCTGCGTAGTCGTCTGCGGGTTCGTTGTGGCTGGTCGCGCCCACGCGGCGGAGCCGCATATCGATACAGCCCCGCGCCCCTTTGGGGCGCTCCACTGACCTGGCTTCAGCGGATCACGACGATCTTCTGGCCTACCGTCGCGAACTGCCACATCGCGTTGCCGTCCGCGCGTGATTCGCGGATGCCGCCCGTTTTCACTATGGGGTCGGGTACCGGGGTCGAGCCGTCGACGGCTGCGCTGAAGCCGATGGCGACGCCGTCGACGCTGGTGAAGCGGACGACGTGTTCGATGGGGGTGCCGTCGGAGCCGGTGACCGCGTTCGAGCGGGATGTGACGAAGTAGGTGCCCGGCGGTGGGTCGACCGTGCTCGGGTTGACCTTGAAGGTGCGCTGGACCTTGTTGCCCCGGGTGACGAGCCAGACGCGGTCGTCGTCCACCGAGTACACGACGCGTTCACCCGTGCCGGAACGGGCGGGCAGTGTCTCGGGGCGCTGCCCGTCCCGTGCCGCCTTGGAGGTGGCCGCCGAGGCCGACCCGCCCGCCTGGGCCGGCCCAGATCGGCCGGTACGGTCGCCGAGGCCTGGTAGGCGAGGAAGCCGACCGTCGCGACCGCCGCCGCGGTCAGCACGGCCACGAATCCGGCGCTGCTGCTTGGCACGGTCGCCCACCTCTTCGTCGTACGTCACGCTTCGTTGCGACGGTAGCAGCAGGTGACCGCCGGACCTGGGCGGCCGTGCTCGAGCCCGGGGAGCCGTAGGCTGTTTGCGTGCTCTTGCTCGCTCTGGATACCGCCACCCCCGCCGTCACCGTCGCTCTGCACGACGGGAAGGACGTCATCGCCTCGTCGAGTCAGATCGACGCGCGCCGACACGGAGAGTTGCTGCTGCCGGCCGTCGACCGTGTGCTGACCGAGGCGGGGCTGAAGCTCGACGCCGTCACCGGGGTCGTCGTAGGGATCGGTCCGGGCCCGTACACCGGGCTGCGGGTCGGTCTGATGACCGCGGACACGTTCGGGCTGGCGCTCGGCGTCCCCGTGCACGGGCTGTGCACGCTCGACGGCCTCGCGTACGCGTCCGACATGGGGAGCCCCTTCGTCGTGGCCACCGACGCCCGGCGCAAGGAGGTCTACTGGGCGCGGTACGCCGACTCCCGTACACGCGTCACCGATCCCGCCGTCGACCGGCCCGCCGACATCGCCGACCGGGTCGCGGGGCTGCCCGCCGTCGGCGCGGGCGCGCTGCTGTACCCGGACACCTTCCCCAGCGTGCACGAGCCCGAGCATGTGTCGGCCGCGGCGCTCGCGAGCCTCGCCGCCGAGAAGCTGGCGGCCGGCGAGGAACTGCCCGCGCCCCGGCCGCTGTACCTGCGCCGTCCCGACGCCCAGGTCCCCAAGAACTACAAGGTGGTCACCCCCAAGTGACAGCCGTGCTGCGCGAGATGCGCTGGTGGGACATTGATGCCGTGCTCGAGCTGGAGAAGGACCTCTTCCCCGAGGACGCCTGGTCGCGCGGGATGTTCTGGTCCGAGCTGGCCCACGCGCGCGGTCCCGCGGCGACCAAGCGGTACGTTGTCGCCGTCGACGAGGACCGGCTCGTCGGGTACGCGGGCCTCGCCGCGTCCGGAGACCTCGCCGACATCCAGACCATCGCCGTCACCCGCGACCACTGGGGTACCGGCCTCGGCGGGCGGCTGCTGACCGAGCTGCTGCGGGCGGCCACCGCCTTCGAGTGCGCCGAAGTGATGCTGGAGTGCCGGATCGACAACGTCCGCGCCCAGAAGCTGTACGAGCGCTACGGCTTCGAGGCCATCGGCTTCCGGCGCGGCTACTACCAGCCGGGGAACGTGGACGCCCTCGTGATGCGACTGACCGACCCATCAACCTCCGTACAAGGAACCGAGATCAATGGCTGACGAACCTCTGGTCCTGGGGATCGAGACCTCCTGCGACGAGACCGGCGTCGGCATCGTCCGCGGCACGACCCTGCTGGCGGACGCCGTCGCGTCCAGCGTCGACGAGCACGCCCGCTTCGGCGGCGTGGTGCCGGAGGTCGCCTCCCGGGCGCATCTGGAGGCGATGGTCCCGACGATCGACCGCGCGCTGAAGGAAGCCGGGGTGAGCGCCAGGGACCTGGACGGCATCGCCGTCACCGCCGGTCCCGGACTCGCGGGCGCCCTGCTGGTCGGCGTCTCGGCGGCGAAGGCGTACGCCTACGCGCTGGGCAAGCCGCTGTACGGCGTGAACCACCTGGCCTCGCACATCTGCGTGGACCAGCTGGAGCACGGCGCGCTGCCCGAGCCGACGATGGCGCTGCTGGTGTCCGGCGGGCACTCGTCCCTGCTGCTGTCGTCCGACATCACCTCCGACGTACGGCCGCTGGGCGCGACCATCGACGACGCGGCCGGCGAGGCCTTCGACAAGATCGCGCGGGTGCTGAACCTCGGCTTCCCGGGCGGTCCCGTCATCGACCGGTACGCGAAGGAGGGCGACCCTCAGGCCATTGCCTTCCCGCGCGGTCTGACCGGGCCCCGCGATCCGGCGTACGACTTCTCCTTCTCCGGTCTGAAGACGGCCGTGGCCCGCTGGATCGAGGCCAAGCGGGCGGCGGGGGAGGAGGTGCCGGTGCGCGATGTGGCGGCGTCCTTCCAGGAGGCGGTCGTGGACGTGCTGACCCGCAAGGCCGTACGGGCCTGCAAGGACGAGGGCGTCGAGCATCTGATGATCGGGGGTGGCGTGGCGGCCAACTCCCGTCTGCGGCATCTCGCCCAGCATCGGTGCGAGGCGGCCGGGATCGAACTGCGGGTGCCGCGGCCGAAGTTGTGCACCGACAACGGCGCGATGGTCGCGGCGCTCGGTGCGGAGCTGGTGGCGCGGGGGCGGGCGGTGTCCAGCTGGGACCTGTCGGCGGACTCCTCGCTGCCGGTGACCGACCCGCATGTGCCGGGGCACGACCACGTCCACGAGGTCAGCAAGGACAACCTGTACTCATGACCGTGGCGTTGATGTGGGAGGCGCGGGCGGCCGAAGGGCGGGGCGCGGAGCTGCTGGCCTGGGTGCGCGGGCAGCGGCTTCCCGAGGAGCCGCTGCGCCGGGAGACCTTCCGGGCGCCGCAGGACCGGGTGCTGGTCATCACGTGGTGGGACGCGGCGTACGACGCCGAGCTGCCCGAACTGCCGGAGCCGGACGGGGAGTTGGTCAATCGGGTGGTGCATCGGTGGCGGTTCGAGTCCGTCGACGCCTGGACAGGGTGAGCCAGAGACCGAGCACCAGGACGGTGACGACTCCGCCTATGAACCACAGCCGCCAGTTGGGCGGGCTGTGTCCGAAAACGGTGACGATCTCTCCCTCGCCCGGTACCGAGGTGATGTCGCGGAGCGTGAGGATCACATCGTCCGAGCCGAGCAGGTCGTTGTTCTCCCGGAAGTCCTCCAGGCCACCGGTGTAGGTCTCGCCGTTGGCGTCGATCAGGGCGGCGGACTTCGACTTGTCCGGTGGCTGTGCCACGTAGAGGGTGATGAGTTCGAGGGCCCCGTCCTCGTGCTGGACCAGGACGGAGCGCCTGAAGAGTTCGCCCTCGGAACCGGTGAAGTCCCGCGCCGCCGCGCTCACGGACGAGTTCGGCGGGCAGCCGGTGTTGGATTCGTAGTCGGTGTCGGTCTCGGCGGCGTCGGTGTCGCAAGGGGTCGCCCCAAGGAGTACCGCCTGTAGCTGTTCGGGGGTGTAGTGGGCGGCGAAGTTGGAGATTCGGTCCTCGCCGGAGCCACCGTCACTGGGAAACCTGTCGTTCTTGACGTCGGTCGACCTCGTGTACTCCCTGAACAGTTTTCCGGGCGGCGTCTCCGGTTCCGGGGATCCGCAGGACGCCAGCAGCAGGACGAGCAGCGCGGCGATGGCCGCGACTGCTCCGGGGCGCAGACGCGTCACAGATGTCATCCGCCCTGTGTAGCGGGGTGGGGGTGGGACGGGTCCCGCTCACCCCGGCGCCGATACCTCCGTCTCGCACCGCAGCCGCCGGTCCGGCCCCAACTCCCGTACGTGCCCCGTGAGTTCCACCCGCGCCGTATGCCGTACGTCCGCGCTGGACGCCGCCAGCCGCAGCTCCAGTACGCCCGGTTCGACCACCCGCCGTCCCGAGCGATCGGTGAAGGAGGACAGGTCGGTGTGGAAGCGGAAGGTCACCCGGTTCGCCTCGCCCGGCTCCAGCTCCACCCGCCGGTAGCCGATCAGCCGGACGTCCGGGCGGGTCACCGACGCCACCGGGTCGTGGAGGTAGAGCTGGACGACCTCCGCGCCCGCGCGGTCGCCGGTGTTGCGGACGGTGAGCGAGATGTCGTACGAACCGTCCGTGTCGATGGACGGGTGCGTGCCCTCGAAGGACTCCCAGGCGAACGTGGTGTACGAGCGGCCGTGTCCGAAGGCGTACAGCGGCGTCGGATCCAGGTTGCTGACCTCGCCCGCCAGGCCCAGCGGGGGCTGGAGGTAGGTCCAGGGCTGTCCGCCGGGCACGTGCGGGACGCTCACCGGGAGGCGGCCGGAGGGGTTGACGCGGCCCGACAGCACTCCCGCCACCGCCGGTCCGCCCTCCTCCCCGGGGAAGAACGCCTGGACGACCGCCCCGAGCCGCCCGTGCCAGCGGCCGAGCGCGTACGGCCGTCCCGTCAGGAGTACCAGCACGACCGGTACGCCCGTCGCGATCAGGTTGTCCAGCAACTCGCCCTGTACGCCCGGCAGTCGCAGGTCCGTCACATCGCAGCCCTCGCCCGACGTGCCCCGCCCGAACAGGCCCGCCCGGTCGCCCAGCACCGCCACGCACACATCCGCCTCGGACGCCCGCGCCACCGCCTCCTCGAAGCCCGAGGTGTCCGGGTCCGAGGTGTCGCAGCCCTCGGCGAACGTCACCTTGGCGTCGGGGAGTTCGTCGCGCAGGGCCTGGAGGACGGGCGGGATCTCGATGCCCATGGGGACTTCCGGGTGGTGGGTGAGGACGTGGGACGGGAAGGAGTAGCAGCCGAGCATGGCGAGGGCGTCCGCCGCGCGCGGGCCCACGACCGCGATCCGGGCGTCCGGGGCCAGCGGCAGCACGCCGTCCGGGTTGTCCAGCAGGACCACGGACTCCTCGGCCAGACGGCGGGCGAGGGCGCGGTTGGCCGTCGAGTCGAGGTCGATCGGGCCCTTCGGCTCCGGGTCCCAGTCGGCGTCCAGGAGGCCGAGTTCGCACTTCTGGAGCAGGACCCGGCGGGCGGCCCGTTCCACCAGTTCCTCCGGGACGCGGCCCTCCCGTACCGCCTCCAGCAGCGGGCGGCCGTAGCACTTCACCGTCGGCAGTTCCACGTCGATGCCCGCGGCGAGCGCCGCGTGCGCCGCCTCGGCGGGGGAACCGGCCACGCGGTGCAGGGTCTGCAGGAAGCCGATGCCGAAGTAGTCGGCGACGACCGTGCCCGTGAACCCCCAGTCCCGGCGCAGGAGTTCGGTCAGCAGGGCCGGGTCCGCGGAGGCCGGGACGCCGTCCGTCTCGTTGTAGGCCGCCATCACCGAGCGGGCCCCGCCCTCGCGCAGCGCCAGCTCGAAGGGCGGGAGGATCACGTCCGCGAGCTCCCGGACGCCCGCCCGCACGGGGGCCTGGTTCCGGGCGCCCGCGGAGGACGCGTATCCGGCGAAGTGCTTGAGCGTGGCGATGATCCCGGCCGACTCCAGGCCCCGTACATAGGCGGCGCCGACCGTGCCGACCAGGTACGGGTCCTCGCCGATCGTCTCCTCGACCCGGCCCCAGCGCGGATCCCGTACGACGTCCAGGACGGGCGCGAGGCCCTGGTGGACGCCGGCCGCGCGCAGGTCGCGGCCGATGTGCCGGGCCATCTCCTCGACCAGCGGCGGGTCGAAGGTGGCGCCCCAGGCGAGGGGGACCGGGTAGGCGGTGGCGCCCCAGGCCGTGAAGCCGGCGAGGCACTCCTCGTGGGCCACGGCAGGGATGCCGAAGCGGCCCGAGTCGGCGATACGGCGCTGGGCGCGGGCCAGTGCCTGTGCGCCCAGCGCCGGGTCCACGGGGGCGGTGCCGTAGGAGCGGGTGAGCTGGCCCAGGCCGTGGGTGATCAGCTCGTCCCAGGTGTAGTCGACGGTCATGTCGTGCTGGTGCGGGGCGACTCCGTCGCCGTCCGTGGCGGCGCCCACCCACACGCCGTACAGCTGGGCGGTCTTCTCCTCCAGGGTCATCCGGGCGAGGAGATCGTCGACGCGGGCGGCGGCGGGCAGGGCGGGGTCACGCCAGGGGGCGGTGGTCATGAAACTCCTGTCGGTGTTCCAGTCGCTGGCGAATGTTTCGGTATGCACTTCGAATGTTCCGGGACGCTATGGCGCTCAGAAGGGTTCGTCAAGAGGGGTGCGGGGATACGATCTCCGCCATGACACCCTCCGAGCCCGCTCAAACCCGGACGACAGGACGCTCGACGCAGACCGCGACGCTCGCCGAGATCGCCCGCGAGGCCGGCGTGTCCGCGCCGACTGTTTCGAAGGTCCTCAACGGCCGGGCCGATGTCGCCCCGGCGACCCGGACCCGCGTCGAGGAACTGCTGCGCGCCCACGGCTACCGGCGCCGCCGCGCCGAGGCGAGCCGCTCCCCCTGATCGACCTCGTCTTCCACGAGCTGGAGAGCGCGTGGGCGATGGAGGTCATCCGGGGCGTGGAGAACGTGGCGCGGGACGCCGGGCTGAGCGTGGTGCTGAGCGAGAGCGCGGGCCGGCTCACCCCCGGCCGCACCTGGGCCGACCAGGTCGCCGCCCGCCGCCCGCACGGCGTGATCCTCGTCCTGTCCGGCCTCGACGAGTCCCAGCGTGCCCTGCTGACCAGCCGTTCCATCCCGTTCGTGGTGATGGACCCGGCGGGCGACCCTGGCGCCGACGTGCCGTCCATCGGCGCCACCAACTGGCAGGGCGGGCTCGCCGCAACGCGCCATCTCGTCGAGCTGGGGCACACCCGGATCGGCGCGGTCACCGGACCGTCCCGGATGATGTGCAGCCGCGCCCGGGTGGACGGCTACCGGGCGGCGCTGGAGACCGCCGGGCTGCCGGTCGACCCCGAGCTGATCAAGAACGGCGACTTCCACCACGAGACGGGCTACCGGCGGGGACTGGACCTGCTGCGCGCCCCCGACCGGCCCACCGCGGTCTTCGCCGGCAACGACCTCCAGGCGCTCGGCCTGTACGAGGCGGCGCGCGAGCTGGGGCTGCGTATCCCGGAGGACCTGAGCGTCGTCGGCTTCGACGATCTGCCGATCGCCCGCTGGGTGGGGCCGCCGCTGACGACCGTACGGCAGCCGCTGACCGAGATGGCCGAGGCGGCGGCCAAGCTCGTCCTCGATCTCGCGCGCGAGGACGGGACGCCGGCGGCGACACGGGTGGAGCTGGCGACGAGCCTTGTGGTGCGCAGCAGCACAGGGGCGCCGCCCGCCCTTCCGAAGCCAGTCGGATGACCGACCGAAACTTTCGGAACCGATGAAAGCCGGTGACTCTGCCCTGAGGCAGGGCTGAGAAGTCTTAGATTTTCCGCAGAAACTGCGGGCAGGGGTGTCCTCTCGTAATAATTCGGACTTACGTTCCTGCCCGTGACTGCTGAAGACGAACACGGGGACGACAACGGGGGAACGGACAGACACATACGCCCGCGCTCCGGTCTGCTGAAGGCCGTCGGCTTCACCCTGGCCGGTCTGCTGGCGCTGGGCGCCGCGGGGGCCGGCTGGGCCTACTGGCATCTCAACGACAACATCACCAGTGTCGACATCAACAGCGCGCTCGGCGACGACCGCCCGGCCAAGCCGATGACGACGCCCGACGGTTCGGCGTCCGCGTCCCCACTGCCCACCGAGGCACTCAACATCCTGGTGCTGGGCTCGGACTCGCGGGAAGGCGAGGAGAACCAGAAGCTCGGCGGCGGCGACAGCGGCGGCGCCCGCTCCGACACGGCGATGGTCGTCCACCTCGACGCCGGCCGCACCGAGGCCACCGTGGTCAGCATCCCGCGCGACACGCTCGTCACCCGGCCGTCCTGCCCGCTGTCGAACGGGGAGTCGACGCAGGTGGCGTACGGCGTGATGTTCAACAGCGCGTATGCGGTGGGCGGGCCGGTCTGTGCCGTGAAGACCGTCGAGTCGATGACGGACGTCCGCATGGACCACTACATCGAGATCGACTTCTCCGGCTTCGCCAAGCTGGTGGACGCGCTCGGTGGGGTCACCGTCACCACGGACGAGGACATCGACGACGAGGACAGTCACCTGACCCTTGAGGCCGGCACCCACCACCTCGACGGTGAGCGGGCCCTGGCCCTCGCCCGCACCCGGCACGGCATCGGCGACGGCAGCGACCTCGGGCGCATAGGCCTCCAGCAGACGCTCGTGAAGGCCCTCTTGGAGCAGCTGTCCGACATCGGCCCTACCCGGCTCTACTCGGTCGCCGACGCCGTGACCGGCAGCCTCACCACCGACACCGGCCTGGACTCACTGACCGAGCTGTATGCGCTGGGGCAGAGCCTCAAGGGGCTGTCCGCGGACGACACGACGACCGTGACCATGCCGGTGGAGACGGCACCTTCGAACGCCAACCGGGTGGTCGCGGAGGAGCCGGAGGCGCGGGAGCTGTGGGAGTCGTTGCGGTGAGGAGAATTTCCTCGAAGAAATCCGGGGCGCGTGTCGATCCGGCTGTCTCCCGATCGACGCAGGGGTGAGAGGCGGGGAGAGACCCCGCCGGTTCATGTCGAAGGAGTCACCATGCCCCGCTACCTGTCGCTGGTGAAGACCCAGGAGAGCCAGGCGGCCGCCGGCCCCAGTCCCGAGCTGATGCAGCGGATGGGCGAGTTGATCGAGGAGATGGCCAAGGCCGGGGTGATGCTCGACACCGCCGGTCTGACGCCCACCTCCCAGGGCACCCGCGTGCACTGGGAGGACGGGAAGGTCTCCGTGACCGACGGTCCGTTCACCGAGACCAAGGAGGCCGTCGGCGGCTACGCGATCCTGCAGTGCAAGGACAAGGCCGAGGCGCTGGAGTGGACCAAGCGGTTCCTGAAGGTGCACGAGGAGTTCTGGACGGTGACCTGCGAGGTGCGGGAGATCATGGAGGGCTGAGCCTCCGGTCCTTGGAGGCGCGCCGGTCGGGGTGTCCAATGGGGGGCTGTGAGCAGCTCGCAGCCCTCCGCCGACCCGCGATCCACCGTCGAGACCGTCTTCCGTATCGAGTCGCCCCGCGTCATCGCCGCCGTCGCCCGTGTCGTCCGCGACGTCGGCATCGCCGAGGAGCTGGCCCAGGACGCCCTGGTCGCGGCGCTGGAACAGTGGCCCCGGGACGGGGTCCCGGACAATCCGGGCGCGTGGCTGATGGCGACCGCCAAGCACCGCGCCGTCGATCTGATCCGGCGCAAGGAGAACTACGCCCGCAAGCTGGCGGAGATCGGCCGCGACCTGTCGACGGTGACCGAGCCCGAGGAGCCCGCGGACCCCGACGACATCGACGACGACCTGCTCCGCCTCGTCTTCACCGCCTGCCACCCGGTCCTCTCCGCCGAGGCCCACATCGCCCTCACCCTGCGCCTCCTCGGCGGCCTGACCACGGCGGAGATCGCCCGCGCGTTCCTCGTCCCGGAATCGACGGTCGCCCAGCGCATCGTCCGCGCGAAACGCACCCTCGCCGCAAAGAACGTCGCGTTCGAGGTGCCGTACGGCCCCGACCGCGAGGCCCGCCTCGGCTCCGTTCTCGACGTCATCTACCTGATCTTCAACGAGGGTTACGCCGCTACAGCAGGCGACGACTGGCTGCGCCCGTCCCTGTGCGAGGACGCGCTGCGGCTGGCCCGGCAGCTGGCCGGCCTGATGCCCAAGGAGCCCGAGGTGCACGGCCTGGCCTCTCTGCTGGAGTTCCAGGCGTCCCGTATGGCCGCCCGCACCGGCCCGGACGGTGAGCCGGTCCTGCTCCAGGATCAGAGCCGCAGTCGCTGGAACCGGCTCCTCATCGCCCGCGGGATCACCGCCCTCGACCGCGCGGAGGCGGTGTCCACCGGCGTGCCCGGCCCGTACGCCCTCCAGGCCGCGATCGCCGCCTGCCACGCGCACGCGCTCACCTACGAGGACACCGACTGGCGCGCGATCGCCACCCTGTACGGCCTGCTCGCCGCCCGCGCACCCTCCCCGGTCGTCGAACTCAACCGCGCGGTCGCCGTGTCGATGGCGGACGGCCCCGCCCCGGCCCTGGAGATGGTCGACACCCTCGCCGCCGAACCCGCCCTGCGGGACTACCACTTGCTGCCGAGCGTGCGCGGCGATCTGCTGGCCCGCCTGGGGCGTACGGCGGAGGCCCGCGAGGAGTTCGTACGGGCGGCCAGGCTGGCACGCAACGAACGCGAGCGGAAGCTGTTGCTGGCCAGGGCCCGGGAGTGCGATTCGTAACCCGAAGCCGCACATCTGTTCACCGGTAACTCTGTTCCCTCCAGGCTTCTTTGGGCACTACTGTGACCCGGCCTCTGTGTAGAGGCTGTGAAGATCCATGGGGGGATCGACCTTGAGAATGTTCACGCGCCGCCGTGCCGCGGCGCTCGCGACCGCGGCGGTGCTCGCCGCGGTGGGCACCCTGGCCACCGCACCGGGCGCCCTCGCCGACGAGGCAGGGCCCTGGCCGGGCACCGAGGGCCGGATCCTCACTGACGGCCCCGTCCTCGTCGACCCGGCCACCGGCCGGACCACCGCGGTCCCGGGTGCCTCCGGGAACCACGCCGCCTGGGCGCCGGACGGCAGCCGGTTGGTCACCGCCTGGAGCCAGATCTCCAGCGTCCGGCCCAGCGGCTCTTCGAAGATCACGCTGCCCTGGGCGGAGGGCATGCGCTCCAGCGCCGCCTACGAGGACCTGGCCTTCTGGTGGGGCGGCCGCTACGTCGTCTTCGCCACCGGCGGCCAGCTCGCCTACGGCCCCTCCGACGGCTCGTGGGCACCCACCCCGCTGCTGTCCGAGGCCCTGGAACCGGCCAAGGTCTGCGACGAGGACCCGACGGTGAGCCCGTCCGGCCTGCTCGCCTTCTCACGCCGTATCGAAGGCTGCTCCGACAGCGCGTGGATCTACACCTACGACGGGACCACCAACACGCTCAAGCGGGTCCTCAGGAACGCCGAGCAGCCCGCCTTCTCGCCCGACGGCACCAAGCTGGCCTTCGTCCGCAAGGATGCCGACGGCAACGCGCAGATCTTCACGGCGAACGCCGACGGCACCGGCGTCCGGCAGCACACCAACGGCCCCCGCTGGTACGCCAACCCGTCCTGGTCGCCCACCGGCAAGCGGATCGTCGTCGACGCCCACACCTCGCCGCACAGCAGCGACGTACACACCACCGAGTACGTCGACCTGGCCACCGGCGAGCTCACCCGGGTCCCGGGCACTCCGCAGGGCAGCAACCCCAGCTGGCAGCCGCTGCGCAAGAACCGCACCGGCCGGGTCTGGGGCAGCAACGCCTACAACACCAACCTCGCCTCCTCGCGCTGGACCTGGAACAAGATCGGCGGCAGCGTGCCGGGCCTGCTGGACGCCAAGGCGGCGGTGCTGGTCAACCAGGACGACATGGCGTACGCGCTCACCGCGCCCGCGCTGGCCGGCAAGAAGCAGGGGCCGGTGCTCACGACCCCGAAGAGCGGGCTGTCCACGGCGGTGAAGAGCGAGCTGAAGCGGGCGCTGAAGCCGGGCGCCAGTGTGTATCTCGTCGGCGGCACGTCCATTCTCAGCGGCAATGTCGCCGCCCAGCTGAAGACGCTCGGCTACGTCCCCAAGCGGCTGTCCGGCGCCGACCGCTACGAGACGTCGGTCAAGGTGGCGCGGTCCGTCACCGGCGCCCCGAAGTATGTGTTCCTGGCGTCGGGCACCGACTACCGCGCGGCCCTCCCGGCAGCCGCCGCGGCCGGCGCCGACGGAGCGGGCAGCGCGGGCAGCGTCGTCCTCACCAGCGGCAACAAGCTGACCGCGTCCGTGAAGTCGTACCTCAACAGCCTGAACCCCGACAAGACCATGATCATCACGGTCGGGTCGGACGCCAAGTACGCGCTGACCCACACGGCCTTCTCCAGGTGGCCGTCGAGGTACGCGTACTACCCGATCACGGGGAGCACCGACGCGGCCCTGTCGGTGGCGGTCGCCAAGTTCTGGTGGACGGCGCCGAGTTCGGTGGCGCTCGCCTACGCGGGCGCCTGGCGCGACGGCCTGTCCGCCGGTGCGGCGATGAACGTCTTCGGGCCCCTCCTGTGGACCTCCCGCCCCGCCCTGTCGGACGAGACCAAGAGCTATCTGCTGCGCGAGTCCGCGAGCACGAGCTTCACGGTCGCGTTCGGCCCCACCGCCTCCGTCACCGCGAGCACGCTGAACACGGCGGGCTCCTCGATCAGCGCGAGCGGCACCCAGTTCGTGTACCACGAGTACTACAACGGCACGGTGCCCACGAGCGCGCAGACCGGCACCTTCTCGGCCCGCACGAACGGCGGTCAGCCCGCCACCGTGGCCCGCACCGGCCCGGTCGGCGCCGACCCCCACCTGGAGCCCCTCAAGAGGCTCCACCGGCAGTAGCCGACGGCTGCGCGGGGGCGCCGACGAGCATGGTCGGCGCCCCCGCGACCCGGGTGAGGAACACCGTCGCCGCGTTGGGCCCCTGCGGCTTGACCTTCCTGCGCAACTCCTCCGGCTCCACCGCCGACCCACGCTTCTTCACGGTCAGTGTCCCGACCTGCCGCTCCCGGAGCAGGGCCTTCAACTTCTTCACGTTGAAGTGGAGTTGGTCGGTGATCTCGTACGCGGTGGCGTACGGGGTCTCGTGGTGCTCGTCGGCGGTGATGTAGGCGATGGTGGGGTCGATCAGCCCGCCTTCCAGGTCCTCGGCGACCTCGGCGACCAGATGGGCCCGGATGACGGCGCCGTCGGGCTCGTACAAGTACCGCCCGACGGGCCGGACCTGGGGATCCGGCAGCCCGCGTCCGAGCAGGGTGCGCGGCCCCGGCAGCAGGGTCGCGCGTACGGCACCCGGCTCGGTGCCGAACCACAGCACCGCCTCCTTCACATCCCCGCCGTCGGAGATCCACTCGGCCTCGGCCTCGGCGGGGACGGCTTCATGGGGGATTCCGGGCGCGATC
Organism: Streptomyces sp. DG2A-72; assembly: GCF_030499575.1. Lineage (NCBI taxonomy): Bacteria > Bacillati > Actinomycetota > Actinomycetes > Kitasatosporales > Streptomycetaceae > Streptomyces > Streptomyces sp. DG2A-72. The sequence continues at coordinate 6,240,336 of NZ_JASTLC010000001.1, forward strand.
TTCAGAGCGGCGCGCCGGCCTTTCCGGGCCGTCCGCACCGCCCAGGACAGGGGCGGCGAGTAGGCCTCGGGGTCGAAGATCCGGCCGCGACCGCCACGCCGGGCGGGATCGACGAACACGGCGTCGTACGGAGCCGTATCCACCTCCGTCACATCCGCTTCCCGCACCTCGATCAGCCCGGCCAGCCCCAGCACGTCGGCGTTCGCGCGCGCCACCGCTGCCGTCAGCGCATCCCGGTCGACGGCCAGCACCCGAATCCCGGCGCGGGCGAAGGCGATCGCGTCGCCGCCGATACCGCAGCACAGGTCCGCGACGGACCGGATCCCCAGCGCCTTGAATCGCTCGGCCCGATACGCCGCCACGCTCGCCCGGGTCGACTGCTCGACCCCGTTCGGCGTGAAGAACATCCGCTCCGCGTCCTCGGCCCCGAACTTCGCCACCGCTCGCTGCCGCAGCCGCGCCTGCCCGAGCGCCGCCGACACCAGCTCGGCGGGGTGTTCGCGGCGCAGCCGGGTGGCGACGGCGAGTTCCTGCGCGGGGTCGGTGCCGCGGACCTCGTCGAGGAGGGCGCGGCCTTCGGGGGTGAGGAGGGGGGCGAGGTCGTTCACCGGTTCATTGTGGGCCAGTCGGTGGATGGTGCACGCGCGGCGGCGGTGTCGGCCGGGGTTCGGGACGGGTGCCTGCGAGGATCCGGCCCCATGCGAGTAGTCGTACAAAATGATAAATACGGTGCGTATCGGAAGCGGCGGATTCGAACCGGAATCGCCGTGCTCGCCGCCGCGGCCATCGCCTCGGGCTGCGCGGACGACGCCTCCACGGCACGGCCCGCAGCAGGCCAGCCGCCTCGTGAAGCGCCCGTCGCCAAGGTCCCCGACAAGCACGCCGCGCAGCGGGCTCGGGTCGCGGCGGCGAAGCGCTGGGGCCTGTCGAGGGTCCCCCTGACGGCCCCGCCGCCCCCGGCCGTGAAACCGGAGATCAAGACCCGCGCGGGCTTCGAGGTGGACGGCCATGAGGAGGACGACCTTCCGCCGGTCTTCACCACCATCCCCACCCGGCAGAAGATCGTCTTCCTCACGATCGACGACGGCGCCGAGAAGGACCCGGCGTTCCTGCGCATGATGCGCGAACTGCGGGTCCCGTACACCGCGTTCCTCAGCGACTACCTGGTGAAGGAGGACTACCGCTACTTCAAGCGCATGCAGCGGGCGGGGGCGAGCCTGAACAACCACACCCTCCACCACCCCTACATGCCGGGCCTGTCGTACTCCCGCCAGAAGCGCGAGATCTGCGGCATGCAGAACGTCATCGAGAAGCACTACGGCACCCGCCCGACCCTCTTCCGCCCGCCCTTCGGCAACTACAACGCGGACACCCTGTACGCCGCGAAGGCCTGCGGCATCAAGTACGCGCCCCTGTGGAACGAGGAGGTCTTCGCCGACCACTGGGACTACCGCGAGTGGGACCGTGACCTTCATCCCGGCGACATCGTTCTCAGCCATTTCCGCGGTAAGGACGACTGGAAGGGCACGATGCCGGACATGGTCCGACGGTTCCTGGAGAAGGTCACGGCGAAGGGGTACGCCGTGGCACGCCTGGAGGACTACCTGTGAGGCTGCGCGCGGCCGGGGCGCTGGCGCTGACCGCCGCGCTGCTCACCGGCTGCGCCCAGTCCGTCGACCCCATCGAACGCCTCGGCCAGAAAGCGGCCGGACGGGTGAGCCCGCACGGCCCGGAGGCGGACCGGGGTCTGCCGCCCGTGGTGGACCGGGTCCGCACCAAAGACAGGGTCGTCTTCCTGACCTACGACGACGGCGCGGAGAAGGACCCCCGCTTCGTCGACATGGTCCGCGAACGGCGGCTCCCGGTCAGCATGTTCCTCACCGACAGCGTCGTGGGTCCGGGCTACGGCCACTTCGCGCGCCTGCAGTCGGTCGGCGCGAGCATCCAGAACCACACCCTCGACCACACCGCCCTGCCCGGCCTGCCCTACGCCGGCCAGCGCGCCGAGATCTGCGGCCAGCAGGACAAACTCAAGTCCCGCTTCGGCATCCGCCCCCGCCTCTTCCGCCCACCCCACGGCCGCTACGACATGACGACCCTGCACGCGACCGCCGACTGCGGCCTCTCGGCGATCGTCCTGTGGACCTCCGCCGACTCCGACGACGCCCCCCTCCACCCCGGCGACATCATCCTCATCGGCCCGGACGACCCGACCGGCCCACCCCTGTGGGAGCGAACGGAACGGGTGCTGCGGCGGGTGGAGGGGGCAGGGCTGAGGGTGGGGCGGCTTGAGGATTACTTGTAGGCGACTCAGCCCGTCCGGCGTTTGAGGACGAGGCCGTTCAGGGCGAAGCGGGGGGTCTGGGGGGCGCAGCCCCCAGGAAACCCGACGCCGGGTTCCAGGCAACGGACGTCCACAAGACTCCGCCGACGCGCCGCAGGCATTGGCACTCCGCTTGACCGAGTGCTAACCCCGTCATAGTCTCTGGTCTGGCACTCGGCAGAGGAGAGTGCCAACAAGCGACGGGCAGGTCCGGCACCCGCGACGACGGATCGACCTGGTCGCCACCTCAGACAGTTAACCCCGTGAGATCTCCGAAGGGGGAGGTCGGATCGTGACGACCGCCAGCTCCAAGGTTGCCATCAAGCCGCTCGAGGACCGCATTGTGGTCCAGCCGCTGGACGCCGAGCAGACCACGGCCTCTGGCCTGGTCATTCCGGACACCGCCAAGGAGAAGCCCCAGGAGGGCGTCGTCCTGGCCGTGGGCCCGGGCCGCTTCGAGAACGGCGAGCGCCTGCCGCTCGACGTCAAGACCGGCGACATCGTGCTGTACAGCAAGTACGGCGGCACCGAAGTGAAGTACAACGGCGAGGAGTACCTGGTGCTCTCCGCTCGCGACGTGCTCGCGATCATCGAGAAGTAGATCAACGAAGCACACTTGCTTTTGAGCTGCGCCCCGGGCCCCCGCGAACTTATGAAGCCGGGCGTCAGGGGCGCAGTTCGTTTCACCCACGTTTTCCGAGAGGGCTGAACCGCTCCCATGGCGAAGATCCTGAAGTTCGACGAGGACGCCCGTCGCGCCCTCGAGCGCGGCGTCAACAAGCTTGCCGACACGGTCAAGGTGACGATCGGCCCCAAGGGCCGCAACGTCGTCATCGACAAGAAGTTCGGCGCACCCACCATCACCAACGACGGTGTCACGATCGCCCGCGAGGTAGAGATCGAGGACCCGTACGAGAACCTCGGCGCGCAGCTGGTGAAGGAGGTGGCGACCAAGACCAACGACATCGCTGGTGACGGCACCACCACCGCCACCGTGCTGGCCCAGGCGCTGGTCCGCGAGGGCCTGAAGAACGTCGCCGCCGGCGCCTCCCCGGCCGCCCTGAAGAAGGGCATCGACGCCGCCGTCGCCGCGGTCTCCGCGGAACTCCTCGCCACCGCGCGTCCGATCGACGAGAAGTCCGACATCGCAGCCGTCGCCGCGCTGTCCGCCCAGGACCAGCAGGTCGGCGAGCTGATCGCCGAGGCGATGGACAAGGTCGGCAAGGACGGTGTCATCACCGTCGAGGAGTCCAACACCTTCGGTCTGGAGCTGGACTTCACCGAGGGCATGGCCTTCGACAAGGGCTACCTGTCGCCGTACATGGTGTCCGACCAGGAGCGTATGGAGGCCGTCCTCGACGACCCGTACATCCTGATCAACCAGGGCAAGATCTCGTCCATCCAGGACCTGCTGCCGCTGCTGGAGAAGGTCATCCAGTCCAACTCCTCCAAGCCGCTGCTGATCATCGCCGAGGACGTGGAGGGCGAGGCCCTCTCCACCCTCGTCGTGAACAAGATCCGCGGCACCTTCAACGCGGTGGCCGTCAAGGCCCCCGGCTTCGGCGACCGCCGCAAGGCGATGCTGGAGGACATGGCCGTCCTCACCGGCGCCACCGTCATCTCCGAGGAGGTCGGCCTCAAGCTCGACCAGGCCGGTCTGGACGTCCTCGGCTCCGCCCGCCGCGTCACCGTCACCAAGGACGACACCACGATCGTCGACGGTGCCGGTGAGAAGGGCGGCGTCGAGGGCCGCATCGCGCAGATCAAGGCCGAGATCGAGACCACGGACTCCGACTGGGACCGCGAGAAGCTCCAGGAGCGCCTTGCGAAGCTGGCCGGCGGCGTGTGCGTGATCAAGGTCGGCGCCGCCACCGAGGTGGAGCTGAAGGAGAAGAAGCACCGTCTGGAGGACGCCATCTCCGCGACCCGCGCCGCGGTCGAGGAGGGCATCGTCTCCGGTGGTGGCTCCGCGCTCGTCCACGCCGCCAAGGTCCTCGAGGGCAACCTCGACAAGACCGGCGACGAGGCCACCGGTGTCGCCGTCGTCCGCCGCGCGGTCGTCGAGCCGCTGCGCTGGATCGCCGAGAACGCCGGCCTGGAGGGCTACGTCATCACCTCCAAGGTCGCCGAGCTCGACAAGGGCCAGGGCTTCAACGCCGCCACCGGCGAGTACGGCGACCTGGTCAAGGCCGGCGTCATCGACCCGGTGAAGGTCACCCGCTCCGCCCTGGAGAACGCCGCCTCCATCGCCTCCCTGCTCCTGACGACCGAGACCCTGGTCGTCGAGAAGAAGGAAGAGGAAGAGCCGGCCGCCGCGGGCGGCCACGGCCACGCCCACTGACGTACGTCAGCACCGAGGCCCGGCACCCCTGGGGTGCCGGGCCTTCGCGTTGCCCTACTTCTCCAGCGCGTCCAGCGCGCCCAGCTGCTCCATCAGCCCGAGCCGGTCGTACTGCCACCAGCCCTCGGCGATCTTCCCGTCCGCAGTGCACCGGTGGATGGTCGTCCCGGTCATGGTGACCCGCTTCCCGGTGGATGCGATCCCGAGGAACTCGCCCTTGTGCAGGCCGTTCCAGGTCCACCGGGTGCACACCCGGTCACCCTGGGCCAGCTGGTCCTCGATCGTGAACGAGAAGTCGAAGCCGCCCCGCCACATCTCCACCTCGCGCCGGATCGCATCGAGCCCGATGGCGTCCTGCGGGTTGCTGGGATCGTGGTCGTGATAGTCCTCGATGAGCACATCGTTGAACGTGGGCGCCTCGCCCTTCCCGGGCAGCGCGTCGAAGAACCGCCGCGCGGTGGCCGCGTACAACTGCTCGTCGCGCACCACGTCCAGATCCGTGAACGTCGGCATCTCGTCGCAGAGGGCGACCATGTCCCGGAAGATCTTGTCGGTCTCCGGGAGTTGCGAGTTCCGCATCGCCTCCTCGTACGACGGGAACTCCACGATCTCGATGAAGTGCAACGCGTCGGACCGGTCCTTGCCGATCACGCTGTGCGTCGCGGTCCTCTTCCCCTTGGTCTGCTCGACCCAGGTGTCCATCAGCCGGTTCATCTCGTCGAACCGGCTCGTCTTGCAGTCGATGAGCTGTACGAACGTCATGGCGTCGCCTCCGTCCCCCCGAGGGTCCGGTCGAACAGCTCCATTCTCCTCCTGAGCGCTCCTTCTGTCGGCCTACTGCGGCCCGTACTTGCGTCCCGTCTTCGAGGTGATCCCGCCGAGCATCCCGCGCGGCACCACCTTCGCCATGCCCATCAGCACCTTGTAGCGGGGGTCGGGAATCGACAGCGTCTTGCCGCGCGCCAGGTCGGCAAGGGCCGCCGCGACCAGTTTGTCGGCGTCCAGCCACATCCAGCCGGGGATGTTGTCCGTGCCCATCCCGGCCCGCTCGTGGAACTCCGTACGGACGAAACCGGGGGCCAGCGCCATCAGCCGCACGCCGCTGCCGGCCAGATCACGCGCCGCGCCCTGCGTGAACTGCACGACCCACGCCTTGGACGCCCCGTACGTACCGCGCGGCACGAAGGCGGCGACCGAGGCGACGTTGATGACGCCACCCCGCCCGCGCTCCCGCATCGCCTCCGCCGCGGCCGAGGTCAGCCGCAGCACCGCCTCGCAGTGCACCTTGAGCATCTTCAGCTCGTCGGCCATGGACACGTCGAGATAGCGGCCCTTGTTGCCGAAGCCCGCGTTGTTGATCAGCAGGTCGACGGGGTTCTTGCGGTCGGCGAGGCGGGCGGCCACCGCGTCGATACCGGTGTCCTCGGCGAGGTCGGCGGACAGCACCTCCGCCTCGATGCCGTGCCGGTCGTGCAGTTCGGTCGCCTGCTCCGCGAGCCGCTTGGTGTCCCGCGCGACCAGGACGAGGTTGTGCCCGTCGGCCGCCAGCCGCCGCGCGAACGCGGCGCCGATGCCCGCGGTGGATCCGGTGATGAGAGCCGTTGTCATGGCGCAAGGTTAAACACCCGGATGCTGTGCGTCCGCTCCCTGCACAGGCCCTCCCGGTAGGTGAAGCCCGGGCGAAGGACGAGGTGGTGAGAGCGCGTCAGGTCGAGGGGCGCGACGCGGTGCGGGAGGGGATCAGGCGCCGAGGGGTCCGGCGCCCTGCTTCTCCAGGTACTCCCGCGCCTTCGCCAGCGCCTCCGGGTGCAGTGCCTCGCCCGCCGCGAGCAGCCGGGGCAGCAGCGCCCGTTCGGTGGTCACCGCACGGAACTGAAGCGCGACGGTCACCTCGTGATCGGGCCGGTGCACGACCTCGACCGGATCGCCCGCGCGGACCTCGCCGGGCTCGATCACCCGCAGATACGCGCCGGGCGCCCCCTTCGCCGTGAAGCGCTTCACCCACCGCTCTTCACCCACATGGACCTGGAAGGTGCTGCACGGAATCCGGCCGCTGGTGACCTCCAGCACCACGGACCCGATGCGCCAGCGCTCGCCGATCCGCGCTCCGGACACATCCAGACCGGTCGTCGTGAGGTTCTCGCCGAACACGCCGTTCGCCAGCGGTCGTCCCAACTCCCGTTCCCAGTCGTCGAGATCCTCGCGCGCGACCGCGTACACGGCCTGGTCGTCGCCGCCGTGATGCCGCGTGTGGCACACCGCGTCCCCGGCCACCCCGCTCGCCCCGACGCCCTTGGGCCCGGGCGCCGCCACCCGCACCGGCCCGTCCACCGGCCGCTTGTCGATGCCGGTCACACCGTCCGGCTGGTCCGTGTACGGCACGGACTTCGGGCGGCCCAGATTGACAGACAGAAGCTTCACGGAGGGCACGCTAGCGCTCCGCTGGAAGAACGGTGACAAACCGCTGGCCGGTGGGGGCTGGTCGCGCAGTTCCCCGCGCCCCTTACGGGGCGCTACCGGCACCCAAAGTGTCGACGGGGTATTCGGCGTCGTACCCAAGGAGCGCTTATGCTCAAGGGGTGATCGAGGCCCGTCATCTCCGTGTCCTGCGCGCCGTGGCCACCACCGGTTCCTTCTCGGCGGCGGGCCGTGAACTGGGCTGCACCCAGCCCGCCGTCAGCCAGCAGATGAAGGCCCTGGAGGCGTCGGTCGGCACCCCCCTGCTGATCCGCACCGGCCGCGAAATGCGGCTGACCCAGGCCGGCGAGGCCCTTGTCCGGCACGCCTCCGGCATCCTCGCCGGGCTCACCGCCGCCGAGGAGGAGGTCGCCGCGATCGCGGGCCTGCGCGCGGGCCGCGTCCGCCTGGTCTCCTTTCCCAGCGGCAGCTCCACCCTCGTCCCCACCGCCCTCGCCGCCCTGCGCGCCGCCCACCCCGGCACCCGCGTCTTTCTGGAGGAGGCCGAACCGCCGCGCTCCGTGGAGATGCTGCGCGAGGGCGACTGCGACATGGCCCTCGCCTTCCGCTACGAGGGAGCGGCGGGCGCCGAGGAGTGGGACGACCTCGTCGTACGACCGCTGCTGCGCGACCGGCTCGTAGCGCTGGTGCCCGAACGCCACCGGCTCGGCCGGGCGGACTCCGTCGCCATCGGCGAACTCGCCGCCGAACCTTGGATCGCGGGCTGCCCGCGCTGCCGCGGCCAGTTGATCGAGGTCTGCGAGGGTGCGGGCTTCACTCCCCGCATCGACTTCGCGACCGACGACTATCCGGCGGTCGTCGGCCTGGTGGCCGCGGGCCTGGGCGTCGCCGTCCTGCCCCAGCTCGCCATCGAGTCCGTACGACCACGGGGCGCGCGCACGGTGACGCTGGAACCGGCGGTACGGCGGGAGATCGTCGCGCTCACGCTGCCCGACCTGGCGCAGGTGCCTGCCGTGGCGGCGACGCTGGAGCAACTGGCGCGGGCGGCCACAAGGTAGGGGCACGCGAGCGCGTGCCCCTTGTGCGGTCCGTGTGTGCAGAAATTGTGCAGAAACGTTCCTTCGGATGTGGTTCAACTCGACGAGGCATGTTCGCCGGCCGGTGATGCCGACACCAGCCGATTGCGCGCCCGCCCCATGAGCTCTTCGCGCTCGTCCTCGGTCAGGCCGCCCCAGACGCCGTACGGCTCGCGCACCGCCAGCGCGTGCGCCGCGCACTGGGCGCGGACCGGGCACCTCATGCAGACCTCCTTGGCCGAGTTCTCACGAGCACTCCGCGCCGCACCGCGCTCACCCTCCGGATGAAAGAAGAGCGAGCTGTCCACCCCGCGACAGGCAGCCAGCAGCTGCCAGTCCCACAGGTCCGCGTTCGGTCCGGGAAGGCGGGAGAAATCTGCCATTACGTGACCCCTTGTAGCCGTTCTGGGCGGATACGGTGTCCACGACCGTACATCTACGATCTAAGGAGATGAAAATATGACTCATTGCGAATCTAGCCTCAGAATCTGCTTGATGGGAAGAAATAGGGCTAAATGGGGCATGGTTGTGATGAAACGTTCAGGGTCTACTGCGCCTGTCTGCACCGTGTCCGCCCCCTCACGTAGAGTGCCGAAGACGGCGCACGGCCCCGTAACTCTTTCGAGTGACCGTCGTTGAGAGTGCGGAGGCGGTTGAACCAACAAGCGCTCGGGCAGGCGTCCGACGCGGTCGACCGCACAGGTGACGATTTCGTACCAGCCTGGAGGCTCAAGGTGACGTGCATCAGCTGCGGAGGACGGCCATGACATCCGTCCTCGTCTGCGACGACTCCCCGCTTGCCCGAGAGGCGCTTCGCCGCGCGGTCGCGACCGTGCCCGGCGTCGAGCGCGTGACGACCGCGGCCAACGGCGAGGAAGTCCTCCGCCGCTGGGGCGCCGACCGCTCGGACCTGATTCTGATGGACGTACGCATGCCCGGTCTGGGCGGCGTCGAGACCGTCCGGCGGCTGCTGTCCGCCGACCCCGGTGCGCGCATCATCATGCTCACCGTCGCCGAGGACCTGGACGGCGTGGCCCTCGCGGTCGCCGCCGGTGCGCGGGGGTATCTGCACAAGGATGCCTCGCGCGCGGAACTGCGCGCCACGGTGACGCAGGCGCTGGCGGATCCGACGTGGCGTCTCGCCCCGCGGCGGCTGCGGTCCGCCGAGATGGGCGCGGCGCCGACGCTCACGGCGCGTGAGATCCAGGTGCTCGAGGGTATGAGCCATGGTCGTTCCAACGCGGAGATCGGTCGCGAGCTTTTTCTCTCCGAGGACACGGTCAAGACGCATGCTCGGCGGTTGTTCAAGAAGCTCGGTGCGTCGGACCGGGCGCATGCGGTGGCGCTTGGCTTCCGATGGGGTCTGGTTCGTTAAGCGCCCCACTGTGGGTGCCGCGTTGTGCCGTCTGGCGGCTGCGGGTTTGTCGTGGCTGGTCGCGCAGTTCCCCGCGCCCCTTCGGGGGCGCGGATGCGAGGTCGGTCAATCGGTCCCGTCGGTGCCCGCTGCTCGTTTCGGCGCGCATGCCGCATCCTTGAGGTGTGGAGTCTCTCGGGGACGAGTCGGTCGAGCGGAAGGGGAGGGCGCAAGGGATGAGTTCCGGCGCACCTGCTCATAACGCTTCGGTGCACAACAACGGACGCGGTGCCACGGACCGGACGGCCGCAAGGCACCATGGACCGATGCGCGATGACGAGGCATCCCGTGCCCAAGGGGCGATCGGAGCGCTCGTTCATCGCGCCGTCGACGGGGACGAGCAGGCGACGCATGACCTGCTCGCCCATGTTCACCCCTTGGCACTGCGCTACTGCCGCACCCGTCTGTCCCGGCTTCCGGGCGACGCGCGGCACTTTGTGGAGGACCTGGCCCAGGAGGTCTGCGTCGCCGTCCTCCTCGCCCTCCCGCGCTACAAGGACACCGGCCGCCCCTTCGAGGCCTTCGTCTTCGCCATCGCCGCGCACAAGGTCGCGGACCTGCAGCGGGCGGCGATGCGGCACCCGGGGTCGACGGCGGTCCCGTCGGACGAGATGCCGGAGCGGCCCGACGACTCACTGGGCCCCGAAGAGCGCGCGCTGCTGAGCAGCGACGCCGAATGGGCCAAGAAACTGCTGGCCAACCTCCCGGAGAACCAGCGCGAGCTGCTGCTGCTGCGTATCGCCGTGGGCTTGACGGCGGAGGAGACGGGTCAGATGTTGGGAATGTCACCCGGTGCGGTCCGAGTGGCGCAGCACCGGGCGCTGAGCCGACTCAGGGCACTGGCAGAGCAGTAATCCCTTTGCCGTAAGCGCCTTCCTTGAACAGGCCGCTCGCGACTTCCGTACGAACATACGAAGCCGGTGGTCACCCAGAACCGTGGAATTTGAGAGCCATGCTTCCCGTTAGCATGGACATCCGCACCGATCAAGGCCATTTGGGGAAGGTGTCATGACTGCGAACGTCGACGGAGTGCCCGGTAAATTCGCGACACTCGGGCTGACCTACGACGACGTGCTGCTGCTGCCGGGCGCATCCGAGGTGCTGCCGGGCGCGGTCGACACCTCGTCCCGCATCTCCCGCAACGTCCGGGTCAACATCCCGCTGCTCTCGGCGGCGATGGACAAGGTGACCGAGTCCCGCATGGCGATCGCGATGGCCCGCCTCGGCGGCGTCGGCGTGCTGCACCGCAACCTCTCCGTCGAGGACCAGGTCAACCAGGTCGACCTGGTCAAGCGGTCCGAGTCCGGCATGGTCACCGACCCCATCACGGTGCACCCGGAGGCGACGCTCGCCGAGGCGGACGCCCTGTGCGCCAAGTTCCGCATCAGCGGCGTGCCCGTCACCGACCCGGCCGGCAAGCTGCTCGGCATCGTCACCAACCGCGACATGGCCTTCGAGTCCGACCGCAGCCGTCAGGTGCGCGAGGTCATGACGCCGATGCCGCTGGTCACCGGCAAGGTCGGCATCTCCGGCGTGGACGCCATGGAGCTGCTGCGCCGCCACAAGATCGAGAAGCTTCCGCTGGTCGACGAAGCGGGTGTGCTCAAGGGCCTCATCACGGTCAAGGACTTCGTCAAGGCCGAGAAGTACCCGAACGCCGCCAAGGACGGCGAGGGCCGGCTGCTCGTCGGTGCCGCCGTGGGCGCCAGCCCCGAGGCCCTGGAGCGCGCCCAGGCGCTCGCCGCGGCCGGGGTGGACTTCCTGGTCGTCGACACTTCGCACGGCCACAACAGCAACGCCCTCAGCTGGATGTCGAAGATCAAGTCGAACGTGTCCGTCGACGTGATCGGCGGCAACGTCGCCACGCGTGACGGTGCCCAGGCGCTGATCGACGCCGGTGTCGACGGCATCAAGGTGGGTGTGGGCCCGGGTTCGATCTGCACCACGCGCGTGGTCGCCGGTATCGGCGTCCCGCAGGTCACCGCCATCTACGAGGCATCCCTCGCCGCCCGCCCGGCGGGTATCCCGCTGATCGGCGACGGCGGCCTGCAGTACTCCGGCGACATCGGCAAGGCGCTCGCCGCCGGTGCCGACACCGTGATGCTGGGCAGCCTGCTCGCCGGGTGCGAGGAGTCGCCCGGTGAGCTGCAGTTCATCAACGGCAAGCAGTTCAAGTCGTACCGCGGTATGGGCTCGCTCGGTGCCATGCAGTCCCGGGGCCAGGGCAAGTCGTACTCGAAGGACCGCTACTTCCAGGCCGAGGTCTCGGCCGACGACAAGCTGGTGCCCGAGGGCATCGAGGGGCAGGTGCCCTTCCGCGGCCCGCTGGCCAGCGTCCTGCACCAGCTCGTCGGCGGCCTGCGCCAGACCATGGGCTATGTGGGCGCCGCCACCATCGAGGAGATGGAGGCCAAGGGCCGCTTCGTACGGATCACCTCCGCGGGCCTCAAGGAGAGCCACCCGCACGACATCCAGATGACGGTCGAGGCGCCGAACTACAGCCGCAGCAAGTGACGCGCACGCGCGCGTGAAGCGTGTCCAAGGGCGGCCCCGGAGCATCCGGGGCCGCCCTTGTCGTACCCGTCGGCGATACTGGAAGACGCTGAAACGCATCAGGGAAAGGCCACACACGTGACTGAGATCGAGATCGGGCGCGGCAAGCGCGGCCGCAGGGCGTACGCCTTCGACGACATCGCCGTCGTCCCCAGCCGTCGTACGCGCAACCCGAAGGAGGTCTCGATCGCCTGGCAGATCGACGCCTACCGTTTCGAGCTGCCCTTCCTGGCCGCCCCCATGGACTCGGTCGTCTCCCCGGCCACCGCGATCCGCATCGGCGAGCTCGGCGGCCTCGGCGTACTGAACCTCGAAGGCCTGTGGACGCGGTACGAGGACCCGCAACCGCTGCTCGACGAGATCGTCGGCCTCCCCGTCGAGGCGGCCACCCGCCGCCTCCAGGAGATCTACGCCGCTCCCATCAAGGAGGAGCTGATCGGCCGGCGCATCAAGGAGGTGCGCGACTCGGGCGTGGTCACCGCGGCCGCCCTCTCCCCGCAGCGCACGGCCCAGTTCTCCAAGGCCGTCGTGGACGCGGGCGTGGACATCTTCGTCATCCGCGGCACGACCGTCTCGGCGGAGCACGTCTCCGGTTCGCACGAGCCGCTCAACCTGAAGCAGTTCATCTACGAACTCGACGTCCCGGTGATCGTCGGCGGCTGCGCCACCTACACCGCGGCCCTGCACCTGATGCGTACGGGTGCGGCGGGCGTGCTCGTCGGCTTCGGCGGCGGCGCGGCGCACACCACGCGCAATGTGCTGGGCATCCAGGTCCCGATGGCGACGGCTGTCGCGGATGTGGCGGCGGCGCGTCGTGACTACATGGACGAGTCCGGTGGGCGGTATGTGCATGTGATCGCGGACGGTGGTGTGGGTTGGTCGGGCGACCTGCCCAAGGCGATCGCCTGCGGTGCGGACGCGGTGATGATGGGCTCCCCGCTCGCGCGTGCCACGGATGCGCCGGGCCAGGGGCACCACTGGGGCATGGAGGCGGTCAACGAGGAGCTGCCGCGCGGGCAGAAGGTCGACCTGGGGACGGTGGGCACGGTCGAGGAGGTGCTGGCGGGTCCGTCGCACACGCCCGACGGTTCCATGAACTTCTTCGGTGCGCTGCGGCGGGCTATGGCCACGACCGGGTACAGCGAGCTGAAGGAGTTCCAGCGGGTCGAGGTCACGGTCGCCGACTCGCAGCACAAGCGGTAGCCCGTAGGTCTACGTCTGCGTCTACGTCAGGAAGGGCCGGTCACTCCGGGTGGGGTGACCGGCCCTTTGCGTGCCCAACTGCGCCTGGGTGGGGGCGCGTTGTGTGGGAGGGGGCGCGTGGTTGCGTTTGGGGCGAATGTGGGCTGAACGGGCGTGGGGAGTCGGTAGTGTCCTTGATCGGCGAACCGGTTCTCTGGGGCGCCCCCTTCCAAGGACACGGTCCGGACCCCGCCCTCGGGGCCCGGCCCGAATTCCAACGTGCTGCCTACCGGGCCAATGGGTGGCGTCGTGGAAGGGGGCGCACCCATGGGTCGTCACCGCAAGCCCACCCGCTGGGATCGAACTTGGCTTCGGCTGGTGAAGTTCCGGAGGAGGTGCATCTTGTGGTACTACGGACGGTGAGCGGCCGCCCCCAAGAGGACTAGGGGCGGACACCCGTAAACCGTTCGGAGCCCATCGCAGTGGCCACTGTGGTGGGCTCCACCTTGTTGGCGTGATGGTGAGCGGCCGTCCCTATGAGAAGTAGGGGCGGAAACTCCGTGATCCATCCACGAGCCCCACGCATTAGCCCCTGCGGTGGGCTCCACCTGCCCCTACGGTACTGGCGCCAGGTGCCCCGCGCCACCAACCCCGGCAGCTCACGCACCCCACGCGCCCCCCTTCACAACCGATGCGCCGCCCCCGTAGGCGTAGCCCCCCGCGTATCCAGCAACAGCTGCGCCTTCACTGACAGCCCCTGAAGGTCATACGTCCGATGCTGCTGAAGCAGGATCGTCAGGTCTGCCTCCGCGGCAGCTTCGTACAGGGAGTCCGCGCGCGGGACCGGGCGGTCGAGGATGTTCCAGGACGGGATGTACGGGTCGTGGTAGCTGATGGAGGCGCCGAGTTCCATCAGGCGGATGGCGATCTCCTGGGCGGGGGTGGACTGCTGGTCGGCGAGGTCGGGCTTGTAGGTGACGCCGAGGAGGAGGACGCGGGCGCCGCGGGCCGACATGCCGTGCTCGTTGAGGAGCTTGGCGGCGCGCTGGATGACGTAGCGGGGCATCTGGTTGTTGACCTGCTGGGCGAGTTCGACCATGCGGAGGGTGCGGCCGGCGCGGCCGGTCAGGTCCTGGGGGACGGAGTGGCCGCCGACGCCGGGGCCGGGGCGGAAGGTCTGGAAGCCGAAGGGCTTGGTCTCGGCGCAGCGGATGACGTCCCAGAGGTCGACGCCCAAGTCATGGCAGAGGACGGCCATTTCGTTGACGAGGGCGATGTTGACGTGCCGGAAGTTGGTCTCCAGGAGCTGCACGGTTTCGGCTTCGCGGGGGCCACGCGCGCGTACCACCTTGTCGGTGAGGCGGCCGTAGAAGGCGGCGGCCGACTCGGTGCAGGCGGGGGTGAGGCCGCCGATCACCTTGGGGGTGTTGGCCGGGGTGAAGTCGCGGTTGCCGGGGTCGACGCGGCTGGGGGAGTAGGCGAGGTGGAAGTCGCGGCCCGCGCGCAGGCCTGAGCCCTCTTCGAGGAGTGGGCGGAGGAATTCCTCGGTGGTGCCCGGGTGTACGGGGGATTCGAGGATCACCGTGGTGTGCGGGCGCAGCCGCTCGGCCAGGGTGCGCGCGGAGGCCTCCACCTGGCCGAGGTCGAGCCCGCCGTCCGCGTCCCGTGGGGTCGGGGCGCAGATGACGGCGGTGCGTACCCGGCCCAGCTCTGCCGGGTTGGTGGTCGGCCGGAAGCCCCCCGAGAGCATCCGGCGCAGTTCGGCGGGGCTGAGGGAGCCGGGCTCGGGCCCCGTCTTGTACCCGATCGTGGCGACGCCGGCGGCGACGGCGGCCTGGGCCAGGGGCAGGCCGTACGGGCCGAGACCGATGACGGCGAGATCTGCGGGCATGGCGTGGGCCGTCCTTCCCAGTAGCCGAAGCGGGACAGGTGCGCAAGTCGTGTGGACAGGGTGAGCGAGCGCAATGTGAGACTAGGAGTAAATATGACCGATATACGGCATTGATTTTCCTGTGTCTTTTTGTGTCTTCTGGCAGGTCGGTGAAAGTTGTCCACAGGTCGGCGGGCGGGCGGTGGCTGAAGTCGGGCAAGACGGTCAGAATTTGGGCATGGGGGAGACGGACGGGGTTCACCCGACGGGTGGGGCCGGCGACCGACAGCGGGAGGCAGCGGTGAGGACAGCGACACTGGGGCCGGCGCAACGCGCCGAGTCCCTGGCAGCAATGGCCGAGCACGAGCTGGACCTGCTGGTGGTGGGCGGCGGCGTCGTCGGCGCCGGCACGGCCCTGGACGCGGTGACACGCGGCCTGTCCACGGGACTGGTCGAGGCGCGTGACTGGGCGTCGGGCACATCGAGCAGGTCCAGCAAGCTGATCCATGGCGGCCTGCGCTATCTGGAGATGCTCGACTTCGCGCTCGTCCGGGAGGCGCTGAAGGAGCGCGGACTGCTGCTGGAGCGGCTGGCCCCGCATCTCGTGAAGCCGGTGCCGTTCCTGTATCCGCTGCAACACCAGGGCTGGGAGCGCCTGTACGCCGGCTCGGGCGTCGCGCTCTACGACGCCATGTCGATGGCCCGCGGCCACGGCCGGGGCCTGCCCGTGCACCGCCACCTGAGCCGCCGTCATGCCCTGCGCGTCGCGCCCGCCCTGAAGGCGGAGGCGCTGGTCGGCGCGTTGCAGTACTACGACGCGCAGATGGACGACGCCCGTTTCGTGGCGACCCTGGTGCGCACCGCCGCGGCGTACGGGGCGAAGACCGCCAACCGCGCGCGCGTGACCGGCTTCCTGCGCGAGGGCGAACGAGTCGTCGGAGCCCGGGTGCAGGACGTGGAGGCGGGCGGGGAGTACGAGATCCGCGCCAAGCAGATCGTCAACGCCACCGGCGTGTGGACCGACGACACGCAGGCGCTGGTGGGGGAGCGGGGGCAGTTCCACGTCCGCGCGTCCAAGGGCATCCACCTGGTCGTGCCCAAGGACCGCATCCACTCGTCGACCGGTCTGATCCTGCGCACCGAGAAGTCCGTGCTGTTCGTCATCCCGTGGGGCCGCCACTGGATCATCGGCACCACCGACACCGACTGGGACCTCGACAAGGCCCACCCGGCCGCCTCCAGCGCCGACATCGACTATCTGCTGGAGCATGTGAACTCCGTGCTCGCGGTGCCGCTCACGCGCGACGACGTCGAGGGTGTGTACGCGGGGCTGCGCCCGCTGCTGGCCGGCGAGTCGGACGCCACGAGCAAGCTGTCCCGCGAGCACACCGTCGCGCACCCGGTGCCGGGGCTGGTGGTCGTGGCGGGCGGCAAGTACACGACGTACCGCGTGATGGCCAAGGACGCGGTGGACGAGGCGGTGCACGGCCTCGACTTGCGGGTCGCCGAGTGCGTCACCGAGGACGTCCCGCTGATCGGAGCCGAGGGCTACCGGGCGCTGTGGAACGCGCGCGCACGGATCGCCGCCCGCTCGGGGCTCCATGTGGTGCGCGTGGAGCACCTGTTGAACCGGTACGGGGCGATGGCGGAAGAAGTCCTCGATCTCATCGGCGCAGATCCTTCGCTGGGCGAGCCCCTGCAGGCCGCCGACGACTATCTGCGCGCCGAGGTCGTGTACGCCGCCTCGCACGAGGGCGCACGGCACCTGGACGACGTACTGACCCGGCGTACCCGTATCTCCATCGAGACCTTCGACCGCGGGACGCGCAGTGCCCGCGAGGCCGCCGAGCTGATGGCGCCCGTGCTCGGCTGGGACAAGGACCACATCGAGCGCGAGATCGAGCACTACGAGAAGCGGGTGCAGGCGGAGCGGGAGTCGCAGCGCCAGCCGGACGACCTGACGGCGGATGCGGCGAGGCTGGGGGCGCCGGACATAGTGCCGTTGTAGAGCCTGCAGCTCCTGCAGTCCCTTGTGCTCGGCACCAGTGGCACCCTGGGCGTCGGGCACTTGCCGAGTAAGAGACAATGGAGGCTCTGTCAGGGCGGGTTGCATGAGGGGACGCATGTCGGAGGCGGAGCGGGCGGGGACATCCCGTCAGGACAAGAGCGCACGTCTCCTCGCCGGGCGGTACCGGCTGGGAGATGTGCTCGGCCGCGGCGGCATGGGCACGGTCTGGCGTGCCGAGGACGAAACCCTGGGCCGGACGGTCGCCGTCAAGGAACTCAGGTTTCCGTCCAACATCGACGACGACGAGAAACGGCGGCTCATCACACGCACATTGCGTGAGGCCAAGGCGATCGCGCGGATCCGCAACAACAGCGCGGTGACGGTCTTCGACGTGGTCGACGAGGACGACCGGCCGTGGATCGTGATGGAACTCGTCGAGGGCAAGTCGCTCGCCGAGGTCATCCGGGAGGACGGCCTGCTGGAGCCCCGGCGCGCGGCAGAGGTGGGCCTCGCGGTCCTCGATGTGCTGCGTTCGGCTCATCGCGAGGGCATCCTGCACCGCGATGTGAAGCCGTCGAACGTCCTGCTGGAGTCCGGCTCCGACCGGGTCGTGCTCACCGACTTCGGTATCGCGCAGGTCGAGGGCGACCCGTCCATCACGTCGACGGGCATGCTCGTCGGCGCGCCCTCCTACATCTCCCCGGAGCGGGCCCGCGGGCACAAGCCGGGACCGGCGGCCGACCTGTGGTCGCTCGGTGGGCTGCTGTACGCGTCGGTCGAGGGCGCCCCGCCGTACGACAAGGGGTCCGCGATCGCGACGCTCACCGCGGTGATGACCGAGCCGCTGGAGGAACCGAAGAACGCGGGACCGCTCAAGGACGTCATCTACGGCCTGCTCACCAAGGACCCGGCCAAGCGGCTGGACGACGCCGGCGCGCGCGCCATGCTCAACGCGGTGATTCACGCGCCCGAGCCGAAGGAGGCCGAGCCGGAGCCGCCGGCGGACGCGACGAAGGTCGTGCCGCTGCCGGTACAGCCGGACGAGCCGAAGGACAAGGCGGGCAAGGGGGGTTCTCCGGGCGCGGAGGCGGGTGAGCGGCTGCGGGGGGCGCTGCGTTCCATGCGGAAGGCCGCCGCGTCGGCCGGGGCGGCTACGGCGTCGGCCGCGGCCACCGCTCGCCCCAAGTCCGGAAGCGATACGACGGTTTCGGAATCCGAGGGTGTGTCTGAGACCGCGTCCGGGCAGTCGGGTACGGCGTCGGCGTCGGCCTCGGGTGGGGCCTCCGGATCATCCGGATCATCCGGATCGTCGTCCGGGGACCGTGGCTCGCAGGGGGCGAACGCGGCTTCGGGCGGGCGGAGTTCGGGGTGGCCCGTGGTGCCGCCGCCGGACCTGCCGCCGCGGCCCGTGCCCCGGGCACCGCTCACCGATGTGGTGCCCAAGCGGACGCTGGTGATCATCGCGGTGGTCGTGGTGCTGGCGGTGCTCGGCACGGTGCTGGCGTTCATGTTCGGTGGGGACGAAGACGGTTCGAAGGACTCGGCGAGCGGCGGCGGCAAGGCCCCGGCCTCGGCGAGTGCCAGCGCCTCCACCAAGGAGGACGTGGGCGGGGACACGCGTACGGACGGTACGGCGACGGAGTCCGCCGGGGCGGGGTCGACGGCGGGTTCGACGTCCGGTTCCGGGTCCGGACGTACGCCGAGTGCGAGTGTGAGTGCGTCCGGTGGCAGTGGTGCCGAGGTCGGCGGGGTGGCCGGGGTGGCGTCGACGCACCAAGGCGGCACGTATGCGATCGGGCTGCCCAAGGGGTGGAAGTTCCAGACCGCGGGGGCTTCGGGTGACCGGTTCACCGGGCCCGGCGGGCAGAAGCTGCTGGTCGCCTGGACGTCCACGCCCAAGGGCGACCCGGTGGCGGACTGGAAGAGCCAGGAGCGGTACATGACACGCTCCCAGTACAAGAAGATCCGAATAGAGGCGGTGGGCTACCGCGGCTGGAATGCGGCCGACTGGGAGTTCACCTATGTGGAGAGCGGGACGAAGTACCGGACCATCGACCGGGGGTTCGTCGTCGACGGCGACCAGGGCTATGCGCTGATGTACACCGCGAAAGCCGCGAACTGGGGCAGCGAGCTGCGCAAGGACACCTGGCAGACGCTGGCGAAGAGTTTCGAACCCAAGTCGTGACGTGACTGGCCCGGAGTAATGGGGCATGAGATCTGGGCATCACCTCATTGCGGATTGCCTCCGGCACGTATCGTGAGTGGTTGCGGACCGTACGCATCCATAACGGGCCGCAAGGCGAACGGATTTGACCAACCGGGCGGCCGGGGGAGGCAACGTGGACGACTATGCGGGTCGGGTACTCGCCGACCGCTACCGCCTGCCGCTGCCGCCGTCCGATGAGTACGAACTCACCGAGTCCCGGGCCTTCGACACCTACAGCGGGCAGGAAGTCCTGGTCAGGCAGGTGCCGTTGCCGGAGATCGTCGAGGCCGAGGTGCTCGACGCGGAGGGGCTGCCGGACGGGTTCACGGCGCGCTTGCCGGACGGTTTCGCGGCCCGGGACCGTGGGGCGCGGGAGCGTGGTGCGCGGCGTCCCCCGGTGCGGACGGCCACTCGGCGGCCCACCGATCCGGCCGTGCGGCGTGCCGTGGAGGCCGCGCAGGCCGCGGCCGGAATTCCCGACCACCCCCGGCTCGACCAGGTCTTCGACGTGTTCGCCGAGGGCGGTTCGCTGTGGATCGTCAGCGAACTGGTCGCCGCACGGCCGCTGGCGGCCCTCCTCGCCGAGCAGCCACTGACGCCGTACCGGGCGGCCGAGGTCGCCTCCGACGTCCTGATGGCCCTTGCCGTCCTGCACGCCCACGGCTGGGTCCACCGCAACATCACCGCCCGCACGGTCCTCGTCTGCGACGACGGCCGCGTCATGCTGACCGGCCTCGCGGTCGGAGCGGCGGAGGAGGCGCTGTGCGGGTACGACCCGGTACCGGCCGAGGACGGCGACGCGGGCGCGGGGGAGGGTGGCGCTCCGGGTTTCGGTGACGGGCGCGGGGGCGGAGGCTCCGGCGGGTCCGTGGGCTTCGGCGGTGCGGGGGGCCAGGGTCCTTCCGGTTCTGTCGAAGTCGATCCCGAGGCTGCGCGGAGGGCCGCGATCGAGGCTCGGGCGGCCGGGGGGTTGCCGGCCGTCGGGGCGGAAGCAGCGAACGGGGCGGGCACGTCGAGCGCCATCGCCCGCAGGGCTCCCGACGCCGGCGGTGACATCCGGGCCGCGCGTGCCGGGGCGATCGCCGCGTATCGAGCGGGTGCCCGGGCCGCGGCCCGCGTCCAGGAGGCAGAGCAGAGCAGCCGGGCCGCCCTCCCCGGGGCCCGCCCCTCGCCCGAGGGCACGCCGCACGCACCGGCCGACGGCTCGACGCAGCGACCGTATGCCGACGGCGGCGGTGCCCAGCAGCCGCCGTACGTCCCCGGAACCGACGCGCCCCACCTCCCGTACGCCCCCGGAAACGACGCGTCCCACCTCCCGTACGCCCCCGGAAGCGACGCGTCCCACCTCCTGCCCGCGTCCGAAACCGGCGTCGACCCGTCGTCGTATCCCGCGGACCACGGCCTCGAATACCCGCCGAATTCCCTTGGCAGCGGCCCCGCGTCGGCGGGACGGGCCGGTGCCCCGGGACAGATCGCCGACCCGTACGGAGTGGGCGGAGCCTCCTGGCACGGGGCTGCGCCTCGCGGTGTGCAGACCGGGGCCAATGGGCAAGGCGGCGGCGACCAGGGGGGCCGTACGGCACTCCCTCCCGGAGGGAACGGCCCCGCACCCATGGCCCATGCCCCAGCCCCGGGAGCCGCCCCCCTTCCCGACGCCTCCCAGACCCCGCCCCCCAGTCGCTGGGACGACCTCGTCGCCGGTGCGCCGGTGCGGCGGGGGCCGACGACCGCGCTGGCCGCCGAGCGGGCGCGGCAGGCGCGGATGGCTGTGGTGGGGCCGGTGACGGAGCGCTGGGCGCCGGAGCAGGCGGGGCCGGTGCACGAGAACTGGCAGTTGGCGGCGCCGATCGGGCCGGCCACCGATCTGTGGGCGCTGGGGGCGTTGCTGTTCCGGGCCGTGCAGGGACATGCGCCGTATCCGGAGGAGTCGACGGCCGAACTGGTGCAGATGGTGTGCGCGGAGCCGCCCGCCTTCGCGGAGGAGTGCGGTCCGCTGCGGCCGGTCGTCGAGACGCTGCTGCGTCAGGACCCCACTGAGCGGCTCGAGTTCGAGGAACTGCGGGGCTGGCTGCGTTCGCTGGTGCGGTCGGCGCCCGAGCCCGAAGCCGGGGCGCATGTCGTCGCCGCGCCGCCCGTCGACGCGAGCCGGCTGCCGATCGTACGGCGCAAGGGCGAGCTGGTGCGCAGGCGGCGGGCCGGGCTGCCCGCGACACACGGGCGGCACAAGCGGGCGCGGCAGCAGGGTCGTTCGCCGCGGAGTCTCGGCCGTACGCTGCTGCTGCTGGTGTTACTGGCGATGGCCGCGGCGGTCGCGTACGCGATGCTGTTCATGCCCAAGGCCGACAGCACCGGCACCGATGACACCGACCGGACCGGGGCCGCCGGTGAGGTGAGCCAGGAACCCGCGCAGTCGCCCGAGGCGAGCAGTGAGCCGCGGCCCGACCAGACCTCGCCGGGTGGGGAGAGCCCCTCGGCGTCGGCCGGTTCCGACGAGACGCAGACCACCGCTCCCGACCTCCCCGACGGCTTCACGCTGCGCACGGACCAGGAGGGTTTCGCCGTCGCCGTCGCCAACGGCTGGGACCGGACCGCGAAGAACGGGCGTGGGCAGGTCGTCTACTCGAACGGCGACTTCGACCTCGTCGTCGTACCGGGACGGGACACCGCGGACGAGTACGGCACCGATCCGATGGCCTATCAGCGGGAGAAAGAGCCCGAACTGCAGCCGTACCGCGACTCCAGCTGGGCCACCTCCACCGGCCTGAAGACGATTCAGGTGGGCGGGCGGACCATGGCCGAGGGGCAGTTCACCTGGACCGGCGCCGACGACCGCGAGCTGTTCGTGCGCAACCTCGCGATCCTGATCGACGGGCGCTATCACGTGCTGCAACTGCGCGGCCCGGAAGCCGAGCGGGACGAAGTGACGCGGCTGTACGAGCAGGCGGCGGCGACATATCGGTTCACGGGCTGACAGCGCTTGCGGTGCTTGGTTGCCTGTCGGCTGCCGAGGCGACAACCGTCACAGGACTGTCTCCGTGGTACCCCCGCGGTTCCCTGCGGGCGGGCCGGTCCTTAGTCTGACCCTGTCAAGACCATTGCGGGGCAACGTGAATCAGATGCAGGGCCTGCTCGTCGCGGGCCGCTACCGGCTTGCCGACTCGATCGGCAGCGGCGGCATGGGCCGCGTGTGGCGTGCGCATGACGAGGTGTTGCACCGAGCCGTCGCGATCAAGGAACTGACCGCCGCGCTCTATGTCTCCGAGGCCGACCAGGAAAGACTCCTCGCCCGTACCCGGGCGGAAGCGCGCGCGGCCGCCCGGATCAACCACTCCGCCGTCGTCACCGTGCACGACGTGCTGGAGCACGACGGCCGGCCGTGGATCGTGATGGAGCTGATCGAGGGCCACTCGCTCGCCGACGCGGTGAAGGAGCAGGGCCGGGTCGCGCCGGAGGAGACCGCCCGCATCGGCCTGTGGGTGCTGCGCGCGCTGCGTGCCGCGCACTCCGCCGGTGTCCTGCACCGCGATGTGAAGCCCGGCAACGTCCTTCTCTCGCACGACGGGCGCGTGCTCCTCACCGACTTCGGCATCGCGCAGATCGAGGGCGACAACACGATCACCCGGACCGGAGAGGTCGTCGGCTCGGTCGACTACCTGGCCCCCGAGCGCATCCGCGGCCATGATCCCGGGCCGTCCTCCGACCTGTGGGCGCTGGGCGCCACGCTGTACACGGCGGTGGAGGGCAGGTCGCCGTTCCGCCGCACCTCGCCGCTGAGCACCATGCAGGCGGTCGTCCAGGAAGAGCCCGCGATGCCGCAGCACGCCGGCCCGCTCGGCGACGTCATCACCGCCCTGCTGCACAAGGATCCGGCCGTACGACCCGACGCGGAGGCCGCCGAGCTGATGCTCGCGGCGGCGGCGGAGGGGCGGCGGTCGAACAGGGCGCAGGCGTTCGTGTCGACGCGGCCTGGGGCGTACGGACAGCAGGGGCGCTACGAGCAGCCGCAGACCGGTGTCACCAGGCCGCACCCGGCCGCCGTCACCCAGGTGGGCCCGCCCCCGGCGCCCCCGAAGAAGTGGCGCCGTCTGCGCGCGGTTGTCCTCGTCGCCGTTGTCGCGATCACCGGGGCGGGAGCCGCGGTCGCGCTGCAGCAGTTCGGCACAGGCAGCCCCGGCGACTCCGCCTCTGTATCGCCGACTCCGAGTGCCACGCCGAGCGACGAGGGCGGTCAGGGGGCGGTTCCCGCCGGTTGGGAGCGGCGCAACGACCCGGTGGGCTTCAGCATCTCCCTGCCCAAGGGGTGGAAGCGGTCCGTCTCCATCGACCAGGACGGCCTCCGGCAGGTCGACTACTCGCCCGACAAGGGCAAGCACCTCGTGCGGGTCGCCGTCGACACCGCGCCGGACTTCCGCACCTCGTACGAGCACATGGTCAACCTGGACCAGCGGCTCTCAGAGCGGCTGCAGGACTACAAGCAGCTGAGCCTCAAGGAGGAGCTTTTCCGCGACCTGCCGGGCGTCCGCTGGGAGTACACGTTCAACGCGCTGGCCAAGGATGCACCGCACTACTTCCAGGGGCCCTACCGTGCGATAGACGTCGGGTACATGGACAGTGACGGCACCGAGTACGCCATCTACGCGTCCTCGCCGGCCGACGACTGGGCCACCACCAGAAAGCAGTTCGACTGGATCCTGCGGGGCTTCCAGGAGGGGTGAGCCGAGTGGAACAGAAGGTTCCGCTGTCACTGCGGTCGCTCTCTCATCGCCCCGGAGCGGGCGTTGGGGAAGCGGCCGGGGCCTGCCTCTGATCTCTGGCCGCTCGGCGTGGTGCTGTATGCGGCGACGGAGCGCATCTCGCCGTTCCGCCCCAGCACAACGCCCCGGTGATCAGGATGTCGATGATATGGAGAAGACGGAGGACGCTACTTTCTCCTCGAAGCGACCAAAACTTCGTACCAGGGCAGCGAATCGGCCGAGAACGTCGTGACCTACGTGGACGACGACTTCGCTGAAGGCGGTCGCGTATCGGCCCATCCGAAATTCTCGTGGGCCGATACGTCAACGATTCGAGCGACCACTGTGCTTCAGCGAGGGGTGGTCCGCAGTGAATTGTAGTTAGAGCGGGCTATTGTGCGGGAGCTCAGGCCCAGTCAGTGCAAGCACGGACTATCGTGCCCCCTTCCATCACCGCCACCTGCGCGCCGATGTGGTGGAGACGATCGCCGGCGGGCCTCGCGTAAGTGGTGAAGCTGGTAGTCGATCCGCTGCCGTCGTATTCGTGACGCCAGGGCCACTCTGTTACCCATCCGGTGGACTCGTCTATGGATCTGAATCGAATGGCCACATGGTGACCATCGGCAGCGTTGTCCTTGACCCAACCGCGGATGTCCACATAGCTGCTTGTCCAGTTGGTGAACGTCATGCTCCCCGAGGCGCCGGTCACCGAGCACGCGGCTCCGCCACTCGCCGCGCTGGCATTGGTCACTGTGGTCGTAGCGAATATTGCCACCGCCGCGACGCTCGTGACGGAAAGGCGCTTGAATGTGTTTCCCATAAGGAAAAGGTAAGGCTTCCATGATTCACTTGACAGCATGATTTCAGCCACCCGTTTTGCCCTATATGGTGGGCATCTCTAGGTTATTTGCCGTGATTTGCACCCTATTCAAAGCAAGTTGTGGCCGAAAATGGTCGACTCTGGCCGCCCGGCCCGACCTGGTCACGCACGCCGACGAACTGGCCGAACTCACTGGCTCCCAGGAGCCGTCGCGCGCCACCGGGCCGCTGGTGTGCCAAGGCGCTGGATGGGCCTCGCGGAGGACCTGCAGCAGACCTGGCCCGCGTTCTGCGAGCAGGTGGATGACCTCGTGGGTGTAGGCGTGGGCGGTGGACTCACTGTCCACTCTTGGGGTGGCGGCGTACTTGGCCGATCGGCGCTCCGGAGGGGACCCATCCGGTGCGGCATGATGGGGCGCATGGGGACCCAGAGGGAGCAGGGGGACGGCCGATGGGGCAACCCCCGTCTGATCGCGGGTCGTTACCGGCTCGATGCGCGACTGGGCCGTGGCGGCATGGGTGTCGTGTGGCGGGCGACCGACCGGCTCCTCCGTCGGCAGGTGGCGGTGAAGGAGCTGCTCCTCGACGAGACCCTCTCCGCGGACGAGGTCCGGCAGCAGCGCGACCGCACTCTGCGCGAGGCCCGCGCGGTCGCCCAGCTCAGCCACCCGCACATCATCGTCGTCCACGATGTGGTCGAGCACGACGAACGCCCGTTCATCGTCATGGAGTTGATCGACGGCTGCTCCCTGGCCGAGCGCATCTCCACGCACGGCCCGCTCGACGCCCCCGAGGCCGCCCGGATCGGCATCGCCCTGCTCAGCGCCCTGCGCACCGCGCACGCGGCCGGTGTCCTGCACCGCGACCTCAAGCCCGCGAACGTCCTGCTGGAGCCCGCCACCGGCCGCGTCGTCCTCACCGACTTCGGTATCGCCCGGCTGACGGGCGCCCCCACGCTCACCGAGAGCGGCACCTTCGTCGGCTCGCCCGAGTACACCGCGCCCGAGCGCATGACCGGCGCCCGCACCGGCCCCGAGTCCGACCTGTGGTCGCTGGGCGCGCTGCTGTGCGCGACCCTGAGCGGTGAATCACCGTTCCGGCGCGACTCGTTGGGCGGCATCGTGCACGCGGTGATCGACGACGACATACGTCCGCCCGTCCAGGCGGAGCCGCTCCTGCCCGTCGTACGAGGGCTGCTGGACCGCGATCCGGACCAGCGGCTGGACGCGGAGCGGGCCGAGCGGATGCTGCGGGACTTTCTCGACATGGGGCGACTGCCGCCGCAGGCGGTGCAGTACCGGCGGCGTATGCTGGTGGGCGCGCTGCTGGTCGCCGCGATGGCGGGGGCGGGGGTGTCGGCGGCGGCGCTGCTGATGAACGACGGGGGAGGTACGCCGGGTCCGGAAGTGTCCGTGTCGGCGCCTGCGGGTTACCGGGTCGTCGAGGAGCCGGCGGGGTTCTCGCTGGCCGTGCCGGAGGGGTTCACGCGTCGCGCTCAGGGGCTGTACGTATCGCGTGGAGAAACCTTCCGTCTGAGTGTCCGGATCAGCGAAGCCGAGCCCGGCGGCCCCCTGGGCGCGATGCGGCGAGCGCACGCGAAGGGGCCGGACGCCCATGCGGGGTACCGGGAGGGCCGGGTCATCGCCACCGCGCACCACGGACACGCCGCCGCCCGCCGGGAGTTCACCTGGAATGCGGAAGGCATGGCGAAGCGCACGTACGAGCTGTGGTGGCAGGAGGACGGCCGGTTGTACGAGCTTCAGGTGTCGGCGCCGGTGGGGGAGGCGCGGCAGGGGCGGGCGTATTTCGACGTAGCGCTCGACACGTTCATGCGAGCGTGAACGGGAGATACAGACGTAAGCGTGAGATAAGCGACGAGCTGAGTCACGGCTCTGTGACCGGAATGCGTTCCCTGTGGAACCGGGAGCGGTTGCCGCGATATGGATAAACCCATGAGCAGCAACGGGGGAGCCCCTTACGGGTCCGACGAGCCAACGAGTTTCGGTCTGCAACCGCCGAACCCGCCCGCGGCGGTGCCGCACCCCGACAACCCGTATGCGGCGCCCATACAGGTCGCGCCCATACAGGTCGCGCCCGCGCAGACCGCGCCCGCGCAGGACCCGGGCGCCGGGCGCCTGATCGCGGGCCGTTACCGGCTGCTGGCCAAGCTCGGGCACGGCGGTATGGGCACGGTGTGGCGGGCCAAGGACGAGACGGTGGACCGCGAGGTCGCCGTCAAGGAACCGCGTGTACCGGATCACCTTCCCGAACGCGAACGTGCCAACGCCTTCGAGCGGATGCGTCGCGAGGCGCGCGCCGCGGCCCGGCTGGACCATCCGGCGGTCGTGAACGTGCATGACGTCGCGGTCGTGGACGGCCGGCCGTGGATCGTGATGGAGCTGGTGCAGGGCCGTTCGCTGGGCGATGCGTTGCAGGAGGGCACGCTCGGGGCCCGGGAAGCGGCGAGAATCGGCCTCGAGGTGCTGGGTGCGCTGGAGGCCGCGCACGCGGCGGGCATCCTGCACCGGGACGTCAAGCCGGACAACGTCCTGCTCGGCCGGCACGACCGCGTCGTCCTCACCGACTTCGGCATCGCGCAGATCGAGGGCGAGACCAGCCTCACCGACACCGGCGGCTTCGTCGGCTCGCCGGAGTACATCGCGCCGGAACGGGTGCTGGGCCAGCGCCCCGGCCCGGCAAGCGACTTGTGGTCCCTGGGCGTGGTCCTCTACGCGGCCACGGAGGGCGTCTCGCCGTTCCGTCGCAGCAACACCCCGGCCACCCTCCAGTCCGTCCTCAACGCCACGCCGGCCCTGCCGGCCACCGCGCAGGGCCCGCTCGCCGACGTCATCAACGGCCTGCTCCAGAAGGACCCGGCGCGCCGGCCGAACGCCGGGCAGACGCGTGCGCTGCTGGAACAGGCGGCCGATCCGCCGGCGCCGCCCGCCACGCAGGTGGTGCGGATCGCCGAGGGCGGCACGGGAGGCGTCCGGCTGGGGCGCAAGGCGTTGCTCGGGATCGGTGCGGCGGTCGTCGCGGGTGCGGTGGCGGCGTATCTGGTGATCGCCGACCCGTTCGCGGGTTCCCTGCCGGACGGCTGGACAGAGCGGGCGCACCCGAAGCTGGGGGTGACACTCCAGGTGCCGGCGACCTACCAGGTCGGCAAGCCGGACGCCGACGACAACGACAAGAACTGGGTCACCTACACCGACTGGAGCGGCAGCATCTGGATCGGTGTGAACCTGGCCAGGAAGTCCGAGGACACCTCGAACGAGATCAAGAACTCCGCCGCGGCCGAAATGTACGCCGACAACGAGGTGTTCAAGGACCAGGGCAGCTACGACCTCTCCATGCCCGAAGCCGCTCGGACCAGCCCTGAGGAGACCACGTACCAGGGCAAGCAGTCGGCCGAGAACACGGTCACGTACACCACGACCGACACCCAGAACCCGCGCCCCCGCGAGCTGAAGCTCTTCTACTACAAGACCTCGGCCGGCGACATGTACAAGGTGACGATCAGCTATCCGGGCAAGGGCGACTTCACCGAGCGGGGACGCGAGGTGGCGCGGACGACGATCGCCAACCTGGACATCGACAAGCTGTGAGCTTCAGCCCGCCTTCCCGATGGGCGGCCTGATCACAAGGCATCGCGTCGACAAAGAGCCTGCCCGCACGGTAGTCATGGGGCATGAGCAACAACGGGGGCGGGGCAGGCCCCAAGGGCCGGCTGGTCGGGGGGCGCTACCGGCTGGTCGAACGCATCGGCTCCGGCGGGATGGGCACCGTCTGGCGGGCGCACGACGAGCTCGTGGAGCGCGAAGTCGCCGTCAAGCAGCCGCGGTTGCCGGGCGACCCGGAGGACGCGGGTCACCAGCGCGCCGCCAACCGGCTCTATCGCGAGGCCCGCGCCGCCGCCCGCGTCGATCATCCCTCGGCCGTCTCCATCCATGACGTCGTCGTGGACGACGGACTCCCCTGGATCGTCATGGAGTTGATCCGCGGGGAGTCCCTGCACGAGGTGCTGCAACGCGGACCGCTGGAACCCGCCGAGTCCGCCCGGGTCGGCCTCGCCGTCCTCGGCGCGCTGCGCGCCGCGCACGCCGTCGGGATCGTGCACCGCGACGTCAAGCCGGCCAACGTCCTGCTCGGCCCGCACGGCCGCGTCGTCCTCACCGACTTCGGCATCGCCCATGTCCAGGGCGAGGAATCCCTCACCCTCAGCGGAGAGTTCGTCGGCTCCCTCGAATTCATCGCCCCCGAGCGGATGTCCGGCCGCGGCGCCGGTCCCCCCTCCGACCTGTGGTCCCTGGGCGTCCTGCTCTACGCCGCCGTAGAAGGATGGTCCCCCTTCCGTCGTACGACGCTGGAGTCCACCCTCGCCGCGATCCTCTCCGCGGACCCGCCCGAGCCCAAGCAGGCCGGACCGCTCGGGTCGCTCATCGTGCGACTGCTGGTCAAGGAGCCCGAGCAGCGGCCGGACCCGGAGGAGGTCGGCAAGGTCCTGGAGGCGGCGGCCGGGCGATGGCCGACGGCCGGTCCGACCGGGGCACCCGTGACAGAGGCCCAGGACGCCTCCCAGCTCAGGGAGTTCTCCGACGACGTCGGGACGATACAGCTGGCGGGCGTGGCCCCGGAAGCAGCCGACGGCACCGCCGGCCCCGAATCCGAAGCCATACCGGAGCCCGGTCAGAAGGAGCCGAAGCCCGCTCAGGAAGAGCCGCAGCCTGAACCGAACGCCCCGCAGCCCGCTCCGGACGAGCCGAAGAATCTCAATCCCAACCCCGCCCCCGACACCGTCTCCACCCCCAAATCCCCCCGCCCCGCCCTCCTCCGTCACCCCCTCCCCGCCGCCCTGCTCGGCGCCGCCCTCCTGGCCGGCGGCATCTGGCTCGGCACCTCCCTCGCCGACACCGACAGCGGAGCGGCGAGGGATCGCACGCCCTCCGTCCCCGGTGGCGAAGCGGGAAGCCCCACGTCCGCGCCCTGGACCGCGCACAGCGAGGAGGACATGAAGGCCGTCCTCTCCGTCCCGGCCGGCTACGACGAGTACGCCCGGCAGGGCAACGCGGCCGGCCAGCCCCGGATCGTGATCTACGCGGACGGCAGCGAGACCGTACAGATCCGTCTGACCCAGTGGGACAAGGCGCCCCGCTCCCCGATGGGCCAGGCGAAGGAGGCGCATGCCACCTGGGACAGCTACAACGGGGACGCGCGGACGCAGTACACGCGCACCAGCATCGACGGCTACGAGGCGGCACTCGCCGACACCACCTACGACCTGAAGGAGTACCCCACGCGGGTCATGGAGCTGATGATCCTGACCGATGACGGCCGTATGTACGAGCTGCGTGTGGACATGCCCAAGGGAACGGCGGACGAGAAGAAGGGCACGGCGGCGTTCAAGGGTGCCCGTGACCGTCTCCGGATCGGAACCAACTGAACCATCGCTGATCGTCTCCGCTCAAGACCCTGATCAGCGCGTTTGTTGCCAGTGATCGCTGGCGCCGTGTGAGCACTCGGTGAATCCCTATTACCGCCGGGTACACAAAGCCTCCGCCGCGGCATACCCTGCGGCTCATGACGGACTCGCAGGCCCCGGAAAAGACCGGCACCAACCCGCTCGCCCCCGCCCCCGCGGGCGCCCGTACCGCCGCCGACGTGGTCACCCCCGAGCTGATAGCGCAGCTCACGAAGGGCGTGGCCGGATCCGGCCGGACCGCCAACCACACGCCGTTCACCGGCGAGAAGCTGGCCGACCTGCCCGAGTCCACACCGGAGGACGTACGGCAGGCCTTCGAGGCGGCCCGCAAGGCCCAGTCCGTCTGGGCGCAGGTTCCGGTGCGGCAGCGCGCCGCCGTCCTGCTCCGCTTCCACGACCTGGTGCTGGCCCGCCAGGCCGAGGTCCTCGACCTCATCCAGCTGGAGACCGGCAAGGCGCGGCTGCACGCCCACGAGGAGGTGCAGGCCGTAGCCGTCGCGGCCCGCCACTACGGTCGTAGGGCCGCCGCCTATCTCCGGCCCAAGCGGCACGCCGGCGCCATGCCCACGCTCACCCGCGTCACCGAACTGCGCCACCCGCGCGGCGTCGTGGGCCAGATCGCCCCCTGGAACTACCCCCTCGAACTCTCCGTCGGCGACGCGCTCCCCGCCTTCGTCGCGGGCAACGCGGTCGTCATGAAGCCGGACACGGAGACGTGCCTGACCGCATTGTGGGCCCGAGACCTGCTGATCGAGGCCGGACTGCCCGCCGACGTCTTCCAGGTCGTCCTCGGCGAGGGCCCCGTCGTCGGCCCGGAACTCGTCAAGCACGCCGACTACGTCTCCTTCACCGGCTCCACCCGCACCGGCCGCGAGGTCGCCCAGGGCGCCGCCGCCCGCCTGATCGGCGTCTCCCTCGAACTCGGCGGCAAGAACGCCATGCTGGTCCTCGACGACGCCGACATCGACAAGGCGGCGGCGGGCGCGGTCCGCGCCTGCTTCTCCTCCGCCGGCCAACTGTGCATCTCCATCGAGCGGTTGTACGTCCACGAGTCGATCGCCGACGCCTTCCTGGAGCGGTTCGCCACGCGCACCAAGGCGATGCGGCTCGGCAAGTCCCTCGCCTACGGCGCCGACATGGGATCGCTGGTCGGCGAACGCCAGCTGGAGACCGTGACGCGGCACGTCAACGAGGCCGTGGAGAAGGGCGCGAAGGTCGTCGCGGGCGGCGTGGCCCGCCCCGACATCGGCCCGTACTTCTACGAGCCGACCGTCCTCGACGGCGTCACGGAACCCATGTCGGTCTGCACGGAGGAGACCTTCGGCCCGGTCGTCTCCCTCTACCGCTTCAAGACGGAGGACGAGGCCGTCGAACTCGCCAACTCCACGCCGTACGGCCTGAACTCCTCCGTCTGGACGAAGAACGGCACCCGCGGACGCGCAGTCGCCGCCCGCCTGCGCACCGGCACCGTCAACGTCAACGAGGGCTATGCCCCCGCCTACGGCAGCGTCCAGTCCCCGATGGGCGGCATGAAGGACTCCGGCCTCGGCCGCCGCCACGGCTCCGAGGGCATCCTCAAGTACACGGAGGCCCAGACGGTGGCGCAGCAGCGACTGCTGCCGATGGCCCCGTCACTGGGAATGGACGACGAGAAGTACGCGGCCTTTATGAGCCGAAGCCTGAGGTTGATGAAGACACTCCGGTTCAGGTGATGCCGGTTTAGGGGCGCGGGGAACTGCGCGAGCAACCACCGACTACCCGCACGTGAAACTCAACGAGGAGAACCCGTGCCCCAGGACACCTACGACTACGACGTCATAGTCGTCGGCTCCGGCTTCGGCGGCTCAGTCACCGCCCTCCGCCTCACCGAAAAGGGCTACACCGTAGGCGTCCTGGAAGCCGGCCGCCGCTTCACCCGCGAAACCCTCCCCAAGAACTCATGGGACTTGAAGAACTACCTCTGGGCCCCGCGGCTCAGAATGTTCGGCATCCAGCGCATCCACCTGCTGGGCAACGTCATGGTGCTGGCGGGCGCCGGCGTCGGCGGCGGCTCGCTCAACTACGCCAACACCCTCTACGTACCCCCGAAGCCGTTCTTCGAGGACTCCCAGTGGCGTGACATCACCGACTGGCAGGAGGAGTTGCAGCCGTACTACGACCAGGCCCAGCGCATGCTCGGCGTACGGCTCAACCCGACCATGACCCCGTCCGACGTACATCTGAAGGCTGCCGCCGAGCGGATGGGCGTCGGCGACACCTTCCACCTCGCACCGGTGGGCGTGTTCTTCGGGGACGGCAAGGACGCCGACGGGACCGCGAAGGCCGCACCCGGCGAGCAGACCGGCGACCCGTACTTCGGCGGCGCGGGCCCCGTGCGCAAGGCCTGCACCGAGTGCGGCGAGTGCATGACCGGCTGCCGCCACGGCGCCAAGAACACCCTCAACGAGAACTACCTCTACCTGGCCGAGAAGGCGGGCGCGGTCGTGCACCCCATGACCACGGTCGTGTCGGTCACGGACGACTCGCAGGGCGGGTACGCGGTGGCCACGCTGCCGACCGACGACAAGAAGAAGGGCGAGGGCCGCACCTTCAAGGCCCGCCGGGTCGTCCTCGCCGCCGGTACCTACGGCACCCAGACCCTGTTGCACCGCATGAAGGCGACCGGCCAACTCCCGTACATCTCGGGACGGTTGGGCGAACTGACCCGCACCAACTCCGAGGCACTGGTCGGCGCGCAGACCGACAACCGGCGCTACCGCAAGGTCACCGGCGAGCGGAAGGCCGACTTCACCCGCGGGGTCGCCATCACGTCCTCGATCCACCCGGACGCCAACACACACATCGAGCCGGTCCGCTACGGCAAGGGCTCCAACTCGATGGGCGGCCTGTCGATCCTCCAGGTCCCCTACGTGGACGGCGCGTCCCGCGTCGCTGCCTGGCTGAAGAACTCCGCCCGGCACCCGCTCCTCGTCCTGCGCTCCCTCTCCAACCGCCGCTGGTCGGAGCGGACCATCATCGGCCTGGTGATGCAGTCGCTGGACAACTCCCTGACGACGTACCTGAAACCGGACGGCGTCGGCAAAGGCCTGCTGACCGCCCGCCAGGGCCATGGCGCCCCCAACCCCAAGCAGATCAGGGCGGCTTCTCAGGCGGCGTCGGCGATCGCGGAGTCGATCAACGGCTTCGCGGGCTCCAATGTCGGCGAACTGATGGGCACCCCGCTGACCGCCCACTTCCTCGGCGGCTGCCCGATCGGCGACTCACCCGAGACCGGCGTGATCGACCCGTACCACCGTCTGTACGGCCATCCCGGCATCTCCGTCGTCGACGGCGCCGCGGTCTCCGCCAACCTGGGCGTGAACCCCTCCCTCACCATCACCGCCCAGGCCGAGCGGGCGATGTCGTACTGGCCCAACAAGGGCGAGGCGGACCCGCGTCCCGCGCAGGGTGTGCCGTACGAGCGGCTGAAGCCGGTCGAGCCCAAGTCGCCGATGGTCCCGGCGGACGCGTTCGGCGCGCTGAAGCTGCCGTTCCTGGGGATACCGGCGGTGCCGCCGAAGAAGTGAGCGGTACCAACAAGAAGGACCTGCACCCCCCTCCGAGCGCAGGTCCTTCTTTGTCTTGCGGCAAGCTCCGGTTACGCGGTTACGCGTTCGCGCCTGCCTTCCGCCGGCGCATCGCGAAGACCGCACCCGCACCGGCGACGATGGCGACGCCGCTGACCAGGCCGATGGCCGGCAGCGCGGAGTTTGCGCCGGTGTCGGCGAGGTTGCCGGTCGGCAGGTCGGAGATGCTGCCCTGCGGCTTCTTCCCCGGGCCCTTGCTGCCGTTGTCGCCCGGCGTGGCGGTGCCCGGGTCCGGGTTGGCGGAGCCGGCCTTCAGGACCTCGAAGTCGTACTGGGCCCAGCCCTCGGCGATGCAGTCCTGGCCGTCGACGTTGTCGAGGTAGACACCGGAGCCGAAGGAGTAGGCGTCACCGGCGGGGGCCTTGGCGTCGATGCTGACGCGCAGGTCGACCGTCTGGCTGGCCTTCGACTTCAGCGTGTCGATGCCGAAGAAGAGGTCGCCGGCCCACTCGGAGTCCCCGATCCGCTCCCAGGAGCCGGACTCGGGATTCTTGAACTCCAGGTCGACGTACGGGCTCAGATACTTCGACTCGTCGAGCTCGTAGTTCTCGACCTCGGCGTAGAAGGCGACGTCCTCGACGTCCATGCCGGACTCGTTGGTGACGACCAGCTTGAAGCCGTGGAAGCCGTCACCCGCGACGATCTTGCCCGGCAGGCCCTTGATGTCCGCGGACACCTTGGCGTCGGAGAACTCCTCGTCGAGTTCCTCGCAGAACGGGACGTCCGGCGCCTCGCTCGGCTCGGCCGACTCCGAGGGCTCGGGCCGGCCCGACTCGCTCTCGGTGGCGGAGGGCGTGGCGCTCCCGGTCGGCGCGGAGCTCGTCGGGGCGTCGCTGGCCGACGCGGTGCCCGTCGGCAGCGTGGTGTCGCTCGGTGTCGCCGTGGCCGTGTCACTCGGGGTCCCGGAGGGCGTCTCGGTGACGGTCTCGGTGACGGTCTCTGTGGGCGTCGGGGAAGCCGACCCCTCCGCGAACGCGGCGGGCGCGGACAGCAGCGCGAACGGCGATATCGCAGCCGTCGCGGCCGCGACCGCCATGGCACGGCGAAGCTTCATGCAGACCTCGAATAGTCCAGGTGCGCTGTGGGGTGGCAACACGCGTTGAGCGGAGGGCCTCGCGCTGTACGACACGCGTGTGGCCCTTGGTACGCCTGGTTTGATCCGCGAACCCTGTGGAAGGTTGCGCTCCACTTCACAGAATTCTTATGTGGCCTGGGTCACGGTCTGGGGGGCACGGTCCGAGTCATGCAGAAGGGCCCCGCGGGCGTGAGCCGCGGGGCCCTTCTTTGGTCAGCACCGACGTCAGGGCAGCGCCGGTGCCTGGGGAGCGGCGCCGGGGGGTTGCGCCGCTTGCCTGGTGTGCCCTGGATGACGACCCGGCGCGCAAGGGGCGCACGAATGGTCTCGACCTTTGGCAGTGAGCCAGTACAAAGAAATGCAGTTGTCTACGGCGGGACTTGGGGCTTGCTACGCATCGTGCTGGATGGGCGGGACCTCCGCAACCTTTTGACCCATCCTTGTACGTTTCCTTGGCCCTGTCCGGGGGGAACTTGGGTGTTTGTTTTCCCGCCGGCCGGCCCCGGGCGTCCCCGGAGCCGGCCGTTCTCTTGGGCGACCGGGCTGCTGTCCCCTGCCGTCCGGTCACCTGCCTGGAGCGAGGTCCCACGGCGCACGGCACGATCCGTACGCCTCATCGCTCCAGTGAGCCACGCGTGGTTCTTCGGGCCCGCCCCTGGCTGGCACGGACATCGGGACCAACGAACCCTTTTGCGCGCCGGTCACGCGCCGTACGGGTGAGAGGAATGCGTACGTCTGTGCCGGGAACGCGGTTTCAGATCTTGCCGCGGCACAGCTCCAGAAGGGTCATCGCCAGCGAGGTGCCCGGCTTGCCCAGCGCCTCCCTGTAGTGGGCGAGGATCTCCATCTCGCGGGAGAGGTTCACGCGCCGGCCGCCGGAGGCGATCCGGGCCTCCTGGACGACGGCGGAGACCGCCATCCGTTCCTGGATCAGGCCGATGATCCGGTCGTCGAGTGTGTCGATGCGCTCACGGGCGCCGGTGATCGTCTCGGCGGCCTCGCGGGTGTGCGCGCCGGTCTTCTCCACTGCGGTGGCGGTCATCTCGGGGCTCCTCTGTCAGAAGGGTTCGGAAGGGTCGGGCGGGTTCGGACGGGGTGCCCCGGATCGACCGGACCCGGAAAACGTCAGGCGCCCCGGGCCTTGTCGGCCCGGGGCGCCTGGGGAAGTCGCTTGTCAGTTGCTCAAGCAGCACGACCATGGCAGCCGGTGGGCCGGTTGCCATAGGTAAAGAGGAAGGTCGGGTGCGTGAGCATGGGGTCAGTATGCCACGGCCCCGGGGTCCAAGGAGTCCAGCAGCTGGGACCGCTCTCACGCCCACCTCGGTAGAATCGGAGTACACACAGACCCCCGCCCCACCGCCGGAAGGCTCCCGTGTCATCAGCGACCCCTGCTGCCGCCGCCCCCGACACCGTCCTGGTCGTCGACTTCGGCGCGCAGTATGCCCAGCTCATCGCCCGTCGCGTCCGCGAGGCCCGGGTCTACAGCGAGATCGTGCCGAGCACCATGCCGGTGGCGGAGATGCTCGCCAGGAATCCGGCGGCGATCATCCTCTCCGGCGGCCCCTCGTCGGTGTACGCGGAGGGCGCCCCGCGCCTCGACCGCGAGCTCTTCGAGTCCGGCGTCCCCGTCTTCGGCATGTGCTACGGCTTCCAGCTGATGGCGACGTCGCTCGGCGGCACGGTCGACAACACGGGGGCGCGCGAGTACGGCCGTACGGACCTGCATGTCAGCAAGTCCGGCTCCACCCTCTTCGAGGGCACGCCCGCCGAGCAGTCCGTCTGGATGTCGCACGGCGACGCCTGCTCCGCCGCCCCCGAGGGCTTCAGCGTGACGGCCTCCACGGACGTCGTCCCGGTCGCCGCCTTCGAGAACGACGAGAAGAAGCTGTACGGCGTCCAGTACCACCCGGAGGTCATGCACTCCACGCACGGCCAGCAGGTGCTGGAGCACTTCCTGTACCGGGGCGCCGGGCTGACCCCGGACTGGACCACCGGCAATGTGATCGAGGAGCAGGTCGCCGCGATCCGTGAGCAGGTCGGCGACAAGCGCGCCATCTGCGGGCTGTCCGGCGGCGTGGACTCCGCCGTCGCCGCCGCCCTCGTCCAGAAGGCCATCGGCTCCCAGCTGACCTGCGTGTACGTCGACCACGGCCTGATGCGCAAGGGCGAGACCGAGCAGGTCGAGAAGGACTTCGTGGCCGCGACCGGCGTACAGCTGAAGGTCGTGGACGCGCAGGAGCGGTTCCTGAAGGCGCTCGCCGGGGTGAGCAACCCGGAGGAGAAGCGGAAGATCATCGGCCGTGAGTTCATCCGGGTCTTCGAGCAGGCGCAGGCCGAGATCATCGCGGACGAGGGCCCGGCGGTGGAGTTCCTCGTGCAGGGCACCCTGTACCCGGACGTGGTCGAGTCCGGTGGCGGCACCGGAACCGCCAACATCAAGTCCCACCACAACGTGGGCGGGCTGCCGGAAGACCTTGAGTTCCAGCTGATCGAGCCGCTGCGCAAGCTGTTCAAGGACGAGGTCCGGATGGTCGGCCAGGAGCTGGGCCTGCCGGACGAGATCGTCCAGCGCCAGCCGTTCCCGGGTCCTGGGCTGGGCATCCGTATCGTCGGCGATGTGACCAAGGACCGGCTCGACCTGCTGCGCGAGGCCGACGCCATCGCCCGTGAGGAGCTGACCGCGGCCGGCCTCGACCGTGACATCTGGCAGTGCCCGGTCGTCCTGCTCGCGGACGTCCGCAGCGTCGGCGTCCAGGGCGACGGCCGCACGTACGGCCACCCGATCGTCCTGCGCCCGGTCTCCAGCGAGGACGCGATGACGGCCGACTGGTCGCGACTGCCGTACGACGTGCTCGCGAAGATCTCGACGCGGATCACGAACGAGGTCGCGGACGTCAACCGGGTCGTGCTCGATGTGACGAGCAAGCCGCCGGGGACGATCGAGTGGGAGTGACCCCCCGTTTTTAGGGGTTCAGGTGCCTTTTTCAGGGATTCAGGTGCGTTTGATGAGGCGCACCGGCTCGCCGGGCTTCCAGACCTCGACGACCAGGTACTTGTCGTCCTCGACGTAGGTCCGTACGACCTCCGTCAGCTCGGTGCGGAAGAGGTGGAACGGCTCCGGCGGTTCCACCTCTTCGCTGTATCCGGCCTTGGTCTC
This sequence comes from Streptomyces sp. DG2A-72, assembly GCF_030499575.1. Lineage (NCBI taxonomy): Bacteria > Bacillati > Actinomycetota > Actinomycetes > Kitasatosporales > Streptomycetaceae > Streptomyces > Streptomyces sp. DG2A-72. The sequence goes on from NZ_JASTLC010000001.1 coordinate 6,278,616, forward strand.
CGGGTCGGTGACCTCGATCGCCCGACCGCTGATCCGCACATCGCCGCCGCCCATGGACTGCCCCTGCCCGGGGTTCGCCTGGAGCGCGAAACGCGGGTCGCGGCGCAGGTCGAGGGCCTTGAGGGAGTCCGGCATCATGCCGAGCCAGAGCTCGCCGTTCAGAAAGCGGACCTCTAGGCCTGTGGTGCGGGGGGAGCCGTCCTTGCGGAGGGTGGCGAGGACGTGATGGGTGAAGGCGCCGAAGCGTTCCTCGACGCGTTTGGCGAGGTCGGGTTCCGCGGTGACGAAGGCCGCCCAGTTCTTTGTCATACGGCGAGTGTGCCGCCGATACCCGACACCTTCTGTCCGATTTCGATTGCACGCTTCTTCTTTACATATCACCCCTGTTCTCCTGCGCTGACCAACGGTAACTTCCGCCCGTAAAGGAACCCAGTGCAGGAGGAACCTATGCACGGGCCCACACCGCCCACGCCGCTGCCCACCGACCGGCTGCAGTTCGCCATGCCGCCGATGCACGAGTCGGTCGACGACGAGCGCCGGCATCGCAAGGAGCGGCTCGCGGGCGCGCTGCGGATCTTCGGGCGGCTCGGCTTCGAGGACGGTGTCTCGGGGCACATCACCGCGCGCGACCCGGAGTACAGCAACTGCTTCTGGGTCAATCCGTTCGGGATGCCGTTCAAGCACGTCACCGTGAGCGACCTGGTGCTCGTCAACGCCGACGGGCAGGTGATCGAGGGCCGCTATCACATCAACCAGGCCGCGTTCACCGTGCACGCACAGGTGCACGCGGCCCGGCCCGACGTCGTCGCGGTCGCCCACTGCCATTCGGTGTACGGGCGGGCGCTGTCGGCCCTCGGTGATCTGCTGGACCCGATCACCCAGGAGAGCTGCGCCTTCTACGAGGACCACGCCCTCTACGACGCCTACACCGGCGTCGCCGTGGACGCCGAGGAGGGCCGCCGGATCGCCGACGCGCTCGCCTCGCGCAAGGCGCTGATCCTGCGCAACCACGGGCTGCTGACGGTGGGGGACTCGGTCGACGCGGCGGCCTGGTGGTTCCTGTCACTGGAACGGTCCTGCAAGGTACAGCTGACGGCGAAGGCGGCCGGGCGGCCGATCCTCATCGACCACAAGGCCGCGGTGGCCACGCGGGAGCAACTGGGCGGGGATCTGGTGGCGTGGATCAACTATCAGCCGCTGTGGCAGGACGTCAGTCGCAGTGAGCCGGACTTGTTGTCGTAGGGCGTAAGGGCGTAAAGGCGTGTTGGGGGGGGGGCGGCTCAAAAGCCTCGCAGCACCGCCGCCTTGGTCATCGCGAACTCCTCGTCCGTGAGGACACCGTCGCGGTGCAGTTCGCCCAGTTCCCGCAGCCGTCGCAGGAGTATGTCGTGGTGGTCGGCCTGCGGCGGTACGGCGGCCGTCAGCTGGCGGCGGGCGGTGTACTCGCCGTAGGCGATTCCCGTGCGGGTCGACGGGTGCGGCAGTCTCGCGGTGACCGCGGTGGCGACCAGGGCCGTGAGCAGGTCGCGGCGGGCGCTGCCCCACAGGTCCAGGGCGAACGGGTCCTTCTCCGGCGGCAGTTTGGAGAACACCGTCTCGCGGGTCACGAAGCGCAGGAAGCCGTCCTCGTAGCCTGAGTTGGGCAGCCACTCGACCTGTTCGAGGTCGCCGATGTTGATGACCCTTGGGCCCGTCGCGCGTTTGACGCGATCGGAGGTGTCGGACCAGTCGATCCGCACCTGCGTGCCGTCGAAGGACACCGTGCCGTCGGAGGAACGGACCGAGACGGGGACCGGCGGGCCCGGCAGCAGATAGGTCTTGGCCGGGTCGCCCGGGATCTGGTCAAGGAGCAGCGCGCGGCGGATCTCCTCGGCCACGTACTCGGCGACTCCGGAGCGGTCGATGTCCACGACCAGCCGGTACGGGTCGGCCGCGTCGGGCAGCCGGCCGCCCGTCGCCTGGAGAAGGGGATCGGCGCCTTCTCTCAGCCGCATCCGGAGCCGGCCGCGCTTGCGTTCGGGCTCGAAGACGATGCCGGAGACGGCCTCCAGCGGCACGGCGATCTCTCCGTACGTCTGCCGGAACAGTGGCACGGAGCGGTGCAGGCCCGGCGTGATCCTGACCGTGCTGCCGTCGAAGGCCCAGGTCCCGTCGCGCTGGATGATCTCGGCCATAGGGAAATTCTCGCAGCAGGGTCAACACGGCGGGGCTCCCTTCTTCCGCGGTGACCTGACCTGCCGGATGGGGGGCGGGTGAGGTAGGGCACAATTCGCTGTCGTCGTGGGGGAGTCGTGGGTCGGGGGCCTTGTTCGCCGGGTGCGTGTGCGGTTGTGGTGTGCGCGGGTGGGGTCTGGCGCGGCGTGTGGGTCGTGAGGTTCGCGGCTTCGTGGGTTCGTGGGTTCGTTTGGGATCTGATGGGGTCTGAGGAGGACGCGTGGCGGTGCAGGAGGCGAGGCAGGGTGGGGGCACTGACTCGGGCGGGCCGGGGGGCGGGCACCGGGGTGGCTGCACCTGTGGTGACTGTCCGCACGGGGCCCGTGCGGGGCATCGGCGGGCCGTCGCCGAATTCCTGCTGAAGCGGGACGAGTTCGCGGCGGGGCACGGGCTGCCCGCCGCCGTGGCCCACTCCGCCTCGGCCTCCCGCCAGTGGGTCTCCGAGGAGTTGGCCCAGTCCGCCGAACTCGTCGCCGAACGCGGCCGTGCCGAGGGCGACGCCTGGCTCCTCCGCCTGTGGTGGCGTACGGCCTGTGCGGTGGGGGCGCTCGCCGTGCTGCTGTTGCTCGCCCAGGCGCTCACCGCGATCGGCGCGGGCTGGACGAGTGCGCGGACCGCCGGGCTGCTCGCCGCGCTGGTCCTGGCCGGTGCGTTGACGGCGGCCTCGTGGTTCCACCGGGCGCGCGGCGGTGCGCTCGCGCCGGTCATCGGTGAGGACAACCGGCTGTCCACGTCGCGTGCGGTGGCCGGGGCGTGGGTGCTGTTCGTGGCGTACGCCGTGCTGTTGTTGGCCGGCCGTCTCGCGGCGGCCTCCGGGCATGGGGAGCGTGACGCGCTGATCGCCGGGCTCGAACTCGCCCGGGGCGCGGGGATCGTGACCGTGCTCGCCGTGGTGTGCGGGATCGCGGTGCTGGTGCGGCGGGTCGTCGGGATGCGGGTGCTGGGACAGCGGCTGCAGAAGGTACGGGCGGACCGGCCGCGGGCTGCCGATCTGCTGACGGACGACTCGGGGCGGGGGTCGTTCGCCGACCTTCAGTACGTCGTGATCAGCGGGGTCGCGTTGCTGTTCGCGGCGGTGCGGCTGGCGCGGCGGCCGGATCAGTTGCCCGATCTGCCGTGGGGGCTGGCGGTGGTCGTGCTGGTCTCGGCGGCGACGTATGTGGCCGGGAAGTATGCGGAAGGGGGCCGGCCGGTGATCCTGTCGGTCGTGCGGTCCCGGGAGGCCGGCGCTCTGGACGCGCCCATCCGCACCGGCGACGACATCGAGATCCGGGGAGCCGGATTCGTGCCGCCGGGGGCGCAGGGCGCGGACCGGTTGTCGCGGATGGTCGTCCGGATCGGCGCGGTCCATGTGCATGTGCCGCTGGTGCCGGTGACCGGCGGCTTCAGCAACCCCACGGACGCGGTGCTCACGGTGCCGGTGCCGGTGGATGTGGAGCCCGGGCGGCTGGACGTGCAGGTGGTGACGGCTGCGGGGGTCGAGACGAATCGGTACGCGATCGATGTGACGGAGTGACGCAGAAGCTGGACCAAGTCGGAAAAACTGGCCTGGACGAGGTTGAGCGGTGCAGCCTCTTCGTGCGTATCGTCTTCTGAGGGGTGACGTCACAGCGGGCGAGAGGCGGCTACGAGCGATGACTCACGGCATTCGTACGGACACGCACTCCCCCTATCTGGACGGCGGCCGCGACTGGCGGGACACCGCCACCCGTTACGCCCTGCTACCGCTCCGTGTCTTCCTTGGCGTCACCTTCATCTACGCGGGCCTGGACAAACTCACCAACAGTGCCTTCATGAAGGACTCCGGTTCCGGGTCCATCGGCGATCTGATGCGTACGGTGCGTGACTCGTCGGCGATCCCCGCCCTGGTCGACCAGGCACTGAAGAACCCCGTCGGCTTCGGCTACGCCATCGCCTTCGGCGAGCTGGCCGTCGGCATCGCGACACTGATCGGCCTGCTCTCCCGCATCGCCGCGCTGGGCGGTGCGCTCATCTCCCTCAGCCTGTGGCTGACCGTGAGCTGGGCCACCGAGCCCTACTACTACGGCAATGACCTCGCCTACCTGATGGCCTGGCTGCCCCTCGTCCTCGCGGGTGCGCCCATGCTGTCGTTGGACGCCGTGCTACGGGGGCGACGACGACAGCGGGCGGGGGCGTATCGGTAACCCTCAGCCGGCCTGCGTGGGGTTTTGGCTCGGTGCCTCCGGCTGGGCCTCCGTCGGGCCGGGCGCGCCGGTTCGGCGTCTGCGGCGGCGTATGCCACGGGTCAGACCACCCACCGTGGCTGCCAGGCAGAAGCCGACCATGACGAGCGGTATCACCGCGAACCACGGTGTCTCCCAGGCGCCGCCCGCGTCGCCGGCGTAGATGATGCCCGCGAGGGTCAGGAAGGCGCCGGCGACCAGTCGGCCGGGCTGGACCTCATGACGTAGCACGGCTCACCTCCGCCTGTCCGACGCCGACGCGGAGATCGAGGTCGAGTGTGCCGGTGCTCTTGGTGCCGGAGGGCGGTGTGAGGGTCAGTTCCTTGTGTCGGCCCGGTTCCACGTCCACGTCCTGTTGTTTGTCGCCCGGCAGCTGGATGTCGCCCACGCCCACGTCGATGGTCACCTTCACGGTCACGTCCTTCGGCACGATCACCTTCAGCCGGCCCACGCCGACGTCGGCGCCCGTGTCGACCGTTCGGCCCTTGGTGAGGGGCACTCCGGTCAGGTCGAGCGTGCCGACGCCTGTGCCCAGCTTGTAGTGCTGCCGCACGTCCGCCACCGCGGTGGGGCGCCATGTCTCCTGCGTCCACTGCGTGCTGATGTCCTTCGGTATCGCGGCCGCAGCGGCGAGCAGACTCGCGGTGATGACCGCGAGGAAGACCGAGCCGGCTCCCGTGCGGCCCAGGAACGCGCTGACTGCTATGCCCAGGCCGAGGACGATGAGCGCGCAGGCGAGCCCGGTCTGGAGGCTGGTGCCGAGGGGGTGTTCGTCCCAGGTGAGGCGGGTGCCCAGGCCGCCGGCGAGGAGGGCGAGCAGGAAGACCCAGCCGCCGATCCAGCGGGGGCCGCGCGGACGCGGTGCCTTGACGGGTGGGCGGCGGCGTATGTCGTCGGGGCTGTCGCCCCATGGGCCGAGGCCGATGTTGACGGCAGCCGCGATGTCGCGGGCGCGGGAGTCCCCCGGGCCCCAGAGATAGCCCGTCCCGCCCTCGTGCGTGCCGTCCTTGACGATGGGGTCGCGCCACCAGGACGGGTAGGCGGTGGGGACGGGCGGGGCCTGGGCCTCCGGCGGGGCGTCCGCGACTGCCTGGGCGGCCAGGGGGTCGGGGTCGGGGGTGCCGCGGTGCCGGGACCAGTAGGCGGCGCCCGCGAGGAGCAGGGAGAGAACCACGGCGAAGGTCAGTACCCCGCCGTTGTTCAGCAGGGTCAGGAACACCCCGCAGCCCACCAGCGCGAACAGCACGGCCGTCAGCGCCTGGCCGTCGACCCTGCCGGTCAGCAGCTTCCGCACCTCGTTCTGCTCCTCGTCCTCGTACGGGACGAAGAGCCAGGCGAAGCCGTAGAAGATGAGACCGAGGCCACCGGTCGCGGAGAGCACCGCCAGGGTGATCCGGAAGATCACCGGATCCATGTCACACTGCCGCCCGAGCCCAGCACACACCCCCGCCAGCATCTTGTGCGGCCGATCGCGCCGGAAGCGGTGGGGCGGACCGGGGACGTCGGCCGGCTGAGCGGACACATCCGCGGGCTGGCCGAGCGCGTCGGTCGGTGGGCGGGGTGCGTCGCTCGCTTCGGATGCCGTGGTCGGCCCGGGCGGCTGCGTGCCCCCCTTCTCGTACGCGCGAGGCTCCTTTCCCTCTGCGCCGGGCGCGTCCGCGGCGGGGGCGGCGTCCTGCCCGGTGCCCGGGGTGGGGCGTGGGCCGGAGCCGGGTCCCGGACCCGTCGCGGCGTGCTGGTGATCTGTCATGAGTCCATGGTGACGGGCGCAGTGCCTCGGCGGGAGTCGGAACGACCCTGGCCGGACCCTGATATCGGCCCTGAGCCGGGGGCGGGGAAGCGTTCGACGGGGGCGGGTTTCGAAGATCAGGGGAGTCTCGGGGGTCGACCCTGATGCCTCGGCCGTCCGGGCGTGTGAACATCGATGGCATGCCGGAAGCCGCAGCAGCGCCACTCGTAGAACCGCGGCCGCCGCGCAAGCTCTACCGCAGCAGTGACGGACGCTGGCTGGGTGGCGTGGCGCGGGGGCTCGCCGGGCATCTCGGGCTGCCTGTGATCTGGGTGCGGCTGGTCTTCGTCGGCCTGTTCATGGCGGACGGCCTCGGCGCTCTGCTCTACGCCGCGTTCTGGTTCTTCGTGCCGCTCGGCGTCGGCGGCGTCGAAGCCCAGCGGCCCCCCTCCCTCGTCGGCACGGAAACCTCGCCCGACGGCCGCCGCAGACTCGTCGCCCGCAAGCCGGACAAGGGCCAGATCGTCGCCCTGCTCCTCATGGTCGTCGTGGCCATGGTCTTCGTCGGCAGTGTGAATCTGGGCAGCGGCGCCCAGGCGTATCTCCTGCCGGCCGTGCTCGTCGGCGCGGGCGTCGCCCTCGTCTGGCGCCAGGCGGACAACGCCCGCCGGGCCCGCTGGGTCGAGGTCGGCCGCCGCAAGCGCACGCTCAACCTGCTGCGGGCCGTGGGCGGCGTGCTGCTGGTCACCGCGGGCGTCTCCGGCATCTTCGTCCTGCAGGGCTCCGCCGCCCACCTCGGCTCGGTCCTGCAGGCGGCCCTCGCGGTCCTCGTCGGGATAACGCTCCTCGCCGGTCCCTACCTCGTGCGCATGACCCAGGACCTGTCCGAGGAGCGGTTGATGCGCATCCGCGCCCAGGAGCGCGCCGAAGTCGCCGCGCACGTCCACGACTCGGTGCTGCACACCCTCACCCTGATCCAGCGCAACGCGGAGAACGCCAACGAGGTGCGCCGCCTGGCCCGTGCCCAGGAGCGCGATCTGCGCACCTGGCTCTACAAACCCGAGGGCACCGGCAAGGACGAGGCCGACGAACCCACCACCCTCGCCGAGGCCGTGCGGCGCAACGCGGCCGAGGTCGAGGACAAGCACGGCGTCCCCATAGAGGTCGTCGTGGTCGGCGACTGCCCGCTCGACGAGAGGATCGGCGCACAAATGCAGGCCGCACGCGAGGCGATGGTGAACGCCGCCAAGTACGGTGGCGAGGGCGGCGCCGTCCAGGTCTTTGCCGAAGTGGAGGGGAAGACGGTCTTCGTGTCCGTCCGGGACCGCGGACCGGGCTTCGATCTCGACTCGATACCCGCCGACCGTATGGGTGTCAGAGAATCGATCATCGGCCGCATGGAGCGCAACGGCGGTTCGGCCCGGCTGCGTCCGGTGCCGGACGGCGGCACGGAGGTCGAGCTGGAGATGGAGAGGGCGGAGAAGACGACATGAGCGACCCGACCGAGGCAAACGGTACGGCGGGAGCGGCGGAGTCGGCCGAGTCCGCCCAGGCGGGCGGCGGCGAGCGCCGCGTCCGTGTAGTCCTCGTCGACGACCACCGCATGTTCCGTACCGGCGTACAGGCCGAGATCGGACAGACCGAGCAGACCGGCGTCGAAGTCGTCGGCGAGGCCGCGGACGTCGACCAGGCGGTCACGGTCATCACCGCGACCCGGCCCGAGGTCGTTCTCCTCGATGTGCACCTCCCGGGTGGCGGCGGGGTCGAAGTGCTGCGCCGCTGCGCCCCGTTGATGGCGGACACCGAGCAGCCCGTCCGCTTCCTCGCCCTGTCCGTCTCGGACGCGGCGGAGGACGTGATCGGCGTGATCCGGGGCGGCGCGCGAGGATACGTGACGAAGACGATCACGGGAACGGACCTGGTCGCCTCCATCTTCCGTGTGCAGGAAGGCGACGCGGTCTTCTCGCCGAGGCTCGCCGGGTTCGTCCTGGACGCCTTCGCCTCGACGGACGCCCCTCCCGTGGACGAGGACCTCGACCGCCTCACCCAGCGCGAGCGCGAAGTGCTGCGCCTGATCGCCCGTGGCTATGCCTACAAGGAGATCGCCAAGCAGCTGTTCATCTCCGTGAAGACGGTCGAGTCCCATGTCTCGGCGGTGCTGAGGAAGCTTCAGCTGTCCAACCGACATGAGCTGACCCGGTGGGCGACGGCACGGCGGCTGGTCTGACCACGGACGGGGGCGGTACGAGAGCGCCGCGGTTCAGTGGTGGCCCGGCCGCGGCGCCGGGCCCAGTGCCCGCACGGCCCAGCGGTAGTGCCGTACGGCCTTGATCACGCCTATCAGACCCGTCAGCCACAGGATCGTGCCGATGCCCATGTCGAGGGCGACATCGCTGTAGCGCGTGCGGTCCGGCTCCGCACCGACCGCTGAGGCGAACGACGCCCACAGGCCGATCACGCAGAGCGCGACGGAGGAGAGCAGCCAGAAGAGGCTGAGGCCGGGGGAGCGGAGACCGGCGTCCGTCGCCGGGTCGCTGTCCAACTGCAGCCAGGCGTCGAGGAGTTGCCGTATTCGATGGTCGCGGCGGATGGCGTGGGCCAGGGTGATGACCGACGGGGACAGGGCCGCGAGGCCGAGCAGCGCGAAGACGGGGCCGAGGAGGAAGCCGAGCGGATCCCGCTCCTCCAGCTGCTGCAGCGGGATCACCAGCAGCGCCCACCCGATGATCGCGGAGAGCGCCAGCAGCCACAGCAGCAGTACCCGGTGGACCCCGATGCTGCACCGGCGCAACTCCTCCAGCGCCCGCCACCGGTCCGCCAGCAAGGCCGCCCGGTCCGGCCACATCCTGCTGTGCGGCGGTGGGGGAGGCGGCGGCAGTGGGGAGCGCGGCATCGACACCTTCTCGGGGCACGGGACGTCGTACGAAGCGTTTCGCAGACGCTACCGTGCCGACGTGGGCATGCCACGCCCTGTGGTGTGCCGGCGGACACCTTCACGCCACCCGCGTCGCCCCCGCGAACGGCATCTCGTCGATGGGCGCCAGCCGTACCGGCGCCGAGGGGTTGGGGGCGTGGATCATCCGGCCGTTGCCGACGTAGAGGCCGACATGGCTGATGCCGGAGTAGAAGAACACCAGGTCGCCCGGGAGGAGTTCGGCGCGGGAGACCCGGCGGCCGGCGTCGATCTGGGCGTAGGTCGTACGGGGCAGGGAGATGCCCGCGGAGCGGTACGCGGCCTGCATGAGGCCCGAGCAGTCGAAGGCGTCGGGACCGGTCGCGCCCCACACATAGGGGCTGCCGAGCTTCTGGTAGGCGTACGAAACGGCGGAGGCCGCACGGGCGTTGGGCGCCGTCACCGGTCCTGTCAGGCCGTCCCGTGCGCCCGTACGTGAGGCGCGGCCGGTGTCCGCGAGCGGGGCCCGCTCCTCGGCCGTCAGCTCGGACAGCAGCCGCCGGGCCGCGTCCAGCTTGCCGGTGACCGTCTTCTTGTGCCGTTTCAGCTCGGCCTGCCGGGACGACAGCGAGGTCAGCTCGATGTGCGCGGCGCCGCGCAGCTGCTCGATCTCGCGCAGCTGCTTGCGTACGCGGGCGACGGACGCGGCCTGACGGCTGCCCGCACGTTCGGCGAACTCGGCGCCCTGGAGGTATCCGTCCGGGTCGGCGGAGAGCGCGAGCTGGAGCGCGGGGTCGAGGCCGCCGTCGCGGTACTGTGCCGCCGCCATCGAACCCAGCGCGGCCCGCTCGGAGTTGAGGCCGTCCGTCTTGCGCGCCGCCTCGTCCCGCAGGTCCCGCAGGCGCTGCTCGGTCGCCTCCGCCTTCTCCTTCGCGCCGTTGTACTTCTCGGTGGCGACCTCCGCCTCCTGGTACAGCTTGTCCACCTTCGCCTTGACCTGAGCGGGCGTCAGCTCCGGCTCCGCGTGCCCGGTCCCGTCCAGGCCGGTCGCGGTCGCGGCGCCCGCGAGGGCGATCGTGGCGGCCGTACGGACCGAGGTGCCGCCGGTCGAACGCTGTCGGGGCTTGCGGTGCGCTGCCACGTGGACCTGCACGTCCTTTCGTACGACCGCCGGTGCGTGGGCGCGGCGGCTCTGCGTCCGGCGGCGGCCCGCACAGGGGGAGCTGACCGCCGCCGGACCTTCTCGGCGGGTGATCGACTGCCGCCCCTGGCCCGGGCGGCGGTGGGGAGCCGGTCACCTGGGGGAGGACGCTAAACCCGGGTGTGTCGGACGGGTAACGCATTGCGCGGAACTGACGCGAGCGGACCGCGCGGTGACCGTAAGTGATCGTGATCCCGTTCCGGGGCCGTCGACTTCACGCAGTGTGGTGACCGAAGTGCGGATTCCGGGACCCCCGGGGATGGCGGGCTGCTATGGACCGCATATATGCACCCTCCGTGCGAAGGGCGGGCCGGTGTCATGTGCCGCGTACGTCTCTGATTAGGCTCCGGCCTCATGGACGTACTCATCCATCTCTTCGTCGGCCTGCACATCATCGGCATCGCCGCCCTGCTCGGCGGCTTCTTCACCCAGATGAAGGCGATGGGCCAGGGCACCGCCCGCTTCGTCCCCGCGATGCTGCACGGCGCGCTGACGATGCTGGTCACCGGCGCGATCCTGGTCGGCCTCAACCAGGCCGACGACCAGTCCGTCAACAACGTCAAGATCGGTGTGAAGCTGGCGCTGCTGGTCGTGATCCTCGGGCTCGTCTATGTGAAGCGCGACGACGAGAAGGTGGAGAAGCCGCTGTTCGGCCTGGTCGGACTGCTGACCACGGCGAACGTCTTCATCGCGGTGCTGTGGACCTGACGTCCTGCGGTGCGGCGGCGGAGGTGACGGCGGCCCGCGCGGCAGTGATCGCCCCGGCTGCGACCGCGAGCCAGGCGGCCACCGCGATCCGCAGCAGCACCTCACCCAGCCCCTCCAGCCACGGCACATCGAGGGCGGAGGACACCGAGAGCGTCGCCGCCGCCGTCATCCCCAACGGGAAGACGGTCGCCCAGCGCCGCACGTCGTAGCCCAGCCGAGGGCGGGCGAACTCGGCGACGAGCAGGACGGCGTACCAGGCCAGGTCGAGCACGAGCACCACGGCGGTCATGAAGCGCAGGACGCCGTCGTTGTCGTCGTTCCAGAGGTACAGGGCCGCGCTGTCGGCGGCGACGATTTTCGACCCGGCGAGCGCGGAGATGGCGAGTGCGCCGCCCGCGACCCAGTGATCACCGGCCCCTTCGGCCACCTGCCGCAGATCGAAGCAGGCCAGCGCGACGCAGTACAGCACAAGACCCAGCCAGAACAGCACCATCGCCGCCCGCGCGAGCCAGGCCGCCCCTCGGCGGCAGCCAGTGTGGCGCCGAGCACCGCGAGTCCCTGCGTGGCCACGCAGCCCAGGAACACCGCGCCCGGCATACGCCGCCGCCAGTGCCGTACGACGGCGAAGAGCAGCACCGGCCACAGCACGGCGGCGGCCAGCGCGAGCAGCGCCTCGGCTAGCGGCTGCCGGCCCAGGCCGAGAAACGCGTACCCAGGACCGTCGTCGCCGCCACGGCGGTGAGCGCGCCCGGCGTCGCCGCCTCCGCGACCCACCTCTCCCGCTGCCGCAGCAGCCGTACGGCGAAGTCCGCGGCCAGCCCCAGCCACGCCGCGCAGGCCACCGCGAGGGCGATACGGGACAGGACCTCGTACCCCGTCAGATGCAGACCGACCGACATGACGCCGGTCGCCATCACGGCGGCACCGGCCGCCGGCGAGCGCTGTGCCCACCAGGCGCGGAGGGGAGAGGGGCGGGGCATGGGCCCGATGGTAGGGAGCGGCACGCGCCCTGAGAGCGGGGCACGCGCGCGTGCGTACGGAAACCCCCTGTGCCGCGTCCCTGTCCCCTCAGGCCGGCCGTACCACGCTGTGGATCGACGACTCACCGTCGTAGTAGATCGACTCCTCGCGCACATAGGCCCCCGGCTTCGGTGCGTGGATCATCATGCCGTTGCCGATGTAGATGCCGACGTGGCTGATGTCGTCGTAGAAGAAGACCAGGTCGCCGGGTTGGGCGGCGGAGAGGGAGACGGTCGTGCCGGCGTTCACCTGGTCCCAGGTGGTGCGCGGGAGGGAGATGCCGGCGGCGTTCCAGGCGGCCTGGGTGAGGCCGGAGCAGTCGTAGGAGCCGGGGCCGGTGGCGCCCCAGACGTACGGCTTGCCGATCGTGGAGCGGGCGAAGGCGAGGACCTTCTCGGCCTTGGCGGCGTACGAGGAGTCGGCCACGGAGGTGTCGGAGGACTCCGACGTGCCGGTGCCGCTCTCCTGCTGCTGTTGCGCCGCCTCCTGGGCCGCCGCCTCCGCCGCGGCCTGCTGCCTGGCGAGTTCCGCGGCCTTGCGCTCGGCCTCTTGCTGCTTCTGCCGCTCGATCTGCGCGAGCCGCGCCTTCTCCTCGGCGGTCAGCTTCGACAGCAGCTCGCGCGCGTCGGCCAGCTTCTGCTGGACGGTCGTCTTGGCGGTCTTCAGGTCGCCCTGCGACTCGGTGAGCGTCTCGAGGCTCGCGGTGGCTTCCCGGCGCTTCTCCATCGTCGCGGACTGCTGCGTGACGAAGTCGTCGACCGCCTCCTTCTGACGGCCGGTCATCCGGCTCATCAGCTGGGTCTGGTCGAAGTAGTCCTGCGGGGTGTCCGCGAGCAGGAAGGTCGCCGTGTCGGGGGCGGAGGCGCCGGTGCGGTACTGGGCGGAGGCGAAGGAACCCAGTTCCTCGCGCGCCTCGTTGAGTTTCTGTGTGCGCTGCGCGACGTCGTCGAGGAGGGTGTCGACGCGCTTGCGCTGCTTGGTGGTCTTCTCTTTCGCCGAGTTGTACTTCTCGGTCGCCGACTCGGCCTGGCGGTAGAGGTCGCCGACCTTCTTCTCGACCTCTTCGAGACTCGGCTTGTCGTCGGCCGCGGGAGCGGCGTTGGCCGACTGGGACAGCAGGGCCACGGAGGTGAGGGCCGCCGTGGCGAGGGCGGGGGTCCGTATGCCTGCGACGCGCGAACCCGAAGGACGCGACTTGCGGTGCGACGCCAAGGGAGGCGACTCCTTCCATCTTCCGCCTACCGAGTTAGCTGTCGGGTTCGGGCGGGTGGTTCGGAAGGGTTGCCCTACGACCGCTTCCCGAGGGAAGTCCGGTCGATTCACCCCAAGTTCGGTGGGTCCCCGGCTCCGGTCCGCCCCGTGGGCGCGCCGGACTCGGCGGAGGCCGTACGGCCCGGCGACGTTCGCCGGTAGGGGTCGTGCGGCCTGGAGGAACGCTAGCCAACTCGTGTGGCCCCTGTGAAGGTTGATGGGCGATATGCCCGATACATTTTCGTGACCTTAGCCCAGGGCATCGCTCCCCGTGGTCAATATGGAGGGATCTGCGGCGAGTTGTTCGTATTTTGTCCGGAGTGGCCTCGTCCGCCCGCTTCGGGGCGGTAGCTTCCAGCCAGCCACGGTCGGGAGCCGTGGCGGCTGAGAGGGGGTACGGCCATGAGGAAACGCACCGCACTCGTCATCGCCACAGGAGTCGCACTCACCGCCACCGCGGGCATCGCACCCGCGAGCGCAGGCGCCGGACAGGACGGCCGCACGGGCGGCAAACCCGTCGTCCGCGTGATCGCGAAGGGCCTCGACAATCCACGCCAGCTGTCGTACGACCACGGGCGCCTGTACGTCGCCGAGGCGGGCCGCGGCGGCAAGAAATGCATCGGGGAGGGGCCGGAGGGCGAGACCTGCATCGGTCTCTCGTCGGCCGTCACCAAGATCTACTGGAACGGGGGTGCATGGAAGCACTACAGGGTGGTGCAGGGACTGCCCTCGGCCGCCGCCCCGGACGGAGGCTTCGCGACCGGCGTCGACGGGGTCTCCGCGCGGCACGGCAAGGTCTGGGGCGTGGAGACCTTCGCCCCGCCGGAGGCCGGAGTGCCCACGACCCCGCCCTGGAACAAGCTCGGCAAGCTGCTGAAGATCACCCACGGCAAGGCGAAGATCGCCGCGGACATCGCTGCCGTGGAGCTGAAGCACAATCCGCACAAGGCATCCGTGGAGTCCAACCCGTACGCCGTCCTCGCGCTCCCCGACGGCCGCAAGATCGTCGCGGACGCCGCAGGCAACGACCTGATCGAGGTCTCGCCGTCAGGCCGGGCCCGCCCCTTCACCGTCTTCCCGGACCACGACAAGAACCAGTCCGTCCCCACCTCCCTGGCGCTCGGCCCCGACGGAAAGCTCTACGTCGGCGAGCTCAACGGTGAGACCGAGAAGCCCACCGCGCGCGTGTGGCAGGTCGACCCCTGGACCGGCAAGATCCTCGGCTGGAAGTCCGGCTTCGGCTCGATCACCGGCCTCGCCGTCAACGACAAGGGCGACCTGTACGTCAGCCAGCTCTTCGCGGGCGTCGTCACCAAGGTCTCCCACGGCAAGCGGACGAACGTGAAGGTGCCGTTCCCGGCGGGCGTGGCCGTCGACCCGTACGACGGCAAGGTCTATGTCTCGGCCTGGTCCGTCGCCGACCGGGACGGAACAGATCTGGGGCAGGGGAAGACGCCGGGCGGCCAGGTCTGGAAGATCCTCGGCTTCTGAGCCGGCCGGAACTTCGCGGACCCGGAACTTCGCGAACTCTGAGACCCTTGGGGCTTTGGAAATCGGCGATGTTCTCAGGGCGGCGGCGGGCTGTCAGTGGGGCGCCCTAAACTCGGAGAGCGATGAGCAGCCTCTTTGACGACAGCTTCCTGGCGAACCTCCAGGCCCCTCGGGCCCATGCGGAGGAACCCCCGCCGCCGCCCGAGGACGATCATGTGCCGGAGCCGATTCCGGATGATCTGTTCGGCGGGAAGTTCGACGCGCCGCCGGACCGGGACGCGTACTACCGGGACGGCGCGCACCGCCCGGCGGTGGACCCGGCCGCGCTCCTGGACGGGCTGAACGAGAACCAGCGAGCGGCCGTCGTCCACTCCGGCTCCCCGCTGCTCATCGTGGCCGGCGCCGGCTCCGGCAAGACGCGTGTGCTGACGCACCGCATCGCGTACCTGCTCGGCGAGCGCAAGGTGCACCCCGGCCAGATCCTCGCGATCACCTTCACCAACAAGGCCGCCGGCGAGATGAAGGAGCGCGTCGAGCAACTCGTCGGCCCGCGCGCGAACGCGATGTGGGTGATGACCTTCCACAGCGCATGCGTACGCATCCTGCGCCGCGAGTCGAAGAAGCTCGGCTTCACGTCATCCTTCTCGATCTACGACGCCGCCGATTCCAAGCGCCTGATGGCCCTGGTCTGCCGCGACCTGGACCTCGACCCCAAGCGCTACCCGCCCAAGTCCTTCAGCGCCAAGATCAGCAACCTGAAGAACGAGCTGATCGACGAGGAGGACTTCGCCGCCCAGGCCACCGACGGCTTCGAGAAAACCCTCGCCCAGGCGTACGCGATGTACCAGTCGCGCCTGCGCGAGGCCAACGCCCTCGACTTCGACGACCTGATCATGACGACGGTCAACCTGCTGCGCGCCTTCCCGGACGTTGCCGAGCACTACCGCCGCCGCTTCCGGCACGTCATGGTCGACGAGTACCAGGACACCAACCACGCGCAGTACGCCCTGGTACGCGAACTCGTCGGCACCGGTGAGCACGATGAAGACGTACCGCCCAACGAGCACGACCTGCTCCCCGCCGAGCTGTGCGTCGTCGGTGACGCCGACCAGTCGATCTACGCCTTCCGCGGCGCGACCATCCGCAACATCCTCCAGTTCGAGGAGGACTACCCGGACGCGACGACGATCCTGCTGGAGCAGAACTACCGCTCCACCCAGACGATCCTCACCGCCGCCAACGCCGTCATCGAGCGCAACGAGTCCCGCCGCCCCAAGAACCTGTGGACCAACGCGGGCGCGGGCGCGCGCATCACCGGCTATGTCGCCGACACCGAGCACGACGAGGCGCAGTTCGTCGCCGAGGAGATAGACCGCCTCACGGACGCGGGCGACGCGAAGGCCGGCGACGTCGCGGTCTTCTACCGTACGAACGCCCAGTCCCGTGTCTTCGAAGAGGTCTTCATCCGCGTCGGCCTGCCCTACAAGGTCGTCGGCGGCGTCCGCTTCTACGAGCGCAAGGAGGTCCGGGACGTCCTGGCCTACCTGCGCGTGCTCGCCAACCCCGAGGACTCGGTCCCGCTGCGCCGCATCCTCAACGTGCCCAAGCGGGGCATCGGCGACCGCGCCGAGGCGATGATCGACGCCCTCTCCCAGCGCGAGAAGATCAGCTTCCCGCAGGCACTGCGCCGCGTCGACGAGGCGTACGGCATGGCCGCCCGGTCGACGAACGCGGTCAAGCGGTTCAACGTGCTCATGGAGGAGCTCCGTACGATCGTCGAGTCGGGCGCGGGCCCCGCGACCGTCCTCGAGGCCGTCCTCGAACGCACCGGGTACCTCGCCGAGTTGCAGGCCTCCACCGACCCGCAGGACGAGACCCGGATCGAGAACCTCCAGGAACTCGCGGCCGTGGCCCTGGAGTTCGAGCAGGAGGCCGGGGAGGGCGAGGCCGCGGGCGGACTCTCCGACTTCCTGGAGCGCGTCGCCCTGGTCGCCGACTCCGACCAGATCCCCGACGAGGACGAGGAAGGCGCGGGCGTCATCACCCTGATGACCCTGCACACCGCCAAGGGCCTCGAATTCCCCGTCGTGTTCCTGACCGGCATGGAGGACGGCGTCTTCCCGCACATGCGCGCCCTCGGCCAGACCAAGGAGCTGGAGGAGGAGCGGCGCCTGGCGTACGTCGGCATCACGCGCGCGCGGGAACGCCTCTATCTGACGCGGTCCGCCATGCGGAGCGCGTGGGGGCAGCCGTCGTACAACCCGCCCTCGCGTTTCCTGGCGGAGATCCCGGACCAGCACGTGGACTGGAAGCGGACCGGTCCCTCCGCGGCCCCGGCGGGCCCGGTGTCGGGCGTCGCCGCCTCGCTGTCCTCGTCCCGCTCCCGCTCGTCGGCATCGGGCGCCTCCGGCTTCGCCACGCGACGGACCTCGGAGAAACCGGTGGTCGCGCTGGCGGTCGGCGACCGGGTCACCCACGACCAGTTCGGTCTCGGCACGGTGATGGCGGTCAAGGGCACCGGCGGCAACGCGGAGGCCACGATCGACTTCGGCGACACCAAGCCGAAGCGGCTGCTGCTGCGCTACGCGCCGGTGGAGAAGCTCTGACGGAGTCGGGCCCTCGCTGAACCGCGGGGGCCCGCAGGCACTTACGTCGGGTCCAGCCCGTGGCTGCGCAGCCAGGCCAGCGGGTCTATGGCGGAGCCACCGGACGGCTTCACCTCGAAGTGCAGGTGCGGACCGGTCGAGTTGCCGGAGTTGCCGGAGTACGCGATCGCGTCGCCGGCCTTCACGGTCGTACCGGACGAGACGGCGTAGGTGGAGAGGTGGCAGTACCACGTCTCCGTACCGTCCTTGTCGGTCACGATCATCATGTTGCCGTAGGAGCTGTTCCACTCCGTGCGGACGGTGCCGTCGGTCGCGGCCATCACCGGCGTGCCGTACGAGACCGGGAAGTCGATGCCGGTGTGGATGGACATCCAGTTGATGCCGGACTGGCCGAAGTAGGCGCTGAGCCCGTGCTGGGCGACCGGCAGGGCGTACTTCGGGCGCAGCCGCTCCTTGCGGGCCGCCTCCGCCGCCGCCTTCTTCTTCTCGGCCTCCTGCTGGGCCCTGAGGTCGATGCGCTCCTGCGTCCGGCTGGCCCGGTCGGCGAAGTCGTCGGCACCGGCCGTGAGGCTCTCGAGCTGGGTGTCCAGCTTGTTGTTCGCGGTGGACGGCTTGACGGACTTCGTGTCCGACGCGGTCGTCGACGTGTCACCGCCGTCGTCGGTCAGTGTGCCGACGGATGCGGCGGCGATCCCCGCGACACCCATCACACATGCCGACGGCACGGCGACCGTCAGCAGCGCGGAGCGCTTGGCGGGCGTACGGCGGCGGGAGCGGCCCGCCCTGCGAGCGGCCGCGCGTGAGCCGGGCGCAGGGGACGGCGTGACGGCCTCTTCCTGGCCGTCGAGCAGGGGTGTTACGGCGGGCAGCTCACCGGTTGAGCCAGTGGCACCGGCGGAGGCGGTGAGGCCCGTGTGGTCCGACCCGTCTTCGTCCTGGGCGGGTTCGTCGTACGAGACATGCTCGTACTCGTCGGCCGGGTGCTGGGCGCCGTCCGAGTTCCACTGCGTGGCGTCGTACGCGCCGGTGTCGAAGGTCTGCGTGCCCCAGTCCCAGTGCTGGGTCTGGTCCGCCGCGCCGGAGTGCTCAGGCTGCTCGGGCTGCAGCCAAGTACCCGAATCCCACTGGCCGGTGGCCTCGGGGCCGGTGGCCTGGGGCGGGATGACGGAGAGCGGCTGGTGGCCGTTGGCCCAGGCGGTGGTGTCGTACGCGCCGGTGTCGTAGGCGGCGTGGTGCTGGGCCGCGTACACGTCGTAGTTCAGCGTCTGGTGACTGCCCGTCGACCACTGCGTGCCGTCGTACGAGCCCGTGTTCTCGCCGGGCATGCTGCCGAAGAGCGGGTTGGCGTCGAAGGTCGGGGTGGCGTAGGCGCCGGTGTCCATGCCTGCCGTGCCCGAGGGAAAACCGTTCGCCGGGTAGGCGTCGTACGTGGTGAAGTCACCGTAGTGGGCTTCCTGTCCGCCGTACGACGCGTAGTGCGCCGAGGCATCGGAAGCCGGGGCCGGGGAGGTCATGGTCCCCGACGGGTGACGTTCGTTCACCAACTTCTCTCTCGCCTCGACAACAGGGGCTGCCAGAGCAGTGCGGCGACTGTACCCGGCAGTACGCGGGCGCGACAATCTTCGGCAGGTTTCGCGCCTGAAGGAAACGGGCATTCGGCCGTGTTTCGGGGGACGGCGGGCGCGGGTTTGGCCCTGCGTTCGAAGAGTGTTCGAAGTTGTGTGGGGTGGAGTGAACGTCACGCCACGGTCAAGCCGCCGGTCCGGGCGGCTGTTTCGGCTCCTGTCGGTGCGGTGTCGAGGGCCTGCCGTATGCCGGTCGCGACGGCGGGGTGCACGGGCAGGGCGAGGTGTCCGATGCCGCTCACCCGCACGTTGTGCGCCAGCAGGTCGGGGTGGTCGATACAGGCGGCCTCAAGCGGGTCCATCAGGTGGTCCAGGTCGCTCCAGAAGCTCACGAAGTGCGTACGGCAGCCGGGGGCCGGCCGGGTGAGCTCCTCGAGGACGGCCGAGCCCGGGCGCATCTGGCGGACGATCGGGTGGGCGTTCATCAGCGGAGCCACCCGGGTGCCCGAGTGCGGCGTGCCCAGCGTCACCAGCGTCTTGACGCGAATGTCACCGCCCAGTCGCTGTACGTAATAACGGGCGATCAGCCCGCCGAGGCTGTGGCCGACGATGTCGACCTGCTTGCTGCCCGTGCGCTCGCAGATCTCCTCTATGTGCCGGGCGAGCAGCTCGGCCGCGGCGCGTATGTCGCAGGTCAGCGGAGAGTAGTTGAGCGACTCGACCTGCTGCCTGCCGTGCTGGGCGAGATTGCGGCGCAGCAGGACGAAGACCGAGCGGTTGTCGATGAAGCCGTGCAGTAGGACGACCGGGGGTTTGGCCTCCGTCGGCAGCTGTGCGGTGTCGGGCGGGGGAAGCGCGGGGCCCGGGCCGCGGCGCTCCTGGGTGATGCCGGAGGGGTAGAGGAGGAGGTGTCCCGCGAGGATGGCGAGGTCCAGGGCGGTCGCCTTCAGGAGGTTCATGGACAGCCCCGCCAGTCTGCTGGGGAGCAGGCGCTGGCAGAGGGGAAGAAAGGGCACTACCGCCCTGGTGACCTTCATGGCCGACCTCCTGTCGGCACGCGGAAGGACGGCTCTGTCCCCCGTGTGCCCTCGTGGGAAGCCGTGCCGAAGGCGGCCGACGGTGCGCCAGCGGGGCGCGTGGGACGGGTGCGGTCGGGGGCCTGAGGTGCGCCTGTGGTGCAAGACGCGCCTGTGGTGCCGATGAAGCGACGAGGTCCCCTGTCGGTGTGGCGACGAGGCTCCCCGCTGTCGTGCCGTACCTGTCCTACGTGCCCTGCGTGCCACCGTCGGTGCGCCGCACCACCACGGCGCGCGGCCTGCGGCGCGGTGGTGCGACGACCTCGTTGCGGCTCCCTGTGCGCTTGTTCCCTCCACGGTCCGTGTGCCGCAGGGGCCTGCGGCACTCGGGAAGCAGAGACGCGGAACGGTGCGCGGCTAACGTGTCCCACCGTGTGATTTCCCCCTCGGTCGGCACCGCGAAACTGCCGGTTACGGGATGCAGGAGATAACGTTCGTTCACTTCCCCGGCCGGTGCGGTGTGAGGTGTCCTGGCTGTGGCGGTGTGCTCGGGTGCGTACTCGGTGCGGCGGACGGCTCAGCGCGCGGCATGCGAGGCTCGTACGGCACGGGGGGCGGTGTGTGGGGTACGTATCGGTACGGATGCATGTAGTCGCTTCATGGAGGCAGTGATGGGTGTGGCAGCCGGTCCGATCCGCGTGGTGGTGGCCAAACCGGGGCTCGACGGTCACGATCGGGGGGCCAAGGTGATCGCGCGGGCGCTGCGCGACGCCGGTATGGAGGTCATCTACACCGGGCTCCACCAGACCCCGGAACAGATCGTCGACACGGCGATCCAAGAGGACGCCGACGCGATCGGCCTCTCCATCCTCTCCGGCGCCCACAACACCCTGTTCGCCGCCGTGATCGACCTCCTGAAGGAGCGTGACGCCGAGGACATCCTGGTCTTCGGCGGCGGCATCATTCCCGAGGCGGACATCGCTCCGCTGAAGGAGAAGGGGGTTGCCGAGATCTTCACGCCGGGGGCGACGACGGCTTCGATCGTGGACTGGGTCAGGGAGAACGTGGTGCAGCCGGCGGGAGCGTAGGCGCTCCGCTGGGAGGGGCGCGATATGCCGTTGGTTTGCTGCGGCGCCGTTGGGGCTGGTCGCGCAGTTCCCCGCGCCCCTTTGGGGCGCTGCCGGACCGCCTATGCCGCTTCCAACTCCTCCGCCATGGCCGCCCGTAGCCGCAGTGTCGTGACCAGGCGCTGGAACGCCTCCGCCCAGTACCCACCGGCCCCCGGTGACGCATCCTCCGGTTCGTCCGGTACGGCCACCAGGCCGTCCAGTCGGACCGCCTCCCCGGGGTCCAGGCAGCGTTCGGCCAACCCCATCACCCCACTGAAACTCCATGGATAACTCCCCGCGTCTCGCGCGATGTTGAGTGCGTCCACCACAGCCCGCCCCAGTGGCGTGGCCCACGGCACCGCGCACACTCCGAGCAGCTGGAACGCCTCGGACAGCCCGTGCGCCGCGATGAACCCGGCCACCCACTCGGCGCGTTCGGCGCAGCCCAGCGTGCCGAGGAGCTTCGCCCGTTCTGCCAGTGACACTGCTCCTGGACCGCCGGCTTCCGGTGCCGACGGAGTGCCGAGGAGCGCCCGTGCCCACTCCGCGTCCCGCTGTCGCACGGCGGCTCGGCACCACGCCGCGTGCAGCTCGCTCTGCCAGTCGTCCGCGACCGGCAGCGCCACGATCTGCTGTGGCGTACGTCCGCCGAGCCGGCCGGGCCAGGTCCCGAGCGGTGCCGCCTCCACCAACTGGCCGAACCACCATGACCGTTCACCCCGTCCCGCCGGAGGCTTGGTCACGACACCGTCCCGCTCCATGCTGGGGTCGCACTCGTGCGGCGCTTCAACGGCGATCGTCGGTATCTCCCGCATACGGTCGACGGTCACGCACGCCCCGGCCCGGACCGCCATCCGTCCGGCCAGTGCCGACCCCGGCAGCGCCGACAGCAACTCCGCCGCCGTCGCCCGTACGTTGCGGCTCCGGTCGGCCAGCGCCTGTTCCAGGAACGGCTCGTCGTCCGGTCCCAGTCCTGTCCGCAGCGAGTCGAGGAACATCAGGCGGTCCTCCGCCCGTTCCGTCGACCAGGTGGTCGCGAGCAGTTCGCGTGCGGCGGCCGGCACGCGGGCGCGGATGGTCGCGAGCAGGGCGACCCGCTCGGCGAACAGTCCCTCCTGCCACAGCTCCCGCACCTTCTCCGTGTCTTCGGGGTCCGGCACCGCCGCGCCCCCGCCCGGCGCCGCACGCAGGGCGAACCGCCAGTCAGGGTTGAGCCGGGCGAGCCACATCGCCCGCGGTCCCGCGAACGTCAGCGCCGCCGGCCGTAGATCCGTACGGCCGCGGGCCGCGTCCAGCAGCGCGGGCAGCACCTCCGGTGGCGCCGAGAAGCCGCGCATGTTGGCCCTCGCGAGCCACTGCGGCAGCAACTCCATGAGATCCGGTGCCGTGCCTCTGCTGCGGCCGGCGCCCGCGCCGGGACGGTCGGCCAGCAGCAGCGCGAGCCTGCGGGCCGCGGCGGCGGGCAGGTACGGGCGTGGGTCCTCGGGCGCCGGTTCCGGGCGCTCGGCCGCTCGCGCGGGTCGTAGCCCGGCCCGCCGTCGTACGGTCTCCACGGCCGCCGCGTCCAACAGCGCCATCGGGGCCTCCCGGCCGGGAACGGAACCCGGCGGAGTGCGCCGCTCGGTCCCGAGCAGGGCGGTGGTGACCAGTTCCTCCCAGGCGCTCGACGCGGGCGTGTTCGCAGAAGCAGAGACGCTCGGCGCGGGTGCATCCGCGGGAGCGGAGGTCCTGTTCATGCGCTTCCCTTCCGTTGGGTGCCGTGGGGCGGTTGAAGGCTCATCGAGGTCGGGTGTCCGGTGGGACGGGACACATGCAGGCTCAGCACAGCGTCACCGCCTCGCTCGTCCCCTCCGGCCAGGCGGTCAGCGGGTTGAAGCCGCGGTGGCCGCACTCGCCGAAGACCTTCACGGGGGCGCCGCCGGACAGGGCGACGAGTCGCCACAGGCCGGCGCGGGAGCGGGCCGATGGTGTCAGCGGCAGGGCTGTTGCCCCGTCGGCGTCCGCCAGCTGCCAGGAGTCGCCGTCCGGGGTCGGTATGACGCGGTCCAGCGTGACCGGGACCGACTCCAGCCAGGGGTCGTCCCGCAGCGCATCGCCGTAACGGGCGGCCGCCTGGACCGTCGTCACTCCCGGCGGACGTATCGCCGCCGGAGCGGGGGGCGCGAACTGCTCACCCAGGGAAGCCCGCAGCTGCCCCGCTCCGGGGTACGCGGACACCTCGGCGTCCAGGGACAGCCCGACCGGCAGCGCCAGTTCGGGAGCGCGGCCCGCGGCGCCGTAGGAGAGGAGCAGTGCGGTGCGAGCCGTGTCGGCGCCGTGCAGCCAGATTCTGCGGGTCGTCAGCTTCGGATCGGCCGTGTCGTACTGGGCGAGGATCAGCCAGCGGTCCCGGACCGGCGGGCCGTCCGCCGATGCGGGCAGGCCGATGCGGGAGCGGACCGTCGCCGCCAGTTCCTCGGGCAGCCGCTCGCGGCGCAGCCAGCCCTGGTCGAGGAGGTGGAGCAGTGCGCACTCCTCCAGCAGCCGCACCGGCCAGCCGGGACCGGACGCCGGAACAGCCCCCAACTCGCGGACGCGCGAGGCCAGTCCTGGGGCCTGGGCGTCGACCATGCGGGCCGCGGTCTCCTCCCACAGCCCGTACCCCGCCTGCTCCGCGCCCGCGAGGCCGCCGCGCAACAGGTCCGCCAGGCGCTGCTCCAGCTCCGACGCCCCCGCGGTGACCCGCTCGGCACGACGCTCCGCCCGGCGCCTGGCGGCCTCCGGATCACCGGGCCCGGACGTGGCACCCGTCGGCCCCGCCGCCCGTTTCTCCTCCGTGCGCCGGCGTCTGCCCGCGAGCCACTCCTCCGCCCAGTCCGGTGCCCGGCCCGGCGGCACCGCGCCGTCCCCGCCCGCCCAGAGCAGCAGCAGCCCGAGCGCGTGCTTGCACGGGAACTTGCGGCTCGGACAACTGCACTTGTACGCGGGGCCGGAGGCGTCCGCGATGTCGACGACCGTCTGATACGGCTTGCTGCCACTGCCCTTGCACAGCCCCCACACCGTCCCCTCGTCGGAACTGCCCGCCTCGGACCACGGCCCGGCCGCTCCGAGTTTGCTTCCCGCCTTGCGTGACGCGGCGTCAGGCGCCAGTGCAAGCACCTGGTCCGCGGTCCAGCGCACCCCCTGCTGAGTCATGTCATCGAAGGTAGATCCCACCACTGACAATCGGTCCGGCGAGCGCGTTTGCGCAGGTCAGAACGGATTGTCAGTGGCGTGGTGCACGGTGGACACCAGATCCGAACCGGCCGAGCTGGAGGGGGCCTCAGCCATGTCTGTGACCGTGGAACCGTCGTCCGTCGAAGTGCCTGAGAACACGTCCGCGCAAGATTCCGCGCAGGAAGCGGAGCCGCTGCGCCCGCACGCCGAGGACGCCTTCGCCACCGAACTCGCCGCACTGGCCGCGCAGGACGACCGTCCGCGCCCGGCCCGCTGGAAGATGTCGCCGTGGGCCGTCGCCACGTATCTCCTCGGCGGCACCCTGCCGGACGGCACGGTGATCACACCGAAGTACGTCGGCCCGCGCCGCATCGTCGAGGTCGCCGTCACCACACTCGCCACCGACCGCGCCCTGCTGCTGCTCGGCGTGCCCGGCACCGCCAAGACCTGGGTCTCCGAGCATCTGGCCGCGGCGGTCAGCGGCGACTCGACCCTGCTCGTGCAGGGCACGGCGGGCACGCCGGAGGAGGCGATCCGATACGGCTGGAACTACGCGCAGTTGCTCGCGCACGGCCCGAGCCGCGACGCCCTCGTGCCCAGCCCCGTCATGCGGGCCATGGCGGAGGGGATGACCGCCCGCGTCGAGGAGCTGACCCGTATCCCGGCCGACGTCCAGGACACGCTCATCACGATCCTGTCCGAGAAGACGCTGCCGATACCGGAGCTGGGGCAGGAGGTGCAGGCGGTCCGTGGCTTCAACCTGATCGCCACGGCCAACGACCGCGACCGCGGGGTCAACGACCTGTCCAGCGCCCTGCGCCGTCGCTTCAACACCGTCGTGCTGCCGCTGCCGGAGAGTGTCGAGGCCGAGGTCGACATCGTCTCGCGTCGCGTGGACCAGATCGGACGCTCCCTCGACCTGCCGTCCGTGCCGGACGGCGTCGACGAGATCCGTCGCGTCGTCACGGTCTTTCGCGAACTGCGCGCCGGGGTCACCTCCGACGGCCGTACGAAGGTGAAGTCGCCCAGCGGCACGTTGTCCACCGCCGAGGCCATCTCCGTCGTCACGAGCGGGCTGGCGCTGGCCGCCCACTTCGGCGACGGCGTGCTGCGGGCCGGTGACGTCGCCGCGGGCATCCTCGGCGCCGTCGTCCGTGACCCGGCGGCCGACCGGGTCATCTGGCAGGAGTACCTGGAGGCGGTCGTCCGCGAGCGCGACGGCTGGAAGGACTTCTACCGGGCATGCCGGGAGGTGAGCGCGTGAACGACAAGGGCGGGGGTGCTGCCGCAGGGCCACTGCTTCTCGGCGTACGGCATCACGGGCCCGGCTCGGCTCGCGCCGTGCGGGCGGCGCTGGACGCGGCCCAGCCGCGGGTCGTACTGATCGAGGGCCCGCCCGAGGCCGACACCCTGATCTCGCTGGCCGCCGACGAGGAGATGCGGCCACCGGTCGCCCTCCTGGCCCACGCCGTGGACGAGCCCGGCCGTTCGGCGTTCTGGCCGCTGGCCGAGTTCTCCCCGGAGTGGGTCGCGATCCGCTGGGCCCTGGAACACGAAGTACCGGCCCGCTTCATCGACTTGCCGGCCACGCACACGCTGGTGTGGGAGCGGGATGCGGAGGCCGGGGCCGGGGGCGGGAGTGAGGGCGCCGGGCCTGCTGAGCAGGGAGAGAGGTCCGAAGAAGCTGCGGAGGGCTCGGGGGCTGAGGGTCGCGCCTCTGGCGCAGGAGACGAGGAGGAGCCGCGCGGTGATGTAGGAGCCGAGGGTGAGCGGGGCCCAGGTTCTGAGGAGGCGCAGGCGCCCACCGTCGCAGACGTCCGTGTCGACCCGCTGGCCGTGCTTGCCGAAGCCGCCGGTTATGACGACCCCGAGCGGTGGTGGGAGGACGTCGTCGAGCACCGCGGGGTCGGGGAGAGGGACGCGTTCGCGCCGTTCGTCGTGCTGGAAGAGGCGATGGGGGCGCTGCGGGAGGTGTACGGGACCGGGGGGCATGACCGGGATCTCGTGCGGGAGGCGTATATGCGGCTCCAAGTGCGGTCGGCGCAGCGTGAGTTCGGGGACGGGGTGGCCGTGGTGTGCGGGGCCTGGCACGTGCCCGCGCTGCGGCAGAAGGCTGCCGTCTCCGCCGACCGGGCGCTGCTGAAGGGGCTGCCCAAGGTCAAGGTGGACATGACCTGGGTGCCGTGGACGCACCGCAGGCTGGCGCGGGTCAGCGGATACGGCGCGGGCATCGACTCGCCGGGCTGGTACGGGCATCTGTTCGGCGCGCCGGACCGGCCGGTCGAGCGGTGGCTGACGAAGGTCGCGGGGCTGCTGCGCGCCGAGGACCGGCTCGTCTCCTCGGCTCATGTCATCGAGGCGGTACGGCTGGCGGAGACGCTCGCCGCGATGCGCGGACGTCCACTGCCCGGGCTGAGCGAGACGACCGACGCCGTACGGGCGGTGATGTGCGAGGGCTCGGACGTGCCGCTGGCGCTGGTGCACGACCGGCTGGTTGTGGGCGATGTGCTGGGGGAGGTGCCGCAGTCGGCGCCCGCGGTGCCGTTGCAGCGGGACCTCGACCGGATCCAGCGTCGGCTGCGGCTCAAACCGGAGGCGCTGGAGCGGGAGTTGGAGCTCGACCTGCGCAAGGAGACCGACGCCGGACGCAGCAGGCTGCTGCACCGGCTGCGGCTGCTGGGCGTCGAGTGGGGTGATCCGGCGGCGTCGCGGGGCAGTACGGGTACGTTCCGGGAGACGTGGCGGCTGCGGTGGGAGCCGGAGCTGGCCGTCCGGGTCGCCGAGGCGGGGGTGTGGGGGACGACCGTGCTCGCCGCCGCGACCGCCAAGGCGGAAGCCGACGCCGTGGCAGCGCAGGGCCTCGCCGAGGTCACCGCGCTCGCCGAGCGGTGCCTGCTGGCCGAACTGCCGGACGCGCTGCCCACGGTGATGCGGATCCTCGCCGACCGGGCCGCCCTGGACTCCGACGTCGGCCATCTCGCCCAGGCCCTGCCCGCCCTGGTCCGCTCCCTGCGGTACGGCGACGTGCGCGGCACGGACACCAGCGCGCTGGCCGAGGTCGCGGCGGGCCTCGCCGAACGGATCTTCGTCGGCCTGCCTCCGGCGTGCGCCGCGCTCGACGCCGACGCGGCGGAGGAGATGCGGCGCCATGTGGACGCCGTGCACGGGGCGGTGGGGCTGCTGGGCGACGCTTCCGCGCCGGGCCACGGTGACCTGCGGGTTCGCTGGCGGTCGGTGCTGCGGGTGCTGTCGGGACGGGACACCGTGCCCGGCGTCGTCCGGGGGCGTGCGGTGCGGTTGCTGCTGGACGAAGGGGAGTTGGGGCAGGACGAGGCGGCACGGCTCATGGGGCTCGTGCTGTCGCCGGGGACAGCACCGGCGGACGGGGCCGCGTGGATCGAGGGGTTCGTCGGCGGCGGTTCGGGCGGGGGGATGCTCCTCGTCCACGACGAGCGGTTGCTCGGGCTGGTCGACGCCTGGCTGACGGGGGTGCCGGCGGAGGCGTTCACGGACGTACTGCCGCTGCTGCGGCGGACGTTCTCGGCGTACGAGCCGGGGGTGCGGCGGACCCTCGGCGAACTGGTCCGGCGCGGACCGGGGGCGCGGGGGAGCGTGGCGGCCGTCGGCTCCGGGATACCCGGGTTCGCAGCCGACCTGGACATGGCGCGCGCGGACGCGGTGCTGCCGGTGGTGCGGCTGCTGCTGGGGCTGGATGACGGCGATCACCCGAGCGCCGACGACAACGACCTTGTGGGGGTGGGGAGATGACGACCGACCGGTTGAGCGAGCTGAGGGAGCCGAGGGAGCCGAGGGGGCGGGCCGAAGCGGTGAACGCGGTCATGGGTACGGGTGGTGGGCAAGCGCTCCTGGTGGCGGACGGTCCGAGGACGACCGTGCGGGTGATGCCGCTCTGGGCGCGGCCCGGGACGGGACGGCCTGCGGCGGGACAGCGGCCTGTGACGGGACTGCCTGCGACGGGACTGCCTGCGGTGGGACAGCGGCCTGTGACGGGGCGGCCTGTGGCGGGGCGGGCTCTCACGGGGGTGGGCGTATGACGACCGAGGCGATGGACCCGGCGCAGGAGCGGTTGCGGCGGTGGCGGCTGGTGCTCGGGGGCGACGCGGCCGACGGCACCGGATGCACGCTGGCCGGGCAGGACGCCGCGATGGACGGGGCGCTCTCCGCGCTCTATGGGCAGGGGGACAAACCGCGGACGGGGCGGGACCGTTCGGCGGGCCTGGGTGCGTCGGCACCGTCCGTGGCGCGCTGGCTCGGGGACATCCGGACGTACTTCCCCTCCTCCGTCGTGCAGGTGATGCAGCGTGACGCCATCGACCGGCTCGGCCTCGCCACGTTGCTGCTCGAGCCGGAGATGCTGGAGGCGGTGGACGCGGACGTGCATCTCGTCGGCACGCTGCTCTCGCTGAACAAGGCGATGCCGGAGACCACGAAGGAGACGGCACGGGCGGTCGTGCGCAAGGTCGTCGAGGATCTCGAGAAGCGGCTCGCCAGCCGCACCCGGGCCACGCTCACCGGCGCCCTCGACCGCAGCGCACGCGTCAACCGACCCCGCCACCATGACATCGACTGGAACCGCACGATCGCGGCCAACCTCAAGCACTACCTGCCCGAGTACCGGACGATCGTGCCCGAGCGGCTCATCGGATACGGGCGTGCCTCCCAGTCAGTGAAGAAGGAGGTCATCCTCTGCATCGACCAGTCGGGGTCGATGGCGGCCTCGGTCGTCTACGCGTCGGTGTTCGGGGCGGTGCTGGCGTCGATGCGGTCGATCAGTACGCGGCTCGTCGTCTTCGACACGGCCGTCGTCGACCTCACGGACCAGCTCGACGATCCGGTCGATGTGCTCTTCGGCACGCAACTCGGCGGCGGTACCGACATCAACCGGGCGCTCGCGTACTGCCAGTCGCAGATCACCCGGCCCGCGGAGACGGTGGTCGTGCTGATCAGCGACCTGTACGAGGGAGGCATACGGAACGAGATGCTCAAGCGGGTCGCGGCGATGAAGGGGTCGGGGGTGCAGTTCGTGACGCTTCTCGCGCTGTCGGACGAGGGGGCGCCCGCGTATGACCGGGAGCACGCGGCCGCACTCGCGGCGCTGGGCGCGCCCGCCTTCGCGTGCACGCCGGATCTGTTCCCCGAGGTGATGGCTGCAGCGATCGAGAAGCGGCCGTTGCCGGTTCCGGACAGCGCATGACGACGGGAGGGAAGGGGGGCGAAGTCGGTTCGCTGACGATTTGTCGACCGACTTCGGCCAGCAAATGGGACATGTGTACCCATCGGTGTCGAGGGGGCTTGCGTAACCTCGGGAGGCGCGTGCAAGGATCGAGGCCTTGTCAGCGGTGCGCCGCGCCCCGCTTGCCCGCATGCGTCGCGCCGACTTGTCGCTCGTTCCGCCGCACGGGAGGACCCACCCCCTCTTGACCTTCTCAGCAGCCCTGTCCGGTGCCGCTCTGCGTGTCATGCGCACAGCGGCCGGGCGGCGTGCGCTGCAACTGGCGCTGCTGGTGTGTGGGTTGTTCGCGCTCGGACTGCTCTACGGGGAGCAGGCGCACGCGACGGACGGGGTGACTTCGACGACCTCGGCCGAAGCCGTGCGGCAAACGGAGCCGGGGGGCGGAGTCCTGGCGGCGACGCGGGCTACGGCCGGGCGGTTGGGGAGTCCGTCGGCCGAGCGTGCGGACGAGCCGGCTGGTGATGCCATAGAGGCCGTAGGCTCCGACGCGGACTCCTTCGAAGCGGACTCCTCCAAGTCGGCCTCCCCCGAGCCCAACCCCTCCGAGGCCAACTCCCCTGAGGTTAACTCCTCCGAGGCCAACTCCCCTGAGGTCAACTCCTCCGAGGCCGACTCCCCCGAAGTCACCGTTCCCCAGCGCCCCCAGGCCGACAAGGCACTCCCTCAGCCGCGCACCCCCAGGCCCGCCGATCGCATACTCCGGCCGGTGACCGAGGATGTCGTCGCGCCGGTCACCGAACGGGTCGTCAGGCCCGTGACCGAGGAGGTCGTCGGATCCGTGGACGAGCGGGTCGTGCGGCCGGTCGGCGATCTGGTGGGGGGTGTGACCGAGGGGCTGGCCGAGGCGCGGTGGAACATACCGCCGCTGTCGTTGCCGCCGTCCCTGCCGGTGACGCCCGAGTCGCCGGTGCTGCCGGAATTCCCGGGTGCCCTGCTGCCTGGGCTGCCCGAACTGCCCCTTCTGCCGGTGCTTCCGGGGCAGTCGCTCCCCGCACCGGTCACGTCGACACCGCAGCCGGCGCCGGACGCGGGCGTGGACGGCAAGGCGATGGGTGACGGCGCCTCCGAGCAACGTACGGACGGGGCAGCGGCCGTGATGTACGGCCCGATGTTCGTCGCCGACGTGACGCCGGCCGGCGATGCGACGCATGCCGTCGGGCATCGTGTCCAGCCCACCGAGTACGCGCCTGACCAGCAGGCTCCCGGGGGTGATCCGGGTGGTGCGCTGGGCAACCGTTCGGCGGCCGACAACGGCGCCTCGCGGCACGGCGATGCGCATGCCGTCGCGCTGCACCACCGGGCGCCGCTGAGGCTGATGGCCGGTGCCGCCGCTCGTCATGACGCGGGCGAGACCCGGGACAGGCACCCGGACATTCCCGTCTCCCCGGCATAAGGCAGGCCTCCCCCCGCCGTAGACCTGCCGCGCGGGGGCGGACCAGGTCTGCCCTCCCGTCCGGACACCCCTCCGATCTCCGGGCGGAAGCCGCCGGAGCCGTATCGGCACCTGTCATCGCATCCGGATCCACATCCGCGTCCACCGGTTCACTCTCCCCGGACCGTGCCGGACGGACGGAATGGCGGACCGACGGACGCGAGCGGGTGCGGCGGCGACGGTCATGTCCCCAGCCTCCCGAAGTGCCTTGAGTTCCAAGGGCTTCGGGGCTCCCCAGGGTCGTTCGAGCCCTCAAGGATCTAAGGATCTGACGCACGTATGAACAAGAACATCCGCCGCTCCATCGTCATAGCCGCCGGTGTCACCGGCGCCTGGGCGCTAGGTTCCTCCGTGGCCAGCGCGGACGAGTTGCCCGCAGCGTCCGTCACCACGCCTGACGCGACGACCGACGACGTCACGTCCGACGTGACCACCGCCCTCACTGACACGCTCGGGAACGTCACCGACACGGTCGACGGCGTCGTCACCGGCGTGACGGACACCGTCTCCGGCGCCGCCGGGGACACCACCACCCAGGCGACGTCGACCACCCAGGCCACCGGCGCCACCGCCGACAAGGCCGCCCGTACGACCACCGCCGGCGCCACCGAGCAGGCTCGCCGGTATGTCGACGCACAGGTGACCGCTCCGAAGGCGTCCAAGGTGAGGGGCGCCCAGGCGATCCAGGGCGCCAAGGCCGCGCGCGCCGCGCAGGCCGAGGCCAAGGTCACGGCAGCGGACGCCGCGGGCACGGTCCGCGCCACCGCCGAGGACACCTCGGCCACGGTCCACGCCTCCGTCTCCGACGCTCGCACCGCACCGAGGGGCGGCATCGACTACCTCTTCGGCCCCCTCTCCGCCTTCGCCCCCGAGCTGGAGAAGGCCCTGGCCGCCGCCCAGACGAAGCTCCAGGGCACCCAGTCGGCCGCCCGCGCCCAGGCCCAGGGCATCGACGGCGTCGTACGCACCAAGGCCCAGCACGTGGTCGCGGGCGCGGGCCGCACGGCAGCGGGTGTGACCGGCACCGCGCAGTCCACGGTCGCCGGGGTCCAGGGCCGTGCTGCCGGTACGGCAGCCACGGTTACCGGAACGGCTCACTCCACGTTCACCGGCGTCGAGGGCCAGGCGGCCCACGTGGCGTCCGCCGCTACCGGCACCGCGCAGTCCACGGTCGCCGGGGTCCAGGGCCGTGCTGCCGGTACGGCAGCCACGGTCGCCGGAACGGCTCACTCCACGTTCACCGGCGTCGAGGGCCAGGCGGCCCACGTGGCGTCCGCCGCTACCGGCACCGCGCAGACCACGGTCGCCGGGGTCCAGGGCCGTGTCGCCGGTACGGCAGCCACGGTCGCCGGAACGGCTCACTCCACGTTCACCGGCGTCGAGGGCCACGCGGGCCACGTGGCGTCCGCCGCCACCGGCGTCGACGGCCACGCGGCCCACCTGGCGTCCGCTGTCACCGGCGTCGAGGGCCACGCGGCCCACCTGGCGTCCGCCGCCACCGGCACAGCGCAGGCCACCGTCACCGGAGCCGGTGCCCGCACCGCGCCCGTCCTCGCCACGGCCACCTCGCGGGCCACCGCTGTCAGCAGCGCCGCCGAGGCTTCCGTCTCCGCCGTCCCCGGTCACCTCACCGGCACGGTCGGTGGGGTGAAGCAGCACGTCGTCGGGACTGTCAGCGGTGTGCCGGGGGTGGTCACGCCGGTCGTCGAGGAGACCGTCGTCGCGGCCGTGCCGCCCGTCGCCGGCCACGCCGTGCACGGTGTGGTCCCGGTCGCGGAGCAGACCGTGGGCGGTGTCGTGCCGGTCGCCGAGGGTGCCGTCGGCGGGGTCGCGCCCGCCGCCACCCACGCCGTGGACGGGGTGACGCCGGTCGCCGGGCAGACGGTCGCCGGGGTCGGGTCCACCGCCGGGCACGCCGTCGACGCCGCGAGCGCGCTGGCGTACGGAGTCGTCGCGGATGTCCGGCCCGTCGCGGGTGGCGTCGTGCAGGGTGTCCCGCCGGTTGCCACCGGGGCGGTCGCCGATGGGCAGGGCATCGCCGGCGGCGCCGTGGCCGGGATGCAGCCGGTCGTCGGCGGGGTGGTCGCGGACGTACCGCCGTACGCCACCGGCCTGGTCGGCCAGGTCGCCCACGACACCACGCACGCCGTCCTGCCGCCCGTCGGCAACACCACTGTGAACGGCGTGGTCCCGGTCGCGCAGCAGGCCGTCGGGGACGCCGGTGCGCTGGCGTACGGCGTCACCGGTGAGGTGCGGCCCTTCGCGGGCGGTGTCGTCGGTGAGGTCGACCCCTTCGTCCACGGTGTCGCCGGGCAGGCCATGCCCTTCGCCGAGGGCGTGGCCGGGCAGGTGCCGCCGTTCGCGTACGGGGTCGCCGGGGCGGTGCAGCCGGTGGTCGAGACGGTTGTGGAAACGGTTCGCCCGGTCGTGCAGGGCGTCGGCGGGAGCGCCACGGAGCTGGCGTACGGCGTCACCGGTGAGGTGCGGCCCTTCGCGGGTGGCGTCGTCGGTGAGGTCGACCCCTTCGTCCACGGTGTTGCCGGGCAGGCCGCGCCCTTCGCGCAGGAGCTGACCGGGACCGGCCAGGCCACCGGGGGCCCGCTCGCCGAGCACGCCGTGACCGGCGTCGAAGGCGTCGCCGAATCGGCCACTCCGGCCTACGTGCGGAACGTCCAGGGCTACACGCAGGACGTCACCGGCTACGCCTCCGGCGCGCAGTACGGCACCCCGTACAGCGTCTGACCGCAGGCCCGCCACCGACGCCGTACGACGGGCCCCGGCGGAACCGTCAACCGGCGCATCTCACCACCACGGCGCAGGCGCGGTGGTGGACGACCGGCTCCGCGGCGGCGATGGACCCGGACGGCCGAAAGCCGTCGGACCGTCCGGTCGGCACCCCGCGGACGGGCGGTTGATCCCCATTGGGGTGGGGATCAACCGGCCCAGCACCCTGAAGAGGCGCTGTTGCGCCCCTGATGGGGCTGTTCAAGAGGCCTCACCGGGTCAACCCCAGCCCGGTGAGGCCTTTCACCTGCGGCACGCCGTGCCAGTGATCGCGGCATCATGTGACAGGTATCACCGCTCAGGTGTGACCCCTGATTTAGAGACCCCCGTCCGGCGGCGATAACCTGCGAGACGGACATGCCGCGCGCTCGGACACCGTGTGCGCACCCCTTGTGACACATGCGGAACATGCGGTCGTCACGTTGCCCTCGCGGCACGCCCACGCATCCAACGAACCGCGAGATCACTGATAGGGACGGAAGCGCGTGGACCTGTTCGAGTACCAGGCGAGGGACCTCTTCGCCAAGCACGATGTACCGGTGCTGGCCGGTGAAGTCATCGACACGCCTGAGGCGGCCCGCGCAGCCACTGAGCGCCTGGGTGGCAAGTCCGTCGTCAAGGCTCAGGTGAAGGTCGGTGGCCGTGGCAAGGCCGGCGGCGTGAAGCTCGCCGCGACCCCGGACGAGGCCGTCGCCCGCGCGACGGACATCCTCGGCATGGACATCAAGGGCCACACGGTCCACAAGGTGATGATCGCCGAGACGGCTCCGGAGATCGTGGAGGAGTACTACGTCTCCTTCCTCCTGGACCGTGCCAACCGCACCTTCCTCTCCATCGCCTCCGTCGAGGGCGGCGTGGAGATCGAGGAGGTGGCGGCCAACCGTCCGGAGGCCGTCGCCAAGACGCCGATCGACGCCAACGAGGGTGTGACCCCTCAGAAGGCCCGCGAGATCGTCGAGGCCGCGAAGTTCCCGGCCGACGTCGCCGGCAAGGTCGCCGACATCCTCGTCACCCTGTGGGACACCTTCATCAAGGAGGACGCCCTCCTGGTCGAGGTCAACCCGCTGGCGAAGGTCGCCTCCGGCGACGTCATCGCCCTGGACGGCAAGGTCTCCCTGGACGAGAACGCCGAGTTCCGTCAGCCGGAGCACGAGGCCCTCCAGGACAAGGACTCGGCGAACCCGCTGGAGGCCGCGGCCAAGGAGAAGAACCTCAACTACGTCAAGCTCGACGGCGAGGTCGGCATCATCGGCAACGGCGCGGGGCTCGTCATGAGCACCCTCGACGTGGTCGCGTACGCCGGTGAAGCGCACGGTGGCGTCAAGCCCGCCAACTTCCTCGACATCGGCGGCGGCGCCTCCGCGCAGGTCATGGCGAACGGCCTGGAGATCATCCTGGGCGACCCGGACGTCAAGTCCGTCTTCGTCAACGTCTTCGGCGGCATCACTGCCTGTGACGAGGTCGCCAACGGCATCGTCCAGGCCCTGGAGCTCCTGAAGTCCAAGGGCGAGGACGTCACCAAGCCGCTCGTCGTCCGCCTCGACGGCAACAACGCCGAGCTGGGTCGTCAGATCCTGTCGGACGCCAACCACCCGCTGGTCCAGCGCGTGGACACCATGGACGGCGCGGCCGACAAGGCCGCCGAGCTCGCGGCTGCGAAGTAAGGGATCGAGGGACTCAGACCACCATGGCTATCTTCCTCAACAAGGACAGCAAGGTCATCGTCCAGGGCATGACCGGTGCCACGGGCATGAAGCACACCAAGCTCATGCTGGCCGACGGCACGAACATCGTCGGTGGCGTGAACCCGCGTAAGGCGGGCACCAGCGTCGACATCGACGGCAACGAGATCCCGGTCTTCGGCACGGTCGCCGAGGCGATCGAGAAGACGGGCGCGAACGTATCCGTCCTCTTCGTGCCGCCGGCCTTCGCCAAGGCCGCGGTCGTCGAGGCGATCGACGCCGAGATCCCGCTCGCGGTCGTCATCACCGAGGGCATCGCCGTCCACGACTCGGCCGCGTTCTACGCGTACGCCGTGTCGCAGGGCAACAAGACCCGGATCATCGGCCCGAACTGCCCCGGTCTCATCACCCCGGGCCAGTCCAACGCCGGCATCATCCCGGGCGACATCACCAAGCCGGGCCGTATCGGTCTGGTCTCGAAGTCCGGCACGCTGACGTACCAGATGATGTACGAGCTGCGGGACATCGGCTTCTCCTCCGCCGTCGGCATCGGTGGCGACCCGGTCATCGGTACGACCCACATCGACGCGCTCGCCGCGTTCGAAGCCGACCCCGACACCGATCTGATCGTGATGATCGGTGAGATCGGTGGCGACGCCGAGGAGCGGGCCGCGGCCTTCATCAAGGAGAACGTGACCAAGCCGGTCGTCGGCTATGTCGCGGGCTTCACCGCGCCCGAGGGCAAGACCATGGGTCACGCGGGTGCGATCGTGTCCGGTTCGTCCGGTACGGCCGCTGCGAAGAAGGAGGCGCTGGAGGCTGCGGGCGTCAAGGTGGGCAAGACGCCTACCGAGACGGCGAAGCTGGCGCGGGAGCTTCTTGCCGGCTGAACGGTTTCTTGGCTGAGCGTTGGTGGCCCGTTCCCCTGCGTGGGGGCGGGCCACCGGCGTTTCGCTCGCCCGCGCTTGCGGGGTGCCGCGCCTTTCTTTGGGACGGGAGCCGCCCTAGGCGGCACGAATGCCCGCAGCTACGGCGGCAGTCAGGGCAGCGTCGGTAGCAGTCTCTGCGGGCCCCTCGCCGTTTCCTCCCGGAGTTTCTCGCGTAGTTCCGACTCCGCCTCCGACAAGGGGCCCGGGGCGACTCGCTTCGGGACGCCGCGTACGTCGCTGCCGGGTGCCACCGGTGGCTCGTACTGGGTCGGGGCCGAGCGGAGGGTGAGGGCTGTTGTGCCGATCAGGGCGACGGTGAAGGCGATGGCGGCGCGGGTCCAGAAGCGGGCGCGGCGTTCGCTGCCGTGGCGGACCGTGAGGGGTTTGGCGGCGCGGAGGCGTTCGGTGGAGGCGAGGGTGGCGAGCCGGCGGTGGAGTTCGGCCGGGTCGGACAGCTCCGGCAGCCGTTCGGCGATCGCCGCGCGCGCGTGCAGCAGACGGTTCGCCGTCGCCGGAGTGCTCGCTTCCGTCTCCGCCGCCGTGTCCGGCAGATCGAGGCCTACACCGTCGTACAGCAGGAGCGTGCGGCGGTGCGGTGGCGGGAGTTTCAGGAGTACGTCCATCAGCGCGCGGTCGGTGGCGTCGGCGGGGGGCGGTTCGGGGTGCCGGTAGCGCGGGCGGAGGCGGTGCCAGGGGGAGAGGGCGCACTCGTACGCCGTCGCCCGAACCCAGCCCGCCGGATCGCGGTCGAGCGCCACCTCCGGCCAGCTCTGCCAGGCGAGTTGGAAGGCCCGCTCGACCGACTCGCGGGCGAGTTCGCGGCGCCCCGTGAGCAGATAGGTCTGCCGGACGAGGGCGGGTGCGCAGAACGCGTACAGCGCGTCGAAGGCCTGAGCGGGCGTCAGGGCGTCGGACCGCAGGTCGATCGCCGGTTGCGGTGTGAGCCGTGGGGGTGCGGCGGTTCGTACGGGAGTGTCGGTGGGGTCGGTGGGGTCGGTGGCCACGGGAGCGGGGTCTTGACCCGCCGTCACCTTCTTCTCGTCCTTCTCGTCCTTCTCGTCTTTCTCGTTTTTCCCGTCCTGCTCGTTCTTCTCGGTCGGGAGTTCGGCCAGCAGCTTCGCGTAGGCCTCTCGTTTCCGGCCGCGCGGAGTCGTCCGGCCGGTCTCCCACGAACGGACCGTTTCCCGGCTGACGCCCATCCGCGCCGCGACCTGAGCCTGCGTCAACGACTGGGCCTCGCGCAGGCGTCGGCGTTCGGCGGGCCGGGGGAGCGGGGTCGAAGGGCTCTGCTTCACGGCTCGCCCTTTCGTACGAAAAAGTACATAAACATATATTGAGCGACACATCGGTGGTTTGCCTGTTACGA
This sequence comes from Streptomyces sp. DG2A-72, assembly GCF_030499575.1. Classification (NCBI taxonomy): domain Bacteria; kingdom Bacillati; phylum Actinomycetota; class Actinomycetes; order Kitasatosporales; family Streptomycetaceae; genus Streptomyces; species Streptomyces sp. DG2A-72. The sequence goes on from NZ_JASTLC010000001.1 coordinate 6,316,265, forward strand.
CGGGAAAGCGCGTGTCGTTGGGACCATGGCGGGCGTGACCCAGATGACCGTTCGCCGCCGTTCGTCGTTGTCGTTGCTGCTCACCCGGTTGCGCGACCGTTCGCCCGGGCTGACCGCGAGCCTGCTGGCCGGTGCGCTCGCGGCGGCGGTGGGGCTCGGGTCGTTCGCCGTGCTGGTGTTGGTGCTGTGGATCAGTTCGCCGTATCCCGACAGCGGGCCGGGCGGGGCGCTGCATGTCGCCGCGGCGCTGTGGCTGCTGGCGCACGGTGCCGACCTGGTCCGCACCGACTCGCTCTCCGGCGGCCCCGCGCCGGTCGGTGTCACCCCGCTGATGCTGCTCGTGCTGCCGGTGCTGCTGCTGCACCGGGCGGCGCGGGACGCCGCGGCGGACGAGCGTGAGGTGGACGGGCGCGGCAGCGGTGAAGGCCCGGGGCCGGGGCCGGTGGTGGCGTTGGTGGGCGTGGTCCTCGGCTATCTCGGAGTCGGTGCGGCGGCGGCTCTGTATGCCTCGGGGGGTGCGTTGCGGCCGTCGTGGGTGTGGGTGTGCGTGTGTGTGCCGGTGGTCGCGACGGTGGCGGCGGGGGCGGGGGTCTGGACGGCGTACGGGCGCACGGGCGAGCCGGTCTACAGCGTGCTGAACCATCTGCCGCCGTGGGTACGGCGGCGGGTACGGCGTCTTCTCCTCGTGCCGGATTTCCCGGCCCGTCTCTTCGCCGCCGCGCGCGCCGCGGGCGCCGGGGCGGCCGTGCTGGTCGGAGGTGGGGCGCTGCTGCTGACGGTGTCGCTGGTCTGGCACGGCGAGGCGGCCAGGAGGTCCTTTCTGCAGCTGACGGAAGGGGGGTCCGGGCAGTTCGCGGTGCTGTTGCTCTGCATGGCGCTCGTCCCGAACGCGGCCGTGTGGGGAGCGTCGTACGCCCTCGGCCCCGGCTTCACCCTGGGCGTCGGCCACGTCGTGTCCCCCCTGTCCTCGGCTCCCGCCCCGCTCCTGCCGCCGTTCCCGCTGCTGGCGGCGGTACCGGACGCGGGGGCCGGAACGCCGCTGAACTGGGCGGCGGGGGTGGTGCCGGTGGTGGCCGCGGTGACGGTGGGCTGGTTTGTGGGTGGGGCGGCTGCTGGGGGACGGGGCGGGGTGGGGGCCGAGGGTGCGTCGGGGGTGGGAGCCGGAGGTACGGCAGGGGTGGGGTCGGTACGGGCGACGGGAGCGGGGTCCCGGGGTGCCGCGGGGGTGGGGGCCGGTGACGGCGGGAGCGGTGCCTGGTCGTGGCGACGGACCGCCGGGACGGCCGGGTGGGCGGCTGTGCTGTGCGCGGGGCTGGTCGCTGTCCTTGCCGCGTTGTCGGGTGGGCCGCTCGGCGGGGCGGCGCTGGCACGGTTCGGGCCGGTGTGGTGGCAGGCCGGTGGTGCGGCGCTGGGGTGGATCGTGGGGGTGGCGGTTGTGGTGGCGGTGGGGGTGCGGGGGTGGCGGTGCCGGGAGGGGTGGGGGCGGCGGGGGAGCCGGGGGAGTCGGGAGGTGGAGAGCGCGGCGGATGTCACGCCGGGTGTTCTGTGTGAGCCCCTTGAATCGGACGATGACTCGGAGGCGTACGACCTGCTGCCCGCCGACGTCGATCCGCAGCCGGCGTCGGACGATGACGAGGGCCATGTGGAGCATGTGGAGCATGTGGAGCTGGGGAAGGTGGCCCCGCCCGCACAGTCACCGGAAGCCTGAACTCGCCCCCGCCGCCCCTACCCGTCCCATCCCTGAGGGCTGCGCCCCCAGACCCCCGCTTCGGCCCTGAACGGGCCTTGTCCTCAAACGCCGGACGGGCTGGAGGGTGCGGTCCGGCGCCGGGAAGCGAGCGCCCTCAGCCGTCCCTTTGATCCGGCGACCGGCCAGTTGTCACCGGTGCGGACCTCAGTCTTCTCAGTCTTCCGTGCCCAGGACGCCCCGCAGCTCCTCCGGCAGGAGTTGGCTGCAGGACTGCTTCGCTTCGTTGGTGAGGGAGTCGCTGACGCAGGTGTAGTAGTCGCGGTAGACGAGCTGGGCGGTGAAGGTCGCGGCGACGAGGGCGATGGCGAGGGAGGCGGTGACGAGGCCGGATACCGCGGCTGTGGTCTGGGGGCGGGCGTTGCTCGTGGGGGCCGGGGTGTCCGGGTCGGCGGTGCGGGGCTTGGCCCGCAGAGCGGTGATGCCCCAGTACAGGGAGAGGGCGCCCAGCAGCAGCGCGACGTACGGCCAGCTGAAGAGGGCGAAGAAGAAGGCCCACATGCCGGAGAGCAGGGAGTACCGCGCGCGGCGCTGGGCCGGGTCCGCCGGGTCCCAGCGGAGGTTCGTGCCGGGGCCGCTGCCGCCGGGGCCGCCTTCCGGGCCGCTGCCCTGATCGCCCCGGCCGCCCGGACGGTCGCCGAAGCCGCCCGAGGAGCGGCCGGGCTGGCGGTCGCTCCACTGGCTGCCCCACGGAGAGCGCGAGTCGCCCTCACGGTCACTGTCTCCCGAGGAGTCCTCGCCCGACGGGCGCCGCGGCTGCCACGGGCGGTCCGGCGTGCCCTCCGGCGGCGGTGCGAACGGGTTGTCCTCACCCGGCGTGCCGCCCTGCCCTTCGCCGTTCGGCTGGTCCGAGGGCGCGTCGGGCGGCGAGGCGGGGCGCTCCCGCAGAACCAGCACGGCGCTGCGCTCCCCTCCCTGCACCGACTGCTGGGGGAGCGTGAGGAGTCGCAGGCTGCGGTCCGGCATCAAGTGAGCGTCTTCCCCTTGGTGATAACGACGTGCTGACAACGACGTGCTGACAACTGCTGAACGGGTCCGGCGTGAGCGGTCCCTCCGTAAAACGCACCACCAACCGCCCGCGTTCCCCGGTCCGCTCCTCGCAGACGCTACCTTCCGGCCATGCCCCCGTCCCATGGGGGCCGCCCGGTGTGCCGGTATCGTTGCTGACGGTCGGCCGCTTCGTAGACTTCCCCGTATCCGAGGGCGCGAAGCATTCGTATGAACGTACATAACCACTGACGTGCATACCACCGGCCGTACGGAAAACGCTCCCCCGAGAAAGGGCCCCACCGTGGCCGCCAAGCCCGTGGCCAAGCGCCTTGTCGTGCTGGTCTCCGGATCCGGTACGAATCTGCAGGCGCTGCTCGACGCCATCGCCGGGACCGGCACCGAGGCGTACGGCGCCGAGATCGTCGCCGTGGGGGCCGACCGCGAGGGCATCGAGGGGCTGGCGCGGGCCGAGCGTGCCGGGCTGGCGACCTTTGTGCGCAAGGTCAAGGACTACGGGACCCGTGAGGAGTGGGACGCGGCGCTCACCGAGGCCGTGGCCGCGTACGAGCCCGACCTCGTCGTGTCGGCGGGGTTCATGAAGATCCTGGGGAAGGAATTCCTCGCGCGCTTCGGCGGGCGGATCGTCAACACGCACCCCGCCCTGCTCCCCAGTTTCCCCGGCGCCCACGGCGTCCGCGACACCCTCGCGTACGGCGCCAAGGTCACCGGCTGCACCGTCCACTTCGTCGACGACGGCGTCGACACCGGGCCGATCATCGCTCAGGGCGTGGTCGAGGTCCGGGACGAGGACGACGAGAGCGCTCTGCACGAGCGCATCAAGGAAGTCGAGCGAAGACTGCTCGTCGAGGTCGTGGGGCGGCTCGCCCGCAACGGCTATCGCATTGAGGGACGAAAGGTAGTTATCCAGTGACCGCCACCGCCGAGAGCAACAAGCGGGCCATTCGACGGGCGCTCGTCAGCGTCTACGACAAGACGGGTCTGGAAGACCTCGCGCGCGGTCTGCACGAGGCAGGCGTCGAGCTCGTCTCCACCGGCTCCACCGCCTCCCGCATCGCCGCCGCCGGCGTCCCCGTCACCAAGGTCGAGGAGCTCACCGGCTTCCCCGAGTGCCTGGACGGCCGCGTCAAGACCCTGCACCCCAAGGTCCACGCGGGCATCCTCGCCGACCTGCGCCTGGACAGCCACCGGCAGCAGCTCGACGAGCTGGGTGTGGCGCCGTTCGACCTCGTCGTCGTCAACCTCTACCCCTTCAGCGAAACCGTAGCCTCCGGGGCCTCCCCCGACGAGTGCGTCGAGCAGATCGACATCGGCGGGCCCTCCATGGTGCGCGCCGCCGCCAAGAACCACCCGTCCGTGGCGGTCGTCACCAGCCCCGTGCGGTACGCCGATGTCCTCACCGCGGTCCGCGACGGCGGCTTCGACCTCGCAGCCCGCAAGCGGCTGGCCGCTGAGGCGTTCCGGCACACGGCCGAGTACGACGTGGCGGTCGCCGGCTGGTTCCTCGGGGAGTACGCCGGTGACGGCGAGGAGTTCCCGAGCTTCCTCGGGGTGACGTACGAGCGCAAGCAGGTGCTGCGGTACGGCGAGAACCCGCACCAGCCGGCCGCCCTCTACACCGGCGGCTGCGGCGGCCTGGCCGAGGCCGAGCAGCTGCACGGCAAGGAGATGTCGTACAACAACTACACGGACACGGACGCCGCCCGCCGTGCCGCGTACGACCACGACGAGCCCTGTGTCGCGATCATCAAGCACGCCAATCCCTGCGGCATCGCGATCGGCGCGGACGTCGCCGAGGCGCACCGCAAGGCCCATGCCTGTGACCCGGGGTCCGCGTACGGCGGTGTGATCGCCGTCAACCGCCCGGTGTCGAAGGAGATGGCCGAGCAGGTCGCCGAGATCTTCACCGAGGTCATCGTCGCGCCGGACTACGAAGAGGGCGCCCTCGAAGCCCTCGCCAAGAAGAAGAACATCCGCGTGCTGCGCTGCTCCGAGATGCCGCAGCCGCCCGCCGAGTTCCGCCCGATCGACGGTGGCGGCCTCGCCCAGGTGACGGACGTCTTCCAGGCCGAGGGCGACAACCCCGCCAACTGGACCCTGGCGACCGGCGCAGCGCTCTCCGAGTCGGAGCTGGCCGAACTGGCCTTCGCCTGGAAGGCCTGCCGCGCCGTCAAGTCCAACGCCATCCTCCTCGCCAAGGACGGCGCCTCGGTCGGCGTCGGCATGGGCCAGGTCAACCGCGTCGACTCCGCAAAGCTGGCCGTGGAGCGGGCGGGCGCCGAGCGCGCCCAGGGGTCGTACGCCGCCTCCGACGCGTACTTCCCGTTCCCCGACGGGCTGGAGATCCTCACCGAGGCCGGCGTCAAGGCCGTGGTGCAGCCGGGCGGTTCGATCCGTGACGAGCTGGTCGTCGAGGCGGCGAAGAAGGCCGGCGTGACGATGTACTTCACGGGGACGCGGCACTTCTTCCACTGAGGCGTACTGCGGTGACGTGAGCGGGCCCGCCTGTCGACGACCGGCGGGCCCGTCGGGCAGGATCACACCATGCCGGCGTGCGGATGCATCAACCCGATCGACATCATGGTCACCTGGGCCGGCTATGGCCTCCTGGGCATCGCCGGGCTCTTCGTCGGCCTCGTCTGCCTGGCCGGACTGCTGCTCGGTGGAATGACCGGCGCCGGACACGTCATGCGCCGGTGGCGGGGCGACGACGATGTTCCCGGAGAGGGCGATACGGACGGGGAGCGGCTAGGCCTGGCGTCCTTCCGCTGGGAATCCGAGCCGGACTGAGTCCCTTCTCATGTCGGTCCCTTCTCATGTCGAACTGCGCAGCACCGCCCAGGTGTTGGGGCCCACGTCGCCGTCGACGTCCAGTCCCTTGTCGCTCTGGAACAGCTTGACCGCGGAGAGCGTGTCATCGCCGAACTGCCCGTCCACGCCCGCTCTGCCGATGCTGTAACCGCGCTTGACCAGCATGCGCTGCACCTGTGTGACGCGCTGGTTCTTGTCGCCGTACTGCGTCAGCTCAGTGCCGGAGTAGTACGTGCACTGGGTGATCCACGGTGGTTGGGCAGGCGCGGTGGCGGTCTTGGTCGGAGTGGCGCCGGTGCCGCCGCCGCTCGTCCCTCCGGCTGTGCCCTTCTCGCCGTCGCCCCGGTCCTCGTTCTTGTCCTCGTCCTCGTCCTCGCCCTCGGCCTTGTCCTTCTCCTTGCCGGAGGGCGAGGCGGAGGGGCTGGGCAGAGCGGACGTCATTGCGTCGTCAGGAGTGGCGCTGCTGGAGGTCGTCGGGGACGCGGAGGCCGTTTCGGCGGGTCCCGGGCGGGTGAGCAGGAAGGCACCGACTGCCACGGCGCAGACGGTGATGCCCGCGACGATGGCGAGGTACGGCTTCTTCCGCTTCCGTCCCTTGCCGTTCTCGCCCTTGCCGTTCCCGGTGTTGACCTCGCCGTAGCCGCCCGGAGGCGTCGCCGGGCCGAACGCCGGGCCGGGGGCGGGCGAGGCCACGCGCTCCGTGGGGGCGCGCGCCGGGATGCGGCGGGAACGGGCGGGGCTGCCTGGGGCGTCGTACGTGACCTGTAACTTTCCACGGTTGGGCGCTCATGCCGATGGTGAAGCGGAGACCCGCGCCTCCGCGCGCTTCAGCGCGGTCTGCCGCGCCGTCCGGAACTCCTTCAGCAGGGACTTACGAGCTTCGGGAAGCTCCCCCTCCACCTGCTTCTGGGCACGGTCGATCTGCTCGGCGAGACCCACCTCGGCCTGGCACGCGGCGTTTTGTACGGCGATCCTCAGCTCCTCCTTCCCGACAGTGCGCAGGACGGCCGCGTCGGATTCGACGGAGTCGAGTTGCTTCTTCACCGCCTTGAGCGGGTCCTGGCGGTTCTGATAGCTGAACCCTTCATCCCTCATGCACGCGGCCCATTTCCGCTCCGCTGCCTTCACGAGGGCGTGATCGAGCGTGTCCCTGACGATCAGGATGCTGAGGTTCTGCAGGGTGTAGTAGCTCCGATCCCAGGCAGTGCCGTACAGCGCCCGGCGTGCGACGGACACACAGGCATCGGTGGGAACCGATATGGTCGGCCCGTCCTGTAGCTGGATCTCTTCGCGCGGCCCGTCCGGCGCCCCCTTGAGGGCCTCCTCCCATGCGTGGCCGTCGCTCTCGGACAGCGCGGACACTCGCTGGGCGTTCGGGTCGGTGGGCGGCTTTCTTAGCCGCTGCACGGTCAGGCCGAAGCCGTCCTGTGCCGCCTGGCTCCGTGTCAGCAGGCCGTACGGGCTTGCGGCCGCCTCCCGCTGAACGTCGCCGACAGGCACAACGGTGTAGTCGAAGCCCCGACCGGCCATGCACTTCTGTACTTCTTGTTCCTCCGCGCGGTGCAGCGCGGAGGACTCGGCTGCCGTGAAGTGCAGTGGGCCGCCCAGAGGCCTGGGATCGGGCTGGTTGTCCGCCGTGGCCCCGTGGCCGGATGCCGTGGAGCATCCGGCCACGAGGAGCGCTGCGGCGGCCGGCCACAGCAGTTTGCGCCTCATGTCAGCTGCAGTTGATCCAGCGGTTGGACGCGACGTCGTCCGCGAAGTTGCCGTTCATCCATGTGTCGAGGTTGGAGACGACGCGCGCGCGGTGCAGGATGAAGGAGTTCCCGGAGTAGCCCGTCTGGTCGTAGATGCGGACGTCGCAGGAGTTGCCGTTGTTGTAGACCGACTCCGCGTTGTCGAACTTGTTGAACTGCAGCAGGTTGGTGTTGTCCCCGAACACCTCACCGGGGTCCCCACCGCCGTTGTCGCTGAGGTACGCGCACAGCGCGCCGGAGGAGCAGTCGCTCCACGCCGCGTTCGCCGGCGTGGCGGTGGCCGCGATACCCAGCCCCGCGAGCGCTGCCGCGCCGACGACTGCTGCGATCTTGTTTCTGATCATGTGATCCACTTCCCTTGTGGGTGACCGCCTTCCCCCGGCGGCTCATGTGTGACTCTGGCGGCGGAGACGGGGGAGCGAAACCTAGAGAGTTTCAGGTTCCCCACAGCCGTTCGGTGTGGCCAAGTTGGGTGAATCAGCCTTACGGGAGGAGTCACGCATGCTCAAGACTGTTCGGGCCAGGGCAGCCACGCTGCTCGCCGGCGCGCTGCTGGCCTGTGCCGGAGCCGTTGCGAGTGGCACGCACGCCCATGCCGCCGCCGGTGACTGCTCGTCCGGTGCGTTCTGCGTCTACAGCGAGCCCTTCCTCGGCGGGCAGCCCAGAGAGTTCTTCGGGCCCTTGCCCGCTGGCTACGTGATCGACAACGTCGAGTCGATCTACAACAACAGCACCTGTGACGTCACCGTCTCCAGCGATTACGCGGGCAGCCTTCTTGTGATCCAAAGTGGTACCGCCGTCCACCGCGTCCCGAGCTACTTCGGGGACACGATCGCTGACATCCAGTGGACCAACTGCTCTTGACGCCGCCCTTCAGGAGAGTTCGCACCACGCCGTCTTGCCGGTCGGCAACAGCCACACGCCCCAGCGCCGGGTGACCGCGTCGAGCAGGAGGAGGCCGCGGCCGTTCTCGTCGTCGTCGCCGGGGTGGCGGGCGATGAGCCAAGCGTGTGGGTCGAGGTCGGTGACCTCCAGACGGGTACGGCCGTCCGGGGCGCGGAACAGGCGGACGGTCACCGGCGTGCCCTCGCCGACGTGGTTGATCACGTCGGTGAGCAACTCGCTGACGCAGAGCTGGACTTCGGGGCAGGGTGCGCCCAGGTGTTCGCGTACGGCATGACGGACCTCCGGCACGGCCTTCGGGAAGGCGAGCAGTTCGAGGACGAGCGGTGGTTCGGTCACTCTCCGGCCGCCTTGCGCAGGGCGGCGATCAGGGAGCGGGCGGTGGTGGTGTTGCAGTTGCCGAGGGAGACCAGGGGCGGGGTCGTGTACGTGTCCGCGAAGGTCGGCAGGTCGATGCCGAGGGAGGGGAGCGTGATGCCGTGCGCCTCCAGGGCGGTGCGGAGCTGGTCGACGCAGGTCTCGGTTTCGTCGTGGGGGTGCATGGCGTACGCCTTCCTGATGCCTGTGCGTTCTGTGACGAATCGCTCACAGCGTGGCGTCACGCCACGTACCGTGGAAGGTGTTTCGGCTGCGCATGGGCAAGCGGGAAACGGCGGTGGTGAGTTGTGCCCGCGAAGAAGGACCCTGATGCTTCGGTGAGCGTTCCCTGCTTCTACGGGGCTGAGTTGCGCTATCAGCGGGAGCAAGCCGGGCTGACGCTGGAGCAGTTGGCGGAGGGGAGTTTCCGGGGGATCTCGTTCCTGAGCCAGATCGAGCGGGGGGAGCGGCGGATGCCGGTCGATCTCGCTCAGCATGTGGATCAGAAGCTGGGGACGGACGGGTTTTTCCAGCGGCGGTGTGAAGACGCGGCCAGGGCGCGGCAGGTGGGCCACGCGTGGTACTCCGCGGACATCCCGGACCTGGAGAAGCAGGCGCAGACGCTGGAGGAGTGGGCGCCCAATGCCGTACCGGGGCTTCTGCAGACCGAGGCATATCAGCGGGGCCGAATTCCGTACGGGGATCCGGAGGCGTCACCGGAAGCGGTCGAGGAGCGTGTCCGTGCACGGTTGAAGCGCTCGGAGTTGTGGAAACGCGAGGACCGGCCCACCTACTGGGGGATCCTCAGTGAGTCGGTCATCCGGAGAACGCCGCTTCCCGCGGTGGTGATGGCCGAACAGGTGGAGCACCTCCTCGACGTGATCCGGTCCACGCGGAGCGTTCTTCAGATCGTTCCGGAAACGACCCCCTGGCACCCGCTCGGTCATGGCATGGCCAAGATCATGACCTTCGCCGACGCCCCGCCGCTGGTGTACACCGAGGGCGACTTCACCGGACAGATCGTCGACTATCCGGCCTACGTGAAGCAGTACCGTCGTAGATACGATCTGCTCAGGGCCGTCGCACTGTCACCCGGGGCGTCCCTGGCCTTGATGGATGAAGTGGCAAGGACCTACAGAAATGAAGCAGAGCAAGGGGATTGACCCGGACTCCGTCGCTTGGCACAAGAGCAGCTACAGCAACGACACCGCTGGCGAGTGCGTTGAAGTCGCCGACAACCTCCCCGGCATCACCCCCGTCCGCGACTCCAAGAACCCCGATGGCCCCGCCCTCGTGTTCCCGACGGACGTCTGGGCCCACTTCGTCCGTACCCTCTGACACCATGCTCGTCCGTCCCGGACGGGTGTCACGACCGACTACTCACGGGGGAGACAGAGAGGGCATGCTGCATATCGAGTTCGGGAGACATGATCTCAACCGGCTGCGCGTGGCGGGGGACACCGACTTCATGTGGGAGGTCGTCCTCAGTCTGCAGCTGTTACAGAACCGGCACTCCGCCCTGGTTTTCGATCCCTGGCGGAAACGTGTGCGGGAGGGGCTGACGAAGGAGGGGCTGGAGGGTACGGCGAGGGCGCTGACGGAGCTGTGTCCCATGGCCAACTACTTCCCGGACTTCCTCACCCCGGGGTGCGGCACCCCGGATCCGGATTCCGCGCTGGATGCGGTGCTCGCCACGCCCAGACGGCGCCTGCGGCAGGAGTTCGCCCAGCTCTACCAGGAGCGGCGGATGCCGTCGGGCGCCCGGCAACTCGCCGAAGGCGAGGCCGGCATGCTGCGTCGGCTGGGGGCGGCGGTGCGCCGCTATCACGCGGTGGCCGTGGCACCGTACAAGGCGGTCATCTCCCGTAGTGTCGAGGCCGACCGAGCGGCGCGCGCCGAGGCGGCACTGGCCGCGGGGGCGGAGGGGCTGCTGACCGGCTACCAGCCGGAGCTGGTGTGGCGGGACGGCCGGATCGAATGCGGCTACCCCATCGACAGGGGCATGGAGTTGGGCGGTCGGCCGCTGACCCTGGTGCCGTCGTTCTTCTGCACCCGGTGGCCCATCACCGTGGCCGACTCCGAGCTGCCTCCGGTGCTGGTCTACCCGCTGCCGCTCGCGCCGGGCTGGCTGACCGAGGGCCAGGACGAGTCCGGTTCCGGACAGCGGTTGCACAGGCTGCTCGGGCTCACCCGGACCCTGGTGCTCGAACTGCTCGGCCGGCCGACCTCCACCAGCGGCATCGCCGCCGCGCTGCAGCTCTCCCCGGCCAACGTGAGCCGGCATACGACGGTGCTGCGCGAGGCAGGGCTGATCAGCTCCTTCCGGGACGGGCACCGCATGCTGCACCAGCGGACGGCGCTGGGTGAGGCGCTGCTGAACGGGGCGTGACACGGCGATGCGCCCGTCTCGAATGCGCGCGCATTCGAGACGGGCGCTTTCCCCTGCTTGGATCAGCAGTTCTTGATCTTCCAGACGGGGGTCCAGCTGTACGAGGAGTCCGTGTCGAGCGCGGTCGAGGAGTGGATGACGGAGCCGCTGGAGTTGTAGAAGCGCGCCGTCGTGCCGGTGGTCTGGTTGTTGACATAGCCGCCGGTGCCGTTCCACTGCGACAGTGAGTAGGTGCGGCAGGCGTACAGGTCGAACACCTTCCACTTGCTGACGTTCGGGTCCCATACGCGGGCGCACAGCCGCCCGTACGAGCAGGTGTAGCCGGTGGGCGACGTGACGTAGCGGACCTGTTCGGCAGCCGGCGAGATCGAAGGCGAAGACACCAGTACACCGGCGTCCGCCTGTGCGCTCACGCCTGCTGTCTGCTCGGCAGGACTGGCGGCCTGGGCCGGCGCGGTGGCCAGCAGCGTGCCCGCGACCAGACCCGTCCCCGCGACGAGTCTCGCCAGTTTTCGACGCATCTGCATGGGTGATCCTCCGTTGAAGTTCGAGCGGTGAACCGTACGAGCCCCAGCGTGGGGCGCTCGGCACCGGCGCCCGGAACATTCGACGAGCGCGCAAACGGAGGCACGATCCACCCGGGGACCCTGGAAAGTTTCAGGTTCCCCGCAACGCCCGCTTGCGCCAGAGTGATCGGCATGTTCACGAGTATCCGCACCCGAGCCGCCGCACTGTCGGGCGTCGTGCTGGCCGTCGGCCTGGGCGTCGCCGTGTCAGCCGCACCCGCGTACGCCGCCAAGTCCGACTGTCCGGCGGGCGCGTTGTGCGCCTACAGCCAGTACGACTTCGCCGGAACGCCGGGCAAGGTCTACCAGGACAACACGGACCTGACGCCGTACTCTTCGTTCCGGAACGTCAAGTCCGTGTACAACCACGGCAACAGCTGCGACGTGACCATCTACACGGGGACGAACTACACCGGCAACCGGATGACGATCGAGCGCGGTGACGCCTACAGCTTCGGCTCGGGCAGCACCTTCGTGCAGAACGGCATCAAGTCCAACAAGTGGGGCAACTGCGTCTGACCCGGGGGTCGGAGCCGCGTCAGGTCTCCACGGCCTTGCGCAGCGCGCTCCACGTGTTCGGCCCCACGATCCCGTCCGCGTCCAGCCCGGCCCGCTTCTGGAAGGTGACGACCGCGCCATGGGTCAGAGGGCCGAAGTCGCCGTCCACCTCGCCGACTTCGGTGATGCCGTGCAGATGCCGGAGCAGGCACTGGAGTTCTCTGACCTGGCTGCCGCCATCGCCCTGCGCGATGGTGAAGTCCCATGTGCTGTTCCAGCCCGCGGTGTAGCCGCTGCCGTACTTGGTGTCCTCGTACACCGTGGGCTTCTCGCAGGTGGGTGGCGTCGCGGCGGCCGGGGCATCGTCGCGCAAGGTGTACGTCGCCGTCGTCGACATCCCGAGTGCCGCCGCCACGAGTGCCGCGACCAGCACCGGACGCCGCCACCGGCGTGGCCGCAGTCGGGGCAGCCGGGCCGAGCGGGCGGTGCCGGCCGCCTCCTCAACCCGGCGCAGCAGCGTGGCGGTGTCGGGGACGCGACTGATGCGCTCCGCGTGCGTGGAAGCCAGACAGTCCTGAACGATCTCCCGCCAGCCGTCGGGGAGTTCGTGTGAGAGGCGCAGTTCCCCGGTGCCGCGCGCGTAGCGCATCGCCGCGTCGGTGCGTGCTTCCGTGCTGCCGCCCGGCAGTGCGAAGGAGCTTGCGAGGACGACGTGGGCGAGGACCCCGAAGGCCCAGACGTCCGCGGAGGGACGGATGCGCGTGCCTCGCTCGTCGATCTCGGGCCACAGCAGTTCCGGCGGGGTGTAATCGGGGGTGGCGAACGCCGACGCGTAGGCGTGGGTGCCTTCCAGTTCGGCGGCCGTGTTGAAGTCGGCCAGCCGTACCGAACCGTCCTTCATCAGCAGCACGTTGGCGGGCTTCAGGTCGCCGTGCACCCAGCCGGCGTGGTGCAGCTGGTGCAGACCCTCGCAGATCTGCGCGAGCAGGGCGGGTCCCGCCTCCGGCTTCGGTGCGTGCTCCAGTACCGCGTCCAGCGATCTCTCGGCCCGTTCCAGGACGAGCACGGTGGCGCCGTCCAGCTCCGGGTGCTCCGGGGCGTCGACCGTCATCGTGTCGTACATGCGGATCAAGCGAGGTGCGCGCAACTTCCCGAGCAACTCCACCTCGCGCTCGGCCAGTTCGCGCAGGTGGTGCAGCTGGCGCGGGGTGCGGGTGCCGGTGGGCAGGAACTTGAGCGCCGCCTCCCGGGGCAGCTCCGGATCCTGCTCCCCGGCGAGCCGGGCCGCATAGACGGTGGCGAACGCACCGGAAGCAAGCGGTTCGCGCACCTCCCAGGGGCCGACCCGGTACCCCTTCGGGACGGTGACGATGGATGGAGACGACTGCCTGGTCATCGGACCATCTCGCTCGGGGCCGCGGTGAGCATGGCGAGGTCGTCCTCGAGGACGAGGTCGAAGCGGAGCGCGAGCGAGACCAGCGACTCCTTCTTGCCGTTGACGCGCTGTCCGGGCTCGGCGGTGTCGGGGCCGGGGCGCAGGCGCAGTTTCAGGGCGAGGTAGTCGATGTTCCAGTAGACGGACGAGCGGCTGACCGTCGGCCAGGTGGGGCGCAGGCGTTCCACCAGCTGCTCCACCGCCGGCAGCGGGACGTGCAGTTCGCCGCGCAGACGGGGTTCGCACAGGGCGGCCAGCACCGCGAAGTAGCGCTTGGTGCGGTCGAGGGCGAACGCCGGGGCGGTCAGGGCTCCGGAGAGACCCTGACGGGCCACGCTGCGGAAGGCGTGGCGCGGTGCCCAGACGTCGAAGGCGAGCAGATCTCCTGCGGCGGGCAGGACCACGCGCGAGAACTCGAACGGCACCGGCGCGTCCAGCCGGCCCGGCGTGACCTTGATGTGCTCGCCCGCGCCCTCCGGGTTCTCCACCACGTACGTCTGGTCCTCGCTGAGGTTGCTCAGCAGCCAGAAGGTCCGGTGGGCCTCGATCTCCCCCGCGACCCGGGGCACCCCTGCGTGCGCGATGGTGAGGCCGCCGTCGGTCTCGGCCCTGCCGAAGGCGATGCGGTCACCCGTGGCAATCCTGACCTGGTCGTTCACTTGGCCGCACTCCGGCGGCACGACGATGACGCTGTACATGGACATGGACTCGTCCCCTCGCCCGATTCCATGAGGGCCACCCTCCCCAGCCCTACGAAGGGGAGGCAAGGGACGCACATAAACATGCGCTTCATGCCCGTTGAGCCCCCGTTTATTACGCCTTGATCTCCGCTGCCTACGATGTCCCAGCCGACCGTGCCGAACCAATGCTGTTGCGCTGTAGAGCAAAAGCCGAGCTCAACGGGGGAAACGACATGCTCCGCATTCATTTCAACGACGCCGATCTGGCGAGAACGAGGATTGCCGCCGCGCCTGATCCGGTCTGGGAAATCGCCGCGAGTCTGCACCGATTGCAGTCGCGGAGGGGGAGGTGGGCCTACGCCGGGTGGTACCGCACGGCACGGCAGCAGCTGCGGGAGCAGGGGCTGGAGCGTGTCCTGCGGAGCGTTCTCCTGCCCTTGTATCCAAGGGCCGCGTACTTTCCGGACTTCCTGACTCCCGCCGATGTGGTGGGCGACCTGGATGCCGGACTGGAATCGGTTTTGGCCACGCCTCCGCAACGGGTCCTGCGTGAGATGGCCATCCTCGATCGGACCGTCGGAGCCCCCGCGTGGGCCGGGCAACTGGCCGGGCCGGAAGCGCGCAAGGAGTTCGTGGGGATGCTGCGCGCGTACTACAACGCGGTCGTCGCCCCGTACGAGGAACAGGCGCAGGCCCGGATCGAGGCCGAGCGGGCGGCGCGCGCCCGTGGGCTCCTGGACGGCGGAGTCGATGGCATGCTCTCGGGACTCGGGCCCATGCTGCGCTGGCGCCGTCCCGTCCTGGAGGTCGTCTACCCCAAGCAGGTCCAGGACCGGGACCTGTATCTGAACGGACGTGGGTTGACCCTCGTCCCTTCGTACTTCAACTGGGGTGAGCCGGTCGCCTTCGCCGACCCGGAAATGCCACCCGTACTCTGGTACTCGCTCCTCCACGAGCCAAGCCCTCCGGATGCCCCGCACGGAGCCGACGCCCCCGAGAAGTCCTTGATCACCCTGCTCGGGCGCGCCCGCGCGGTCGCGTTGCGCGCCGCGTCCACCGGCGCCACGACCGGCGAGATCGCCCGCGCCGCCGGAGTCTCGGCATCCTCCGCCAGCAGACACGCCACCGTGCTGCGCGACGCGGGCCTCATCACCACCATCCGGCTCGGCCCGACCGTGCTGCACACCCTCACGCCCGCGGGGGCGTCCCTGCTGCGCGCTGTGAGACCGACGGGGTGACATTCGTCCCCTCACCCGATTCCATGAGGGCCACCCTCCCCCAATCCAGCGAGGGGAGGGTTAGCGACGAGGGTGACGATGCCGGAAGGGTGTCCAGCATTCGGCGCGTCGGAGGGTGCTCTACCAGTCGAAGATGTCGCTGAACGAATCGGCCGCGTCGCCCACGGCGCCCGCAACCCCGGCTCCGAACTCCTCGGCCGCTTTCCCGGACATGAACCCGGCCGACATGAACCCGCCTAGTGACGTGTGGAATTCGCTGCTGTCCCATCCATAGGCGACGCCGTTGAGGATGACGCTCGCGACCCCTGCGGCCGTGCCGAGGATCTCGAGTGCGGCGCCGACGGGCTGGGCACCGGGGATGATCATGACTACCATTCCGGCTGTTCCCAGGATGGTGGACCAGTTCTCGGTGACCTTCGCCCACTCCGCGGGGTCGTCGACGTCCTCCGGCCAGATGCCCATGTCCGCGTACCAGGGCTTGTCCTGGTCGGCATTCTGCGACGGGTCGATCCCGGCCCCTTCACACCGCGCCGCCTCCTCCGCCGCCGCCTGCGCCGCCGCCGCGAGTTCCGCATCGCGTCGTGCCGTTGCCGTCTCCTGGGCCTGGCTCGCGGCGTCGGCCGCGGCCTGGGCGTCATGTCCGGCTTGGGCGGCGGATGCCCGGGCCTGGGAGGCCGAGCTCTGGGCGTTCGTCGCGAACGTCACCGCCTGTGCTGCCGAAGCCGTCGCCTGCCGCATCGAGTAGTTGGCGCTGCGGGCCGCGACCTGCGCCACCGACGCGGCCTGCTTCGCGGTCTCCGCCGACCGGGCGGCGTCCGCGGCGGACTTGTCGGCGGCGTCCGCGTTGGCCTTCGCCTGCTGTGCGGAGTTCGCGGCGTCGGCGGCGTAGTTCTTGGCCTTCGTGGCCCACTGGGTGGCCTCGGCCGCGGCCTGGCGGGCCTCGGCCGCCGCCTTCGACGCCAGGGCGGCGTCCTCCTGTGCCTTGGCGGCGACCTTCGCCGCGTGGGCGATGGCCGCGCGGATGGCGGCGACGTGGGTGGCGTGGTCGTGGTCGAGACGCGCGGCGACGAACTGGTCGCGGACGACGAACCTCCGTCGCATCCGCGAGGGGCCCTCCAGGGCGATCCGGGCCGCCGCCGTCAGATAGGGGCCGCCGGTGTCGATCAGGCGCAGGATCTCGACGCGGTCGTCCTCCTTGACGGCCTCCGGCAGTTCGAGGCGGAGGAAGCGGTGCAGGGCGGTGGCGCTTCCGTCGTCGAGCGCGGCCTGGGCCTTCGTCCTGACGGCGGTACCCGGGTTGTCGTTCAGCAGCTTGAGCACGGCGATGCGGTAGTCGGTCGCCGCCGCCTCGATCGCCCCGGTGCTGAGGAACGCGGTGGCGGCATCGGTGTCGTCGCTGGTCAGGGCGGTGTGTGCGGCGTAGGCGACCTTCGAGGTGGACATCTTGGCGAGGGCCAGCACGGTCTCCCGGTCGTCCTGCCGCTGGGCGAGCGTCCGGTCCGCGTCGATCCAGTTCAGGACGGACTCGTCGGCGCCGGAGAGGGCGAACTCGGCGGCCTCCCGGGTCCATGTCCCCGTCGAGTCGAGGAGCTTCACCGCTGCCTTCCGGCCGGTCGTCGCCGCCGTGGCGGCATCCCCGCCGCGCAGGGCGGACTCGGCCGCCGCGATCAGATCCCGGGTCTCGGCCATGACCCGGTCCGCCTGCGTCCGCTGGCGGTTGGCCTGCTCCGCCTCCCGGATCTCCTCCTGGGCGAGCAGCCGGGCCAGTTTGGTGCCGATGTCCATGTCCTCGGCCAGCCGCGCGGTCTCCGCCGACCGCGCCGCCGCCTCGACCTCTTGGGCTTCCTTCACCGCGTTCGAGGCCGTCGTCGCCGCCACCACCGCGGCAGCCGCGTACGCGGTGGAGCGCTTGGCGTACTCGATGGCCTTGCCCGCGTTCGCCGCCGCCTCGTCCGCCGCGTCTGCCGCGGCATCCGCATGGTCGGCCGCACTGTTCGCGGCGTCGCGGGCCACGCGGGCCGCTGCTGCGGCGCGGCCGGCCAGGGTCTGGGCCGTGTTCGCCGCGCGGGTGGCCCGTGCCGCCGCCGCGTCCGCCTCGGCCGCCGCCTGCCGGGCCTTCGCGGCCTGGGACTGGGCGGCACCCGCCGAGGCGGCGGCGTCGGCGGCGGCGTTCGCGGCAGCCGCGGCGTTGTTGGCCGCGCTCGCGGCGGCCGAGCCGGCGGCGGAGGCCTGCGCGGAGGCGACGGCGGCCTGGTCGGCGGCAGCCGCCGCGGTGCGTGCTTGGCCTGCGGCGGCCCGCGCGCCCTCGGCGGCCGCACGTGCGGCGCCGGCCTTGGAGGCGTCCGCGGAGGCGGCGATGGCGGCGTTGTAGGCGCGGGAAGCGGCGTTCCCGGCAGCGGCGGCTGCGGCGGCAGCCGCCTGTGCGGCCCGCGCCGCGCGCCCCGAAGCGGCCTGGGCCGTACGGGAGGCAGCGATCGCGGTGTTGGCGGCGCTCGCGGCGCCGCGCGCCGCGCTCGCCGCGTCGTTCGCCGCCTTGGCCGACTTCGCCACGTCCTCCTTGGCGGCCAGCGCCTCCGCCGCCGCCTTCTGGGCCGCGGCCTTGGCCTTCTCCGCGGCGTCCTTCGCACGCGCGGACGCGGCGAGGGCCTGTTCCGTCTGGAGCTTGGCCCGCCTGCCCTCGCGCTGCACGATGGCGACCAACTGGCCGATCGTCGCGGCCTCTTCGTCACGGGCGCGCGCGATGTACTGGCCGGAGGACAGGAAGCCGGCGATGGCCTCGGGCGATCCGTCGTTCAGGGCGCGCTCGGCGTACTTCTTCACCTCGGGGGAGGCGGTGCCCAGCAGGGTGAGCACCGCGACCCGGTCGTCCTCCCGCTGCGCGGTGTACTGCGTGTCGGTCAGGAAGGTCCGCAGCGCCGCCCACGTGCCGGTCTCCAGCGCCTTGGCGGCCGCCTTCCTGACGGCGGAGGCGCCGTGGTTCGACACGGTGAGGACCGCGACCCGCAAGTCCTCCAGTACGGGGGCCCGGTGGCCGTCGCTGAGGAACGTGGCGACCGCGTCATCCCCGGTGTCCATGGCCGTGTTGACGGCCTGGCTCGTCGCCTTCCCCGCATACGCCAGGCTGGCGATGACCGCGACGCGGTTGTCCTCCGCCCGGGCAGCGGGCAGTCGGTTCGTGAGGAAGTCGGTGACGGCGGTCGGTGTACCGGCGGCGAGCGCGGTCACCGCCGCCTCCCGCACGGCACGTCCGCCGATCTTGTACGCCCATACCGCCCGCCCCCGTTCGGTGTCGGGCAGGCCGTTGTACGTGCCGTCCGGGCCGGTCTCGGCGGCGTACGCGGGGGCGGCGGTGAGGATGAGGGCGGACGGCAGGGCGGAAGCGGCGGTGGCTCCCGCGAGGGACGCCAGTAGGTGGCGTCTGCTCCACAGTGAAGGCAACAAAGCGGACATCCTTCTCGTGCGAATACGGGCATGCGGCTTGGGTGTCGCACGCTAACCACCGGTACGGAAGGACACACCCTGGAACTTTTCAGGGCCAGCAGGAGTAAGTCCGTTGATACGTGTATGGGGCTCGCACAACGTCAACTTCCTTACCGAGGAGCCCCAGTGAGACGCTGGCTTCCCTTGAGCCTCGCCGCCACGGCCACGGCCGCCGTCGCCGCCGTATCCCTGCTGTTCACGCCCGCCTCGCCGGCCGCGGCCGATGACATACCCCCGGTCGCCGTCGAGGACTTCGCCTATCCCAACGCCGACCAGATCTACGCCGACACCGGCATCCGCCTGACCGGCGGCGACGGCAACATCCTGCTCGCCGACTGCGGCGCCACCGGGCTGATCGAGGTCTTGGCGCGCGACCTGGACAAGTTCTGCTTCTCCGTGAAGGGCGATTCCGGCCGGCTCGCCATGGAGGTGCCGAGCGTCCACGGGATCAAGGGCAACGGCTACGAGATCGTCGCCGACATGACCGTGGACGGCACTGAGACCTCGTACGACATCACGCCGAACAGCTGGACCCCCGTCGGTGAGAGCACCGACGAGGGCGAGCGCGAGTACGCCCTCGTGGAGCTCCGCGCCACCAAGTAGGCCGTCCCGCACGATCGTTCAGCTGAGAGGGATCCCCATGTTCTCGCCACGCCGCCTCAGACCCGCACTCGCCCTGCTCGCCGCCGGCGCCTTCCTGACCGCGCCCCTGCCCGCAGCACACGCCGTCGTCGGCACCCCGACCCCGGCCGGCACCCACGCCTTCACCGCCCACCTCGACATCGGCGGCAACGGCACCCGCTCCTGCTCGGCCGCCCTGGTCGACCCGGAGTGGCTGGTCACCGCCGCCTCCTGCTTCGCCGACGATCCGCAGTCCGGCACCGCTCCGGCGGCCGGGAAGCCCAAGCTGAAGACCGTCGCCACCATCGGCCGCACCACCCTGACCGGCACCGGCGGCCATGTCGCCGAGGTCACCCAGATCGTGCCCCGGGCCGGCCGCGACCTGGTCTTCGCCCGCCTCGCCGCCCCGGCGACCGGCATCACCCCGGTGAAGCTCGCCGCCACCGCGCCCGCCGCCGGAGACGCCCTGACCGTCCTCGGCTACGGCCGCACCAAGACCGAATGGGTGCCCGGCAAGCTCCACCAGGCGAACTACACCCTGGACGCGGTGGCCGACGGCACCCTCGCCATGACCGGCAAGACCGCCGACGACTCCGTCTGCAAGGGCGACACCGGCGGCCCGGTCCTGCGCGCGACGAGCGGTGGTTCGTACGAACTGCTCGCCGTCAACTCCCGTGCCTGGCAGGGGGGTTGCTACGGCGGCACCGAGACCCGCACCGGCGCGATCGCCGCCCGCGCGGACGGCAAGCCGGGCGGTGCGAGCATGACCGCCGGACAGACCCTGGCCTCCGGCGACTCGCTGCTGTCGAAGTCTGCCAAGGTCACCATGGGCACCGACGGCAACCTGACCGTCGCCTCCAACGCCGGCAGGACCCTGTGGTCCTCGGGCACGGGCGGCAACGCGGGCGCCACCGCCACCCTGAGCGCGGCCGGCAACCTGTCCGTGAAGTCGGCCGCGGGCGCCACCCTGTGGCAGTCGAGGACCTCCGCGGCGAACGGCAGACTGCTCCTCCAGGACCGCGGCAATCTGGTCGTGCGGACCGCCTCCGGCGATACGGTCTGGTCCAGCAACACCGTCGTACGAGGCGACCTCAGTGGCGACGGCCGTTCCGACTACGCCGTCTGGTACGACAACGCGGACGGCCGGGACGCCATCCACCGCTTCACCACGGCCCCGGACGGCACCTTCCAGACACCCGGCAACGGCTACCTCTCCACCGCCGACACCTGGAACGCCGCCAACGCGAAGACGGTGACCGGCGACTACAACGGCGACGGCCTCGCCGACGTCGCCGGCGTCTACGGCTACTCCGACGGCACCCTGGCCATCTGGACCTGGCTCGCCAAGGGCGACGGCACCTACGCCACGCCGTTCCGCACCGCCGACGTCAGCGGCTGGACCTTCACCCGCACCACCTTCTTCAGCGGCGACTTCGACGGCGACGGCCGCGACGACATCGGAGCCTGGTACGACTACGCCGCCGGCCACGACCGGCTCTTCACCTTCCGGTCCGCCGCGAACGGCGGCTTCACCGCACCCACCTCCTCCCTCACCATCACGGCGGGCAACTGGACGGCGGGCGACGCCGAGCTGGTCACCGGTGACTACAACGGCGACGGCCGCGACGACCTCGCCGCCTTCTACGCCTTCGACAGCGGCATGGCCCGCATCTGGTCCTTCTTCGCCACCGCCGACGGCGGATTCGGCTCCGGCGTCAAGAGCTGGGAGGCCCCGAGCTGGGGTGCCCGCGACCGCACCACCGCCTACTCGGGCGACTTCGACGGAGACGGCCGCGACGACCTCGCCGCCTGGTACGACTACAGCGACGGCAGCGACGGCGTCCACACCTGGCTGGCCGGCACCGACGGCCTCCTCAGCACCCACAAGGCCTCGGCCCGCATCGCCGCCGGCAACCTCACCCGCGCCACGATGAAGCTCGCCGCGGGTGACTACAACGGCGACGGCCGGGACGATCTGGGCTTCCTGTACGGGTACGGCGACGGCTCGGTCAGGATGTGGACGATGCCCTCCCTGACGGGCGGCACCTTCGGCGCGTACACCGGCGGCTGGAGGGGGACGACCTGGAACTTCTCCCGCGCCGACGTCATCGAGCGCTACCCCTCCTGACGAGGCGGAACGGCCTCCGGCCCTCCCCCGAGGGGGCCGGAGGCCGCGGCCGTGTGAGCGGCCTGCCGGCGTACTAGGTGGTGACGCGGTAGGCGCTGACCCACGGGCCGATGTCGCCGTAGCCGCTGTCGTCGATGGTGATCGACCACCCGGTGCAGTCGGCGTGCTCCCACAGCTCCACCCTGGCGCTGCTCTCGGTGCGGGCGGATCGGATGTTGTCGTTCCAGTTGTCGCCGACGTATGTGCAAGCCCCCGTGGATCCGGAGAACCACCCGTCCAGACCCTCGAAGCTCGACTCGGCGAAGGCGTGCCAGCTGGCGTCCGCCAGACGGGCATTGCCGGTGGAGGAGTCGGACGACGCGTCGGCGGCTGCGGTACCGGCCGACAGCAGCCCGACCGCGGCGAGCGCGGCGGCAGCGGCGGTCACCCGCTTGAACCGGATTGACTTCTTCATGGTGTGTCCTTCCTTGAGACGTTCACCCACCCCCGTAGGCGGACGTCCTCACCCTCGCGTGGAAGGGACAGGGAGAGGTACCTCGGAACTCTCAGGGTCACTTCTTGCCAGGCGGCGTGTACTCCTTGAGGTAGTGGGCGACGCGGGCGGCGTAGTCGCGGTACTTCGGGGGAACACCGCCCGCGTTGTTCACCACGTCGGTCGACGTCCGGTAGGCGGCGGCCAGCAGGACCTGGCGGTCGCCGGACAGACCGGACGACTTCAGGCGCGGTTCCATGAAGCAGAGGTAGCGGCCCACGGCCGGGATGGATTCGGCGGGGGTGAGGGGAGGCTTGGGGGTTTCCTCCGCCGCGACGCCGTCCGCGCGGATCCACCAGCGCAGGATGCTGGGTGTCCAGCGGGCGATGCCGTACTCGCCCTCCTTGCCCGCGCCCGGATCGGAGAGGTTCGGGTCGAAGTTGCTCTCCGCCTTCAGCAGGGCGGCGATCAGCGCCGGGGTGACCTCCGGCTGGACGCAGTCGTGGGCGGAGTCGACGATCAGGCGGCGGTAGGCGACCGGGACGCCTTTGTCCGTACGGAGTTCCGCGGCGCCGTATGCGGCGGCCGTGACCTTCTGGGGCTCGCCGTCCGGGGTCCCGCCCCCGTCCGCCCAGCCGCTGATGCCGTAACCGAGCGCCGCCACGCCGACGGTGGCGATCGCGGCGGCCAGGGCGGTCGTACGGCGGGAGCGGCGGCCGGGGAGGAGGGCGCGGGGCAGGCGGGGGGAGCGGGCGGTGCCTGCGGCGGTCTCGACGCGGCGCAGCAACGTGTCCGTGCCGATCCGGTCGGCGTGCGTCCGGGTCAGGCAGTCCCGCACGATCTCCCGCCAGGCCTCCGGGAGTTCGGGCGACAGACGCAGCTCGTCGGTGCCGCGGGCGTAGGCGGCGGCCGCGTCGCGGCGGGCCGTCGGGGTGCCGCCGGGCAACGGGAAGGAGCCGGTCAGGACCAGATGTGCCAGCACACCGAAGGCCCAGACGTCGGCCGACGGGCGGATACGGCGGCCCCGTTCGCCGATCTCCGACCAGAGCAGCTCCGGCGGCGTGTAGTCGGGCGTCGAGAAGGCGGGCGTGTACGCGTGCGTGCCCTCCAGCTCCGCCGCCATGTTGAAGTCGGCGAGCCGGGCCGAACCGTCCCGCATCAGCAGGACGTTGGCCGGCTTCAGATCTCCGTGCACCCAGCCGGCGTGGTGCAGTTGCGCCAGGCCCTCGCAGATCTGCGCGAGCAGGGCGGGCCCGGCGGCCGGGCGGGGGTCCGCGGCGAGCAGGGCCGACAGCGACCCCTCCGCCTTCTCCAGTACGAGGACGGTGGCGCCGTCGAGCGCGGGCACGGCCGGATCGTCGACGGTGAAGGTGTCGTACATCCGGATCAGCCGCGGCTGCTTCAGCCTGCGGTGCAACTCGACCTCGCGCTCGATCAGTTCGCGCAGATGGGCGAGTTGGCGCGGGGTGCCGGTGCCGGTGGGCAGGAACTTCAGGGCTGCCGCACGGGGCAGGTCGGCTCCGGTGTCGGGGCCGGTCCGCCGCGCCTCGTAGACACTCCCGAACGCCCCCGTCGCGATCGGCGCCCGCACCTCCCACGGTCCCACCCGGTACCCCTTCGGCACCGGCACGGCGTACGGCTCGGTCACGGAGCCACCCGGCCGGGGGAGGGGTCGGCCAGGACCACGAGGTCGTCCTCGCGGACGAGGTCGAAGCGGAGGGCGAGGGAGACCAGGGACTCCTTCTTGCCGTTGAGGCGCGGGCCCGTGTCCGCCGTGTCCGGGGCGGGCTTGAGGCGCAGCTTCACGGCCAGGTAGTCGATGTTCCACTGCACCGAAGTGCGGGACGCGGCGGGCCAGTTGGGACGCAGGCGTTCGACGACCTGGTCCATCGTGGGCAGCGGGGCGTGCGGTTCGCCGCGCAGGCGGGGTTCGCACAGGGCCGCGAGGACCGCGAAGTAGCGCTTGGTGCGGTCGACGGAGAACGCCGGGGCGGTGGTCGCGCCGTCCAGGCCTCCCGCGGTGCTGAGGTAGTCGTGGCGCGGCGCCCACACGTCGACCGACAGCAGATCGCCGGCCGCGGGCAGCACGATCCGCGAGAACTCGAAGGGGACGGGCGCGTCCAGTCGCCCGGGTCCCACCTTGATGTGCTCGCCTGCGCCCTCCGGGTTCTCCACGACGTACGTCTGACTCGAACTGAGGTTGCTCAGCACCCAGAAGGCGCCCTGCGCGGCGATGGCGCCCGCTCTGCGCGAGACGCCGTCGTGGGCGATCTCCAGGTCGTTGTCGGCGCCGCGCCCGAAGGTGAGCCGTTCACCCGGGGCGAGTCGGATCTGAGGGTGGTCGAGCTGGTCCTCCGCGCTCGGCGGCGGTACCACGATGATGCTGTACAAGGTGCGTCTCCCCGTGCCTGGCGGCTACCGGTTCAGAGTAGGGCGACGCGGCAGGGCCGTGCCTTCCCCTGCACGGGTGAGACACGGCCCTGCCACATGATTGGCGCGAAAGCGTCAGTTCTGGACGACCATCGTGCTGGCCGCCTTGTCGTGCCAGCCCTGCTGTCGGCCCGACTTGTCCCAGAACGGGGACAGGTAGACCACGAGCTGGCCGATACCGCAGGCGAAGCTGCCGACGAGCGGGATGATCCAGCGGATGAAGGAGGAGCCCAGGCCCGGCTTCTGGCCGGTGTCCGCCTTCAGCACGCGGATGCCGACGGCGAGCTTGCCCAGGGTGGCGCCCATCAGGCCGACCATCAGCCACTCGTAGAGCAGGCTCGCGATGGCCAGCACGCCGAACACCGCGCCGAACGACGCCGCGATGTCCGAGGAGGCGTCGTTGATGCAGCTGTTGTAGTTGGCTGCGTTCGGGTCGCAGTCCTGGGCCGCACCGATGGAACCGGCGATGCCCGCGAACGCGAGGACGCCGTAGATCACGCCGATGATCAGGGCATCGAGCAGCCGCGCACCGAGTCGGCGGCCCATCGACGCGACCTGCGGATACCCCGGACCGCCGGGAACACCCGGAACACCGGGACCGCCCGGGTACTGCGGGTAGCCGTAGCCGCCCTGCGGAGGGACGCCGCCTTGCGGTGCCTGCGGGTAGCCCTGCGGCGCCTGCGGATAGCCGTAGCCGGGCTGGCCCTGCTGGGGATAGCCGTACCCGGGCTGCTGTGGCTGTTGCGGCTGCTGCGGGTTCTGTGGCTGACCGTAGGGGTTGTTGGGCGAGCCGAAACTCATACTGGGTTTCCTCCGTTGTGCAGGTGGGGACGGGGCGGAAGCGCGGAGGAACATCAGATCTGAGCGGCTTGCCCCCCAACACGGACCGCGATATGGCGCCGCTCATCGTTCTTTATGGATGACTTATTTGTCCAGCCGTGTTCGCTGTGCGTTGTGCAAGTGCAACATCCACGAGCGGCCAGGGCCGACGGCGGCGGGACCCGGATTGGAACCAGGGCCCGGTCATCCGGGAGGATGGAGCCATGACCGCCCAGATTCTCGATGGCAAGGCCACCGCAGCCGCGATCAAGTCCGATCTGACCGCCCGCGTGGCGGCGCTGAGGGAGAAGGGCATCACGCCCGGCCTCGGCACGATCCTGGTCGGGGAGGACCCCGGCAGCCAGAAGTACGTCGCCGGCAAGCACCGCGACTGTGCCCAGGTCGGCATCGCCTCCATCCAGCGCGAACTGCCCGCGACGGCGACGCAGGAAGAGATCGAGGCGGTGGTGCGGGAACTGAACGAGGATCCCGCCTGCACCGGTTACATCGTCCAGCTGCCCCTCCCCAGGGGCATCGACGAGAACCGCATCCTGGAACTCATGGACCCGGACAAGGACGCGGACGGACTGCACCCGATGAACCTCGGCCGGCTGGTGCTCAACGAGCCCGCGCCGCTGCCCTGCACCCCGAACGGCGTGCTCACCCTGCTGCGCCGCTACGGCGTGGAGATCAAGGGCGCCGAGGTCGTGGTCGTCGGCCGCGGTGTCACCATCGGCCGCCCGATGCCGCTGCTGCTGACCCGGCGCAGCGAGAACGCGACCGTGACCCAGTGCCACACGGGCACGCGGGACCTGTCGGCGCATCTGCGGAACGCCGACATCATCATCGCCGCCGCAGGCTCCGCCCATCTGATCCGCCCCGAGGACGTCAAGCCCGGCGCCGCCGTCCTCGACGTCGGTGTCTCGCGCAGCGCCGAGGGCAAGATCGTGGGCGATGTCCACCCGGATGTCGCGAAGGTCGCCGGCTGGATCTCCCCCAACCCCGGCGGCGTCGGCCCGATGACCCGGGCGCAGCTGCTCGTCAACGTGGTCGAGGCGGCGGAGCGCAGTGTCGACTGACGGCAGCGAGGTGGAGAAGGCGACGACGCCTGCCGTCGCCGGCGAGACGTCCGAGGATCTCCAGGTGCGGGACGCGGTCAGCGCGCCCGATACCGAGGGCAGGGCACGGCGGGTCACTCGCCGCTTTCCGCTGTTCACGAGGGACACGGCACGTCCGGAGGGTGGCGGGCGCGCCGCACGCGGTGACGCTCCGGCGCCTGCCCGGCAGTGGCCGATGCTGGCGGTGCTGTCGCTGGTGGGGGTGGGGCTGCTGGTGACGGCGCTCGATGCGTTCCGTGTCGGCACGATGCTGATCGGCGTTGCTCTGCTGGGTGGAGCGGTGCTGCGGTTTGTGCTGCCGGGTGTGGGGATGCTGGCGGTTCGGTCGCGGTTCACGGATATCGCCACGTATGGGGTGTTGGGGCTTGCGATTGTCCTGCTGGCGTTGATGGTGCAGCCGAATCCTTGGCTGGAGATTCCGTTCTTGAAGGACACGCTGCACTTCACTGTCGACACGTAGGTTGTCCGTTTTCTGCGGTGCCGTCGTGGCTTGTCGCGCCCACGCGGCGGAGCCGCATATCGATACAGCCCCGCGCCCCTAACGGGCGCGGCAGGAGCCGTCTCTGGAACCGGTCTGTCTCTGACGTCGTCATTTGCAGCGGAGGTGTGTGATGGGCGGGTGGCAGCCGCTGCCTGATGATCTGCCGTCGGAGGTACGGCACTTCGTGGAGCAGCTGCGGCAGGTGAAGGACCAGACCGGCCTCAGCCTGGTCGCGCTCGGCGCGCGTACCGCGTACAGCAAATCCTCCTGGCACCGCTACCTCAACGCCACCCAGCCGCCGCCCCGACAGGCCGTGGTCGCCCTGTGCCGGGTCGCGGGCGTGGACGCGGAACGCCTGAGCGTGCGCTGGGAGATGGCGGTGGAGGCGTGGCCGCGACCGGCGGGGTCGCAGAAGGACGACGGGGGCGAGGAGTACGAGGACGACCCCACGCGCCCGTGGTGGGACACGCCGGACGAGGTGCCGACCGCGGATCCGTCGCGTCGGCTGCTGGTGGTGGCCGTCGTGCTCGTACTGGTTCTGCTGGCGTTGACGGTGATCGGCGTCGTCGTCTTCGGATAGGGTCATGTGCGCTTTCGGTGACCGCGTATGTGCGTTCTGTGTGTCGATGTGTTGACAAGTTCGGGGATTTACGACGAAGTCGCTCAACAGTCGGGCTAGCGTGGTCAATCGGGACGGTCCGGGACGTCTTGAGTGTCTGCCAGGAGCACTGCGGTCCGGTGGGCGTGTGAACGTGCATGCCCGCGGCCCCGATGCACCCGTGCGCCCCCACCCCGGGAACTGAGTTCCTGACTGGGCGCATCCCTGTGGGTAGCCAGAACGGGGACTCGGCAGAGGGCACCATGCGCGGGGGCAAGAAACAGCACGAACCGGGGGGAAGAGGGGGAAGCAATGCCTCGTTGGAGGGCCTTGCCGGATGAACTCGATCCGCAGGTCAGGGAGTTCGCGAGCCAGTTGCGGAGACTGGTGGACCGCAGCGGCCTGAGCGTCGCCGCGGTGGCCGACCGCACGGGCTACAGCAAGACGTCCTGGGAGCGTTATCTCAACGGCCGGCTGCTCGCGCCCAAGGGTGCGATCGTCGCGCTGGCCGAGGTGACCGAGACCAATCCCATTCATCTGACGACCATGTGGGAGCTGGCCGAGCGTGCCTGGAGCCGTTCGGAGATGCGTCACGACATGACCATGGAGGCGATCCGGATCTCCCAGGCGCGTGCCGCGCTCGGGGAGTTCGGGGCGCCGCCCGCCAACGCGAAGAGCGGCAAGACGGCCCGCAAGAGCGGCAGCGCGACGGCGACGCCGGGGATCGCGGGACCGGCGGGGGTGGCGCCGACGGTGCCGCCGCAGCCGACGGGGCCGGATGTGCGGGACGCGGAGCCCGGTGCGCCCGGTCGCTCCGGTGGGGGCAACTCGTGGGGGATGGCCGGGTATGCGGGGCCTTCGCAGGGCGGGGGGTCGCGAGCGGCGGGTACGGGTGCGGGTGCGGGTGTGCCTGCGGGTTTGGGTGGTGCCGTGCCGGGAGCCGCTGTGCCAGGTGCCGCGGCGCCGGGTGCTGCTGTTCCGGGGGCTGCCGTGCCGGGGGCGTTCGGTGAGCCGCCGCAGGGGCCTCGTCCGGGGGACGGTTCGCCGTCCGGCGGGGCGTCGGGGAAGCGCAAGGTGACGATGTTCCTGGCGGGGGTCGTCGGAGTTCTCGTCGTGGTCGCCGCCGTGTTCTTCTTCATGGAGCGCGGCGACGACAAGCCCGAGGACACCGCCAAGTCGCCCTCGCCGTCCGCCAGCTCCGATCCCGCGCTGCCCGCCGGAGTCAAGTGCAGTGGCGCCGACTGCACGGGCAAGGACGCGGAGGCCATGGGGTGCAGCGGGGACCTTGTGACCACCGCGAAGACGGCGACTGTCGGTACGACGGTCGTCGAGGTGCGGTACAGCGAGACCTGTGGCGCGGCGTGGGGACGTATCACCGCCGCCGCGCAGGGCGATGAGGTGCAGGTGACGGTGGGGAAGGCCGAGCAGACGGGGTCCATCACCGCCGCCGGGGACACGATCGCGTACACGCCGATGGTGGCCGTGAAGGATGCGGGCGAGGCGGAGGCGTGCGTGACGTTGGCCTCCGGGGAGCAGGGCTGCACGGAGTAGTTGGGTTGCCGTGCGCTGGTGCGGGCGGGTGGGACCCCCATCGCCCCAGGCGGCACGACTGCCCGCGGGCTGAGCCAAAAGAATTCCCGTACAGCAGGAATGGCCGACCGCATCTGGGGCAGGCGGAAAACTACCCCCACGGGAGTCCGGCTGTGTCGGTACCCCCACCTGGCGGCCGCTGTTGTCCCCCCTCTCCCGGGCATGGCGGCCGCCTCTTTTTGGAGGCTGTGGGGTGGGCCACAGGGGGCCGGACGTCCGGGATCCCGGATGCGCGATAGCCTGACGCTGATCTCTCTTGACGCCAAGAGATCGATCATTCGGACCCCCGGGGCAGGGACGCCCCACCGCCAGCTGTCATACGGAGAACGCCATGACCCGCACTCCCGTGAACGTCACCGTCACCGGCGCGGCCGGCCAGATCGGTTACGCCCTGCTCTTCCGCATCGCCTCCGGCCAGCTGCTCGGCGCGGACGTGCCGGTCAAGCTGCGCCTCCTGGAGATCACCCCGGCGCTGAAGGCCGCCGAGGGCACCGCCATGGAGCTGGACGACTGCGCGTTCCCCCTCCTCCAGGGCATCGAGATCACCGACGACCCGAACGTCGCCTTCGACGGCGCCAACGTCGCGCTGCTCGTGGGCGCCCGCCCCCGCACCAAGGGCATGGAGCGCGGTGACCTCCTGGAGGCCAACGGCGGCATCTTCAAGCCGCAGGGCCAGGCCATCAACGCCCACGCCGCGGACGACATCAAGGTCCTGGTCGTCGGCAACCCGGCCAACACCAACGCCCTCATCGCGCAGGCCGCCGCGCCCGACGTACCGGCCGAGCGGTTCACCGCGATGACCCGCCTCGACCACAACCGCGCGCTGACCCAGCTCGCGAAGAAGACGGGCTCGACGGTCGCCGACATCAAGCGGCTGACCATCTGGGGCAACCACTCCGCCACCCAGTACCCGGACATCTTCCACGCCACGGTCGCCGGCAAGAACGCCGCCGAGGTCGTGAACGACGAGAAGTGGCTGGCCGAGGACTTCATCCCGACCGTCGCCAAGCGCGGCGCCGCCATCATCGAGGCCCGCGGCGCGTCCTCCGCGGCCTCCGCCGCCAACGCCGCCATCGACCACGTCCACACCTGGGTCAACGGCACCGCCGACGGCGACTGGGTGTCGATGGGTATTCCGTCCGACGGTTCGTACGGCGTCCCGGAGGGTCTCATCTCCTCCTTCCCGGTCACCACCAAGGACGGCAAGTACGAGATCGTCCAGGGCCTGGACATCAACGAGTTCTCCCGCGCCCGTATCGACGCCTCCGTCAAGGAGCTCGAGGAGGAGCGCGAGGCGGTCCGCGGCCTCGGCCTCATCTGAGCCGACGCTCTCTCTCGATCCCCGGGCCGCGGTGCGCGTGGCCCGGGGATCAGTGCGTTGAGGTGGGGACGACGCGTTCCGCGAGTTCCAGGTACGCGTGCGTGGTCGCGGGGCGCAGCTTGTCCAGGCTTTGAAAGCGGTTGTTCCGCAGGTATGTGTCGTACGGGATGCGGACTACTTGCGAGGGACTGATCCGTTGGCGCTCCGCCAGGTCGGAGGACAGGTCGGGACGCCTGCCGTCCCTGTTGCTGATGACAATCAGCGCGTCGTCGACGAGGCCTGCGTGCCGGGTGGCGCGCAACTCGTCGAGGATGTTCTCCGCGATCTGCACGTCCCATGGCGAGGGGCCGCAGCACAGCAGCAGTCGGTCCGTCAGATCCAGCACCACCTCTGCGGAACGGGTCGGCCAGCGCCCTCCCCAGTCGGTGAGCACGAACGCGTAGTACGGATCGGTCTGCTGCAGCACACGTGAATACTCCTGCGCGTGCGCGGGATTGGGTCCGGCCCGGCCCTTGCGATGCGCGGCCAGCTCCAGACCGGAGCCGAGGCGTGTGGTGCGGCTGCGGATCTGCTCGTACGAGGCGTCGCCCGGCAGCAGCGCGAGATCGCGCGGCGTGCCCGGCTCGCGGTTCTCCAGGAAGCGGTGGAGTGACCCCATGGTGGGCGCCCCGTCCAGGGCGAGCACGGGCTCGCCGCGGACCGCGGCTAGGAGCGAGCCGAGGACGACCGTCGTGGTACGGCGCCCGCAGCCGGAGTGGACGCCGAGCAGGGCCAGCCGTACGCCGTAGCGCAGCGGTACGCGCAGCCGATCCAGTCGCTCCTCGGTCTCCTGTCGGGCCGCACGGGAGCGGGGCAGCCGCAGGGGGGCTTCAGTCGGCTTCCAGCTGTTGAGCAACAGTCTCAGGGGCTGCCGGGGCGGAGGGCCGGACGGATCCGGGTCGGGGCCGGGCGCGTCCCTTGTCGCCCGTTTCAGGTCGATGTACCGGGCCAGCACATCCGCCACCTCACCCGCCGCCGGACGCTCGTCGGGATCGTCGTCGAGGCAGCGCAGGACCAGGCGCCGCAGCTGCCCCCAGGTGTCTCCCTGCCACAGGTGCATGCCCTCCGGCAGGCCGGGCAGATGCACGCCGGCCTTGCTGCTGATCAGTTGCAGCAGCTCGCCCAGCGCGCGCACGCTGTCCGCCTTCGTCGGCACCGGACCGGTGCCCGCGTACCGCCCGTCGATGGCGCAGTCCGACAGATCGGCGAGCACCACCGAGCGGCGCAGCACGATCACACTGTCGGCTCCGAGGTCCGCGGGGACGATGTCGTTGGTGTGGCAGACGCTGAGCGCGCTCGCCAGATGCCAGGCGACGAGCAGCCCGGCGAGCACGTCGAAGGGTGCGGTGCCGTCCGCGACGGACCGCTCCACCAGGTCCGCGAGGCGCGGCGGCTGCCGGGCGGGCGCGTCGGCGTCGGCGACCGGAGCCATCGCCAGCCAGGGCGGGCTGTCGTCGAGTCCGGTGCCGAGCAGGCTGGGTGCGTACCGTCCGTGCAGCCGCGCCAGTACCTTGGCCTCGACCTCCAGCAACCGGGCGTTCGCGGCGGGCAGATCGGGCCGTGGGGTGCGCAGGACCGCCCATCGGCCGTGTTCGTCGACGGCCCGGTATGCCACGGTCCGCCGGCCGCGGCGCCGACCGCGCAGCTCGTACGGGCCGAGGCGGCGCGGGTCGGTGTCGGTGAGCGGGCTCCAGTCGTCGTCGGCGGGCGGCTGCGGATCGGGCGGTGTCGGTCCGCCGGTCCGCCGTCCGACCGGCACCCCGAACCGCTCCAGCAGCCGCCGCTCCACGCTGGTGAACGGCCGGTGCGAGACGGGGAGTTCGGCGGAGCCGTCCGGGTGGGCGAGCCAGGCGGGGAAGTCGGGGGAGTTGCCCGCCAGTTGCTCCAGGCGGCGGCCGATGCTGCGGCTGGTGCTGAGGAGTTCGGCCTGCGGTACGGCGTCAAGGAGCACCGACTTGGCGTCCTCGCTGAAGTCGAAGACCCGGTGCTTGGCGGGCAGCGGGCCCGGCACCGGCGCCGGATGCGGCCGGACCAGGCCGCCCAGGAACACCTCCGCGAGATGCGAGGTCCGGGCCGGCCACGGCACCGCCGTCTGCACCAGCCGCATCACCGGCACCGACAGCGGTGACACGGCGGCGAGATGGGCGGCGAGCCGGTACGCCTCCGGGGTGGCCGCGTCCCGGAAGTGCTGCGCGCTGTGCAGATCGCCGGCCGCGGTGACGGCGGCGTACGGGCTGGGCCGGGACAGCAGCGGCAGCTCCATGGTCGTGCCCGGCGAGGCGAGCAGCCGCGCCCAGTCGCCGAGCGCGCGGGCGGTGGGCTCCAGGACCGGCACCGGGACGCCCTCGAAGCGGGCCAGGCCGGGCAGGACCGGGTCGGCGATCTGCCAGGAGGTGTTGGCGCCGCCGATGTGCCGGGTCGTGGCCTGCCAGCGCTCGGCGCGGATGCCGGACGCCTCCCACATGTCGGGCGGCAGGGTGTGCAGCAGGGCGACGGGGCCGCGGTCGGCCCACGTCCGCAGCAGCTCGTACAGCGCGGGGTGGCGCCAGGCCGTGCCCATGCCGTCGCTGACGACGAGGACGAGGGTGCGGCCCGTCGGGTCGTTGACCGTGGTCGTCGGCAGGGACGTGCTGTGCTGCTCGAACGGCCGGGCGTGCAGCCGGGGTCCGCGGGCGGAGCGGGTGTCCAGGCCGAGGACGCGGGTGGTCGCGAAGGCGCCGAGGCGTTCCAGCAGGACGCGCAGTTCGGCGCCGAGCCGGTGCCACAGCAGCATCGACAGGCCGTCGTCGACGAGGAGTACGAGGTGCAGCCAGCGTTCCTGCACGGGCCGCTGCACCACGTCCGGCAGCCCCGTCTCGGCGAGCTCGGCCGCGGTGCGCTCCTCGTCGATCTCCCGCCGGTGCCGGCTGGCGTGCCGGCGGCGCAACGGCCGTAGCGCACGGCCGAGTTCCAGCTCGTTGCCCAGCGCCTTGCTCTCCGGGACGCGCACCGGCATCGCCGACCGCGGCCGGGGCTCGGGCCGCCGCTCGGGGGGCGGGATCCGCGCCGGCGCGGAGCGGGCCGACGCGTACAGCGAGGGCGCGGTGAGGTCGGGCAGGTCGTCACCCTCCGGACGCGGCGTGGGCGCCGGCGGCGTCTCGGTGTCCGATGCGGTGGCGGAGGCCTCGGGCGGGGCGGGGCGGGGGGCGTGCAGGTCCCGGGTGAGCGGGGCGACCTTTCCCGCGGGCAGCCGGCGGGCCAGCCAGAGCACGTCGAGGACCTGGTCGGCGTCCAGATCGTGGCCGCATGCGCGAAGCACCCGCAACGCCTCGCCGAGCCGCTCACCTCCGGCCATGGTCACCGCGCCCTCAGTCCACGCGGGGCGGCGTCGGGGCCGGCTTCCTCGGTGCGGCGATCCCCCTCGGTACGACCCTTCCCGCCGGCGATACGAGACTGTCCCCCGGCCATCTCACAGCGCCCCGGTGAGCTGATGCAGTACCGCGTCGAGCAGGCCCTCCGCGTCGAGGTCGACCCCGCCGGCCCGCAGGAAGACGGCGTTGAGGAGTTGGTCGGTGGCCAGTTCGCCCGGTGCCCGGCGGCGCAGGAATGCCTCCAGGAGGTCGTCGGCCTCGCGCAGCGCCTCCTCGCCGAGGTGCGCGGCGACGATCGCGCGCAGCCGCTCCTCGTCGGGCACGGGCAGGTCGAGGCGGATACAGCGGCGCAGGAACGCGGGCGGGAAGTCGCGCTCGCCGTTGCTGGTGATGACGACGACCGGGAACTCCTCGCACTGGATCCGGCCCTTGTGCACACCGACCGTGCCCCGGTGGTCGGCGGTCTGCACCTCCACCTCGGTGACGTCCTCGGGCAGCCGGGTCAGCTCGGGTATCTCGAAGACGCCCTCCTCGAACACCGTCAGCAGATCGTTGGGCAGGTCCACATCGCCCTTGTCCATCTCGTCGATCAGCAGTGCACGCGGCGTGGGACTCGGCACCAGCGCCGTGCCGAGCGGACCCAGCCGGATGAACGTGCCGATGGACGGCTCGTGTTCGCCCCGGTCACGACTGAGCGTGGTCTCGCGCAGCCGCCCGATCGCGTCGTACTGGTAGAGCGCCTCCCGCACGGTGGAGCGGCTGTTGATCGGCCAGCGCAACAGGGCACCGAGGCTCAGTTCATGTGCGACGGCCCGCGCCAGCGAGGACTTGCCGGTCCCGGCGGGGCCGGTGACCAGCAGCGGGCGGCGCAGATGCAGCGCGGCGTTGACGACGTCCGCGTGCTTGGGCTCGATCAGATACGGCAGCTCCGGCCGCCCGCCCGCGCCGGGAGCGAAGCGGCGCCACGGCGGGGCCGGCGGAAGGGCGACGGCACGGGGCACGCCGTCGCCGCGGAAGAGGTGCCAGTCGGCCTCGGCAGCGGGGGTCATGCGCTCTCCTGGGGTTCGGTCAGGTGCAGTCGGGGCACGGTACGGTCGGCGTCGGCCCAGGCGAGGACGGGTCGCCCGGGGTATTCCCGCGGGTGGAGCACGGTGTTGGCGCGGTAGGAGCGGACCTTGTCGGGCAGCTCCCGGGTGGCGGCCTCGGCCAGCCGCTCGACGGCGTGCGAGTCCTGGTCCCGGGCGCGGTCCCACACCACCACCGGTATGCCCATGGCGAGACAGATCTGCACGATGCGGTCCCGGTGTTCCGCGGGCACGTCGACCAAGACGCGGACCGCGTCGAGACGGTCCATCAGCTCGGCGTAGAGGGTCTTCGGGTCGAGGGACGCGCCCGAGACGACGAGGGTTGCTCCGGTGTCCAGCAGCCGCCAGCGGCGCCGCCAGTCGGGCTGGAAGCGCTCGTGCCTGCGCAGCAGATCGGGGCAGTGCACGACCAGCGGGTACTCGACCCCGAGCACGCCCGGCACGATCTGGCCGGGGGCCTGCGCCTCCCATTCGTCGACGGGCAGGTTGAGGCTCTTGTCGTCCACGAGGACTTCGACGAGCGGGCGTTCGGCGTCCTCGGTGGCCGGGGTGAGGGTCTCCAGGACCCGGATCAGCTCGCGGGCGGCCTCCCGAGCCGTGTACGACGGGGAGGTGTCCGTCGAGACCTGGCGGGGACCGGTGCCCTCGTCGCACCAGATCCGCAGCCGGTGCCGCCCGGGCTCCGCCGCTCTCACCTGCACCAGCACCCGTACCCGCGACCGGCCGCGGACGGCGCGGGCCCACTCCAGGCCGTCCGAGCGCCGTTCGGCGAGCGCGGAGCGGGGGATGCCCAGCCGTTTCGCCACCCCGTCCGACCAGATGCGCAGCCGCGCGCGATGCTCCTGGGCGCAGAGCGCACCGACGTACTCCAGCACCCGCAGCAGTGCCGGGACCCGGGGTTCGCCGTCCTCGGAGCGGCCGTCGCCGGGCAGGGTCTCCAGGTGGTCGATGAGCGCGTCGAGCGTCTCGCCGCCGGGGAACGCGGCGGCCAGCGGCAGTGCGGCGCGCACCGCCTCGGCGAACCGCGCGAGCACGCCCGGGTCCAGGTCGCGCAGCCGCGCGTGCAGTTGGTGGTGCTCCCGCGGGGAGAGCAGCCGCGGCACCCGGGAGAGCTGTCCGGCGGCCAGGATCCGGTCGGCCGCCTCGGGGTGGTTGTTCCGCAGCAGTCCGGTCAGCACGGGTAACGCACGCGGGTGCTGAAGGAGGAACGCCGCGAACTCCTCGACGGCCGGGGGTGTCACGTCACCGCCGTGTCCGACGCCGCATTCCGTGGCCAGCCGCCTGGCCACGTCGCCGAGTTCGGACCCGGTGGGCAGCGCGTCGCCGATCGCCTCGGCGAGCAGCCCGAAGGCGGCTTCGTCGGGGCCGGCGGACGCGGGCCCGGTGAGGTCGGGGACGCCCGCGGTGCGCAGCTCGGCCTCGATGCGCTGCCAGGGGATGCCCCAGCTGCGGCGGATCAGATGCTGGGGGTCGGGCGGGACGGGTCGCCCGTTCGTGGCGTCGCGGGGCGGCATGAAGTGGGCGGCGACCAGGCCGACGACCGCCTTCTCGTGCAGGCACCACAGTGGGCCGCCGCTGTAACCGGGCCCGACGGCCATGCCGGTGGCCTCCCCGTCGAGGTAGGCGATCGGCCCGTCGTCGGTCTTGACCTTCAGGTCGGCGAACGTGGCGTCGTGCCCGCTCGCATGCCAGGCGCGCACCTCCTGCCCGGCACGCAGCGCGCTCCGGTGGGGCGGCGCCGGGGTGCTGCCGGGCGGTGCGTCGACCCGCAGCACGGCGAGGTCGCCGAGCCATTCGTCGGCGCTGTGGTGCACCGGGCCGCCTTCCTTGGCGCGCGGCGGGATCCAGTGGGCGACGCGCGCGGGGCAGCGCTCATATCTGCCGTACGGCATCCGGATGGCGACGTGCAGCTCACCCGGGCCCGGTGTGCGCACCTCGAACGGATGCCGGCCGAGCGCGTCGTTGACGACATGGGCGCAGGTCAGCACGGTGTCCGCGGCGAGCACGAGACCGGCCCCCGCCCATCGGCCCTCCGGGCCGCCGACGGACACCGAGTACGGGGCCGGATCGTGGAACGCGGGCAGCGGGGCTCTGAACCACCCCACGCTCACTCCAGGCCCGGAGCCGGCGCGAGGGCCGTGGCTCCCGTCGGGTTCCAGGTGGCCGTCACGGTGAGGTGGGCCTGCCCCTTGGCGCCGACGATGCCGAGCTTGAGATCCTGCCCGACCTGGACCCCGAGGGTCACGCTCAGCTCGGTCGGCGGCTGCGGCGCGGCCCGTACGGCGTCGTGGACCTCCTGCAGCAGCGGCCCGAGCGGCCGGAGCGCCGCCCGCAGCGTGCCCGCCGCCAGGGAGGCCACGGCCCCGCCGCCGGAGGACACCGGCACCGCCCGTCCCATGCCTTCCGGAAGCGCCCCGCCCGGCTCGGGCGGCCCCTCCTGAGGGGCGGCGGGCGCCAGCAGGAACCTGACCGGTGTGCCGTCGTCGAACTGCAACTCCGCTGAGGTGGACATGGTCACATTGTGACCGACGGCGGGGACCATGACAGGAGCACGTGTCATCAACTCGGCTGAAAATCCCGGTCGTTGCTGGGTGCTCGACAGGGCGGGGGGCACCTCAGAAACCTGCTCGACTCGGTGGCCGCCCCGGCCTGGAGCGGGCCGTCGCGGGATACCGGGGACCGGCCTCCGTCAGTCCCGTAGCCGCTTCTCGAACCAGTGGTGGGCGTAGACGTGGTCGACGTACGCCGGGATCTCCCGGTATCCGCACGCCCGGTACATCGCCTGCGCCTCCGTGAGCACCGCGTGCGTGTCCAGTCGTACGACGTCGAAGGCGCGGCGTCGGCCCTCCCGCTCCAGGGCGTCGAGGATCCGGCGGGCGAGCCCCAGGCGCCGGGCGTCCGGATGCACCCACACATGGCGGATCTCGCCGACGCCGTCCTCCAGCCGCCGCAGCGCACCGCATCCCACCGGCCTGTCCTCCTCGTACGCCACGAAGAACGCCCCGGCGTCCCCGGACACCTCCTCGGGCCGTACGAGGTCGGACTTGTCGAACCCTTCCGGGAAGCGGTCGTCGATGTCGGCGGCGTAGGCGTCGAGGCAGGCCCGGGCGTCCTCGGAGGCGCCGTCGACGAGGTCGACGGTGATGGCGGCGAGGCGCAGCAGGCGGCGGGTGGTGGTCATCGCCTCCGTGAGGTCGGCGCGCTGCCGGTCGGTGAGGCCGCCGAGGAGGTGGGCCACGAGGGCGTTGGCCCGGCGCTGCTGTTCCTTCAGCTCGACGTGCCCGGCCGGGGTCAGCTCGACCATCCGCAGCCGGTTGTCGTCGGGGTGCACGGCGATACGGACCATGCCCTGCGCCTCCAGGGCCTTCGCCATCCGGCTCAAGTACCCGGCGTCCAGGCCGAGCCGGCTCCTCAGCTCGCGCAGGGGCACCCCCGCCGCGCTCTCGGAGATCTCGAACAGCAGCCGGGCCTCGCCGAGCGGACGGTCCTGGCCGAGGTAGTGGTCGTCGAGCGCGCCGATACGGCGCGTGAAGTAGCGGTTGAACCGGCGGAAGGCCGTCACGTGTTCCGTTGAGACTGGTGAGACTGGCTCCATATTTCTTTGACTTTAGTCAAAGGATGCGGGCTCGTCCACCGTTGGGCGAGACAGCCTCTTCACCTGGTTCTTGCGGGGAGGGGAGGATTCAAACGCTCTGCAACTCCTCCTGGAGCTTGCCGATGTCGACCGTCTCGTCCGGTGACGGCGTCTTCGACGGGACCGGCTTGTCCTAGTCCGTGAACGTCAGGGTCGTGTCGGCACCGTCACCCTGCTGCGTGGCCTCGACCAGGTGGTGCGGGGAGTCGGCGGTGACGTAGAGGGTGGCCCGCGTGCCGGCCTCCTCGCCCTTGAGCGGGATCACCTTGGTGCCGTCGCGGGTCGTCTCCTCGCCCTTCGTCAGGGAGACGGGGTCGGCCGTGGAGCCGGAATCCGTGCCGATGTCCTTCTGGAAGTTGTTCAGGTCGCAGATGTCGGCCATGCCCTTGAGCACGGCGTCGTCGGTGGAGCCGTGGATGTAGCGGTTCTTGAAGAGCTCGGCGACCGCGTCGCCCTGGCTGCCGGGCACCTGCGCCTTCCAGGACGCGGTGTCGGGCTTCATCCACACCTCGTCGCCCTGCTTGACGATCTCGACGCTGCCGCCGCCCCTGCTCATCCTCATCGTGCCGACGCAGTTGCCGTCGCGGTCGAGGGAGAGGTCCATCGAGGTCGGCTGGGTCTTGCTCGTGCTCGCCGCCTTGCTGCGGTCCGTCAGTTCCAGATGGACGGACTTCGCGTCGAGGAGGTTGTCCTTCGCCTGCTCGGCGAGCTGCTGTGCGGTGAGGTCGTCGCCGTCCGACGCCATGGCCGTCGAGGCCACGGCGGGGGAGAGGACCAGGGCCGCGCTCGCCGCCACGCAGGTCAGCGTCCTCCTGGCCATGGCGTCACCTCCGGATCCGCCGGATCCGCTACCACCCCAGGCCACGTTTCGCCCTATTTGCCCGCATGTTCAGTGACGCGGCCCACTTTCGGCCATGAATTGCGCATGCATCAGCGAGGCCGGGGGCATGCGCTCACGGTCCCCGAGGGTGACACTTCTGTGACTCAGGGGAACTGAACAGGAACGGAAGGCAATACCGATCATGGCAAGGCAGCGGGCGCAACGGACGATCCACGTCGACGGCCAGTGGCTGGAAGCGGTCTCCGGCGCCACCCGAGAGATCCTCGACCCGGCAGACGCCCTGCCCTTCGCCGTGGTCGCGGAGGGTGACGAGAAGGACACCGATCTGGCGGTCGCCGCGGCCCGCCGCGCCTTCGACGAGGGGGACTGGCCGCACACGCCCGTCGCCGAGCGCGCCGCGCTGCTGCGCCGCGTCGCCGACCTCCTCGTCCGCGACCGTGAACCGCTCGGGCTCCTGGAGAGCCGTGACGCGGGCAAGACCGTCGAAGAGGGCCGGATCGACATCGACTGCGTCGCCGACGCCTTCCGCTACTTCGCCGATCTGGTGGCGGCAGAGGGCGCGGGCCGGGTGGTCGACGCGGGCTCGCCCGACATCCACAGCGTCGTGGTGCACGAGCCGGTCGGCGTCTGCGCGCTGATCACGCCCTGGAACTACCCCCTGCTGCAGGCCAGCTGGAAGATCGCCCCGGCACTCGCGGCCGGCAACACCTTCGTGATCAAGCCGAGCGAGATCACGCCGCTGACGACGATCGCCCTGATCGACCTGCTCGCGGAGGCCGGTCTGCCCGCCGGAGTCGCGAACATCGTCACCGGACCCGGCCACTCGGTCGGCGCCCGCCTCGCCGAGCACCCCGACGTCGACCTCGTCTCCTTCACCGGCGGCCTGATCAGCGGCACGAAGGTCGCACAGGCCGCCGCCGTGACCGTCAAGAAGGTCGCCCTCGAACTCGGCGGCAAGAACCCCAACGTCGTCTTCGCCGACGCCTGTTCGACCGACGAGGACTTCGACACAGCCGTCGACCAGGCCCTCAACGCCGCCTTCATCCACAGCGGTCAGGTGTGCTCCGCGGGCGCCCGGCTCATCGTCGAGGAGTCGGTCCGCGAGCGTTTCGTCGCCGAACTCGCCCGCCGGGCAAGCCGGATCCGCCTCGGCCGCGGCACCGAGGACGGCGTGGAGTGCGGCCCGCTGGTCTCCGAGCAGCAGCGCACGAAGACCGAGTCGTACGTCGCCTCCGCGCTGGAAGAGGGCGCGGTGCTGCGCTCCGGCGGCAAGCGCCCCGAGCCGAGCGCCGAACGCCCGGCCACCGGCTACTTCTACGAGCCGACGGTGCTCGACCAGTGCCAACGCGAGATGAGGGTCGTACGCGAAGAGGTCTTCGGCCCGGTCCTCACCGTCGAGACGTTCCGCACGGAGGACGAGGCGGTCGCCCTCGCCAACGACACGGAGTACGGGCTCGCCGGCGCCGTCTGGACCACCGACGCGGGACGGGCCCGCCGGGTCGCCGCCCGCCTGCGGCACGGCACCGTCTGGATCAACGACTTCCACCCCTACCTCCCCCAGGCGGAGTGGGGCGGCTTCGGCAAGAGCGGGGTGGGGCGCGAACTCGGTCCCGCCGGACTCGCCGAGTACCGCGAGAGCAAGCACGTGTACCAGAACCTGGAGCCGAAGCCCGTTCGCTGGTTCGCCGGCTGACCCCCTCCCCGCACCTCCCTGGAGTAACCCCTCATGTCCCCTCTGCCTGAGAACACCCACGTCTACGACTACGTCGTCATCGGCGGCGGCACCGCGGGCTCCGTCATCGCCTCGCGCCTCACCGAGAATCCGGATGTCACCGTTGCCGTCATCGAGGGCGGTCCCAGTGATGTCGGCCGGGACGACGTGCTGACGCTGCGCCGCTGGATGGGGCTGCTCGGCGGTGAGCTGGACTATGACTACCCGACCACCGAGCAGCCCCGCGGCAACTCGCACATCCGGCACAGCCGTGCCCGGGTGCTCGGCGGGTGTTCGAGCCACAACACGCTCATCGCCTTCAAGCCGCTGCCGTCCGACTGGGACGAGTGGGAGGCGGCCGGTGCTCAGGGGTGGGGCGCGGTGCCGATGGAGGCGTACTACGCCCGGCTGCTGAACAACATCGTCCCGGTCGACGAGAAGGACCGGAACGCCATCGCCCGCGACTTCGTCGACGCCGCCCAGGCCGCACTCGGCGTTCCGCGCGTCGAGGGCTTCAACAAGAAGCCGTTCAGCGAGGGTGTCGGTTTCTTCGACCTCGCCTACCACCCGGAGAACAACAAGCGGTCGAGCGCGTCGGTGGCGTACCTCCACCCTGTGATGGACGAGCGCCCGAACCTGACGATCCTGCTGGAGACCTGGGCGCACCGGCTGGAGCTGGGCGGCACGCGGGCGGAAGGCGTGCACGTACGGGACAAGGACGGCGCGGAGTTCGTCGTACGAGCCCGCAACGAGGTCCTGCTCTGCGCCGGCGCCGTGGACTCGCCGCGCCTGCTGCTCCACTCGGGCATCGGGCCCCGCAAGGACCTGGAAGCACTCGGTATCCCGGTCGTCCACGATCTGCCCGGCGTCGGTGAGAACCTGCTCGACCACCCCGAGTCGGTGATCGTCTGGGAGACGGACGGCCCCATCCCGGAGAACTCCGCGATGGACTCCGACGCGGGCCTGTTCGTGCGCCGCGACCCCGAACACGCGGGCCCGGACCTGATGTTCCACTTCTACCAGATCCCCTTCACGGACAACCCGGAGCGACTGGGCTACGAGCGCCCGGAGTTCGGCGTCTCGATGACCCCGAACATCCCCAAGCCGAAGTCCCGTGGCCGCCTGTACCTGACCAGCGCCGACCCCGCCGTGAAGCCCGCCCTCGACTTCCGCTACTTCACGGACGAGGACGACTACGACGGCCGGACCCTGGTCGACGGCATCCGCATCGCCCGCGAGATCGCCAGGACCGAGCCCCTCGCCGGCTGGCTCAAGCGCGAGGTGTGCCCCGGCCCGGAGATCCTCGGCGACGCGGAACTCAGCGAGTACGCCCGTAAGGTCGCGCACACCGTGTACCACCCGGCGGGCACCTGCCGTATGGGCGCGGAGACGGACGAACAGGCGGTCGTGGATCCACAGTTGAGGATCCGCGGCCTGGAGGGCATCAGGATCGCCGACGCGTCCGTGTTCCCGACGATGACCGCCGTGAACCCGATGATCGGGGTGCTCATGGTCGGGGAGAAGGCCGTCGACCTGATCGGTGGTGGTGCGTGATGAGCACGACCCCGAACACGCCCGTCTTCTCCGTCCAGGGCCTGTGGAAGGTCTTCGGCCCGAAGGCGGACCGCGTCCCCGCCGACCCGGAACTGGCGGCCCTCGATCCCGCCGACCTCCGCGCCCGCACCGGCTGCACGGCCGCCGTCCGTGACGTCTCCTTCGACGTCCGCAAGGGCGAGGTCTTCGTCGTCATGGGCCTGTCCGGCTCCGGCAAGTCCACCCTGGTCCGCTGTCTGACCCGCCTCATCGAGCCCACGTCCGGCACGATCGCCATCGACGGCGAGGACGTCCGCGCGATGGACAAGCCTCGCCTCCGCGAACTCCGCCGCCACCGCGCCGCGATGGTCTTCCAGCATTTCGGCCTCCTCCCGCACCGCACGGTCCTCGACAACGTCGCCTACGGCCTGGAGATCCAGGGCGTGGGCAAGGCGGAGCGCCGCGCGCGGGCCGCCGAAGTCGTCGCCAAGGTCGGCCTGGAGGGCATGGAACAGCGCAAGCCGAGCCAGCTGTCCGGCGGCCAGCGTCAGCGGGTGGGCCTGGCCCGGGCACTGGCCGTGGACCCCGAAGTCCTCCTCTTCGACGAGCCGTTCAGCGCGCTCGACCCCCTCATCCGGCGCGATATGCAGGATGAGGTGATCCGCCTCCACCGCGA
Organism: Streptomyces sp. DG2A-72; assembly: GCF_030499575.1. Classification (NCBI taxonomy): domain Bacteria; kingdom Bacillati; phylum Actinomycetota; class Actinomycetes; order Kitasatosporales; family Streptomycetaceae; genus Streptomyces; species Streptomyces sp. DG2A-72. The sequence continues at coordinate 6,359,581 of NZ_JASTLC010000001.1, forward strand.
GGAGGGCCGCACGATGGTCTTCATCACCCATGACCTCAGCGAGGCACTGAAGCTGGGCGACCGCATCGCCCTCATGCGCGACGGCCGCGTGGTGCAGCTGGGCACACCGGAGGAGATCGTGGGGTCCCCGGCCGACGAATACGTGCGGGAGTTCGTACGGGATGTGCCGCGGGAGCAGGTGATGACGGTGCGGACGGCGATGCGGGCCGCGTCGACGGACGACGCGGGCAACGGCCCTGCGGTCGCGCCGGATGCCACGGTGTCGGAGGCGATCGAGGCGGTGGCACGGGCCGGGGCACCGGTGCGTGTGGTGGACGAAGGCCGGTGTGTAGGCGTCGTGGACTCGGACACCCTGCTCGGCGTGGTAGCCGGCGCAACCGCCGTAGCTGCGGGCAGTCGTGCCGCTGGGGCGATGGGGGTCCCCCCGCTCGAGCGAAGCCGAGAGTGGGGGAGGGTGGGCGCAGCGGCACCCGCCCAGCGCGGCCAAGCGACCCAACCCGACGCCGGCCCTCACGCGGAGTCCGTCTGATGGCAACGATCACCGCACCGACCCCTCGCACACTCCCCGCGATCCTCAGAAACCGCGCAGTCGCCAAGCTCACCCTCCTCGCCCTCGCCGCAGCGATCCTCGTCCCCCTCGCCAACGCCCGCTGGGCCGGCGGCGCCTGGCCCGACGCGCTCACCGTCGACGTATCCGACCCCCTCACCAAGACCAGCGACTGGATCATCGACAACCGGGACAGCCACCCCCTGTTCCTCTACTTCTTCGGCCACGTCAGCAACGCCGTCGTCGTCTCCGTACGCGCCGTCTACCTCCTCCTGCTGGCCGCCGGCTGGGCAGGCGTCACCGCGTTCGGCGCGCTGATCGCCTGGCGAGTCGCCGGCGTGCGCCTCGCCCTCGGGACGGCCGCCGCGTTCCTCACCTGCGGCCTGCTCGGCATGTGGATCCCGACCATGCAGACGCTCGCCCTGATGGTCGTGGCGGTCCTCGCGTCGGTCGTGGTCGGCGCGCTGCTCGGACTGGCCGCGGGCCTGTCCCCTCGTACGGACCGCGCCCTGCGCCCGGTCCTGGACACCATGCAGGTGCTGCCCGCCTTCGCGTACCTCCTCCCCGTCGTCCTGGTCTTCGGCATCGGCGTCCCCGCGGCCGTCCTCGCCACCGTCGTCTACGCCGCCCCGCCCATGGCCCGCCTCACGGCCCTCGGCCTGCGCGGCGCCGACAAGGAGGTGCTGGAGGCGGTCGAGTCGCTCGGCACCACCGCACGCCAACGCCTGCTGACCGCCCGTATCCCGCTGGCCCGCAAGGAACTCCTGCTCGGCCTCAACCAGACGATCATGATGGCGCTGTCGATGGCGGTCATCGCGTCGGTGATCGGCGGCGGCGGTCTCGGTGACCGCGTCTACCAGGCGCTGGCCTCGGTCGACGTGGGCGCCGCGCTCGCGGCCGGGATTCCGATCGTGCTGATCGCGGTCGTACTGGACCGCGTGACCGGTGCGGCAGGCGAGCAGCGGAGCGGGGACGGCCGTAAAACGCTGTGGGCGTACGGGGCCGTCGCCGCCCTCGTCATCGCCCTCGCCGCCCGGTTCGCGGGCCGTGCCGACTGGCCCGACGCCTGGACGGTCGCCATCGCCGAACCGGTCAACCGGGCCGTCGACTGGATGACCGCGCACCTCTACTCCGGCGTCCCCGTCATCGGCGGCACCGCCGACTGGGCCGCGCACTTCACCACCTGGGTCCTGGACCCGGTCCGCGACGGACTGCAGTGGCTGCCCTGGTGGTCGGTCCTGCTGATCGTCGCCGCACTGGCCTGGCTGATCGGCACCTGGCGCACCGCGCTGACCGCCGTTCTCGCCATGGCCGCGATCGGCGTACTCGGCGTCTGGGACTCCTCGCTGGACACCCTCTCCCAGGTCCTCGCAGCCGTGGCCGTCACCCTCGTCCTCGGCTTCGCGACCGGTATCGCGGCGGCCCGCAGCGACCGCGTCGAGCGGCTGCTCCGTCCCGTCCTGGACGTCTTCCAGACGATGCCGCAGTTCGTCTACCTGATCCCGGTCGTCGCGCTGTTCGGCGTGGGCCGTGCCCCTGCCGTCGCCGCGGCCGTCGTCTACGCGCTTCCGGCCGTCGTCCGCATCACCGCGCAGGGCCTGCGCCAGGTCGACCCGGCCGCGCTGGAGTCTTCGAACTCACTCGGCGCGACGACCTGGCAGCAACTCCGTCAGGTCCAACTCCCTCTCGCCCGCCCGGCGTTGCTGCTCGCCCTCAACCAGGGCGTGGTCCTCGTCCTCGCCGTCGTCATCATCGGCGGCCTGGTCGGCGGCGGAGCCCTCGGCTACGACGTCGTGTTCGGGCTCGCGCAGGGCGATCTGGCGACGGGCCTGGTCGCGGGCGCCGCGATCGTATGCCTCGGCCTGATGCTCGACCGGGTGACCCAGCCGACCGAACGCCGCGCGAAGAAGGGAGCGTGACATGCGACTTCGTACGACATCCGCGGTGGCCGGCGTTTCGGCACTCCTGCTGCTGACCGGCTGCGGCGCCGCCGACATGACCAAGCAGGCCTCGCCCTTCGCCAATGCGCAGGGCGCCAAGACCGTCACCCTGTCCGTGCAGTCCTGGGTCGGCGCGCAGGCCAATGTCGCCGTCGCCCAGTACCTGCTCGAACACGAGCTGGGCTACCGCGTCGACACCGTCCAGATCGACGAGGTGCCCGCCTGGGACGCGCTCAGCCAGGGCCGCGTCGACGCGCTCCTGGAGGACTGGGGCCACCCGGAGGAGGAGCAGCGCTACGTCGCCGACAAGAAGACGATCGTGAACGGCGGCGGACTCGGCGTCACCGGGCACATCGGCTGGTACGTCCCGACGTACTTCGCCAAGCAGCACCCCGACGTCACGGACTGGGAGAACCTCGACAAGTACGCCTCCCAGCTGCGCACCGCCGAGAGCGGCGGCAAGGGCCAGCTGATGGACGGCTCCCCGTCCTACGTCACCAACGACAAGGCGCTGGTCAAGAACCTGAAGCTGAACTACCAGGTGGTCTTCGCCGGTTCGGAGGCCGCGCAGATCACCCAGATCAAACAGTTCGCCAAGGAGAAGAAGCCCTTCCTCACCTACTGGTACGCCCCCCAGTGGCTCTTCAAGAAGGTCCCCATGACCGAGGTGAAGCTCCCGGCGTACAAGGAGGGCTGCGACGCCGACCCGGAGAAGGTCGCCTGCGCCTATCCGCACACCCCGCTGCAGAAGTACCTCAACGCCGACTTCGCGAAGAACGGCGGCAAGGCGGCCCGGTTCCTGAAGAACTTCAAGTGGACCACCGAGGACCAGAACGAGGTCTCCCTGATGATCGCCGACCAGAAGCTCAGCCCGGAGGAGGCGGCGAAGAAGTGGGTGGACAGCCACGAGTCGACGTGGCGGGGGTGGCTGTCCCGGTAGTACCGCCCCCGGGCGCCCTTGCGGAGGGCGCCCGGTGTCCTCACCCGTGGTCTCCCGGCGTGTAGTGCCCCGGCACCATCCGGCAGGTCACGCCGAACCGGTTCCAGGCGTTGATCACCGTGATCGCGGCGATCAGCTGCGCCAGCTCGGCCTCCTCGAACTGCTTCGCGGCCGTCTCGTAGACCTCGTCCGGCACGAAGCCGTCGGTCAGGACGGTCACGGCCTCCGTCAGCTCCAGCGCCGCCAGCTCCTTCTCCGTGTAGAAGTGCCGCGACTCCTCCCAGGCGCTCAGCTGGATGATCCGCTCGACGCTCTCACCGGCCGCGAGCGCGTCCTTGCTGTGCATGTCGACGCAGAGCGCGCAGTGGTTGATCTGCGAGGCACGGACCTTCACCAGCTCCAGGAGCCCCGGGTCGAGGCCCTTCCGGGAGGCCGCGTCGAGGCGGACCATCGCCTTGTAGACGTCGGGGGCGTGCTCGGCCCAGGCCAGGCGGGGGGTGTGCTCGGGGGCGTACTGAACGGTTTCGTGTGTGGTCATGCCCTCGACCCTAGGAGCGAAGCAGCCCAGGAGTATGGTCCATTTCCATGGCGGAATCATGGGCCACTCTGGGCGTCGACCTGCATCTGGAACCGACCGGCTCCGGCCTGCGCCGGGGCCTGACCGACGCCCTGCGCGAAGCGGTCCGCACCGGCCGCCTCGCCCCCGGCACCCGGCTGCCCTCCTCCCGCACCCTCGCCGCCGACCTGGGCATCGCCCGCAACACGGTCGCCGACGCCTACGCCGACCTCGTCGCGGAGGGCTGGCTCACCGCCCGCCAGGGCTCCAGCACCCGCGTCGGTGGCCGTACGGTCGTCCCGCCGGCCGACACGTCCCTCTCCCGCCGAGAGCAGCACCGTCCGACGTACGACCTCCGCCCCGGCACCCCCGACCTCGCCTCCTTCCCCCGCACCGAATGGCTCAAGGCCGCCCGCCGTGCCTTCACCGCCGCCCCGAACGACGCCCTCGGCTACGGCGACCCCCGTGGCCGCGTCGAACTGCGCACCGCACTCGCCGGCTACCTCGCCCGGGCCCGCGGCGTGCGCACCGACCCCGACCGCATCCTGATCTGCTCCGGCTTCGCCCACGCCCTGGGACTCCTCGGCACGGTCCTGCGCTCGCGCGGCACACGGACGGCCGCCGTGGAGTCGTACGGCCTTCCCCCGCACCGGAACCTGCTCACGGCCGCCGGCCTGCGCATCCGCCCCCTGCCCTTCGACGAACTCGGCACGGATCCGGGCGAGTTGGGCGGCGTCGGTGCCGTACTCCTCACCCCCGCCCATCAGTTCCCCATGGGCGTGCCCCTGCACCGCGACCGACGGACAGCCGTCGTGGACTGGGCGCGGCGCACCGGCGGGCTGGTACTGGAGGACGACTACGACGGCGAGTTCCGCTACGACCGCCAGCCCGTCGGCGCCCTCCAGGATCTCGACCCGGACCGCGTGGTCCACCTCGGCACGGCCAGCAAGTCCCTCGCCCCCGCGCTGCGCCTGGCGTGGATGGTCCTGCCGCCAGGGCTCACGGACGAGGCGGTGGCGGCGAAGGGCGGCCACGACACCTGCGGGGTGCTGGACCAGCTGACGCTGGCCGAGTTCATCACGTCCGGGGCCTACGACCGCCATGTGCGCGCCGCCCGGCTGCGCTACCGGCGCCGCCGTGACGCCCTGGTCGCGGCCCTGGCGTCGCGGGCGCCGGAGGTGCGGGTCACTGGCATCGCGGCCGGCCTGCACGCCGTCCTGCGCCTCCCGCCCGGCACCGAGAAGTCGGTGCTCCAGGCCGCCACCTGGCAGGGCCTCGCCCTGCACGGACTGTCCTACTTCCGCCACCGGGAGGCCGTGGCCGAGCCCTTGGACGCGCTGGTCGTCGGGTACGGCACACCGCCGGACCACGCGTGGGCGGGGGCGCTGGACGCGCTGTGCAGGGTGCTGCCGTAGGACGGGCCCCGTCTCGGCCGACGATCCGCCGATCTCGCCCCGCCGTACAGCGGAACGCCAGGGAGCCCCTCACCCCCCTGACCTCCGTGAAGAACTCGGGACATTCCCGGGGCCGGCCGGCTCAGGCGCCTCCTCCGTCACCTCCCCGAACCGCGCCAGCGCCAGCGCCCCCGCCACGGCCACCAGAAACCCCAGCACGGCGAGCCACGCCAGCCCTTCCCGCGTACGGTCGCCCAGCCACACCACGCCCACCAGCGCGGGCCCGACGGTCTCCCCGATCACCATCCCGGCGGTGGCGGTCGTCACCGACCCGCGCTGGAGGGCCGAGGTCAGCGACAGGAACGCGGCACCGCCGCCCAGCAGCAGCGCGTACGTCGCCGGATTCGCGAGGAGGTCCGAGGGCACGAGCGAGTCGATCAGCCGCACCGCCACCTCGACCACGCCGAAGCCGAACCCGGCACCCAGACCCAGCAGCAGGGAGCGCCCTCGCTCCGGCAGCCGCCCGCCGCTCAGCCCGAGCAGCAGGACGGCCACGGCCATGGCGAGCATCGCGTACTCCAACGCCGCCGGCCCGCCCCGGTCGCCCTCCGTCCCCGACGCCACCCCCAGCATCGCGAGCCCGGCACACACGACCCCCACCGCGCCCCACTCGCTCCCGGTGAGCCGTACCCGCAGCAGCCGCGCCGCGACCACCGCCGTCACGGCGAGGCTGGAGGCCAGCGCCGCGCCGACCGCGTAGATCGGCACCGAGCGCAGCGCGGCGACCTGGAACAAGAACCCCAACCCGTCGAGCGCCAGTCCGGCCAGATACCGCCACTGCCGGACCGCCCGCAGGAACAGCGCGGCCTCCCCGCCCCGGCCGGTGTCCGCCGTCCGCGTCGCCATCGCCTGCAACACCGTCGCCGTACCGAAGCAGACCGCGGCACCAAGGGCGCACACCATTCCAAAGAGCACAAAGTGACTGTAGGGGAGGGAACGAGGGGCGGCCCGACTGCGGGGCTTCTCTTACCGATCTCTAAGCTGACCGCCGAAGATCACGCATCTACGGATCGCACCACCAGCGGATCGCAACATCAACGGGGAGACATGGACATGGCGGACACGCGCCGGCAACTGCGCTCAGGCACGGTCGTACTGGGCGGCATGGGACTGCTCGCCGCAGCCCTGACCTCCTGCTCCTCCGCCCCCGACAAACGCTGCGTGGACCGCGACAGCTACCGCCTCGGCAAGGGCTACACCATCGTCGCCGACAAGAACTGCAAGTCGGCCACGACCGTCGACGGCGCCTACTACTACGGCGGCAAGAAGAAGGGCGACTGGGTCAAGGGCGGCTCCTTCACCAAGTCCGGCAAGGGATCCGGCAGTTCTTCGGGCAGTGGCGGGAGCAGCGGCGGCAGCGGAGTCGACCGGGGCGGCTTCGGCAGCGACAAGGGCAGCTCCGGCGGCTGAACGGGAACGTACCGACACCCATGGAACGCCGCATCATCGAGCCCCGCCCCGGCTGGCAGCAGACCGTCGAGGAACAGGGCCTCATCTATCCCCTCACCCGCCACCCCGACGACTCCCTGCGCCCCTACTGGGACGAGAGCGCCTACTACGTCTTCTCCCTCCCGGAAGTGGAGGCGCTGGAGCAGGTCGTCGAGGAACTGCACGGCATGTGCCTGGCAGCGGCCGAGCACATCGTGCGCGAGGACCGCTTCGCCGACCTCGGCATCACCGACCCGCGCATCGTCGAGGCGGTCACCGAGGCTTGGCGCCGCCGCACCGAACTCCCCTCCGTCTACGGCCGTTTCGACCTCCGCTACGACGGCACGAGCCCGGCGAAGCTCCTTGAGTACAACGCGGACACCCCCACCTCCCTGGTGGAGGCGGCCTCGCCCCAGTGGTTCTGGATGGAGGAACGCTTCCCGGGCGCCGACCAGTGGAACTCTCTCCACGAACGCCTCATCGACGCCTGGAAACAGCAGTCCGCGCTGCTCCCGCCCGGCAGCCCGCTCTACTTCGCGCACTCCTCGGCCGACGAACTCGGCGAGGACCTGATGACGGTCGCCTATCTGAAGGAGACGGCGGAACAGGCAGGTCTGGACACCGCCTGGATCTCCATGGAGGAGATCGGCTGGGACCGCCTCTCCGGCCGCTTCGTCGACAACCGACTCCGCTTCATCCGCAGCTGCTTCAAGCTCTATCCCTGGGAATGGCTCACCACCGACCGCTTCGCCGGCCACGTCCTCGACACCCTCGACAGCGGCGGCGGCACCGGCAGCACCCTGTGGATCGAACCGGCCTGGAAGATGCTGCTCAGCAACAAGGCCCTGCTGGCCATCCTCTGGGAGCTCTCTCCGGGCCACCCCAACCTGCTCCCCGCCTACCTCGACGGCCCCCGCGACCTGGCCACCACCACGGGCTACGTCGCCAAGCCCCTGCTGGGCCGGGAGGGCGCGGGCGTGACGATTCACGAGCCGCGCCCCTTGGACACCGACGCCGATCCCGCCGTACGCGAAGAGCCCTGCTGCTACCAGGAGTTGGCCCCCCTTCCCGACTTCGACGGCAACCGGGTCGTCCTCGGCGCCTGGGTCGTCGGGAACGAGTCGGCGGGCCTCGGCATCCGGGAGTCGTCCGGCCTGATCACGGACGAGTACGCACGCTTTCTGCCGCACGTGATCCTCTAGACCTCCAGTACGCCCCGCAGCTGGGCCAGCCCCCAGTCCAGGTCCTCCTTTCCGATCACCAGGGGCGGCGCGATGCGGATCGTCGCCCCATGGGTGTCCTTCACCAGGACACCCCGGTCCATCAGCTTCTCGGACACCTCCCGCCCCGTCCCGTACGCCCGGGCGATGTCGATGCCCGCCCACAGCCCGCGCCCCCGCACCTCCGTCACGTGGCCCGTGCCGACCAGCGCCGCCAGCTCCCGCTGCAGATGCTCGCCCAGCTCCGTGGCCCGCGCCTGGAACTCGCCCGTCCGCAGCATCGCCAGCACCTCCAGCGCCACCGCACAGGCCAGCGGATTCCCGCCGAACGTCGACCCGTGCTCCCCGGGCCGGAACACCCCCAGCACCTCGGCACTCGACACCACGGCCGACACGGGCACAACGCCACCGCCGAGGGCCTTGCCCAGCACATACATGTCGGGCACCACCCCCTCGTGCTCGCACGCGAAGGTACGTCCCGTCCGCCCCAGCCCCGACTGGATCTCGTCGGCGACGAAGAGAACATTCCGCTCCCGCGCCAGCTCCCGCACCGCCGGCAGATAACCGGGCGGCGGCACGATCACCCCCGACTCGCCCTGGATCGGCTCCAGCAGCACCGCCACGGTGTTCTCGGTCATCGCCTCCCGCATCGCCGTCAGATCCCCGTACGGCACGATCGCGAAGCCCGGTGTGTACGGCCCGAAGTCCGCGCGCGCCTCCGGGTCCGTGGAGAAGCTGATGACCGTCGTCGTACGGCCGTGAAAATTGCCGCCCGCGACCACGATCTTCGCCATCTCCGCCGGCACGCCCTTGACCCGGTACCCCCACTTCCGGGCCGTCTTCACGGCCGTCTCCACCGCCTCCGCGCCGGTGTTCATCGGCAGCACCATCTCCATGCCGCACAGCTCGGCCAGCTCCGCGCAGAACGCGGCGAACCGGTCGTGGTGAAACGCCCGCGACGTCAGCGTCACCCGCTCCAGCTGCGCCTTCGCCGCATCGATCAGCCGCCGGTTGCGGTGACCGAAGTTGAGCGCCGAATATCCGGCCAGCAGATCCAGATACCGCCGCCCCTCGACATCCGTCATCCAGGCGCCGTCCGCCGTCGCCACGACGACCGGCAGCGGGTGGTAGTTGTGCGCGCTGTGGGCGTCGGCGGCTTCGATGAGGCTTTCCGTAGCGGTCACGGCAACTCCCGAACATGAGGCGGATCCCCTTCCTATCGTCGCTCGGATGCCGGACGCGGGAGCCAAGCCGACTCATGCGCCCGGTAGGCTGATCGCGGGCCGTGACTGGCGCGCTGGGATGGGACCGACCATCGGGGAGCGGCCCTCGACGGCCTGACCCTCGGGCCCGACGAGCGAGTGCCGTGCGCCTGGGCCGAACCGTGAACCGTGACCGCTTCAAGCCACGCCGCCCGGAGGCCGACCACATGTCAGACCAGCAGCCCCTCTCCACCGAGTCCACCGCCTTCCGTGCCGCCCTCGACGTGATCCGCGCCGTCGAGCCGCGCGTCGCCGACGCCATCGGCCAGGAGGTCCACGATCAGCGCGAGATGCTCAAGCTGATCGCCTCCGAGAACTACGCCTCCCCGGCCACCCTGCTCGCCATGGGCAACTGGTTCAGCGACAAGTACGCCGAGGGCACCATCGGCCGCCGCTTCTACGCCGGCTGCCGCAACGTCGACACCGTCGAGTCCCTCGCCGCCGAGCACGCCCGCGAACTCTTCGGCGCCCGCCACGCCTACGTCCAGCCGCACTCCGGCATCGACGCCAACCTCGTCGCCTTCTGGTCCGTCCTCGCCGCCCGCGTCGAGGCCCCCGCCCTGGAGAAGGCCGGCGTCCGCCAGGTCAACGACCTCTCCGAGGCCGACTGGGCCGAGCTCCGCCAGGCCTTCGGCAACCAGCGCATGCTCGGCATGTCCCTGGACGCCGGCGGCCACCTCACCCACGGCTTCCGCCCGAACATCTCCGGCAAGATGTTCGACCAGCGCTCCTACGGCACCGACCCGCAGACCGGACTGGTGGACTACGAGGCCCTGCGCGCCTCCGCCCGAGAGTTCAAGCCGCTGATCATCGTCGCCGGCTACTCCGCCTACCCCCGTCTCGTGAACTTCCGGATCATGCGGGAGATCGCCGACGAGGTCGGGGCGACCCTGATGGTGGACATGGCGCACTTCGCGGGCCTGGTGGCCGGCAAGGTCCTCACCGGTGACTTCGACCCGGTCCCGCACGCCCAGATCGTCACCACCACCACCCACAAGTCCCTCCGCGGCCCCCGCGGCGGCATGGTCCTGTGCGACGACTCCCTCAAGGACCAGGTCGACCGCGGCTGCCCGATGGTCCTCGGCGGCCCGCTCCCGCACGTCATGGCCGCCAAGGCCGTCGCCCTCGCCGAGGCACGTCAGCCCTCCTTCCGTGACTACGCCCAGCGCATCGTCGACAACTCCCGCGCCCTCGCCGACGGCCTGATGCGCCGGGGCGCGACCCTGGTGACCGGCGGCACCGACAACCACCTCAACCTGATCGACGTCGCCTCCTCCTACGGCCTCACCGGCCGCCAGGCCGAGGCTGCCCTGCTCGAATCCGGCATCGTCACCAACCGCAACTCCATTCCGGCCGACCCCAACGGCGCCTGGTACACCTCCGGTATCCGCATCGGCACCCCCGCCCTGACCACCCGCGGCCTGGGCACCGCCGAGATGGACGAGGTCGCCGCCCTCATCGACCGAGTCCTCACCACCACGGAACCCGGCACCACCAAGTCGGGGGCCCCCTCCAAGGCCGCCCACATCCTCGATCCCAAGGTCGCCGACGAGATCTCCCACCGCGCGACCGACCTGGTCGCCGGCTTCCCGCTGTACCCGGAAATCGACCTGGGCTGACGCCTGGCCCGACGTATGCGGAACTTCAAGGATCGATGCTCAAAGATCCATACTCAAAGATCGATCAGTTCCTGTCGTGGCTCCTCCCGCGGCGGCCCGGCCCCGTGCCCGGCCGCCGCGCGGCGTATCAGCAGCGTGCCGGCGCCGCCGGCAGCGAACCCGACGGCCAGCCCCGGCACAGGACGACCACAAACAGGCGGTGGTGAGGGAGAGTTGAGAGCCTTATGGCCGGTGGCGGCCGGGTCGGCGGCCGGGAGCGGTCACTCACACAGGTGATGTTGATCGATAGCCTGCCCGGTCGGTGAACGTGGGGTCTAGGTTCACGACATGTCGCGCTTCCGGATGTACCCGACGAGCGAGCAGGCGAGCATCATGCTTGACCACTGCGCGCACGCCCGCTACGTCTGGAACCTTGCCGTCGAGCAGCACTCGCACTGGTACAAGGGGCGCGGGGCCGCGCCCGGTTTCGCTGAGCAGTGCCGCCAGCTCACCGAGGCCCGGCGTGACTACGCATGGCTGCGCGCTGGTAACGCGGACGTCCAGCAGCAGGCTCTGAAGGACTTCGCCAAGGCCAAGAACGCCCGGTTCGCCTCCGGGTTCGGTGAACCGACCTGGCGTAAGAAGTTCCGGCATGAAGGCTTCCGTGTCATCGGCACCGACCGCGTACCGGAGTTCGAGGCGGACGGTACCCCGAAGCTGAATGCCAAGGGCAAGCAGGTCATGGGCCGCTGTGTCGTGGTGCAGAAGCTGAACCGGCGCTGGGCGCAAGTGAAGGTGCCCGGCTGCGGCTGGGTGCGCTTGCGCCTGTCCCGCAAGGGCAAGGGCGCCTGCCTGCCCGCCGCGAAGACGTTCCGGGTCACCTTCCGTAACGGGCAGTGGCATCTCGCGTTCGCCGTCGTTCCCGTGCCAGCTGACGCACCCGGCACGGGTGAGGTCATTGGCATCGACCGGGGTGTGAAGATCACCGCCGCCCTCTCGGACGGGCGGAAGCTGAACTGCCCGCAGCTCACGGTCAAGGAGCGCGCGCAGATCCGTAAGCACCAGCGGCGTGCTGCCCGCGCCCCGAGGGGCAGCGAGGCCAAGGCCGCCGAGTACGCCAAGGCCGCCAGACTCAAGGCGCGCGAAGGCGCCCGGCGCAAGGACTGGTGCGAGAAGACCAGCACCATGCTCGCCAGGTCGTACGGTCTGGTGCGGTTCGAGAAGCTGAACATCAAGAACATGACCCGCTCGGCAAAGGGGACTGTCGAGCAGCCCGGCACGAAGGTGGGGCAGAAGGCAGGGCTGAACCGGGTGATCCTCGCCCAGGGCTGGGGGCTGCTGCGGCGACGCACGCAGGACAAGGCTCCGGGCCGGGTCGAGGACGTCCCCGCACCCTTCACGTCTCTGCGTTGCTCCGCCTGCGGATGGATCGAGAAGAAGTCGCGCAAGAGCCAAGCCGACTTCGTCTGTGTGTCCTGCGGGTTCACCAGCAACGCCGACGAGAACGCAGCGAACAACGTCGCGGCAGGACAGGGCGGGATCCCCCGCCCCCGGCGCTCAGCCGGTGCCGGAGGGGTGACAGCGGCCACCGGCCGTTCGAGCGCCCGTGAACCTCAACCCACCTGGGTTGGAATCCCCCTCTTTTAAGAGGGGGAGGATGTCAAACCACGATGATCCGCACCGGCGGATACCGGCCGGCCCTCGAACCAGCCCTCCGGTACCTGCTCCGTCCCGGTGTAGGTGGGCTGCAGCAGCTGCCAGAGACGGGCGAAGTCCTGCTCGCCGGAGCGCAGCACTGTCGTCCGCCCTGTGCCGGCCGCCGTCACGATCGCCAGATCGGGGATGTCCCCGTCCGGTCCCGGTGCGGCGACCGCGGGCGCAGCGAACAGGGCCATCGCCAATGGCACCGGCGTCAGCACGGCGAGTCGCCTCATCGTGCGTCTGCGACGGTGTGCCATTCCTCCCCCTCCCGATCTCACAGCGGTCCCCCCTCTACTGAACTCCCGGCCTGTCTTCTGATCCACCGACCTCAGATGACCTCAGATGTCGCGCAGCTCCTGCCGCGGCCCTCGCTCCGCGTCGCGTAGATGTGGCAGAGGCAGCTTCCGCGCGGCGAACGGTCGCAGCACCAGTGCCAGCACGGCTCCGGCCGCCGCACCCGGGAGCGCCCACCACCAGTCGGTGTCATCGGAGGCGCCCGTGGTGGCTGCCCGCGTCGTGGTGGCAGCGGTGTCCGCCGTGCTGCCCTTGTCTGCTGTGCCGCCCTTGTCCGCAGCACCGGCGGATCCCGGGTTCGAGACCTTGTCGATCACACCGAGCTGTGCGAGCAGGGTGTGCAGCTGAGCAGGCCGCTCAGCCTTCTTCCACTGGTCGTTTCCTTCGGGCGGTGTGCCCAATGCCGTGTTGATCCATATGTCCTCGGCGTCGCTCACGATCACGGAGTCCTGCCGCCAGGGCGCCACATCGTGGACCATCCACGTGATGTTGACGTACTCGCCCGAGGCGGAGGCAAGCTCACGGGCCCGCTTGTCCGCGTCGAGACCACGGTTCGTCCGATCGAGCAGTGTCTGCAGCCGGTTGTACTCCGGGGCGGTGGAGTAGAGCCCCGTGGCCTGCTGGGTGGTCGGCGAGGCCAGGAGCACGCTCGTCGGCCCGCCGGCGGACGCGGGAGGCGCGCCCAGGAGAGCCAGAGTCAGCATCGTGGCCAATGCCCCTGCGGTAGCGATCAGTTGACGCATCCTCACCATGAGGTCCCCCACCGGTCCGGTGCGGCCCGTCCGTGGGCCGCGTGTCACTTCTGGTACACCGCCCGACCCGCCGGGGTTCCCACCTTTGCCGCTCTATTCGGATCCGGATTTCGAGGATTTCTCGAGCGACTTCGCGATCTCCATCGCCCGCTCCCTCGACGCCACTCCCTCCAGCCGCAGCGTCACGTCCTCGCCGTCCGTCCGGTGCATCCACAGCAGCGTTGGACCCGCTGTCCGTTCCTTGCGGGTGTAGCGGTCCCCGTTCTCGTCGACCAGCCAGAAGCTGAGCAGGTGTGGCCGGGGGAACCACAGGGCCAGGTCCGAGCCCGACGTGCCGCCCCCGCCCAGTTGCAGCCACTCCGGCTGTTCGCGCACGGTCTTGGCGAAGGAGACGTCCAGGCGGGCCGGGTACTCGTCCAGCCGGATCGTGCGCCCGTCCTCCTGACGGCACAACGTCACCAGGAACCGCCCCTGCGGCTCGGCCGTCACCGCCACGGCCTCCGGCGTGCCGAACGCCTTGGGCACCAGCGGCGCGAACCCGGCCCGCCGCTCCGCCTGCGCCAGCGACACCGACCTCCCGCAGCCGGGCACCTCGGCACCCGGAGAAGGCTCCGCCGACGGGTCGTACCGCACCTCGACCCCGCCGAAGCCGAACCAGTCGAAGACCGTGGCCCGCACCGGAGGCGTGAGCACCAGCACCGTCAGCAGACCGCACAGCGCCGCGGTCAGCGCACGCCATCGCACCCGCGTCCACCGCCGGACCACCCGCAGCCGCTCACCGGTGCCCGACGGCTCGGCCACCGGTACGGGCACCTGCTCGGCGAGTATCTGCTGCAGCACCCGCTCGACCATCGTCTCGGAACCGTCGGCCCCGGGCCGGTCCAGCGACCGACCCAGCGCCCTCAGTTCCTCCGGCAGCCGCGAGGCCTCGCCGCGACGCCGGCCGCCGTCCTGGTCGTCGTACGACTCCTGGCCGTCACTCATGCTCATCACCCCCTTCCCGAGGCTGGAAATCCGGCAGCAGCCTGCTCAGCTTCCGCAGGGCGCGGTTGAGCCGGGACTTCACCGTGCCCCTGGGCCAGCCCAGGGCCTGGGCCGTCTCGGACTCGTCCATCTCCAGCAGATAGCGGTAGGTGACGACCAGACGGTGCTCCTCGCTCAGCTTCTCCAGAGCGGTCTGCAGCGCGACCCGGCGCTCTATCTCCAGGGCCGCCACCGCCGGGTCCGCCGAAGCCGGTATCAGCGGCTCCGCCTCCACGAACGCCGCCTCGCGGCCGGCGAGCGTGCGCTGGCGGGCCGCCGTGCGCACTGTGTTCCTCGTCTCATTGGCGACGATCGACAGCAGCCAGGGCTTGAACGCCGCGCCGTCCTTGAACCGGCCCAGCGCGCAGTACGCCTTTACGAAGGCCTGCTGCACCACGTCTTCCGCGTCCGCACCCGCCCCGAGCGCCGCGGCCGCACGCAGCGCGATGCCCGTATGGGCCCGCACCAGCTCCGCATACGCCTCCGGCTCTCCGGCGCGTACGCGTGCGATCACCGCGGCCTCATCGACGATGCGGCCCCCCTCCCGCGTCCTCACACTCTTGTTACACCGCCGGGGCCAGATCGGTTCCCACCTGTTCCCGGCCAGTTCTCAGCCCGTTCCGGATCGCCCTCTGAGACCTGAGAGAATGGTGGACATGGCCCTTGATCGTCCTCGCGTGCTCTCCGGAATCCAGCCCACCGCAGGCTCGTTCCACCTCGGCAACTACCTCGGCGCCGTCCGTCAGTGGGTGGCCCTGCAGGAGACCCACGACGCGTTCTACATGGTCGTCGACCTGCACGCGATCACGGTTCCGCAGGACCCGAAGGAGCTGCGGGCCAACACCCGCCTCGCCGCGGCGCAGCTGCTGGCCGCGGGACTCGACGCGGAGCGCTGCACGCTCTTCGTCCAGAGCCATGTCCCCGAGCACGCCCAGCTCGCCTGGATCATGAACTGCCTCACCGGCTTCGGCGAGGCCTCCCGCATGACCCAGTTCAAGGACAAGTCCGCCAAGCAGGGCGCCGACCGTGCCAGCGTCGGCCTCTTCACGTACCCGGTCCTCCAGGTCGCGGACATCCTGCTCTACCAGGCGAACGAGGTCCCGGTCGGCGAGGACCAGCGCCAGCACATCGAGCTCACCCGTGACCTCGCCGAGCGCTTCAACGGCCGCTTCGGCGCGACCTTCACGATTCCGAAGCCGTACATCCTCAGGGAGACGGCGAAGATCTACGACCTCCAGGAACCGTCGATCAAGATGAGCAAGTCGGCGTCAACCCCGAAGGGGTTGATCAATCTGCTCGACGATCCCAAGGCCACCGCCAAGAAGGTCAAGAGCGCGGTCACCGACACGGACACCGTGATCCGCTTCGACGCGGAGAACAAGCCGGGCGTCAGCAACCTGCTCACCATCTACTCGACCCTCACGGGCGAGGGGGTCGCGGACCTGGAGCAGAAGTACGACGGCAAGGGCTACGGCGCACTCAAGACCGACCTTGCCGAGATCATGGTCGGGTTCGTGACGCCGTTCCGCGAGCGCACCCAGCAGTACCTGGACGACCCGGAGACGCTGGACTCGATCCTCGCCAAGGGCGCGGAGAAGGCGCGTGCCGTCGCCGCGGAGACCCTGTCCCAGGCGTACGACAGGGTGGGCTTCCTGCCCGCGAAGCACTGACAGGCACTCAGGCGCACCACCGCACAGACGTACTACTGGGCAGAGCGCTGCACATCACTACGGTTGCGCCTGCCCACAACACACCCGTGGCCGTACAGTCGATAGCCGGACGGCTGGGAACGCACCCGAAAAAGACGACAGGAGACGACGTGGGGACCGTAACGATCGGTGTGTCGATCGCGGTCCCGGAGCCTCACGGCAGCCTGCTCCAGGAGCGGCGCGCGGGCTTCGGCGACGCCGCGGCGCACGGCATCCCCACGCACGTCACCCTGCTGCCGCCGACAGAGGTCGACGACGGCGAGCTGCCCGCGATCGAGGCCCACCTCGTCGAGGTCGCGGCCGCCGTGCGCCCCTTCCCGATGCGGCTGTCCGGCACGGGCACCTTCCGCCCCCTGTCCCCGGTCGTGTTCGTCCAGGTCGTCGAGGGCGCCGCGGCCTGCACCTGGCTGCAGAAGCAGGTCCGCGACGCGTCCGGCCCGGTGGCTCGCGAGCTGCAGTTCCCGTACCACCCGCATGTCACCGTGGCGCACGGCATCGACGACGAGGCGATGGACCACGCCTTCGAGGAACTCGCCGACTACACCGCCGCCTGGCCCTGCACCGGCTTCGCGCTCTACGAACAGGGCGCCGACGGCGTATGGCGCAAGCTGCGCGAGTTCACCTTCGGCAGCGCGGTCGTACCACCGCAGCCGGATCACGTGGAGCGGGGCTCCCTGCCGACTCGCTAGAACTCGGCCCTAGAGCGGCAGCCGCCGGAACACCGCCCGCGGCACATGCCGCAGCGCCGACATCACCAGCCGCAGTGCGCCCGGCACCCACACCGTCTCCGAGCGCCGCCTCAGGCCCAGCTCGATGGCCGTCGCGACCGCTTCCGGAGTCGTGGCGAGCGGTGCCTCTTCCAGTCCGGCGGTCATCTTCGACCGTACGAACCCGGGGCGTACGACCATGACGTGCACGCCGGTGCCGTGGAGCGCGTCGCCCAGGCCCTGGGTGAAGGCGTCGAGGCCGGCCTTGCTGGAGCCGTAGATGAAGTTGGCGCGGCGGGCGCGTTCGCCGGCGACGGAGGAGAGCACGACCAGGGAGCCGTGGCCCTGGGTCTGCAACGCGCGCGCGGCGACGAGTGCCGAGGACACCGCGCCCGTGTAGTTGGTCTGCGCGACCCGTACCGCGGCGGCCGGTTCGCGCTCGTCGTGCGCCTGGTCGCCGAGGATGCCGAAGGCGAGCAGCACCATGTCGATGTCGCCCTCCGCGAAGACCTTGCCGAGCACTGTTTCGTGGGAGTCGGGGTCGAGCGCGTCGAAGGGGACGGTGTGCACCTCGGCCCCGAGGGCGCGCAGTTCGGCGGCGGCCCCGTCGAGCGCGGGCGTCGGGCGGCCCGCCAGCCACACCGTGCGGGTGCGGCGGGCGATCAGGCGGCGCGCGGTGGCCAGCGCGATCTCGGACGTACCGCCGAGGACGAGCAGGGACTGGGGGAGGCCGAAGGCGTCCTTCACGACAGCTCCTAGAGGTTGCCTAGAGGGTGAGGCGGCGCGACAGGTCCGACACGAACACCCCGCGCGGGTCCAACTGCGCACGCAGGGCGCGGAACTCGTCGAGCCGGGGGTACATCGAGGAGAGCAGTTCCGGACGCAGCCGGGCGTCCTTGGCCAGGTAGACGCGCCCGCCCGCCGCGGCCACCTCCTCGTCCAGTTCGTCGAGGAGGGCGCCGAGGCCGGGCAGTCCGGCCGGGATGTCCAGGGCCAGCGTCCAGCCGGGCACGGGGAAGGAGAGCCAGCCCGGGTCGGCGTCCCCGAAGCGCTTGAGGACGGCGAGGAACGACGGGCAGCGGTGCTCGCAGATGCGCCGCACGATCCGGCGCAGGGCGTCCTCCTGGCCGTATCCGACGACGAACTGGTACTGCACGAAGCCGCTGCGGCCGTAGACGCGGTTCCAGTGGGGGACGCCGTCGAGGGGGTGGAAGAAGGTGGAGAGCTTCTGCAGCTGACCGGTACGCGCGCGTGGCGCCTTCCGGTACCAGAGCTCGTTGAACAGCCCCACGGTGGTACGGGTGAGCAGCCCCTCCGGGAGGAAGGCGGGGGCGGGCGGCAACTGGGCGGGGCGGAACGAAAGCGGGGCTCTACGCGCGCGTGCGGGCAGCGTGTCGAGCGGTGCGTGGTCGCCGCGGGTCAGCACCGCGCGGCCCGTCGCCGCGCCGCGTGCCAGGAGGTCGATCCAGGCGACCGAGTAGCGGTAGAGGTGGTCGGTCGCGGTCAGACGGGCCATCAGATCGTCGAGGTCCGTGGCGCGTTCGGTGTCGACGGACATGAGGGAGGTCTGTACCGGCTGGAGCTGGACCGTCGCGGTCAGGATGGCGCCGGTCAGGCCCATACCGCCGGCCGTCGCGTCGAAGAGGGGGGTGTCGCGGCCGACGGTGCGGATCTCGCCGTCGGCGGTGAGAAGTTCCAGCGACAGGACGTGCCTGCTGAAGGAG
Organism: Streptomyces sp. DG2A-72; assembly: GCF_030499575.1. Taxonomy (NCBI): domain Bacteria; kingdom Bacillati; phylum Actinomycetota; class Actinomycetes; order Kitasatosporales; family Streptomycetaceae; genus Streptomyces; species Streptomyces sp. DG2A-72. The sequence continues at coordinate 6,378,436 of NZ_JASTLC010000001.1, forward strand.
CCGGACACATGGTGGTTCTTGCCGTGGATGTCGGCGCCGATCGCGCCGCCGACCGTCACCTGGCGGGTGCCGGGCGTGACGGGGACGAACCAGCCGAGCGGCAGCAGGACTTCCATCAGGCGGTGCAGTGAGACACCCGCGTCGCACAGGACGGTGCCGCCCTCGGCGTCGATGGCGTGGACGCGGTCCAGGGCCGTCATGTCGAGCACGGTCCCGCCGGCGTTCTGCGCCGCGTCCCCGTACGCCCGTCCCAGCCCTCTGGGGATGCCGCCGCGGGCCCCGCAGCCCCGGACGGCCGCCGCGGCCTCCTCGTACGTCCGTGGGCGGATCAGCCGGGCGGCGGTGGGAGCGGTGCGGCCCCATCCCGTGACGGAAACGGTGTCGGCAGACATGCGGTGACCGTATAGCCGAGGTTTGTCGACCTGTTTCGTAACATTCCGTCACTCGCCGAAATGGGTGATTAATGGGATGTCGCTCAATATTGCCGTAATTCCGGCAGGGGTGGCGTGAACAGTGAGTCCAGTGGACGACTTCGACACCATGGACGACCGAATCCTTTCCGCATTCCATGCCTGCGGTGCGGACCCGCGCGTCGCGGGCGCCGCGCGTGCCCTGTCCTGGGCGGGTGAGCACGGTGCGCTGTGGATCGCGGCGGGTCTCGCCGGTGCGGCCGTGGACGGAGCGCGGCGCGGCGCCTGGTTGCGGGGCACAGCGCTCACCGCGGGCGCGCACGTCGCCAGCATGGGCGTGAAGCGTGTCGTATGCCGTGCGCGTCCCACGCATCTCGCGCCCCGCGTGCGCACCGCCGGCCGTCACTCCTTCCCGAGCTCGCACGCCACCTCGGCAGCCGCGGCGGCCGTCGCCTACGGCGCACTCGGCGCCCCCCTCGTCCCCCCGCTCGCCGTCGCCATGTGCCTCTCCCGCCTGGTCGTCGGCGTGCACTACCCCTCCGACGTCGCGGCGGGGGCCGCGCTCGGAGCGCTGACGGCGCGTCTCGGGGCGCGCTGGATGCGGGGGAGCAGGCATGACTGAGACGGCACCGATCAGGACCCCCGCCGAGGGCACGCGCCCCACCAAGGCCGCGCACTACCCGGACGGCGTGCGCCCCACCCCCAACGCGCCCCCGAAACGCCCCCTCCTGCGCGGTCTCCTCACGACCGCACGCCCCAAGCAGTGGGTCAAGAACGTCCTGGTCGTCGCCGCCCCCGCTGCCGCCGGGCAGTTGCTCGTGCCGGGCGCACTCACCCGCATCGCGCTGGTCTTCGCGCTGTTCACGGCCTGCGCCGCCGCCGTCTACCTGATCAACGACGCCCGCGACGCCGAGGCCGACCGCGCCCACCCCACCAAGTGCCACCGCCCCGTCGCCGCCGGCCAGGTCCCCGTACCGGTCGCGTACGCCGTCGGCGGCGCCCTCGCCCTCCTCGCGCCGGTCGCGGCGGCCTGGCTCACCACGCCCGCCGTCGCTGCGCTGCTGACCGCGTACATCGGCATGCAACTGGCGTACTGCATCAGCCTCAAGCACGTCCTGGTCGTCGACCTCGTCGTCGTCACCACCGGGTTCCTGATGCGGGCGATGGTCGGCGGGCTCGCGCTCGACATCCCCCTGTCGCGCTGGTTCCTGATCACCACCGGCTTCGGCGCGCTGTTCATGGTGGCGGCCAAGCGCTACTCCGAAGCCGTCCAGATGGCCGGCACCGCGGGCGCCACGCGCGCGTTGCTCACCGAATACACCACCGGCTACCTGCGCTTCGTATGGCAGCTGGCGGCCGGCGTCGCCGTCCTCGGCTACTGCCTGTGGGCCCTCGAGGAGGGCGGCGTCCCCAACACCAGCGTCCTGCCGTGGCGGCAGCTGTCCATGGTCGCCTTCATCGTGGCGATCCTCCGCTACGCCGTCTTCGCCGACCGCGGCACCGCGGGCGAACCCGAGGACGTCGTCCTCCACGACCGCGCCCTCGCACTCATCGCGCTGGCATGGCTGGCGATGTACGGCTTGGCGGTGGCCAACTGGTGAACCTGCCGCGCGGCCGTGAACTGCTGGGATTCGGCGGAGTGGGCCTCCTCGCCTACGCCGTCGACCTCGCCCTCTTCACCTGGCTGCGCGGACCCGCCGGAGTAGGACCGCTCACCGCCAAGACGATCTCCTTCCTGGCGGGCTGCTCCGTGGCGTACGTGGGCAACGCGTTCGGCACCTACCGGGCCACCAGACCGCGCGGTCTGCGCCCGTACGCCGTGTTCTTCGCGGTGAACGCCGCAGGGGCGCTCGTCCAGCTCCTGTGCCTCGCCGTCAGCCACTATGGCCTCGGCTTCACCTCGCAGCGCGCGGACACCGTATCCGGCGCGGGAATCGGCATGGCGATCGCCACTGTCCTGCGGTTTTGGGGCACTCGGACATTGGTCTTCCGCAACGAGGGCAGGGTCGGATCATGGACTGGCTGAAAAAGCTCCCTGTCGTCGGGCCGATGGTGGCCCGATTGATGACCACGCACGCGTGGCGGTCGTACGAGCGTCTGGACCGGGTGAAGTGGACGCGGCTGGCCGCCGCGATGACGTTCATCAGCTTCGTGGCGCTCTTCCCGCTGCTGACGGTGGCCGCCGCCATCGCCGCGGCGACCCTCAGCACATCCCGACAGAACGAGCTGGAGGACAAGATCGCCGAGCAGGTGCCCGGCATCTCCGAGCAGCTCAACATCGACGGCCTCGTCGCCAACGCCGGCACCGTCGGCCTCATCGCCGGCGCCCTGCTGCTGTTCACCGGCATCGGCTGGGTCGGCTCGATGCGCGACTGTCTGCGCGCGGTGTGGGAGCTGCCCGACAGCGAGGAGAACCCGGTCCTGAGCAAGGCCAAGGACGCGGGCATCCTCGTAGGCCTCGGCGGCGCGACCCTCGTGACGCTCGCCGCCTCCACCGTCGCCTCCGCGATGGTCGGCTGGATCACCGAGCAGATCGGCCTCAAGGAGGGCGGCTGGGGCGGGGTCCTGCTGTACATCGCCGCGTTCGCCGTCGCCGTCCTCGCGAATTTCCTCGTGCTCCTGTACGTCCTCACCCTGCTGCCCGGCGTCGAACCGCCGCGCCGTCGGCTGATGGTGGCCGCGCTGATCGGCGCGATCGGGTTCGAGCTGCTCAAGCTGCTGCTCAGTGGCTATATGCAGGGCGTGGCCGGGAAGAGCATGTACGGCGCGTTCGGCGTCCCCGTCGCCCTGCTGCTGTGGATCAACTTCACCTCGAAGCTGGTCCTGTTCTGTGCCGCGTGGACGGCGACGGGGAGCAAGGAGACCGAGATCGCCGGGGTCACGGACGAGTCCGGCGACGCACCAGATCAGGCAGCGGCCACCGGCGGTTGACCAGGAACGCGCCCGCCGCGAGCAGCACCAGCACCCCGCCGGTGATCGCGAACGCGACCCCGACCCCGCCGGAACCGCTCTCGGCCGCCGCGCCCGTCACCGGCTTCGCGGACGCCTCGCTGTCCCCGGCGCCACCGGCCTCACCGCCGTCGTTCGCCCCCGGCTGGGCGCCGGCCTGCGCGGCGCTCTTCGGGGGCACCAGCTCGCCCACCGGTTGCACCTTGCCGGCCGCCTTGAACCCCCAGTCGAAGAGCGCGGCGGTCTCCTTGTAGACCTCGTTGGGCGCGTCCTTCTCCGGGTTCATGACGGTGACCAGCAGCACCTTGCCGTTGCGTTCGGCGACGCCGGTGAAGGTGGAGCCGGCGTTGGTGGTGTTGCCGTTCTTGACGCCCGCGATGCCCTGGTACTGGGCGAGGCCGCTGTCGCCGGTCAGCAGCCGGTTGGTGTTCTGGATCTCGAAGGTCTCGCGGACCGTCTTGCCCTTCTTGTTCTTCGTCGTCTTGCCCGGGAAATTCGCGGACACCGTGGAGCAGTACTCGCGGAAGTCCTTCTTCTGCAGCCCGGAGCGGGCGATCAGCGTCAGGTCGTACGCGGACGAGACCTGCTCGGGGGCGTCGTAGCCGTCGGGGCTGACCACGTTCGTGTCGAGGGCCTGGAGCTCCTCGGCGTGCTCGTTCATCTCCTTGACGGTGTCCGCGACGCCGTCGTTCATCGCGGACAGCACATGCACCGCGTCGTTGCCGGAACGCAGGAAGACGCCGAGCCACAGGTCGTGGACCGTGTACGTCTCGCCCTCCTTGATCCCGACCAGGCTGGACCCGGTACCGATGCCGGCCAGGTCGCTGGGCACCACGGTGTGCTTCATGGCCTTCGGGAACTTCGGCAGCACGGTGTCCGCGAACAGCATCTTCAGCGTGCTCGCCGGGGGCAGCCGCCAGTGCGCGTTGTTCGAGGCCAGCACGTCACCGGACTCGGCGTCGGAGACGATCCACGACCGCGCGGACAGATCCTTGGGGAGCACCGGTACCCCGCTCGCGAGATTGACCTGCGCCCCCGCCTTCCCGAGCCGTGCGCCGCCCACGGTCGACATGTTCGCCGGGGGAGTGGCCGAGGGCGAGGGCGTTGGCTTGGGCGCCGCGAGAACCGGCGCGGCGGTCAGCGAAAGGGACAACAATGTGGCGGAAGTGACCAGCAGGGATCGCCTGGCGGTCTTCATGGGTGCGGGCACGGTCGAGAACGTACCTGTCGCGGGCCGGGAAGTCCCACCGCCCGCCCCACCCCGGCGACGGATCCGGACAGGCGGCGGCGATACTGAAGGCATGAAGCTCAGCCGCCCCGTCTCCTGGTTCCTGCTCGCCTTCGGGGTGTGGAGCTGGATCATCTGGATCACTTTCGTCAAGAACCTCGTCAAGGACGGCAGCGGGCTCGCGTTCGACGACGCGGGTGACCCGACCGCGTACTTCTGGGTGCACCTGCTGCTCGCCGTCGTTTCCTTCGTATTGGGGACGGTCATCGGCGGCATCGGGTTGCGCGGAATTCGCGCACTGCGCCGAACGTCATAGCTGACAAGCCGTACGGCACCGTCGACAACTGAGGGATACGACACCGTGGTCATCGTCTTCGCGCTCGTGGTGCTGCTCGTGCTGGGCGCATTGGTGGCGGGCAACTGGCTCGTCTGGCGCCGCCTGTTCCGCGACACGACGCGCGGTCCGGGCCTGGTGCGCCGTACGGGCGCGGTGCTGATCGCCGGCGGCTGGGCCCTGACGGTCGCGGCCTTCGTGGCCGAACGCTCCGGCGCCCCGTTCTGGCTCCAGCAGCTCCTGGCCTGGCCGGGCTTCCTGTGGCTGGCCCTGTCGATATATCTGCTTCTGGGTGTGCTGGCGGGTGAGGTCGTACGGCCACTGCTGCGGCGGTGGCTGGAACGGCGGGCGTCCGCCGAGACGGCCGTAGTGCGGGAGGAGCCGGTGCCGGTGGGAGCGGCCACTGGTGGATCCGGCCCCACGCAGGCCCCGGCAGCCGACGTGCCCGCCTCAGAGCCGGTGCCCGCCTCGGAGCCGGTGCGCGCCCCCTCCCGCCGCCTCTTCGTCTCCCGAGTCATCGGCGGCGCCGCGGCCGCAGCCGCCGTCGGGACGGTCGGTGTCGGCACGTACGGCGTCCTGAACGGCCCCAGTGTGAAGCGGGTCACCGTCCCGCTGGCCAAACTCCCGCGCGCCGCCCACGGTTTCCGGATCGCCGTCGTCAGTGACATCCACCTGGGCCCGGTCCTCGGCCGGGGCTTCGCGCAGAAGGTCGTCGACACGATCAACGCGACCCAGCCCGACCTGATCGCGGTGGTCGGCAACCTGGTGGACGGCAGCGTCAAGGACCTGGGCCCGGCGGCGGCACCCCTGGCGCAGCTGACGGCACGGCACGGCGCCTACTTCGTCACCGGCAACCACGAGTACTTCTCCGGCGCCGAGCAGTGGATCGACGAGGTGCGCCGGCTCGGCCTGCGCCCGCTGGAGAACGCCCGTACGGAACTGCCCCACTTCGACCTCGCGGGCGTCAACGACGTCTCGGGCGAGGACGAGGGCCAGGGCCCCGACTACGAGAAGGCCCTCGGCGACCGGGACACGACACGCGCGTGCGTGCTCCTCGCCCACCAGCCCGTCCAGATCCACGACGCCGTCGACCACGGCGTCGACCTCCAGCTCTCCGGCCACACCCACGGCGGCCAGCTCTGGCCCGGCAACCTCCTCGCCGCAGCCGCCAACCCGACCGTCGCGGGCCTGGAGCGCTACGGCGACACCCAGCTCTACGTCAGCCGCGGCGCGGGCGCGTGGGGGCCGCCGACGCGGGTGGGGGCGCCGTCGGACATCACGGTGGTGGAGCTGGCGTCACGCCAGGCGTGACGAGCGCTTCGCGGGTTGTGCCGGGTTGGGTCGTGAGTTGTCTGCGGGTCCGTTGTGGCTGGTCGCGCCCACGCGGCGGAGCCGCATATCGATAAGGCCCGCGCCCCTTCGGGGCGCCGCACGCGGCGAGCCCGCGACGTCCCGGGGAGAGAGGTGAGACGCAACTCCTTCCGGCTGCCCCGGCATCCGGCTTCCGTCGGTCTCGCCCGGCGGAGGGTGCGGGACCATCTGGCCGACTGGGGACACGGTCCTCAGGACCCGGCGCTGGCCGACGCGGTCCTGCTGGTGTCCGAGCCGGCCACCAACGTCGTACGCCACGGTCCTTTGCTGGAGCGGGAGTTCGAGGTGGCGGTGACCGCTCTCGCGGACGGCTGCTGTCTTATCGAGGTGTCGGACGAGGACCTGGCGGAGCCCCGGCTGCGGGTGGTGGGCGAGTGGGAGGAGACCGGCCGCGGGCTCCAACTCGTGAAGAACATCGCGGCGGCGTGGGGGTGTGGAGCCGCGGCAGACACGGCAAGACCGTATGGGCGCTGGTGCCGGCCGACTCCTAGACGCTACGACGGTATGGGCGCCCGCACCGGCAGGGTGACCGTCACCGCCAGCCCCTCACCCGGCGCCGTCCGCACCGCCACGTCGCCCCCGTGCGCCCGTACGACACCCTGCACGATCGCCATCCCCAGCCCGCTGCCCGCGCCGCCCCCGGCCCGGAAGAACCGGTCGAAGATCCGGGCCGCGTCCTCCTCGGCGAGCCCCGGCCCCTTGTCCTCGACGCGCAGCCGTACGACGCCGTCGCTCCGCTCCACACCCAGCCGGACCGGCACATCGGCCGCCGTGTGCGTGCGTACGTTGCCCACCAGGTTGCCCAGCACCTGACGCAGCCCCGACTCGTCGGCGTGCACCAGCAGGGAGCCGTCGGCGTCGACGCCGATCGGCCGGTCCGGCTGCTGCACCCGCAGATCCTCGGCCGCGTCGCGCACCAGGCGGCTCAAGTCGACGTTCCGGAAGCGCAGTTCGGGTTGCTGGTCGAGACGGGCGAGGGTGAGCAGTTCGTCGACGAGCCGCCCCATCCGGTCGGACTCCGCCATCACCCGCTCCCCGGCACGCTTCCGCTCGGCAGGGTCGGTCAGCATTCCCCTGTCGAACAGCTGGAGATAGCCGCGTATCGCGGACAGCGGGGTGCGCAGCTCGTGCGAGGCGTCGGCGACGAAGCGGCGCAGTTGGGCCGCGCTGCGTTCCCGCGTGAGATACGCCGACTCGACCTGGTGGAGCATGGAGTTGAGGGCGAGCCGCAGCTGCTCCACCTCCGTCGTGGCCTCCCGGCTGGACGGCACACGCCGGGTCAGGTCCCCCTCGGCGATCGCCGACGACGTCTCCACCATGTCCTCCAGTGGCCGCATCCGGCGGCTCACACTGATCATGGTGAGACAGGCGAGCAGCGCCAGCAGCAGCGCGCCGAAGGCGAAGTCGAGCTTGAGCGCCTTCGCCATGCCTTCGTGCAGGGCCTCGGTGGAGGTGGCGATCAGCACGATCGTGCCGTCGGACAGCTTCGCCCCGACCATCCGGTACGACTCACCCTCGACACGCACGTCCTGCGGCTCCGTCTCGGCGGTGACTGCGGCCGGGTCCCCCGCGGCCTCGGCGAACGCGCGCTGCCGGGACGTCGGAGCGAGCGGGCCGAGGGCCACCGGGCGTCCGGTGCCGTCGACGGCGACGAACACCGAGCCCGCCGTGTTGGGCAGGGCGTCGGTGTCATCGGCGTTGAAATTGTCGAGAGCGACGGCTATTTCGCCCAGCGACTCGATCTGCTCCATGGTGAACCCGGCGTTCTGCAGCGAGGCACGCTCGCTGACCAGCTCGGAGTCCACCTTGTCGAGGAGATAGTGCCGCGCGGCCATCAGGCTCACCGCGGTGGCCATGGCGATGCCGAGTGCCAGCAGCGCCACGTTCGCCAGCGTCAGCTTGGCGCGCAGCGAGTGGATCCCGCCGCGCTTGCACCGAAACCGCCCGAACGTCATGCCAGCCCGTATCCGACGCCCCGCCGCGTGGTGATCACCGGCGCGCCCAGGGCGTCCAGCTTGCGCCGCAGATAGCTGATGTAGGTCTCCACGACGGTCGATTCGGGCGGGGTGTGCTCGTACTGCCAGACGTGGCGCAGGAGTTGCTCCTTGGGGACGATCCGGCCGCCGTTGCGCACCAGGAAGCGCAGCAGGGCGTACTCGGTGGGGGTGAGCTCGACCGTCCGGCCCGCGCGGTGCACGCAGTACGTCGTCTCGTCCAGCTCCAGATCGCCGTACCGCAGTGGTGGGCGCTGCGGGAGGACGTCCGCCGAGCGGGTGCGCCGCAGGACCGCCGTGATCCGCGCGACGACCTCGTCGATGTTGAACGGCTTGGTGATGTAGTCGTCGCCGAAGCCGAGGGCGCCGACTATCTCGGCGGGCGAGTCGCGCGCCGTGAGGAACACCAGCGCCAGATCGGGCCGCGCGGCCCGCAGTTGGTGGCCCAGGGCCCGGCCGTCGCCGTCCGGCAGCATGACGTCGAGCAGGGCGGCGTCCGGACGCGTCCGCTCGGCGAGCGTGAGCGCCTCACGGACGGTGCCCGCGATCATCACCTCGAACCGGTGGTAGCGCAGCGCTATGGCGAGGACGTCCGCGATGCTCTCCTCGTCCTCAACGACCAGCACAGTGCCTGGAGCCTTCGACATGCCCCCAGTATCGGCGCGGGCACTGACAACGGGGCCCGTTCCGGTCTTTGGAGTTCCTTGAGAGTCATGGGCGGGTCATGTCCACGCACGCGTGCCGCCGCCAATCCTGTTGCCCAGGACCTGGGGGACCAACCGAACCGAGCGACGAAGGAGCTTGAGCGTGGCGGCATTGGCACGCTGGTGCTATCGGCACCGGCTGGTGGTCCTGTTGCTGTGGGTGGGGGCACTGTTCGGCGTGAGCTTCGCGGGTTCGGCCGCGGGCACGGACTACGCGAACGTCTTCTCCCTGCCCAACACGGACTCCAAAAAGGCGTACGACCTGATGGAGAAGGCCTTCCCGGAGAGTTCCGGCGACACCGACACGATCGTGTGGAAGGTGGACGGCAAAGACGGGGCCTCGGTGCGGGACGGGTCCGTACAGTCCCGGATCGAGCCGGCGCTGAACGAGATCGCGGGCATGGACGGAGTCGGCGAGGTCACCAGCCCGTACGCGGCTGAGGGCGGAGCGGCGCAGATCAGTGAGAACGGGCGGATCGCCTACGCCCAGGTCACCTTCACCGAGCAGGCGAACGCCGTACCCAAGGAGCTGGTGGAGGACGTCGTCGACACGGCGCAGGACGCCGAACGCGACGGCCTGCAGGTGGAGTTGGGCGGCCAGGCGATCACCCGGGTCCAGGAGGCGGCCCAGGGTACGTCCGAGCTGGTCGGCGTCCTGGCGGCGGCGATCGTCCTCTTCCTCGCCTTCGGCGCGTTCTTCGCGATGCTGCTGCCGATCGTCGTGGCGGTCGTCGCCCTGGGCATCGGCATGATGGGGACGGGACTGCTCAGCCATGTCACGAACGTCCCCGATGTCGCCCCGCTGCTCGGCTCGTTGATCGGCCTGGGCGTGGGCATCGACTACGCGTTGTTCATCGTCACCCGGCACCGGCGCGGCATCCTGCGCGGGATGAAGCCGGAGGAGGCGGCGGTGAAGGCCCTCAACACCTCGGGACGTGCCGTGTTGTTCGCGGGCGGCACCGTGGTCATCGCCCTCGCCGGCATGCTGGTGATGAATCTGCGCTTCCTCGACGGCGTGGTCATCGCGACGTCCCTGACCGTCGTGCTGGGCGTGCTGGCCGCGGTCACCCTGCTGCCGGCGCTTCTCGGACTGCTCGGCATGCGGGTGCTCAGCCGCCGGCAGCGGCGCAGGCTCGCCGCGGCGGGACCGGAGCCGGAGCACGTGAGCGGGCTCGCGGGGCGCTGGTCGGCGTACGTCGAACGACGCCCCCGCTCCATCGCCGCCGTGGCCATGCTCGTCATGGTGGGCCTCTCGATCCCCGTCCTGTCGATCCGGCTCGGCACCTCCGACCAGGGCAACCACAAGGAGTCGACGACGACCCGGCAGGCGTACGACCTGCTCGCCGAGGGTTTCGGGCCCGGCTTCAACGGGCCGCTCCAGGTGGTGGTGGACGGCGAAGCCACGACGGGGCTGGTCTCGCGCATCGAGTCGACCGAGGGCGTGGCGGCGGTCGCCGCACTGCCGCCCGCGAACGGCATCTCGGTGATCCAGGTGGTCCCGACCACGTCACCGCAGGATGTGGAGACCGACCGGCTGATCGACCGCCTGCGCGAGGACGTCATCCCCGCGGCCGACGTCGAGGCGCACGTGGGCGGGGTGACGGCGGTGTCCAAGGACTTCGCGTCGGTGACCGCCGACCGGCTGCCGTACTTCATCGCGGCGATCATCGCGCTGGGCTTCCTGCTCCTGATGGTGGCCTTCCGCTCCCTGGTGGTGCCCCTGACGGCCGCGGTGATGAACCTCGTCGCGGCAGCCGCGTCCTTCGGCGTACTCGTGGCGATCTTCCAATGGGGCTGGGGCACCGAAATCCTCGGCCTCGGCAAGGAGGGCCCGATCGCCGCCTTCCTGCCGGTGATCATGCTGTCCCTGCTCTTCGGCCTCTCGATGGACTACCAGGTGTTCCTGGTGAGCCGGATGCACGAGGAGTGGGTGCACACCAAGGACAACGCGCGTGCGGTCCGCGTGGGCCTGTCGGAGACGAGCCGCGTCATCAACTGCGCGGCCCTGATCATGATGTGCGTCTTCAGTGCCTTCATCCTCAGCGGTGAGCTGGAGGCCGCGATGGCGGGCATCGGCCTGGCGGGAGCGGTCGCCCTCGATGCCTTCATCCTCCGCACGGCCTTGGTACCGGCCGCGATGCATCTGCTCGGCAACGCCAACTGGTGGTTGCCGGCCGGCCTGGAGAAGCGGCTGCCGCATCTGGCGGTGGAGCCGCGTGAGGAAGAAACGGAGCTTGCCATGGAGGGTGGTGCCTCGGTCGTCCACGGCTTCATCCGCACGGCCGACGGCGAGCCGGTCCCGGGCGCGGCGGTGACGCTGCTCTCGAAGGGCGGCCGTCAGCTGGACCGGGTGACATCCCTGGCCGACGGCTCATACATCCTGTCCGTCCCGACGCCGGGGGCGTATCTGCTGGCGGCGACTGCGCCGTCGTACGGGTCGCGGGCACGGCATGTGGTCGTGGAGGACGGGCCGTTGGTGTACGACGTGGAGCTCGCCGAGGGTGAGGTGGACGCGGTCAATTAGGGCAGTCCGGCTTTGAGGAGGCGCTCGACGTCCAGCACCACCTTGCCGCCCACAGACTCGGGGAGCGTGACGAGCTCCCCGGGGATGTGGATCCCGCGTGCGGTGTAAGTGCCGCCTATCGGTTCGGTGAGGACATGAAGGCGCTGGTGCTTGCGGTCGATGATGACCGTGAACAGCTCATGCACCTCCCGCACCAGCGCGCGTGGTGAGCCGCCTCAGGCCCTCCGTGCGAGCTCGGGCCGTTTCGTGTAGTCGGTGAGCCCGATGACGTTCCCCCACGGGTCGGCGACCTCGACGGTCCAGCCGGTGGCCACGGAGAACGGCTCGTCGAGCAGGGCGATACCGGCACCCAGCAGCGCTTGGGCGGCGATCTTGGCGTTCGGCACCTCCAGCCACACCTTGGGCGAGGGCCACGTCGGCGGCCGGTGCCCGAACTCCTCCTCGGCCCGCAGCAGAATCCCCGGCGTCTCGCCCCCGACCTTCAGCAGGGCGATCCCGGCCTCGTCGAACCGGAACGCCACCGCGAACCCGGCCCGCTCGTAGAAGTCGACGGCCTCACCGAGGTCCCCGACGGGCAGCAGCACGTTGTCGAAACCGAGCAGCTCGTACGACTCGTCATCTGACATGACGTCAGAGTAAGAAGTGGTACGGCTCTCCTGGCGGCAGCAGAGCCCGGGCCGACGATGTGATCACTCGTTGAGGTGAAGCGGCTCGGAACGCTGAGCGGACAGGCGGGACTCCGTCGCGCAACTGACTGCCCAACGCCAGAGGGCCCTGTTTCCGAAGTAGCGGAAACAGGGCCCTGAAGCCAGACAGAGAGGGTCAGAAGCGGCGCGTGATCAGCGCCTTCTTGACCTCCGCGATCGCCTTCGTGACCTCGATGCCGCGCGGGCAGGCGTCCGTGCAGTTGAAGGTCGTGCGGCAGCGCCAGACGCCGTCCTTGTCGTTGAGGATCTCCAGGCGTTGCTCGCCCGCTTCGTCACGGCTGTCGAAGATGAAGCGGTGGGCGTTGACGATGGCGGCCGGGCCGAAGTACTGGCCGTCGTTCCAGAAGACCGGGCACGAGGAGGTGCAGGCGGCGCAGAGGATGCACTTCGTCGTGTCGTCGAAGCGTTCGCGGTCCTCGGCGGTCTGCAGGCGCTCACGCGTCGGCTCGTTCGTGTCCTTGGTGATCAGGAACGGCATGACGTCCCGGTACGCCTGGAAGAACGGCTCCATGTCCACGACCAGGTCCTTGAGGACCGTCAGGCCCTTTATGGGCTCGACCGTGATCGGCTTCTCCGGGCTGAGATCCTTGATCAGCGTCTTGCAGGCCAGACGGTTCTTGCCGTTGATCCGCATCGCGTCGGAGCCACAGATGCCGTGGGCGCAGGAGCGGCGGAAGGTGAGCGTGCCGTCCAGCTCCCACTTGATCTTGTGCAGGGCGTCGAGGACGCGTTCCTTCGGGTCGATCTCCACCTGGAAGTCTTCCCAGGCCGCATCCGCCGAGACCTCGGAGTTGAAGCGGCGGATGCGGAAGGTGGCCGTGATGTACGGGGAGTCGGCGAAGCCGGGCTCAGGCGTGCCGGCCGCGTCCGCCTTGTCCAGGGTCGGGGTTGCCATCAGTACTTACGCTCCATCGGCTGGTAGCGGGTCTGGACGACCGGCTTGTAGTCGAGACGGATGGACTCGGTGCCGTCGTCGCCCACCTCGCGGTACGCCATGGTGTGGCGCATGAAGTTGACGTCGTCGCGGTTCGGGTAGTCCTCGCGGTAGTGGCCGCCGCGGGACTCCTTGCGGGCCAGGGCGGAGACCGCCATGACCTCGGCCAGGTCGAGCAGGTTGCCCAGCTCGACGGCTTCCAGGAGGTCGGTGTTGAACCGCTTGCCCTTGTCCTGGATCGAGACGTTCAGGTAGCGCTCGCGGAGTTCCGCGATCTTCTCCACCGCCGTCTTGATCGTCTGCTCGGTGCGGAAGACCATGACGTTCGCGTCCATGGTCTCCTGCAGCTCGCGACGCAGGACCGAGACCCGCTCGGTGCCGGTGGCGTCGCGAAGGCGCTCCACCTGGTCGAGCACCAGCCGCGCGGGGTCCTCGGGCAGCTCGACGAAGTCCGCCTTCTGCGAGTACTCGGCGGCGGCGATGCCGGCCCGCTTGCCGAACACGTTGATGTCCAGCAGGGAGTTGGTGCCGAGGCGGTTCGCGCCGTGGACGGAGACGCAGGCGACCTCGCCCGCCGCGTACAGGCCGGGGACGACCGTCGTGTTGTCGGCGAGCACCTCACCCTCGACGTTCGTCGGGATGCCGCCCATCGCGTAGTGCGCGGTGGGCTGGATCGGGATCGGGTCCGTGTACGGCTCGATGCCCAGGTAGGTGCGGGCGAACTCCGTGATGTCGGGCAGCTTGGCGTCCAGCTGCTCCGGGGGAAGGTGCGTCAGGTCCAGATAGACGTGGTCACCCTCCGGGCCGCAGCCCCGGCCCTCGCGGATCTCGGTGTAGATCGACCGCGATACGACGTCACGCGACGCCAGGTCCTTCATCACCGGCGCGTACTTCTCCATGAAGCGCTCGCCGTCCTTGTTGCGGAGGATGCCGCCCTCACCACGAGCGCCCTCCGTCAGCAGGATGCCCATGCGCCAGATGCCGGTGGGATGGAACTGGAAGAACTCCATGTCCTCCAGCGGCAGCCCACGACGGTAGACCGCCGCCTGGCCGTCACCCGTCAGCGTGTGCGCGTTCGACGTCACCTTGAAGAACTTGCCGCAGCCGCCGGACGCGTAGATCACGGCCTTCGCCTGGAAGACGTGGATCTCGCCGGTCGCCAGCTCGTACGCCACCACGCCGGCCGACCGCTTCACGCCGTCGACCTCGGTGATCAGCTGGTCCAGGACGTAGAACTCGTTGTAGAACTCCACGCCCTCCTTCACGCAGTTCTGGTACAGCGTCTGGAGGATCATGTGGCCGGTGCGGTCGGCCGCGTAGCAGGAGCGGCGGACCGGGGCCTCGCCGTGGTTCCGGCTGTGACCGCCGAAGCGGCGCTGGTCGATCGTGCCGCCCGGCGTGCGGTTGAACGGCAGGCCCATCTTCTCCAGGTCGAGGACCGAGTCGATGGCCTCCTTCGCCAGGATCTCGGCGGCGTCCTGGTCGACCAGGTAGTCACCGCCCTTGACCGTGTCGAAGGTGTGCCACTCCCAGTTGTCCTCCTCCACGTTGGCCAGCGCGGCGGCCATGCCGCCCTGCGCGGCGCCCGTGTGGGAGCGGGTGGGGTAGAGCTTGGTGAGCACGGCGGTGCGGCTGCGCTTCGTCGACTCGATCGCGGCGCGCATACCGGCGCCACCTGCGCCGACGATGACTGTGTCGTACTTGTGGATCTTCATGAGTGGTTCTCTCAGTCCCTCAGTCCCGTGCGCCTAGCGGATGTTCGGGTCGAAGGTGAAGATCACCAGCGTGCCCAGCAGGATGGTGAACACCGTGGCGGTGTAGAGCAGGCCCTTCAGCCACAGCCGGGTGTTCGCGCGCTCCGCGTAGTCGTTGATGATCGTGCGCAGGCCATTGGTGCCGTGCAGCATCGCCAGCCACAGCATCAGCAGGTCCCAGACCTGCCAGAAGGGGCTGGCCCAGCGGCCGGCCACGAAGGCGAAACCGATCTTCGACACGCCGCCGTCCAGCACGAGCTGGATCAGCAGGTGGCCGATGACCAGGACGACCAGCACCACGCCGGACAGGCGCATGAACAGCCAGGCGGCCATCTCGAAGTTGCCCCGCGTGGACTTCGGGGTCTTCTTGGTCCGCTTGCGCGGAGCTTCGATCAGCGGTGCCGGGTTGTCGACGGTGTAGATGGACTCGCCCTCTACAGGGCCGATCCCGGCAGCGGTCTTTTCGGTGGTGGACATGCGCGTCAGCTCCCGAACAGTTCACGAGCGGCGTGACCGAGGACGGGGTAGATCGCCCCGAGCATCAGTACGAGCCACAGGCCGACGACGGACCAGAGCATCTGCTTCTGGTAGCGCGGGCCCTTGGACCAGAAGTCGACGGCGATGACACGCAGGCCGTTGAGCGCATGGAAGAGGATGGCGGCGACGAGGCCGTACTCCAGCAGCGCGACGAGCGGCGTCTTGTACGTGGCCACGACGTCGTCGTAGGCCTCGGGAGAGACACGGACGAGAGCGGTGTCCAGCACGTGAACGAACAGGAAGAAGAAAATGAGGACGCCGGTGACTCGATGAGCCACCCAGGACCACATTCCTTCCCGGCCGCGGTACAGCGTTCCAGCCGGCACGGAAGTTCCTCCGGGAGCGGGGATTGGGGCCGCGCCGGCTTGTGCTGTCGGTCGGGCCCGGCCGGGTACGGTCCACCGGCCCCCAGCATCGTAGCGAGGCGCTGCGGCTGGGCTTCGCCGGGGCCTCTCGGTGTGATCAATGTGGCAGGCGAACGGGCTATTGGGGGTGGTGTGTGCGGTTATGTGCCGGGTGCGGCTGGGTGGGGGCTGGTCGCGCAGTTCCCCGCGCCCCTGAGGGCATCTCTCAACCGTCCCTTTGCCAGGCGGCGGAGTTCCTCTGCCGCTACCACCCGTTCCTCTTCCGGATCGTTTGTCAATCGTGACCGGATTCCTGCCAGTACGTGGTTGAGGACCTCGTTCGGCGGCAGGTTGCCCACGTAGATCACGAATACATGCCCGAATTTAGCCTCGTATGCGGCATCCGCGGCACGCAGTGCGGTATGGGCGGCCGAGTACGTTCCGTCGGGGAGTTCAGGAAGCGTTTCTTCTGCCAGTGCCGCTGCCAGGTCGGCCGCCGTCAGGTCGTACGCCGCCTCGTCGGACGCGGCCAGGAGGGACTCGAGGTCCGGGTAGGGGCGGTGGTCGGCTACCCGGTGGGCCCAGCGGGGGCTGTGGAGGCAGGTCAGGAGGGTGTGGTGGACGTCTTCGAGGGGGGCCGTGTTGAAGTGGTCCAGCGGGGAAGACGTGTGCCGGGTCTGCTCGGGTATGGCGACTTGGCCAGGGAGGTGTGTGGGCGTCACGTGATTCGGCAGGGGATGGTGTGAGAGATGTGCCACCACGTTATCGAGAACGGACATGACGTGTCCGACGGATGCCCGAATTTCACCCGCACGGGAGAGTTTCGGAACGCGTGGTGGACGGATGTCGCACGGCTCAGGGCCTAGGTTGGCGCCCGTGAGTCAGCACAGGCGCAGGATCTCGGCATGGACGGACAGGCGGCGGATGCTGGTCGCGGCGGCGACCGTGGTGGCGGTCGGGCTCGGTCTCGGGATCTGGGCGGCCGCGGGGGACGAGGGTGATCCCGGGACCGGTTCGGCGTCCCGGCTGCCCACGGCCGGAACGACGACGACGTCGGCCGCGGCCCCCTCGGAGACTCCGAGTCCCCGTCCCAGCCCGAGCCGCACCTACCCGCTGTCGAAGACGCCCCGCACCATCCCCGCCGTACGCGCGCACACTCCCGCCCGTGGGCCCGGCTGGAAGCCGGCGCGCGGTCAGCGGGTGGTCGTGAACGACGCGGAACTCGTCGACGAGGGGCGGCTGCTCGCGGGTGAGCTGGGGCTGTCGTACGCGGGGGAGAAGGGCGACGTGCGCGCCGGGGACGTACGGCTGGCGCTGAACGACGACGAGGGCGCGGATCCGGAGTCGTACACCATGACCGTGCGCGGCGGGCGGGTGAACATCAGCGGGCCCGCGGACTCGGGCGTGTTCTACGGCACCCGGACGCTCAAGCAGGCGGTGCGCGGCAGTGGTGCGGCGCCGGAGGGCGTCGTACGCGACGAGCCGGCGAAGCCGCAGCGGGGGCTGATGCTCGACATCGCCCGCAAGCACTTCACGGCCGGCTGGATCGAGAACCGGGTGCGTGAGCTGGCGGACCTGAAGTTCAACCAGCTGGGGCTGCACTTCTCGGACGACCAGGGGTTCCGGATCGAGTCCGACACGCATCCGGAGATCGTGTCCAAGGAGCATCTGACCAAGGCGCAGGTGAAGAAGATCGTCGAGCTGGGGGAGCGGCTGCATGTGACGGTCGTGCCCGAGATCGACTCTCCGGGGCATCTCGGGGCCGTGATCGCCGCCCATCCCGATCTGCAGCTGCGCAGCGCGCAGGGGGCGGCGCCGCGGGGTGCGATCGACATCTCCAAGGATGAGGCCGGCACCATCGTCGACGATCTGTTGAACGAGTACGCCGAGCTGTTCCCCGGCGGCTACTGGCATCTCGGCGGCGACGAGTACGCGGCGCTGACGTCGGACGATCCCGAGGCCGCCTATCCGCAGCTGGCCTCCGCGGCCACCGAGGCGTACGGCTCAGGCGCCACCGTCGCCGATCTCGCCACCGGCTGGCTCAACGACCGTGCGGACACGATCCGTACGCACGACCGGACGATGCGGGCGTGGAACGACGGCTTCTACGCCGGTACGTCCGTCGAGGCGGCCGAGGATCTCCAGGTCGCCTACTGGACGGGCAAGGAGATCGGGGCGCGGTTGCCGGTGGAGTATCTGAGAGCCGGGCGCGACCTCGTCAACTACAACGACGAGTTCCTGTACTACGTCCTCGGGCAGCCGCAGACCTTCGTCTATCCGACAGGGCAGCGGATCTACGAGCAGTGGACCCCGCGGGTGGTGCGCGGTACGCAGGCGGTGCCGGTGCGGTACGAGGACCAGATCCTCGGCGGCTCCTTCGCCGTGTGGTGCGATCTCGCGGACTCGCAGACCCAGGACCAGGTCGCGGCCGGGATCCGGATGCCGTTGGCGGCGACCGTGCAGAAGCTGTGGAACCCGGGCCGGCCGCAGCTGTCCTGGGCGGAGTTCAAGGCGCTGGCCGAGCGGCTGGGGTGACGGCTGGAGTTGCGCAGACACGCGCGAATTGTCCGATGTTGCTGCGAACTCCCGTGCGACTGTGGTGTATTCGGCGCGAGCCGAAGCCGAGAAGGGGGCCGGGATGGGCTACTGGGGGTACTTCGTCGTGGGGCGCAGCGAGCGGCCGCTCGGCGAGTTGGTGATGTTGTGGGGCGCGCTGGGTATGACCCCAGCGCGCCTGCCCCAGACGGCCAACTGGCAGGTGTGGGAGTACCGTTCCTCGCGGCGTCGGGTGATTGCCTGACTCCGCGTCCGGGATGTGCCGGACTGCCCCGCGAACGGTCTTCGGGGGCGGGGGCGCGCTGGTCCGTCTCGGCGATCCGCGTCTTACGGCCGACAGGCTGCGCGAAGTCCTCGGCGGGGCTTGACCGCTCCCCTGCGATCCTCGGCTGCAAGCGCCCCGACGGGTAGCTCTCTCGGCACGATCCTCTGGTCGCGCAAAGTCACACCTCGCCGATGGCAGGCACTCCGCTGTGATCGACGAATGTACGGTATCACCCAATGAGAGTAACCCGTGACCTACTGTGACCACTGGCGCCGATCCGTTGGCCGAAAATCTATTCTTCCGTATGCTCGACCGGCTCGGCGTCGTTCCCCTGTGACACTCGCGGGCCGTCGCACGCAGTAAGGGGAAGTGCGGGCTCCGTAAAGGTGGGCGCCCCGCGAAGCCCCGCAGAGGGAGGCGTGGATGAGCCTGGTGGAACTGATCGCGCAGGCCGACGAACGCGGCCTGGCCGCCAGCGGGTTGGCTTGTTTGGATCGCTGCGTACCGCTGCTGGGCGGTGACGACGAGGTGCTGCGGCCGTTGTGGGGGAACCTCGCGGACGGCGGGGACACCGCCGCGTGGGGCGAACTGCTGGAGCAGGCGCGCGGAAAGCTGGGCATCGCGGACGTCATGGACGACGCGGATGTCGAGGACGAGGCCGCGCTGCTCGTCCGGCGCATGCTGGCCGCCGCCCCGGCCGTCCGGTCCGCCGCCGAGGCGCGGACGTGGGCCGACGCCTGCTCCGTCGCCGCGCTGCAGATCCACCGGCTCCTCGACGTCGCGGACGACGACGCCTCGCTCGACGCCCGCCGCGAGGGCCGTACGGAGGGCATGCCGCCGCTCGTCGCCGCCGAACTGCGCCGCCAGGTCGCCGTCCTGGAGCTGCTCGCCGGGCATGGTGCGAGCGGCCTGCGCCATGCGCTGGAGGTGTCGACGGAGGGGCGGCGCGTGCTGCGCGCGGTCGTGTCGCGGCGGGCGCGGGGGCGGCGCTGAGCGTTCGGCTCAGGTGACCAGCCACTTCACCACCGCGTCGCCGTACTCCGCCGTGCGGGCGTAGAACGCGGTCAGATCGCGGTGGGACGCCGCGAAGACGCCGTGGACTTCCGGCTCCGCGTCGGGTCCGCCGTACCGCGGCAGCAGCTTGTCGCGCACCGGCCGCCACAGGGCGTCGAAGTCGGCGCCCGTGAGGAACGCGGCGACCCGGGCCACCTGCGCGGCGGTCAGCATCAGGAACGGGGGCCTGTCCGGCTCGGGATGGAGCACCGGCCGGCCGCCCAGGACCACATGGGCCCACGGTCCCTCCTCGGCGTGGTGCGGGGGCGTGCAGGCGTAGAGGAGCTGGTGGT
Organism: Streptomyces sp. DG2A-72; assembly: GCF_030499575.1. Classification (NCBI taxonomy): domain Bacteria; kingdom Bacillati; phylum Actinomycetota; class Actinomycetes; order Kitasatosporales; family Streptomycetaceae; genus Streptomyces; species Streptomyces sp. DG2A-72. The sequence goes on from NZ_JASTLC010000001.1 coordinate 6,398,393, forward strand.
CGACGTAGTGCTGGTCGAGCATTTCCTCGCGGTGCCGGTCGAGGCGCCGGCGCACGGTGTCCCAGTCGTCCTCGAAGAGCTTCTGCTGCCAGGTGGCGCTGTTGCGCAGGGCCGCGGGTGGTACGGCGCGCAAGTGGAAGTACATGCTCATCGGTGACAAGAGCGCACCGACACCCCGAATCGTCACTGGGGCGTCAACCCGTCGTGCTGAGCGAATCCTGTGCGGGTCGTGCAGGCGGTGGGGCGGTCCTGCACCGGTCTCGCGCAGTGGCCCGATCCGCGTGACGAAATACCCGCTGACCTCGCTTTTCCCTATGTGACGACACAGCAGGAGAGCAGGCCCCAGGCCGCGGTGAAGCCGGTGCGTTGGGCGGCGGACGCGGTGGCGACCATGCGCGAGGGTGCGCGGCTGCGGCTCGACTACTCGGCGCAGAGCCTGTGGCGCGTCGACCGGATGATCGAGGAACTGCGCCGCGAGGGCACGCCGTACACCGCCGTGGAGAGCATGCTGCGCGGCTTCGGCGCGTACGCCGGTGAGGTCGTCGTCCGGCAGACCGGCGCCGAGTGGTGGGCGGGCGGCGGCGACCACTGGGTCCGCACGCCCGACGGCCGGCTGTGGGACCCGATCGACGAGGCCCGGCGCTGCTTCGCCGGGGACGGCTCGCTGCGGCTGCTGTGCCGGGACGCGACCCGCGGAACGGCACGCCACTGACCGGCCGGGGCCCTGCCCACTGCACAGGGCCCCGGCCGACCCGCCTCGCTTACGGCGCCAGGGTCTGGCCCAGGCGGGCTCCCGTCGGCAGGCCCAGCGTGCCCTTGCCGAACATGACGGTGTACGAGTACCCGAGCCCGGTGCTGTTGCTCGGGACGTACGTCAGGACGCCGTTGCCCGCGTCCTCGCCCTGCGCGCCGAACGTCAGGTCCGTGCGCCCGTACCCGGACAGGTCCGCCAGCGACACGGACGAGCCGAACGCGTCGCCGCTCTCGGTGGCGCCGGGGACGCCGGTGGTGTCCTGCGAGATCGAGACCGCGCCGGAGCCGGTGAGACCGGACGACGTGCCCTTGATGAGGATCGCGTTGCCCGCGTTCGTCTGGTTGACGCCGCTGCGGATGAGGTCCTCGTTCGGGACGCCCGCGAGGACGTCCGCGTAGCCGTCAGCGTTGTAGTCGCCGATCGAGACCGAGGCGCCCATCGCGTCGTACGACTCGTTGGCGCCGGGCACTCCCGTGGTGTTCTGGTGGATGGTCGTCATCCCGGTGGTGGTGAAGCCGGTGGACGTGCCCGGGACCATGGTGACCTGGCCGGCGGTGACCCCGCTGGACTCGGCGGCGATGGGCTGGCCGATGACGATGTCGTCGTAGCCGTTGCCGTTGACGTCGCCCGCGGCGATGGAGCGGCCGCCCTTGACGGAGATGACGCCCACCTTGGCCAGGCCGGTGGCCGAGCCCGCGAAGCGGACGACGCGGCCGATGCCGCCGGTGTCGCGGTAGTTGAGGGCCACGTCCGCGTAGCCGTCCCGGTTGAAGTCGCCGGTCGCGGCGTCCAGGTAGGCGAGGGAACCCGTGGCGCCGGTGAGCCTGCCCGATGTATAGCCACCGTCGGTCAGCCGCACGTTCCAGTTGCCGCCCGTGCCGGTGCCGGCCGAGAAGACGTCCGCCTTGCCGTCGGCGTTGAAGTCGCCGACGGTGACCGTCGAGCCGAGCTTGGCGCCGGACGCCGTGACGCCGCTGGTGGTGTACGCGAAACCGCGGGTGAGGTCCGGGCCGTACATCACGGACACCTGGCCGCGATCGGCGTTGCCGCTGGTGTCGTCCTCGCCGGGGGAGCCGATCGCGAGGTCGGCGTAGCCATCGCCGTTGACGTCGCCCCACGCGGTCGAGTAGCCGAAGTTGTCACCGGTCTCGGTGGTGCCGGGGATGCCCGCGCTGTTCTGCGTGAACGCCCGCTTCGAGGCGGTGACCGGGCCGTCCAGGCCGCCCGGGACCACGGTCACCAGGTTCACCCTCGGCGTGCCCGCGACCAGGTCCTCGGTGCCGTCGCGGTTGAAGTCGGCGGTCGGGATCGCGGAGTTCTTGCCCGCGCTCGCCGCGAAGCGCCGGATCTCGGCCAGCTTGGCGTAGAGGTTCTTGCCCGGGCAGGCGGTGGCGAAGCCGTCGCGGTGACCGGAGATGGTGTTGAGCGTGGCCTGCTGGCCCTCGTCCCAGACGCCGGTGTCGGCGCCCGCGGTCAGCGTGACCTTGCCGGTCGGGTTGCCGCCGTACTGGCCGAGCTTCCAGGCGGCGACGCGGGCCACGGACTCCAGGGTGGCCCGGGTCGGCCGGCCGGCGGGCTTCGCGGGTGTGGTGGCCGTAGCGGCGGCGCCCTCGAAGTCGCCGAGGACGGCGATGCCCGTCGAGTCACCGTTGAAGCCGTAGGTGTGCGCGCCGCGCACCGGCAGGTCGACACCGCCCGCGCGGCCCTCGAAGATCCGGCCGCACTTGTCGACCAGGAAGTTGTAGCCGATGTCGTTCCACTGCTCGGTCTGGACGTGGTACGCCATGATGCCGCGCACCAGCGAAGCCGACTCGGCGCAGCTGTAGTTGTTCGTGCCGACCGTGTGGTGCACGAAGACCGCGCTGACCTTGTCGATGTACTCCGCCGGGTCGTCGACCATCGACTCGTCGGCGCCCCACTGGGCGCGGGAGATGATCGGCGGCCGGTGGACGGTGGAGGGCGGGGCGGTGGGGACGGTCGCCGTGGGGGTCGGGCTGGGGCTCGGGCTCTGGCTCGCGCTCGGGCTCGAACTCTGGCTCGGGGACGGGCTGTTGCTCTCACTCGGGGAGGTCGAGGTGGTCGGGGGCGGCGACGCCGATGTGCTGGACGGCGACGCGCTCGCGTCCTCGACGACGAAGGCCGCGGCCTCCATGCCGGAGCCGGAGCCTGAGCCGTCGAGCGCCTTGTTCTTCGCCTCCGCGGCGGTCACGCCGGGGTCGACGAGGTTGATCTCGAGTCCCTTGGGCAGACCGGCACTCGCCGAGCCTCCCCCAGAGGGGGTACCCCCAGCGGCGACGACACGGGCCTCGACCCCGTCGGACGGCCCGACCCAGAGCGGCTCGGAACCGCCCCGGGCGTCCTCGGCGCCGGGCTCGGCACGGTCGACGGGGTGCGCCTCGTCGACGTCCAGGTCCTGCCAGCCGGTCCACTCGCCGGTCTCGACGCTCCGGGTCCGCACCTGCGCGGTCCCGTCGAGCGCCTGGGCGTCCTCGGCCCAGGTGACGCCGAGCAGCGAGAACTGCTGGGTGCCGGTCCTGGCGAGTTCCCGCTTGCCGGTGCCGGCGGCCTTCATGGTGAGGTCGTGGACTCTCACCGGCCGCTTGTCGCGGGCGACTTGGGCCGCTTGATCGGAACTCGGTTCGGCGACCGCGTAGGTCACGACTCCCGCGCCCCCCAGTACCACTGCCCCGATGGTGAGCCACGTTCTTCGCTTGAGGCTCAGTGGTCTGTACGCATGGGTCGTCTTGCGACTCAAATGTCCCACCCCTAGAAATCAACAGAAGGCCCACCCGTCACAGGGGTCGGCGATCCTTACAGCGCCTGGCGGTCTGTGAACATCACGGGACGGGGATGTGCCCTGCGTCACTCCCTTCACCGGCGGCACGCCGGGGGCGCTGTGACACTTCCGTGAAGCCCGGCGCTGATGACCATGGGGGCTGTTCGCGCGGGCGGTGACGTCGCGCCGGGCGGTCCGCCACGGACTCGGTACGAACGAGGACAGTTCTTGGGCCAGGGAAGGGAACCCCGCCGCGTGCACGCGTACGACGGGGAACTGGGCGCGGCCGTCGCGCGGGCCCAGGACGGTGACGAGGCCGCCTTCGCGGTCGCCTACCGGATCGTGCAGCCCGGACTGCTCGGCTATCTGCGCGGGATCGTCGGCGACGACGCGGAGGACGTGGCCTCGGACGCGTGGCTGGAGATCGCCCGGGACCTCGGGCGGTTCAAGGGCGACGGGGCCGGGTTCCGGGGCTGGACGGCGACCATCGCCCGGCACCGGGCGCTGGACCATCTGCGCCGGCAGAAGGTACGGCCCCGGTCGACGGCGACGGAGCAGGACGTACTGGATCTGCCCTCCGCGCACAGCACGCACGACCAGGCGCTGGAGGGCATCTCGACCGAGTACGCCCTGCAACTGGTCCGCGGACTGCCGCGCGAGCAGGCCGAGGCCGTACTGCTGCGGGTGGTCGTCGGCCTCGACGGCCCCGCCGCCGCCCGCGTCCTGGGCAAGCGGCCCGGCGCGGTGCGCACGGCCGCGTACCGGGGGCTGAAGCGCCTGGCGCAGCAGCTCGGAGTCGAGGGTGTGACGGATGACGGGTCCCGGACGCTGGGGGAGTCGACATGAGCGATGACGCCGGCGGGCCGCCGGACAGGCCGGAGGGCCGGACGAGGAACGGGATCGGACATGGGTGAACGGCAGCGCGGAGACCGGGCCGCATCCGGCCGCCGGGGTGCGCGACCGGGCGACGCCGTGTCCGGACCCGGGCGCGACGGGGCGGGTCTGGAGGCGCTGCTGGCCGCCGCGATCCGCGAAGGCGGTGTCGACACGGCGGGCGAGCAGCGGGCCGTGGCCGCGTTCCGGGCTGCCCGGGACGCCGGCGAGCACCGGGCCCGCACCCGCCGCCGCGACGACTGGCGGCCCCGGGAGCAGCGCGGCGTGAAGCGCTCTCTGAAGGCCACGCTCTCCCTGTTCCTCGCGAGCCTCACCCTGGGCGGCGTCGCGGTCGCCGCGATCGGCACGGTCGGTACGTCCTCCGACGGCGCCGACGGCAGCCACCAGCGCCCGCACGCGTCGGCCGGCCCGACCGACGCGACCGACGCACCGGCCGCGGAGCCTTCGGCGACGGAGTCCGTACGTCCGCACCGTCCCGCCACCGCCCGGGACACCGAGGCATACTGCCGCGCCTACGAGCACGTCAAGGGAAACGGCAAGGCCCTGGAGTCGACCGCCTGGCAGCGGCTGATCGCGGCCGCGGGCGGGGAGCGGAACGTCACCGCCTACTGCGCCCGGCAGCTGACCGACGGCAAGAAGGGCAACGCCGACAAGGCGGATAGGGCGGACAAGAACGGTAAGGGCGGCGCTCGGGCCGGGGTCGGCAACCTGAAGGGGAACAAGAAGTAACCCCTTCGAGACCTGGACCGCCGTGCCACCTCCCGGTCAGCCCACTCCTCGGCCGTCAGCCGACCACCGTAGAGACACCTCACTCGCCGGCAAGGCCCGGCCCACGACAGCCATCACGACCCGACGTACCCCGAACCGTTGAACATCCCCAAGAACCACAGGAGTTGCGTCCACGCCGCGGTTGCCGGAAGAGATGGTAACGTCACCAGCCGCGCGTACCCGGTACCAGGTAGTGAAGTCGGCTGCCTTGGCCTGTCAACCATAGGAGTCGGCTTGGCACCTCGTAAGGGAACCGGCTGGTGCGCCGCTCTCCTGTTGACGGCCGTGTCGGCGACCGGAGCTCTCACCGGGTGCCAGACTCTTGCAGATGCTGCTTCCGCCTCGGGCTGCGAGGGTACCGAGAGCCGGGTTGACGAGCTGAAGTCGCACGGCGTTCTCGACTCTCGGCCTCAGGGGACAATCGTGCCCCAAGGATTCGAGGATCTCGAGGCCGGCTGCTGGGAGGACAGCGGCGAGGCATGGTTGTACGCCGAGCGAACCTACGTCTTCCCCGGCGACAAGGCCGACGTGACCCAGCACTACCGGGCCGCGGCGGAGCGTGAAGGCTGGAAGCCGTCTCCGGCTACCCGGCAGTCCTCGAAGGAAGATCAGCCCGCAAGCCTGTGCTTCACCCTCGGCAAGGCGGACAACGCGGCGATGCTGGACGTCTACTTCCTGACCGAGGAGATCCTCGACGCGGAAGAGAGCAAGCCCGGGCCCGAATTCAGCTCTGGAGCCGGCTACCGCGTAGCCATCACCTCCACGGCCGACGGTTCCGCGACCAGTTGCTCGGATTGAAGCCGATCAGCTGCGCAGGACGAACCGTCTAGGGCAACAGCTCCTTTTCGCATGACCACCTGCAACAGATCGCAACTTTCCTCACGATCCGAACCATGAGACGACCGGTCAACTGTGCTTCCTGCAGAGCGGTTGTACGGGGCCCGTCGACTGGTGATCGCGATTCCTGCTTGTCCTCGGCCATCGGCAAGGTGAACAAGTCGTTTCCTCCAACTCTTGCCGGAGAGCGGCCATTTGGGCATTGACATATGTGAGCATCGTGTAAAGATCCTCAGATGCTTGCGGGGGGACCCGCACCGTTGCAAGGAGTGAGCTTGACAGCCACGTTCCTCAGACCGGGGCGGAGACCGGACAGACCGTCCGTCCAGCCCTTCCTCCCTACGGCTCAGCGAAGACGCCTGCGTTCGGTGGCAGCGGCAGTCGTACTGGCGATGGCGTTCGAGACCACCGTGATAGTCGGGAACGCCAACGTGGCAGCAGGCGTGGGCCTCGAAGCCCCGACTGCTGACCGAAACAAGCCGGCGAAGGACCTTGGGCCCGCGACCGCCGGCTCGGTGGCCGCCGCCCGCTTGAAGGCGAAGATCCAGAACCGTCGGATCGAGGCGCTGGACGCCCGGACCGAGACGTCCACGACGTACGTCAACCCGGACGGTTCGGTGACCGAACAGGCGTATGCCGGACCGATTCGGTTCCAGGACGACCAGAATCAATGGCAGGACATCGACGTTTCCCTGCAGAAACTGTCGAACGGCTCGGTCGGTGCCCGGCGGCATCCGCACGGGCTGCGCTTGGCAGGCAAGGCCACGGCTCCCAAGGGGCTGAAGAGTGTTGGTGAGAGCACCGGTTCGGCCGGCGTGCCCCTGGTGACGATGGAAGGCCGGACCGGGCAGCGGATGCGGCTGGGCTGGTACGGGGCCCTTCCCGCGCCGGAGATCGAGGGCGAGGAGAACAACATCGCCCGCTACCGGAGCGCCCTCCCCGCGACGGACCTCCTGATCGAGTCGACGCGTACCGGCTACGAGCAGTTCCTGGAACTGAAGGATCGTTCCGCCGTCGACGCGAGCGGGGCGATCACCTACAGCCTGACGGCCAAGGGGCTGACGGCGAAGGAGAACGCGGACGGCTCGGTCTCCTTCACCGATGCCAAGGGCAAGTCCGCTGGGGTGCTGCCGGCGCCGGTGATGTGGGACGCGCAGGTGGACGCCAAGTCCGGTGAGCACAAGCGCACCGCCCCCGTGGGGGTGAAGGTGGCCCAGGACGGCGACACCGTCACCCTGACCCTGACACCTGATGCGAAGTTCCTGGCCGACGGTTCGACGCAGTTCCCGGTGACGATCGACCCCGCGATCAACGTAGGGGCCAGCTTCGACACCTTCGTACAGGAGGGGTACACCACCGACCAGTCCGCCTCCACGGACCTGAAGCTCGGCAACAACGGCTCCTCGCAGGTGGCGCGGTCGTTCCTGTCGTTCCCGATGAAGAACATCACGGGCAAGCAGGTCACGGCGGCGAAGCTCAATCTGTTCGAGTACCACGCGTGGTCCTGCACCGCGAAGAGTTGGGAGGTGTGGTCCACCGGAGCCGCGAGCACGTCCTCGCGCTGGACGGCACAGCCGGCCTGGGGGACGAAGTACGCCACCAGCACCCAGACCAAGGGCTTCTCCAGTGCCTGCAACGACGGATGGGTCACCGCCGACGTGACCTCCCTGGCGAAGGCGTGGGCGGCCAACGGCAATGGCACCAATCACCTGGGTCTGCGGGCCACGGACGAGACCGACCCGTACGGCTGGAAGCGGTTCAACTCCGGCAATGCCGCCTCCAACACCCCCTATCTGTCGGTCACCTACAACTCGGTTCCCGAGCTGCCGACTCTGATAGCCCCGCTGAGTGCGGCGGCCACCAATGACACCACCCCGACGCTGTCGGCGAAGGCCCTGGACGGCGACGGCTCGCAGGTCACCCTCGACTACGAGGTGTGGACCTCCACCGGCACCTCCGCCCTGCGGACCGGTAGCAGTGCCGCGGTCGCCTCCGGAGCCCAGGCCAACTGGACCCCGGCCGCACTCGCGACGGGCTCCTACAAGTGGCGGGTGCGTGCCGGTGACGGCTCCGCCGTCAGCGCTTGGTCGGCGTTCCGTACCCTGACCGTGGACACCACCTCCCCTGCCGCGACCGCGGTCTCCTCCACCGACTTCCCCGCCGGGCAGTGGTCCGGCGCTCCGGACAGCAGCGGCGACTTCGCCGGAAGCTTCGCCCTCACTCCGCCCTCGGCGGACGTCAAGGAAGTCCAGTGGCAACTGGACGGCGGAGCCTGGCAGTCGATCGCCACCACAGGCGCGGCCGTGACGGCCAAGCCGGTGTTCCGCGCGGGCCGGCACACGCTGGCCGCCCGTACCAAGGACGCCGCCGGTAACGCCTCCACCACCACCAGCTTCACCTTCTACGCGGGCTCGGGCGCGGCGCTGCTCACCCCGACGCAGGGAGACCGCCCGGCGCGGCGGACCGTGCTGACGGGCCAGGGCAAGACCGCTGACACGGGGGTGCGCTACCAGTACCGGCGCGGTGAGACTGATGCCTGGAAGGACGTCCCCGTCGCCGACGTGCGCCGCAAGTCGGACAACGCGGCCGTCACCGCCTGGCCGGTGACGGTGAGCGGCGGCCTGCCGGAGGCGTTGGTGTGGAACATCACCGACAGCCTCGCCGAGGACGGTCCGATAGACGTCCGCGCGGTCTTCGGCAACGGCTCCAGCACCGACGCCTCCCCGGCAACCTCCATCACCGTCGACCGCGATGCAGGCGCCGCACCGACCCAGGGCGCCGGCCCGGGCGACGTGAACATGCTCACCGGTGATTACACGCTGTCCGCGACCGACAGTTCGGCTTTCGGCCTGACTGCGAGCCGCACGGCGTCGTCACGCCGTCCCGCGGAAGGCGGGCAGCAGGAAGGACAGGTCGCCATCTTCGGTCCGCAATGGACCGCGGGCACCGCTGCGGAACTCAGCGACTCCGAGTCGCTGTACATCCGCAAGACGTCGAGCACCTCTGTTGCGTTGGTGGACGTCGAAGGTGAGGAAACCGGGTTCACCGCGACGAGCGGCGGCGGATGGAAGCCCGAAGAAGGGGCTGAAGCCCTGACCCTGACCGGCAGCCTGACGGGCTCCTTCACCCTGAAGGACACCGAAGGAACCACGTCGCAGTTCACCAAGATCGACGCGGCCGCGACGACCTGGCAGCTCTCCAAGAGCTCGCTCTCCACGGAGAATTCCACCACCTCTCTCATCTCGGAGAAGGTCACCGTGGGCGGCACCGTGCTGGCCCGCCCGAAGTATGCGATCGCCCCCACCTCGGCGGTGAGCAACGAAACCTGCGCGAACACCCCGTCCACCAAGGGCTGCCGGATCCTGGAGTACCAGTACGCCACCACGACTACGGCGACCGCCGGCACGCTGGGCGACTACGCCGGACAGGTCTCCCGTATCCGCGTGTGGTCCACCGACCCCGGCGCGGCCGGCGCCACCGCCATCGTGGTATCGAGTTATGCCTATGACGCCTCGGGTCGCCTGCGCGAGCAGTGGGATCCCCGGGTCTCCCCGGCGCTGAAGACGACGTACACGTACGACAGCGCCGGCCGGGTGGTCACCCAGACCCCGCCGGGCGAGCTGCCGTGGACGTTCGAGTACGGCAAGGCAGGCGCCAGCTCGGTGGTCGGCGACGGCATGCTGCTGTCCGTTTCACGGCCCACCCTGAAGCCGGGCAGCAAGGACGAGACCGACGGCGGCAAGGCAGCGGTCTCCCTCGTCTACGATGTTCCGCTCTCCGGCGCCAATGCGCCCAACCAAGTGTCTCCGGCCGACGCCAGGACGTGGGCACAGACGGACACGCCCACGGATGCCACCGCCGTCTTCCCCGCCGATCAGGTGCCTGCCTCTCACAGCGGGAATGATCTCGGCGCGGGCGACTACGACAAGGCGACCACCACCTACACCAACGCCTCGGGGCTCCAGGTCAACACCGGCCTGCCCGGTCGGCACTTGACCACCACCCAATACGACGCGTTCGGCAACGTCGTCTTCGAGCTGGGGGCCACCAACCGCGAACTCGCTCTCGGCAGCGAGGAATACCAGGTCAACACCCAGAGTGAACTCGGCATCCTCTCTGATTCGACAGCTGAGCGCGCCCAGAAGCTGGCCACCGTCGCGAAGTACTCCGCCGACGGCAGACGGATGCTGGAACAGCACGGACCGGTTCATCTGGTCACCCTGACCAAACAGCTCCAAGGCGACGCCGACAGCCCCGGCATCGCGGTCGGCACCCAGGTGCCCGCGCGTGAACACACCGTCACTCGATACGACGAAGGCCGCCCCACTGACGGGTCCGCTCTGGTCCTGGACCAGCCGACCACGACATCAACCGGTGCGTCCGTCGAGGACTACCCGACCGACGGCGACGTTCGTACCACCACCACCAGCTACGACTGGGTGAAGGGCCTGCCCACCAGCAGGGTGACGGACCCGACCGGGCTCAAGCTGACCCGTTCCTCCGTATACGACGCCCAGGGACGAGTCACCAAGAACAGTCAGCCCAAGTCCAACGGAGCTGATGCCGGAACGGTTGTTTCCCAGTATTGGTCGGCCGGCGGGACCGGACCGTGTGCGGGGCGCCCCGAATGGGCGGATCTGCTCTGTTCCAGTGGCCCGGCAGGAAAAATCACCGGTGGCGGCTCGAATCCCGATGAGCTGCCCGCCAAGAGCCTCGAATACGACCGCTGGGGCAACGCCACCAAGGTCGCCGAAACCGCCAACGGTGTAACGCGCACCACGGTCACCACGTACGACGCGGCCGGACGAGGAAAGCAGATTCAGATCAGTGGGGGCGTCGGCACAGCAGTACCGACTCAGACCATCACCTTCGATCCTGCGAACGGACAGGTGGCCACCATGTCCGACGGTGCCGCCACAGTTCGTCATGTCGCTGACAAGCTCGGTCGTGAGATCTCGTACGACGACGGCGCGGGCAACGTCACGCGTACCGAATACGACGCCCGCGACCGCGTCACCAGGAGATCCGACTCGGCTCCTTCGGAGACCACGTACAGCTATGAAAGCCTGACCGGCCTGCCGACCCGGATGCACGACTCCGTCATGGGAAGCATCGGCGACGTCACCGGCTCCTACGATTCCGACGGGCGCCTCTACAAGCAGAAGCTGCCCTGGAACATGGACGTCGAGTTCAACCTGGACCCCACGGGCAGTGAGACCTCACGTTACTGGCACTGGGAATCCGGCTGGACCGTCCAGGGCGAGTCGCTCAGTGAGAACATCCACGGCCAGGTCGTCTCCCGCACCACCTACACGGGCGGTGGCGCGTACCAGGCATACTCCTACGACGCGGCCGGCCGCCTGACCAAGGCCGATGACACCCAGACCGGCGTCACGACCCACCGCGGTTATGGGTTCGACGACAACACCAACCGCACGTCCCTGGTGACCACGGTCGACGACGTGGACGGAGGAGCCCCTGCCACCACGACGGTCAACTCCTCCTACGACAGCGCCGACAGACTGATCGCCTCCGGCACTGCCTACGACGCTTTCGGCCGTACGACCACCCAGTCGAGCGGCGCCCAGAACTCCTACTACGCCAACGATCTGGTGCGCCAGATCACGGCGCGCGGCGAGCGCACCACCTGGAGCCTCGACGCGGCCGGCAGGCTCGCCTCGTCCACGACCGAGAGTCAGGACGACAACGGGGCCTGGGCCACCACGGCAACGGTTCGCAACCATTACGGGGCTGACGGAGACAACCCCACGTGGATCAGCGAAGGCGGCAGCAAGATCAGCCGAAACCTGTCGGACCTGACCGGGGGCCTGATCGCCACTACCGGCGGTACCGCTGGTGATGTGGTCCTCCAGCTCGCCAATATCCACGGTGACATAGCCACCCAGATTCCCCTGGTGGACGCCACCACTCCCGTCGTCAACAGCTACGACGAGTACGGCAAGCTCCTTCCTGGAACAGACGTGGCCCGGTACGGCTGGCTCGGCGGGGAGCAGCGTTCGTCCGAGACCCCGAGCACGGTCACGCTCATGGGAGTTCGCCTCTACGACTCGGACACAGGGCGATTTCTTTCCGTCGATCGCATAGTCGGAGGGAACGCCGGCTCCTACGACTACTGCTTCGCCGACCCGGTCAACTGCTATGACATCAGCGGAAACTACAGCATCAACGGCCTCATCCCGGAAGCCGCGATATGCGCCCTGTTCCTGCTGTGGTGTGCGGACATGGCTTATATCACTTACTGGGCCCTTGGTGAGGCGAAGAAGAGATACTCGAACGGGGCGAAGCAGAATGCCTACCGTCACTGCATTTGGCAGGCGATGCTGACCTGGGCGGTCGGTTCCTACTTGGCCAAACAACTCGGTAATGCCCACGAGAAGAATGCGGGAAGCTCTGCGGCGGCAAAGCGTGACTCCAAGGCCGACCAGTACAACAACAAGATCGGAAGAAACCGGGGAGGGAAAATCACGGCCTGGACGTACGGGAAGGCAAAAGAGACTGCTTGTCGCTTCTGCAAGGAGGCGGTCAAGAAGCACAAGCTGAAATCCAACGCCGCAGGCAAGACATGGGTCTAGCGTAGTGCCCGTGCGGGCTTGGGTTGAGCGGGGTGGCGCGGCGGTTCGCACCACCCCGCTCAACACGGGATCAGAGGCACGCATCGCACCTGACACTCGCCGTCATGTCAGGGAAGGAGTCGCCGGCCCACTGGCCGTGTCCCCGGCCTCATCGGCGAAGGCCAGGACTCCGTGCATATGGCGCAGGGGGTGGGCATTCATCTTGCGATTCGCGAAGTCATCCAACAATGCGTATCCGGCGACCAGCACGACCTCATTTCCCTCATACGACTCCAAATTGATCACCGCAGCTTCGAGTGAAGCAATCTCTTCGGCAAGTAGAGGGATGCTGTGGATGCCCTGGATCGATGCGAGTCCGACCCGTGCGAAAAGTGACGGTATCAACGTGGAACCGCTGGCGTCGGCGATCGTTTCCTTGTCTGTATCGCTCAATTCGGAAATCCGAGCATGTGCATGCTCGAAAATCTCAACGAGAGTGATTGTTTCCCGAACTGTAATGGCAATCGCATCTTTAGTGGCTGGCGCCAAAGGGGGGTGATGCTTGTCACGGTTACGTCGGCGCATTGCTATGCTCCCGGAAGAACCTGTGGCGGGGAAGTCAATGCCTCTTGATGCTCGGGCATTCCATTCCAGGGCTGATGACCCAGGGGGTCAAGTGGTGTCCCAAGTGTAGCGCAAGCGCTTTCTGTTTTTGAGCAGTCCTGATCGCATTTTTGTAAAGACTTGCATTCAGGCCGGCGACCCATACCTATACGGACTCGGGCCGCGACCGATAAGGCCGATCCGCCTCCACCTCCACGTCAAGCCGCACATCTGGGGTGCGTTCTCCGGATCCGGCGATGCGGTCGCCACTCACGCCGGCCTACGGCCAGGGAGTCTGCGTCTGACCGACTGGCGTGCACACGCACTAGTGTGTTGCGGCAGAACGGCCCTGTGACGCATGGGACTTGGAAGGGTTGACAGAGGATGCCGCTGAGCACCGACGAGCCGGAGTCCATCGGCGCGATAGGCGGCTACACGCTCGTCCGACGCCTCGGCAGCGGCGGCATGGGGGTCGTCCACCTCGCCCGCTCCGCCTCCGGCCGCCATGTCGCCGTCAAGGTCGTACACGCGCAATACGCGCAGGACGAGGAGTTCCGCACCCGTTTCCGCCAGGAGATCGCCGCGGCACGGCGAGTCAGCGGAGCGTTCACCGCCCCCGTCGTGGACGCGGACCCGGACGCCGAACTGCCGTGGATGGCGACGCTGTACGTGCCGGGCCGCACCCTCGATGACATCGTTGCCGAGCAGGGCCCACTCGGCGGACCCGGACTGCGCACGCTGGCCCTGGGGCTGGTGGAGGCGCTGCGGGACATCCACCAGGCCGGTGTCGTGCACCGGGACCTGAAGCCGAGCAACGTGCTGATGGCCGACGACGGCCCGCGCGTCATCGACTTCGGCATCTCGCGGGCGGCCGACAACGAGGCCCTCACCGTGACCGGACGACTCATCGGCACCCCGCCCTTCATGTCCCCGGAGCAGTTCGCCTCGCCCAGGGACGTCACCGCCGCCTCGGACGTCTTCTCGCTGGGCTCGCTCCTGGTGTACGCCGCCACCGGCAACCGCCCCTTCGACGGCGGCAGCCCGTACATGACGGGCTATCAGGTGGTGCACGAGCAGCCGGCCTTGAGCGGCGTCGCCGAGCCGCTGCTGGGCATCGTCGTGCGCTGCCTGGCCAAGGACCCGGCCGACAGGCCTCAACTGGCCGAACTGCACCGGCTGTTCAGATCCCTGCCGGACCTGGCCGACGCCCCGGCGGTGAGCGGCCCGCCGGCCGCGCCGGGACACCGAAGGCGCTCCCGGGGTGCCGACGACTCCACCGCCGCCGGGCGCTGGGGCCGCGGACGCCGGCCGCGGCGGCTGGTTCTCCTCGGCGCGGCTCTGGCCGTCACCGGGGTGTCCGTGTCGGCGTACCACCTCATGTCCAGCGCTCGGACCACCGAGGCCGGTCCTGGGGCGAGCGCCTCCGCGCCCTCGGCCCCGGCACTCCCCACCGGCTGGCGGCCCTGGCAGACGAATCTCACCCGAGCCGTACGGGATGACCCGCTGAGCGTCAACGTGGACAGTGTGGAAGCCGGCTGTGTGTCCGCCGGATCCGCCCTGTACTGCGCGGGCACCGGCTTCACGGTGGCCCGTCTCGACGCCGCATCGGGCCGTGTCGCGTGGCGGTACGGCAACAGCGCCCAGGCGGCCGAGCGGCCCCTGGGCGTGCGGGACGGGATCGTGTACACGTACGAGCGACCGGACGAGGTGAACGCGGACCAGCGGGTGATCGCCCTCGACGCCGACACGGGCAAACGCGTCTGGACCCGGGACGTCGACGCGAGTCACCGCGTCGCCCTGTTCGACGGCGGCGTCCTGACGGTGTCGGACACCGCGAACGCGTTCGTCGCCCTCGACCTCACGTCGGGCCGGGAACTGTGGCGCCTTCCGGCCAAGTCGTCGGCGGGCAGCCTCTGTTCCCCGGTGGTCCTGGGCGACGCACCCTACGGCCTGTGCGCCGACGCGAACGAACCCGGCAAGGGCCCGGTCGGCTTGTTGCGCCTCGCCCCGGACGCCGGAACGGCTCGTGAACTCGACCCGGTGCCTGTGGGCGCGACGCCGCTCGGCACCCTCGGTGGGTGGCCGCTGTTCGTGTTGCCGAAGAGCATCACCGAATACGAGTCGGACGACGGCCGGGACGAGTCGTACACCACCCTGCTGCGGGTGAACCCGGTCACCGGCACCGCCACCAGGGTCTTCCTGGAAGGCGCCCCACGCGGCACGCCCACTGTGATCGACGGGACCGTGTACTTCGTCCGCCCCGACGGGACGGTCACCGCGGTCAAGGCGTCCAACGGCGCCCGGCTGTGGCAGCGGGACGCACAGATCGAGAACCTGTCGGCTCCGGTGCGCTCGCCGGCGTACGGCACCGTCTACTTCGCCAACCGCTACGGCCGCCTCCTCGCCCTGGACCAGGACACCGGGGCCGTCCGCTGGACCACGGCCAAGCTGGATGATCCGGGCACTTCGGCCGAGAACACGATCCCGAGCGTGCTGCTGGTGAAGGACGCGATCGTGGCCGTGGCGGGGGAGACGGCGTTCTCGGTGAACCCGGTCCGGGAGACGGCGGGCGAGACGGTGAACTGACGGCGGCATCGCCCCCGCGGAGGTCTCGGCCAATGCGAGACACCACTCGTCGGCCTCGGGAGGAGACGACGCGGAGACGGCCGGGGCCGCCACCCCCCACAGGAGAGGCCCCGGCCGTCGCGCGGCACGGGCCGCGCGGCGGCCCGTATCTCCTACAGCGTCATGAGTGCGGTTTCTGTCACACCTCGCGCCGTCCCGCGGTGGTTGCATCTTGTGCGGACATGGACGAGCAGCGGTTTCAGGTCGTAACGTGCCTTTCGCGCCGGACGGGGAAGGTGACTGATCACGGTGAGCGGCGGCTGAGAAGCCGCGGCCGGGCTACTGACCATCTACCGAGGAATGCGGGTGCTGGGGGACGACGCGGAGCTGACGGCCGCGGTGCTTGCGGCACAGGACGGGGACGAGACCGCGTTCCGGACTGTGTACCGCGCGGTGCACCCGCGGCTCCTCGGGTACGTCCGGACGCTCGTCGGTGAGTACGACGCCGAGGACGTCGCCTCCGAGGCCTGGCTGCAGATAGCCCGTGACCTGGAGCGGTTCAGCGGGGACGCGGACCGCTTCCGCGGCTGGGCCGCCCGGATCGCCCGCAACCGCGCGCTGGACCACATACGGATGCGCGGCCGGCGCCCGGCGATCGGCGGCGACGAGACCGAGCTGACCGGGAAGGCCGCCGAGTCCGACACGGCCGGGGAGGCGATCGAGGCGCTGGCCACGGACAGCACACTCTCGCTCATCGCCCGGCTGCCGCAGGACCAGGCCGAGGCCGTCGTCCTGCGCGTGGTGGTGGGCCTCGACGCCAAGACCGCCGCGGAGACCCTCGGCAAGCGCCCGGGGGCGGTGCGTACGGCCGCGCACCGGGGCCTGAAGCGGCTCGCCGAACTGCTCGGCACCCCTCCGGAGACGGATCCGGAATCGATCGGCGGGCTCGACGCGCTGCCGCCGCAGAGAGAACCGCACGACCGTGCGGTGACGTCCGCGAGTGTGACGCATACGCGTGCGCGGACGCAGAAGGACATGTGATGGCCGACGAGCAGTACAGATGGCTGGACCGCGAAACGGCGGAACTCCTCCTGCGCGGTGAGTCACTGGAAGTTGTCGACCCCGCCGACCACGACCGGGCCGCCCGGCTCGCCGAAACCCTGGGTGCGCTGTCCGCCGTACCCCCACAGGCCGACGACGCCGAACTCCCCGGTGAGGCCGCCGCGCTGGCCGCGTTCCGCAAGGTGCGCGCCGAGAAGGGCGAGCCGGCGGTCGTCTTCGGCGGTGCCCGGCACGGGGCCGCCGACGCGGGTCTGGTCCGGATCGGCGCCCCCGCCCGCGCCGACCGGCGCCCCCGCTGGGCCCGCCCGTTGCGCCTGGGCCTGGCCGCCTCGGTGGCCGCCGTCATGGTCGGCGGCGTCGCCGCCGCGGCCGGAACCGGGCTCCTGCCCACCCCGTTCGGCGGTGACGAACCAGTGGTGCCCGGCGCCTCGGTCTCGGCCGCCGCGAGCCCCGACCGCCCCCTGGCGTCGACCCCGCCGAGAGACACCCCGGACGGCGGAACCGGAACCCCCGAGCCGAGCGGCTCCCCGAGCGGCCCCGCCGCCGGCGCACCCCCGCAGAAGCAGAACACCCAGCCCGGCGGCGAGGCTCCCAAGGAGACCCCCGGCACCGAGCGCCACGGGGACGGCTTCCGCAACTGGTGGGGCTCCGTCACCGACGCCTGCCGCGACGTGCGCGCCGGCAAGGAACTGCACCCCGACCGCCGACGCGCGCTGGAGGGCATGGCGGGCGGCTCCGGGCGCGTGACGAAGTACTGCGAGGCCGTCCTGAACACGGCCGACGGCGACGATGAGGCGGGCGACTCCGACGACCGCTCCGGCGGGCACAGGGGCGACCAGAGGGACAACGACGAGCAGGACCGAAGCAGTGACGAGGACGACGACGGTGGCATAGCGCCCGGCGACACCGGGGACGACAACTCGATGCTGCCGAAGCGTGCGACGACGACCTCCCCGGAGGCGGAACCGACGCCGTCCTCGCCCGCGCCGACGCCGAGCCCGTCGTACAGCGCCCTGAGCTCCCCCGCGCCTGATTCAAGCCTTTGACCTGCGGCTTTGCCTGTTCTAGGGCTTTTCTCGCGGTGAGTGTGACACTTTCGGCCGCCCTGGCGCAGTAATGAATGAGCCGACTGGTCATCGGCCGTCGCACAGAGCCGGGGTTCCCCCCGTACCTACGGCTCGTGCACCGGCGCGGGCGGGACACGTTCCCCCGGTCCCGCCCGCGCCCCCACACCGCTTCTCACCAGTGGACGACGACCTTGTCGCCGTTCCTCACCTGCGCGAACAGACGCGCGATCGCCGCCTCGTCCCGTACGTTGACGCAGCCGTGCGAGGCACCGGCGTATCCGGTGGCCGCGAAGTCCGACGAGTAGTGCACCGCCTGGCCGCCGCTGAAGAACATCGCGTACGGCATCGGCGAGTCATAGAGCGTCGACACGTGATGCCGCGACTTCCAGTAGACGCTGAACACACCTTCCCGGGTGGGCGTGTACTGCGAGCCGAACCGCACCGGCACCGTCAGGACGGTCCGCCCGTCGATCATCCAGCGCAGCGTCCGGCTCGTCTTGCTGATGCAGAGCACCCGGCCGGTCATGCAGCGCGTGTCGGGCGCGTCGGCCGGCTGGCCGCCCATCAGATACAGGTCCCACTGGCCCGGCTCCCGCGTCATGGTCAGCAGCCGCTGCCAGGTGACGGCGTCGGTCTCCCCGGTCTTCGGCAGCCCGCGCTTGCCCTGAAACCCCTTCACCGCCTGCTCGGTCAGGTCGTCGTACGTCCCCGTCGGCCCGTCGAACAGCCAGGCGACCTGCCGCAGCCGGGCCTGCAGCTCACGCACGTCCCGCCCGGTGTCGCCGGGCTTCCACAGGACCTTGGGAGGGGTGGGGGACGGAGTGGGCGGCTTGGCGCTGGGGGTGGAGCCGGGCTTGTCGTCGGCCGCCGGCGTGCGGGAGAGCTCTATGCGCACGGGCGGCGGCTGTCCGCCCTCCGAGCCCGCGGCCTGCACCGTGCACCCGGTGAGCACGCACACTCCGGCGAGCGCGCCTGCCCACGATCTCTCCATGCCCCTGTTACGCATCCAGGCCCCTGTCGTCTCACTGTCCGAGCCGTAGGTCACCTGAGATGTTCCCCGCGGGTGACGGGTTGCGAACTTGGCGGCATGGTGGTGACCGGGGCCGAGCAACGCGGGAGGCACACGCATGACGCGCGAGTCGGAGTCCGGACTGCCCATCGAGCCGGTGTACGGGCCGTCGGCGCTCGACGGCTGGGACCCGGCGCGGCAGCTGGGCGAGCCGGGGTCGTACCCCTTCACCCGGGGCGTGTACCCGTCCATGTACACGGGCCGCCCGTGGACCATGCGCCAGTACGCCGGTTTCGGCACGGCGGCCGAGTCCAACACCCGCTACCGGGACCTGATCGCGCACGGCACGACCGGCCTCTCGGTCGCCTTCGACCTGCCCACCCAGATGGGCCACGACTCCGATGCTCCGATCGCGCACGGCGAGGTCGGCAAGGTGGGCGTGGCGATCGACTCGGCCGACGACATGCGGGTGCTGTTCGGCGGGATCCCGCTGGACCAGGTCTCCACGTCCATGACGATCAACGCGCCCGCGGCACTGCTGCTGCTCCTGTACCAGCTGGTGGCGGAGGAGCAGGGGGTGAGCGCCGACCGGCTCACCGGCACCATCCAGAACGACGTACTGAAGGAGTACATCGCGCGCGGGACGTACATCTTCCCGCCGAAGCCCTCCCTGCGGCTGACCGCGGACATCTTCAAGTACTGCCGCGCCGAGATCCCCAAGTGGAACACCATCTCGATCTCCGGCTACCACATGGCGGAAGCGGGCGCCTCGCCCGCGCAGGAGATCGCTTTCACCCTGGCGGACGGTATCGAGTACGTCCGTACGGCGGTAGCGGCCGGCATGGACGTCGAAGACTTCGCCCCCCGTCTGTCCTTCTTCTTCGTGGCGCGTACGACGATCCTGGAGGAGGTCGCCAAGTTCCGGGCGGCGCGCAGGATCTGGGCGCGGGTCATGCGGGAGGAGTTCGGCGCGCGGAACCCGAAGTCGCTGATGCTGCGCTTCCACACCCAGACGGCGGGCGTGCAGCTCACCGCCCAGCAGCCCGAGGTGAACCTGGTCCGCGTCGCCGTCCAGGCCCTGTCCGCGGTACTCGGCGGCACCCAGTCCCTGCACACCAACTCCTTCGACGAGGCGATCGCGCTGCCCACGGACAAGAGCGCGCGGCTGGCCCTTCGTACCCAGCAGGTGCTGGCCTACGAGACGGACGTGACGGCGACGGTGGACCCCTTCGCCGGCTCCTACGTCATCGAGTCGATGACCGACGACGTGGAGGCGGCGGCGGTCGAGCTGATGACGAAGGTCGAGGACCTCGGCGGCGCGGTGGCGGCGATCGAGCGGGGCTTCCAGAAGGGCGAGATCGAGCGCAACGCGTATCGGATCGCCCAGGAGACGGACGCGGGTGAGCGGGTCGTGGTCGGCGTGAACCGCTTCCGGCTCGACGAGGAGGAGCCGTACGAGCCGCTGCGGGTGGATCCGGCGATCGAGCGCCAGCAGGTGGAACGGCTGGCGAAGCTGCGGGCGGAGCGGGATCAGCGGGCGGTGGACTCGGCCCTGGCAGCCCTGAAGAGGGCCGCCGAGGGCGAGGACAACGTGCTGTATCCGATGAAGGAGGCGCTGCGGGCTCGGGGGACGGTGGGGGAGGTTTGTGGGGCGTTGCGGGGGGTTTGGGGGGCTTATGCGCCGTCGGATGTGTTCTGAGCTGGGCGGTTCCCTCGAATGAGTGATCGGGGGCGGAAACTGCACGTCCCCGGTTAATCTCGTGGAGGGTGTTCCCGAAAGGAGGGTGCCGTGGCTGTGATGCTGCACGAGTCGTCGCTTTCTGAGGCTGCCGACCGGCTCTGGGAGGAGCTGCCCGGACACCGGGTGGAGATCCTCAACGGGAGCATTGTTGTGACACCGCCGCCGGATGGGCCGCATCAGGAGACGCTGACCTGGCTGGTCGAGGAATTCGGACGGGCGGGAGCCCGGAAGGTAGGGCTCAGGTATGTCCAGGGCATCGGTCTGTGGTTGCCGACCGGGCCGGATGATTACGCCGTGCCGGACTTCTCTGTCGTCGACGCGGACTACAAGGACGCACTCGTCGAGAAGAACTGCTACGCCCCGCACGTCTTCCGGCTGGTCCTGGAGGTGACCTCCTCCAACTGGACCAACGACACGGCCACCAAGGTCGATATCTACGCCCGAGCCAACATCCCGGCCTACGTCGTCGCCGACCGCAAACACGACGAGGCCCTCCTCTACAAGAACCCTGTCGACGGCAAATACCCCGACCCCGTCCGCTACAAGCGAGGCGAGTCGGTCCCCGTTCCCGAATCCGTAGGCGTCACCCTCGACCTCTCCGTCGACACCCTCCTCGACGGCGACGACTAGCGAAGCCCGAACCGGCCCAGGTAGTCCACGACCCCGGCTGCCTGGTCCCCGGCCCACCCCACGTAACCGTCCGGCCGCACAAGAAACAGCCCGGCGCCGTACGTCTCCAGCCCCGCCCCGCCGACGACCCGCACCGACTCCGGTACCCGAGGGGCCGGGACACCGACGGCCACCAGCGTCCAGTGCGGCCCGCGGAACGCGTCGAACAGCCGTACGCCGTCCAGCGTGCTGTCAGGCGCGCGGTCGCCCGCCCGCACCGGGCCCGGGGCCTCACGGGTCTCCCTCGTCAGCGTCGAGTCCCGGTAGCCCAGCCCCAGTTGCTGGGTTGCCATGCCACGCCGCACCTCACCGCGGTGCACGCTCGTCGACAACCCCAGCATGTCCGCCGCGATGGCCCGCCGCTCCTCCTCGTAGGTGTCGAGCAGCGCCTCGCCCGCCCCGTCCCGTAGCACCGCGCCCAGCTTCCACCCCAGGTTGTACGCGTCCTGCACGCTGGTGTTGAGCCCCTGCCCGCCGGCCGGCGAGTGCACATGGGCCGCGTCTCCCGTGAGGAACACCCGGCCGTCGCGGAAGCGGTCCGCAAGGGCCGCTCGCGGGCGGAAGTCCGAGGCCCAGCGCAGCTCGGTCACGTCGTCGGGAGCGAGGTGCGAGCGGTCGGCGACGAGTTTGCGGATGCCGTCGAGGGACAGGTCGGGATCGGTGCCCTCGGGGAAGCGGGCGGTCAGCTGGAAGTCCTCGGTGCCGGCGAGCGGGCAGATCGCGAGGTAGTCCTCGCCCTCGCGCGGCGGGAAGATGTGCCAGTTGTCGCGGTCGAGGCCGGTGATCCGTACGTCCGCCACGAGCATCGGGCTCGGGTCCACCGTCTCCCCGGTCATACCGATGCCCAGCGCCCGGCGCACGACCGAGCGGCCCCCGTCGGCGGCGACGAGGTAACGGGCGCGGATCCGGTCCCCCGAGGCGAAGTGCGCGGTCACGCCCGCCGGGTCCTGCTCGACCGACACGACCTCGTGGCCGAACGCGACCGGTCCGCCTGAGCCGCCTTGGCCCATTCGGCGGCGGTTCGGCCACGCCTTGAAGGGCGCGGGGCCGTATCGATGTGCGGCTCCGCCGCGCGGGCGCGACCAGCCCTCACCAGCCTGCAGATGATCGACGGCCGATCGTGGCGCTTCCAGCGGAGCGTTCAGTTCCGCCAGCCGGGCGAACAGGATCTCCTGGGTGCGCCACTGCGGCACCATCCACGGCGCGGTGTACGGCGCGTCCTCCGTCGGCTCGGCCGCGTCGAACATCTGGTGCTCGCCCACCCGCCGGCCGTCCTGCCAGATCATCCCGACCGGATAGCCGCCGCCGGCCGCCCGGATCGCGTCCAGCACGCCCAGGTCGTCGAAGACCTCCATCGTGCGCGGCTGGATGCCCTTGCCGCGCGAGCCCGGGAACAGCCGGTCCGCCCGCTCCACCACCAGGGCGTCCACGCCACGCCGGGCCAGGTCCACGCCGAGGGCCAGTCCGATGGGGCCCGCGCCGACGATCAACACGTCCGTGGAAACGGTCACGATCCACTCTCCTTAACGCTGTTAAGTTCCATCGGTGACGAGAGTGCCCTTAACGCTGTTAAGCTGTCAAGTGTGAGCACGGAACGCCGAGCGCCCCTCGACCGCAAGCGGGTCGCGGACACCGCCCTGAAGGTCCTGAACGAGGTCGGTCTGGACGGCCTGACCCTGCGCGCCATCGCCAGGGAGCTGGACGTCAAGGCGCCGGCCCTGTACTGGCACTTCAAGGACAAGCAGGCGCTGCTCGACGAGATGGCGACGGAGATGTACCGCCGGATGACCGCCGGGACGCCGCTCGGTCCCGGGGACACCTGGCAGGAGCGGCTGCTGAAGGCCAACCGTGCGCTGCGCACGGAGCTGCTCCGCTACCGCGACGGCGCCAAGGTGTTCAGCGGCTCACGCTTCACCGGTCTGGAGCACGCCGGGCAGATGGAGGAGAGCCTGCGCCTGTGCACGGCCGCCGGGTTCACCCTCGCCCAGGCGGTCCGCGCGACCCAGACGACGTACCTCTACACCCTCGGCTTCGTCACCGAGGAACAGGGCGTCGAGCCGCTGCCGGGTGAGCGCCGTGAGGGCTTCGACGTAGCAGAACGCGCCCGCCTGATGGCCGACTTCCCTCTGTCGGCCAAGGCGGGCGCGGAGCTTTTCCAGGATTTCGGCCAACACTTCGAGGAAGGGCTGGCCCTGATCATTGCGGGGATCGAGACGCGCTACGAAGTCGGCTGAGGCTCAGCGCCCCGAAGGGGCGCGGGGAACTGCGCGACCAGCCACGACGGAGCCGCAGCCGAACGACAACACAGCCCGGCACTACCCGCGGAGCGCCCGCGCCGCCCGGGTGACGATCGGCGGCAGCAGGTCCCGGCCGATGCGCCGGGCGAGCGAGGGCCGGCGCATCGGGGCGGCGGGAACCACCGGTTCCGGCTCGGGCTCCTTGTAGTAGCGGGAGCGCGGGAAGTCCGGCGGCTGCATCCCCTTCTTGGCGCGGGTGCGCACCAGCCGGTGCCCGGCGGCCTCCTGGATGCTCAGCCCGACGTCCGTGCGCTCCCGGATCATGGCGAGCAGCTCCTCCTGGACGGGCTCGGGGTCGCCCCAGGTGCCGTACAGCTTCTGCGTGCTGAGGCAGATCGGGCGCAGCCCGCGGTTGAGGACGGCCTCCCAGGTGGCGACCGAGACGCCCGGGGTGTGCTCGGAGCGGAAGTCGTCGAGGACGACGATGCCGTCGGGCAGCAGCAGGTCGTGCGCGGCGCCGATGTCGTCGCGGACGTGCTCGTACAGGTGCGAGGCGTCGATGTGGAGGAAGCGGCAGCTGCCGGGGTCGACCTCCTTCGAGATCAGGGAGCTGGGGCCCTGGATCACCTTCGGGAGGCTGTCGTGGAAGGCGAGGTAGTTCCGCTCGAAGGCCTGCCGGGTGAGGGACCCGTACGACTTGTTGTGCTCGGCCCGGTTCGCCCCGTCGGGAGCGTCGCTCTCGAACAGGTCGCACACCGTGAACCTCTCGCCGTCCCCCAGGTGCTCACCCAGAAGGATCGCGCTTTTGCCCATGAAGACGCCGAGTTCCACCAGGTCTCCGGGGTGCCCCAGTCTTTCCTGCCGGTCCAGGAACCAGGTGAAGAGCACCTGGTCCAGTGGGGGGAACCAGCCAGGGACGTCCTTGAGTTCTCCGGGATCCGCGGAGATCTGTTGTGGATTTGCCATGAAGCGAGCCTGCTCAATCGGTGCCGGGCAATCTATCTGCGGACTGAACGTCAAGTGAACAAAGTCCCCCAAGCGGACAGCCTCACGGCCACCAGCCTAGGGGGGTGAACCCCGTCAGCGCGTCTTGGCGAGCGCGGTTCGCAGCCGCGGCGTGAGTGGCTTCTCGACGAAGCGGTGCAGCAGCCAGGCCAGCAGCAGCATCGAAGCGATCGTCAGGATGAACGTCAGGCTCGAAGATACGTACATCTCCTTGTGGAGCGCGTGTATCACGACCCAGCCGAGGTGCTCGTGGACCAGGTAGAAGGGGTACGTCAGGGCTCCGGCCACGGTCAGCCAGTGCCAGTTCGCCCAGTTCAGCCAGCCCAGCGCGATCGCGGCGACGGCCACGAAGCCGAACGTCACGATGGCCACGATCACCAGCTGGGAGCGGTTGGCGAAGGCGTCCGGGCTGGGCGCTCGCCACAGGCTCTGGACCACGGTGTGCTGCCCGACCAGCCAGCTCACCGCCACGATGCCCCAGCCGTAGACGTCCTTGCGGTCGCGGTGGATGAGGTAGAGGCCGACGCCGCCGATGAAGAAGGGCGCATACTCGGGCATCAGCACGATGTCGAGGAATGGTTCCTTCGCGCCCGTCGCGATCGCCGACAGCAGCGTCCAGCCCGCGCAGAACATGATCACCCGCTGCCGGGTCGCCCCCGGCAGCACGACGCACAGCGCGAACAGCGCGTAGAAGCGGACCTCGGCCCACAGGGTCCAGCAGACGCCGAGCACCCGGTCCACGCCCAGCGGATACTGAAGCATCGTCATGTTGACCAGGGTCTCGCTCGGCGACAGCGCCTTGTAGGCGACCATCGGCAGGGCGAACACGGCCGTAACGATCAGGATCGCTGCCCAGTACGCGGGCAGCAGCCGGGAGGCGCGCGAGGCGAAGAACGACTTCAGGGGCCGGCCCCAGCCGCTCATGCAGATCACGAAGCCGCTGATGACGAAGAAGATCTGGACGCCGAGACAGCCGTACGAGAAGAGCGTATGGAGGCTCGGGAACTGGTGCTTGGCCGAGCTGCCCCAGGCGGTGGTGACCTCTCCGCCCCGGCCGCCGTAGTGGTAGGCGGCCACCATCAGGGCGGCGACGAGCCGCAGGCCGTCGAGGGCGCGCAGTCGGGTTTCGCGGGGTTTCGTCCGTTCTGGCTTCCGGTCCGGGACTGGGGCCGCCTCGGACGCGGGTCGGACGGTTGTGCTGGTCACGAAATTCCCCTCGACGGGTCTCCTGTGGGTGACCCCAGCACATTAGTCCGAATCACAGACGTGCCTTGGTTGACGCGGCTACGATTATCCGTCTAGTTGCAGGGAGTTCACCTTGAGGTCGTTTTGACTTCCTAATTTTTTCCTCCATCCCCCCACGGATGCGTAAACGGTTTCAAGATCCCCCCACTTGCCTATACGCGGCAGCAAACATGAAGCATTGGCTTGGCAAAAAAAACAGGAGCGCCATGACGAGGGTCCAGAACAGACGGGCACGTGCGCGTGGGGGGAGCTGGACGACTGCTTGCGTGCGTGCGCTGTACACAGCGGCAAACTCGTCGGAAGCATCGACCGCCGCCGCATCGAACTCTCCGAGCAGTTGCGGAAGCTGCTGGTGGTGTGGGGAACGACACCCGCCACGACGGCACCCGCCCCGGCGGCCGGTGCCACAGCGCTGCTCAAGCGTGCGGTCAAGGGCTCGGCGGCGGCCCCCAGCGGCGGAATCGCCCCTGAACTGCTCGACGCCCTGCTCGCCGTCGCCAACCAGGCGCTCAAGTGCGGCTACGACGACGAGCTCGACCTTGCCCTGGTGATCAGCGACACAGTGCTGGCCCACCGCAAGAACTCCCGCGCCGGCTGGCGGCTGCGTGCCCGCCTGCTGGAGGCCCTCGGCGAGGAGACCGAGGCGCGGGAGGCGTACGAGCGCTACCTCGGCCTCACCGAGGAGGACGGCTTCGGCGTCACCGCGAAGATCGCCGGCCTGAAGGTCGCCGCTGACCGCGAGCGGGAACTGCTGGAGCTGCTGAAGCGTCAGGTCCCGGGCGCCGAGGGGTTCGCCCGCGGCAACCCCACCGAGATCTGGACCGAGGGCCTCACCGCGCACGCCCTCGGCGACTGGGCCGCGGCCGAGCCCCGTATGGTCGGCGCGCTGCTCGCGCTGGCGGACGACGGCGCCCCCGTCGCCGACCGCCAGGACCTGCTCAGCCAGTACCTGGACCTGCGTATCGCCGTCGACAGCGATGTCACCGCGCTCACCGAGGTTCTCGCGATCTACGCCGAGCAGCGCCGAGGCCGGATGCGCGGTCCGGTCGCCGACCCGTCGATCGGCGGGGTGAAGTGGATCAGCCTGGGCGAGTTCCGCAACCGGATCGCCGGCAAGTCCGTCTGCCTGATCGCCAACTCCGGCCGGGTCGGCGCCAGTTCGATGGGCGCCGAGATCGACGCGTACGATCTGGTGGTGCGCTTCAACTCGTACAAGATCGACCCGAAGCACACCGGCAGCCGTACCGACATCCACGCCACGATCCACAAGCACGGCTTCAACTGGGAGAAGCCGGTCGACACCCGGCTCGTCTTCGGCGGCGTCTCCGGCGACTGGAAGTGGTCGTTGCGCAACCGGCTGGTGCCCGGCGCGCAGACCCACCTCGGCGACGAGTCGCTGCGCTGGCCCGTGCGCAACATCGGCCGGCTGTCCAGCGACCAGTGGTCCGGTATCCCGACCACCGGCTTCAACATGCTGTTCCTGCTGGACTTCCTGGACGTCAGCCCGACCCTGGACCTGATCGGCTTCGACTTCTACGAGAGCGGCGCCTACCGCGTCCAGGAAGCGATGAAGCTCGCCATCACGTCCGTCCACGAGTACACCAGCGAGAAGGCATGGGTCATGGAGCGGGCCCAGAGCGTGACCGACATGAGGATATCCCTGCGATGACGACCACTTCCCTGACCGGGGCCCCCACCGAGACCACGCACTCCGCGGCCGACCTCACCGGCAAGCGGCGGATCGCCTTCGCGTCGTACGTCGACGAGAACTACCTGCCCGGCTTCCTCGTCCTGCTGCGCAGCCTCGCGCTGTCCAACCCGAGCGTGTGCGAGGACTTCGTCGTCCTCTACGACGATCTGCGCCCCGGCTCGATCGCCAAGATCCGCGCCCTGCACCCGCGCATCGTGCTGCGCCGCGTCGACGACGCGCACTACGACTCGTACAAGAAGGGCGACCAGGACAACTACCTGGTCCGCAAGGCGTACTTCATCCTCGACGTCTTCCGGATGCGGGAGTACGACACCGTCATCACGCTCGACACCGACATGGTCGTCCTCGGCGACCTCGGTGAACTCCTCAAGCTGCGCCACGGGCTGGCGGCCGTGTCGCAGTTCTTCTACGGGCAGCACAAGCTCAACTCGGGTCTGCTGGTCATCCAGCGCGAGTACCTGAGCGACGAGTTCTGCGCCAAGCTCGACGCGACCGGACGCAGCGGCGACTACGAACTGGACAAGCACGACCAGGGCATCCTGAACGCGGTGCTCGACGGCGACTTCATCCGCCTGGACGCGCGCTACAACTTCGTCAAGCGGCGGCTCTCCGGCGACCTGCCCGTTCCCGAGGACACCGCGATCCTGCACTTCACCGGCCGTCACAAGCCGTGGCAGGGCGGCGAGTCCGGGTACAGCCTGGCCGAGGAGAAGTGGCGCGAGTACCAGCTGAACGACGCCGACTTCCACGCCGCCTACCTCGCCTCCTCCGGCGGACTCCACCACGACCTGGTCGTGCACTACGGCACCCCGCACGTCGCCCGCACGGGTGACGTGGAGACCGCCCGCAAGGTGGCCGCCGCGCACATCGCGACCGGCAACTACCAGGACGCCGTGGACATCCTGGAAAGTGTCCGCATCCCGCTCGACGAGGCCTGGCCGCACGAGGTGCTCGGTCACGCCCTGATGAGCGTCTCCCGCTACGACGAGGCCAAGGCGCAGCTGCTGCTGGCGACGGCCGCCCCCAACCGGGCCGCCACCGCCTACGCCCGGCTCGCCCAGATGGCCTGGGTGCACGGCGACAACGCCTCGGCGCTGAAGTACGCGACGGCCGGTATGTCCGTCGACATCACCCACCGCTCCAGCCGCCTGTGGGCGCAGCGCGCGGCAGCCGTCCCCTCGCAGGAGCAGGGCTCCGCCGAGGACCAGCTCGCGCACGTCGCCTTCTACATGGACCGGCAGGGCAACGCGGGCGACAAGCTGCTCCCGGAGAGCGTCCGCAGCGCCTTCGGGCCGGACACCACCTCCCGCCGCTGGCACTCCGTGCACGCCCACCGGCTGTTCGACGAGGGCGCGCTGGAGCGGGTCAACGCCCGCCGCGGCCTGGTCATCGGCGGTGGCGGCCTGTTCATCCCGGACACCATGCCGAACGGCAACAGCGCCTGGCAGTGGAACGTCCCGGACGACCTGATGCGCCGCATCGACGTCCCGATCGCGGTGTACGCCGTCGGCTTCAACGCCTTCGACGGACAGTCCTACCGGGCGGGCCGCTTCCGCGACTCGCTGCGCCTCCTGGTCGAGAAGTCCTCCTTCTTCGGGCTGCGCAACCACGGCTCGATCGAGAAGGTGCGGTCGATGCTCCCGGCCCACCTGCACGACAAGGTGCGCTTCCAGCCGTGCCCGACCACGGTGACGCGCCAGCTCGTGCCCGGCTGGCAGGACCCGGCGACCCGCGACGACACCATCCTGATCAACGCCGCCTACGACCGCGCGGGCCTGCGCTTCGGCCATGACTACGCCTACTTCCTGGCCCAGATGGCTCAGGCGGTACGGGACTTGGGCGAGCTGGCCGAAGTCCAGTGCGTGGCCCACTCGCTCGACGACGAGAAGATCGTCTTCGACCTGCGCCGCGAGCACGGCATCTCGATGCCCGTCATCCCGATGTACGACTTCAACAACGACGGCATCCGGGACCTGTACGCCCGCACCAAGCTGGTGATCGGCATGCGCGGCCACGCGGGAATGATCCCGTTCGGCTGCGGCACGCCCATCATCAGCCTGATCTCGCACCCGAAGATGGCGTACTTCCTGCGCGACATCGAACGGCCCGAGTGGGGCGTCTCCGTCCACGACCGCAACCTCGCCGCGGTGCTGGTGGAGCGTTCCAAGGACCTGCTCAAGGACCACGCGGCCACCGTCGCCGACGTACACGGCCGGCAGCAGGAACTGTGGAAGGTCACGGAGGCGAACGCCGCCGATCTGCGTGTGATTCTCGGCGGCTGACCATGTCCGACGTCCTCGTGGAGGATGTCGACGACGCCCCCGCGGCAACCGCGCCGCGGGGGCGTCGTCGCTCCGCTCTGTGGTGGCCCCTGGTCGCCCTCGTGTCGGCCGCGGCCGTCGCGTACGCCGTACTCACCCGACGCCTCACCGGCGACCTGCACTACAGCCTCGGCGCTCTGCGCACCGGCGGGGAGGGCGACTACTCGCCGTCGGAGGTCTTCACCCACCGGCCCTACTTCTACCGCTGGTTGATCGCGCTCCTAGACAGCTGGACCTTCGGTATGACGACCGCCCGCGAGGCCCTGATCGCAGCGGCGGGCGTCCTGCTGGCGGCGGCGTCCGCCTACGCCCTCTACTCGGCGCTCCTTCGCCGGGTCACCGGACGCGAGGCGGCCCTCACCGCGGGCGCCACCGGCCTCGCACTGGCCCTGGCCCCCAGAAACGACTTCCTCCAGGCGGAGTGGGCAGCCGTGGTCCTGACGGTCGTGGCCGTCGCCGCGGCCATCGGCCCGGAGCGGACCTGGCGGGCGGTGCCGCTCGCCGCGCCGCCGCTCGCCCTCGCAGTACTGATGAAGTACTCGACCGCCACCACGGCCGTGATCGGTGTGCTGCTCGTGTACGCCGTCGACCGCGGCCGCGCCGTACGGCTCGCGCTCGTGTCCGTGCCCGCCGCGGTCGGCCTGTTCGGGATGAGCCTGCTCGCGGGGTCCCACGAGTGGCAGTGGGTCGGGGACATGACGGCGACCAACCAGTCCATCCTCGGCCGGACCGGCATCCACCCGCTCTTCATCCTCGAGCGCTCCGTGGACTACCTCGCCGACCGGGCGGTGCCGAGCCCGGTGCTGCTTCTGGTGCCCGGAGCGCTGCTGCTGGTGCTCACCCGGGTGCGCGGGCGGCGTCGGCGGATCGAGCTGTCCCTGGTCGCCCTCACTGTCGGCCTCTGCGCCCACGCGGCCGTGGTCGTGCAGGGCAACTGGTTCCTCTACCACGGCGCCCCGATGCCGGTGCTAGCCGCCGCGGTCTGGGGCCTCGCCGTGGGCGGTGCGCGCCGCTCGCCGCCCTGGTGCTTCGGCGCGGTGTCACTGCTGTACGGGGCGCTGCCCGTGATCTACACGGCGGCGCCGCGGGGTTTCCAACGGCCTTACGTCCTTTGGGCGTTGGGTCTCCTCGCGTTGCTGGCGGCCCTGGTGGACGCGGTACGGGAGCGTCGCGAGGCCGGCCCCCGACGCCGGTCAGCCGCGCTGGTGGCCCTGGCCGGTGTCGTGTGCCTGGCCGGGTGCGTGTGGCCCGGCTCCCCGCATCTGGTGCGGCAGGGCAAGGTCACCATGACCAGTGCCGAGTACCTGCGTGCGACGCGACTCACCGAACAGGACGCGGACCGGCTGCGGTCCGAAATACCCGCCGACGCCCCGGTGCTCTACCTCGCCTTCGGTAACACGGCGTACTACGTCGACCACCCGGTCCAGTGCCGCTACCCGGCCGCCACGTTCCTCCAGCGCACCCGTCTCATCCCGGACATCATCGAGGCCACGTCCTACAAGGAGAACGCCGACTGCATCGACCACGACCCGGCCCCGTACGCCGTCCTGGACCGGGCCTGGTTCCGGCCCGCCAAGGTCGACCCGGAACTCTGGCGACGAGTCACGGCCGTGTACGACTGTCCGACCACCAGCGGAGGGCCGTTGGTGGTGCTGTGCCGCCGCAGATGAGGGTCACAGGCGGGACGCGGTGACCTTCCGGGCGAGTGCCACCGAGTAGCTCTGCCCCCCGGTCCTGGAGGTAGATCTGCACCATGGTCGCCAGCTTCCCCCGGCTCATCGGGGTGTCGTGGCCCGGGATCAGCGACCGGTACTCCGGCGTCACCACCGGCTGTGCGAACCCGGCCTTCGAGAAGTGCCAGTCCTTGATCCAGGCCTTCTCGAAGTCCGGGTTGATCCGGCGCAGGTTCGGCAGGAACTTCTCCAGCAGCTCGGCCGGTTCGCCGGTGAAGCGCCAGTCGTCGCGCTCCACATAGTTGCCGATGTAGAGGATGTGACGCCCGCTCGTTGATGTTGAGCCAGTAGTGCGGGATCACGCTGCGGTCCAGCTCCAGGCGACGGGCAGATCAGCCGCGCTGGACAGGCTGCACGGCGTCTTGGGCGGCGTCCCCGTCGTCTGGCCTATCGAGGGCATCGAGGGCATCGAGGGCATCGAGGTCGTCGTAGGCCGGTGCGGGCAGGCGTGCGCCTCGGCTCACCGCGATCCGGTGGACGTTTGTCAATGCCTCGGCCAACTTGACTGTCAGCAGGTGCAGTTCGCCGGGCGTCCACTGGCGCCCGTCCAGAACCCGCTGTGCCTCATGAACGACTTCACCGGCCAGGCCGAGTTGGGCTGACTCCATCTTGTCAGCGAGGCGTGACAAGTATCCAGTCCCGTCGCCTGCGAGGTAGCAGGGTTTTCCTTCCGGCCCGGCCCAGGGGAGCAGGCGGATTTGATTCGTGTGGCTCATCAGGCCCGCACCTCCACGCTGTCAAGCAGCAGGGGCCCGATGTCGATGCCGTGCACGGCCAGCCGCAGTGCGCGCCGCGGTGCCCGTCGGCGCTGCAGCTCCCGCTGTTCGTGCGCGACCAGGAACGGGCGGACCAGTCCGATGTCCTCACCGCGCAGCACCGAGGCAGCGGGTACGCGAGGCGGACACTCAGTTGATGCCTCCACTCGGAGGCTCATGGAGTGACGATCAGGTCTGCGATGGCGGCCCGGTGCGGGCCAGAACAGCCGCAGCAGCGGCTCGAAGAGGCGGGCGATACAGTGCGACATGTCGACGCTCCTAGTCAGCGCTGGCCATGCCCCCGGACCGTTCGCCCGGTCGCGGGGGTCCTGACGAGACGTCAGCCTGCCGACTGGCGATGCAGGGCAGTTGCACCGAACTGTGCAACTCCGCCTGCCGGGATCTGCTATATCCCGACCCACTCCGCGTACTGCGCCAGCGAGCCGTTACGCGCCCGCTCCTGCCGCTTCAGGGCCAGCACGGTCTCCCGCACGGTCGGGTGGTAGCGGGTCTGCTGCGGGGCGATGCGCCGGGCTTGGTGCAGGCAGTCCAGTGCCTGATCCGGATGGCCTGCCCAGGTGTGAGCCCGGCCGAGGTCCATCCAGTGATGCCCGGCCCGGGAGCGAGTCCAGCCGCGTGGGATGCATACACCCTCGGCGAGTTCGATCGCGCGCCCGAAGTCGTCCATCTCCGAGGCGATGGCCACGGCGTGCACACCGACATTGGTCGGCCCCCAGGTGACGCCAAAGTCGGGCAACTCACCCGTGGTCCTGGCGAGTACACGGGCCTCGGCGAGGCGGGCGTCCGCGTGGTCCCGGTCCTTCATCCGGCCCGCGATCGTCGCTGCGCGCAGGTGCAGCATGCCCCGCATGGCCTCAACGCCTGCCGGGCGGCGTGACTCCTGGCCATCGAGGTCCCGCAGGGCCCGGTCGACCACCCGCATCCCCACGTCGTACCGGCCGGAGGAGAGCGTGGTCTGCGCGCGAAGGAAGGCGTGCATGGCAGCCAGCCCCGCCTCGTCGGCGCGCGGTGCAGTCCACGCCAGCCGGTCCAGCGCCACGGTCGCGAGATCGAGGAAGCCGAGCTTCCAGGCCACGGTGAACACACATCGGAACGTCTCTGCCAGACACTCGTAGGCCAGCCGTTGCTCGTCCCCGGTACTGGTGTGCACCACCTGTACGGACTCGTCGATCAGCGCTGGCAGGTCACGCACCATGTCCGTGTACTGCGCCTGACGGCGCTGCTCCAGAGCCCTTTGTACATCTGTCCAGATCAGCGCGGCGGGGCGCGGGGCTGTCTCCCAGTCCAGAGAGATGTCCCAGTTCTCCAGCCCTTCACGAATCGGCTGGATCAGTGCGTCCATCCGGTCCCGGCGCAGTTCCTCGGCGTACGGCTGCCCCAGCAATTCGGACGTGGAAACCCCCAGCGCGCGGGCGCACGAAGCGACAAGAGCCGGAGACGCGGGCTTCTGCCCGCACTCGACCTTCGACAAGAGGGACTTCGACGCATGCGCCCGCATCGCCAGCCCCTGCTGCGTCAGTCCACGCTGTTTCCGGATACGGGCGATTCGAGCGCCGGTGTGCTCATCGATGCTCTGCGACACGGCGAACTCCGTTCTGCGGCAGCACTCCAGACGGTACCCCTACGGCACTGGCCCGGATCAGCCAAGCGGTCACCTCGCACCCCGCAGGCTCCCGCATCCTGCCGGCTCGTTGCTCCCTGACCGCGCCCCAGCCAAATGGCCAACCGACCGCTGCGGCGTACCGCCGAAGCGGTATCGGTGAGGAGTACCGGAACTGGAGGAGGATGAGGGCGGCTTTAACGAGACGGCCAAGCAGATTATTGGCTGGGGCGCGGCCTGGCTGGGCGCTTGTGAAAGCTCGACCGCCCTCGGTGGCACTCCGTTCCGGGGTGCCACAACATCCGGCTTCGTCGGCATCAGCGTCGCCGTCAGCGATGCGGCACGAACAAGATCATGTCGGCGCACGGGCCCAACCATCCCGCCTGGCGCAACATGCTGCTGGACCTCGCCGCGCCAACCCTCCGCCCGCGATTCATCGCCGCTGACTCCAGGTCATCACTCGGTCAGCCGTGCCGCACAATAGTGCGGTGATCGACGATGCTTCGCCGACAGCGGCCCAACTGCCGCCCCAGTTGGTCAAGGACGACGAGTTGACCGGCCATTCCGTGGTGGCCAACAACGTCATGAACCGCGAACGGGTCCTGACGGGCGTCAACAGCTACAGTCGCGAACTCGGCTTCGACCCCGCCGAGTTCCTGTACAGCCACGGCCCCGCCCCGGCCTGGCTGGACATGTGCAGCGGAGAAGGGCTTGCCCTCCACGCAGCAGCGCGGCAGCTCCCGCAGGCCATCATCACCGGCGTGGACCTGGTTGGCCCGCTGCTGCCGTCGGCACCGCCCGACGGTCTCGAACTCATCACTGCTGACCTCGGCCGTTGGTCTCCAGAGCGTCGCTATGACTTGATCACCTGTGTCCACGGGCTCCACTACATCGGTGACCGGCTCTCCCTACTGGAGCGGGCAGCCTCGTGGCTCACAGAAACCGGCCTGCTGGTCGCCCATCTCGACCCCTCGACACTGCGGCGCTTCGACGGCAGCGACCTCTCCCGGCCGGTCCTGCGGGCATTGCGCGCCGTCGGCTTCCACTACTCGGCCCGCGACCACCGCCTCAGCCTGCGGGGCGGGCGTCCCGTCACCCTGCCCTTTACCTACCTCGGCGCCGACCCGCAGGCCGGCCCCAACTACACAGGCCAGCCGGCCGTCGCGTCGTACTACCGCCCCCACGGCAGTCGACCACCCGCCTTCGACAACCGCTGAGCGTCAGGGCCGGCGATAGATCGTGATCGAGTGCCCGACCTCGTCCACCGCGCTGCTGCTGTCGATCAGCGCGGCCAGCGGGGCCTCTGCCGTGGCGGCCGCGGTGTCCGACACGACTAGCAGTCCGCGGACCTTGTCCGGGGAGACGGTCATGGGGTCTTAGGCGTGGATGTCGTAGTAGGAGGGCTCGCCGCTGCCCTTGTAGACCAGCCAGACCGTTTCTCTTCCGACACCAAGGCGGCGCGCTCTTGGGCGCTCTGTCGCACGCGCCCGTCCGGGAGTTCAGCCGTCTCGGCTACGAGGCCCACTGGATCACCGGGCAGGACGGAACCCGCGTCCCGCTGAGCGAGGAGCGGCCGGCCGGCAGCCGCAACGTCTTTCGAGGCCCACGGCTGAGGAACGAGCGTCAGGTTCGCGCACCGGGACCCGCACCGAACACCTCGGTGCGGGTCCCGTCGGCCCATCAGTAGACGGACATGCTCTTCGCGTCGAGTAGCCGCTGGACCGGGTAGTAGTAGCTCCTGCCGGCGACCGAGTCGCTGCAGGGCGAGGCGACATCGAGGGCGCCGGACGTGATGCCGAGTGCGGTGGTTCCGTAGAAGAGCGGGCCTCCGCTGTCGCCGCTCCGCAGGCAGAGTGTCGTCTCGATCATGTGCTCGCGCGTGGCGCCGTCGCTGAAGTGCATCGTCATGTCCGTCTGCAGCACCGTGCCCGACATGTCCTGGCTGGTCGCGCCGGTACGTCTGACGGTGTCCCCCACACCGGGGTTGTCCCCCACACCGGGGTAACCCGAGCGGTCGATCTGCAAGACCGTGCCGTCCCTGAGTCTGATCGTCCCGTACGGGGTGACGTCGGAGTTGAGGTAGTTGACGACCGCCCAGTCGCCGGGCCTGTCGTTCCAGTCGAGCACCCTGCCGATGTAAGTGCTTCCCTCGCCCACGTACCAGTGGTCGTTGCCTCTGGCGCAGTGCCCCGCGGTGAGCAGGTACTTGTTCCCGGTGTTGCCCTGCACGTTGAACCCCGCGCTGCAGTAGCCCGAGCCGGGATTGATCATCATGCCGCCATGCACCGGGGTCGCGGCCTCCTGCAGCGTGCCGGAGAGCCGGTCGATGCGCACGGCACCCGGGTGCGCCGCGGTGACCGCTTCGATGCGGGCCCGGTCGGCGGCCGAGACACCGTCGAAGAGCTCGACGGACACCTGGTTGGTGCTGGGGTCGACGCCCCATGCGGTGTTGCCGATCCAGCCCAGCTGGTCCAACTCGGCATGGATGGCCTTGAGGTCCCTCATGCTGTGCGCGACCAGCTTCGCTGTCCCGCCGGCATTCCGGATCGTCTCCGCGGCCGCCGCGTCGGTCACAGCGACGACCAGGCGACCGTCGGCGCGGTAAACGCCCCCGGTGCGATCGTCGCCGAGCTCGTCGGCCAGCGCGGTCATCGCCGCGCGACCGGCGGACGGTTCCGGTGTCTCGCGGGCGTGCGCGGGGGGCATGGTCAGCAGTGCGAGCAAGCAGCCTATGCCGGTCAGCATTGCGTAAGGACGTCTTCGTCTCATGAGCTCTCTTCCCTATCGGGACGACAACTTCGGTCCAGGCCAATGTGGGTGGGCCGGGTGCCGCCAGGCAGGGTTCGGACGCGCCCCTTGTGCAAAGGGCGCGAGGATGTTAATCGGACGTCTGTTCATATCGAATGATGGGGCGGACCGTGTCCAAGTGCCTTGCCGTCATGGCCTGTTGGTCTACCGGCTAGCTGGTGTCCATGACAGGTTCGCGTTACGCCGCGATGATCATCGCTCACTCTATGTGACGGGGGTGATCTGGTGTGGCGGTCCGAGCTGCGCGCGTTCCTCGGGTCCCGGCGGGCCCGGCTCCGTCCCGAGGACGTGGGCCTGGAGAGCTACGGCACCGTCCGCCGCGTTCCGGGTCTGCGGCGCGAGGAGTTGGCGCAGCTGGCGGGCCTTGGGATCGACTACTACGTCCGCTTGGAGCAGGGCCGCGTCAGACACGGGGTCTCCGACTCCGTCGTGGACGCCCTGGCCCGGGTCTTACGGCTGAGTGACACGGAGCGGGAGCATCTGTACAACCTGACCCACCCCCACCCCCACCGGCGGCGGACAGTGGCTGCCGAACGGGTCCCGACGGGTGTGCGACGGCTGTTGGACGGCCTGGACGACACGCCGGGATACGTGGTGGGGCAGCGGACGCAGCTGCTCACCTGGAACCGGCCCGCGTCGACGCTGTTCCTCGACTTCGACTCCCTGCCTGAGGCGGAGCGGAACCTCGCCCGCCTGCTGTTCCTCGACCCGTCGACACAGAAGCTCTTCCGCGACTGGGATTCGGTGGCCCGCGACACCGTCGCCCGGCTGCACCTGGAGGTCGGCCGCCGGCCATGGGACGGTGGCCTGGCGGCACTGATAGGCGATCTCTCCCGGTCCAGTGCCGCGTTCGAGGCGCTGTGGGCCGAGCAGGATGTGACCGACAGACTCTCAGGCAGCTATCGCATCGAGTCCCCCGGGCTCGGTCGCCTGTCTGTGGGTTTCTGCACGTTGGTGCCGCCCGGCGAGCCGGATCAGGCGCTGTACCTCTTCACCCCGGAACACGAGGATCCGCCGCGCGCACTAGTGGCGGCGGCGGTTGCCCGGCCCGCGACTTCGGGATGAAACGCACTCAATCGTGCGGCGTGAACAGCAGATTCCGCGTCTTGCGCGGCCGAGGCGCATACCACGGCACGAGGGTCCCGTCGGCTTCGGTGACCCAGTTGCAGTCGTAGCCGAGGGGGTTGAACTCGGAGAGGAGCGCGTCCATCTCCGCGTCCAGCAGCGCTTCCAGCATCACAGTCGGCCGGTCGCGCTTCAGTACTTGCCGGGCCCCCTCGAGGACCGACATCTCATGGCCCTCGACGTCGATCTTGATGAGGTCCAGCTTGGTATCGGCGAACACCTCGTCCAGGGACAGCAGTCGGATCCGCTTCAGCTCGGCGTCGGCGGCGGCCGCCTCCAGGGTCGAGCCCGTGGAGAGGAGGTTTCCCGAGAAGCGGACGCTGATCTCGGCCCATCCAGCCTGACTGGAGACCCCCGCCTGGTAAAGCTTGACGTTCTGGACGCCGTTCGAGCGGACGTTCACCGAGAGGCGGGCGTGGATCTGGTCCACCGGCTCGAAGGCATGGATCTTCGCCTTGGGGCTGGCGAGGGCGGCGATCATCGAGAAATAGCCGACGTGCGCTCCGACGTCGGCGATCGTCGCGCTCTTCGCGGCCAGCTGCGACCAGGTGGCGAGGCTGCCGGGCTCGTAGCCGAACTCGCCGTTCCACAAGGTGTCGAGGGCGACCGCGTCGTCGTTCACGCAGAACATGACGAACGGCGGGCAATAAGGGGAGTTGATCTCTGCGTAGCCTCTATAGGGATGCTTCTTGCGGTGGGTGACGATGATGTCGCTCGTGCTGACCGGTCGAACGGATGGTGCGTGGGCCAGCATGCGGGCATTGGCTTCGTCGAGCTGGGGTATACGCATCACGCGATGGTAGAGCCGTGGCCATCCTCTGTCACAGGCTCTGCAAAACTTCGAAAAGGCCAGGTCACGGGTGCGCGACCTGGCCTTTTTCGGGAGGACATCTTCAAGGACCCCCGTGTTCACGGCTAATTCGCTCAGCGTTTCACGGCCTTCTTCAGCGCCCGCGCCCGCCGCACCACCCGGCGTGCCGTCGAGTTGCGGGGCAGGAAGGAGAGCCGCTCCGGGATGCCGCCGGGCAGGCCCAGCGAGGTGAGTCGCTTGCGCTTGAAGTAGCGCTGGGTGCGCGGGCCGAAGTGCTCGGAGAGGTAGCGCTCCGCGACCGGGCGCAGGCTCGCGTAGATCTGCGGCTGCATGGTGAACCCTATGGCGGTGACCAGGGCCCACAGCGTGTCCGCGGGGACGGTCTCCTCGCCCTTGCGGTTCTCCAGGTCCGGCAGCACCGCGTCGGCCAGCACCGCGGGGACGCGGTTGCTGTTCTGGTACGGCGTCAGCCGCTCCAGGAGCGGCTCGGTGCCGATGCGGGCGACCGGGAGGTCGTAGAACGCGGAGGCGGTGAACAGCGCCGTCGAGAAGCAGCCGACGACCAGCCCGGGCCGGGACTTCTCGAACAGCACCTCGGCGAGGACCGGGGAGTCCAGGACGGTCAGGTCGACGCCGAGCTTCTCGGCCTCGGTCTCCAGGATCCGGCTGTAGCGGGCCGGTGCGGTGGGGTGCGGCTTGAAGACGATCGAGCGGTGCCCGCGCGCCACGGCTCCGCGCATCATCCGCACGTGCAGCTCCTCTTCCTCCTTGGGGGAGAGGATGTTCAGCGCGGACAGGTACTGGCCGAGCAGCAGCGCCGCGTTGTCCGGCAGAACCGGCAACTCCGGTACGACGCCGCCGAGTCCGCTGAGCACCTTCAGGAACGCCGGCGCCGGCACGACCTGCGCCGGGACGTCGAACTCGGTCAGCAGCATCGGCGTCAGACCGGGCACCAGGTCCAGGTGCAGCAGGCGCCGTACCCGGGTGCCGACCAGCGGGTCCAGCTTGTTGCGGGTGGGGCCGTAGCTCATCAGGCCGTCGGCGTACACGTCGATCGGGGCGCCGGTGAACAGCTGGGCCAGCGTGAGTGCCGGGCTGACCTGGATGGACTCCAGGACCAGCTCCACCCGGTCCTCGCCCAGGCCCCACAGCAGCCGCAGATACCGCTCGAACAACGGGATGTCGTCCGGGCGGGGCGTCCAGGCCCCGGGGTGGAAGGGCTTGATGGCCTCGTTGTAGGACAGCACGCCGTCGAAGTGGTCGCGCAGCGACTCGAAGCCCGGCATCTCGTCGACGGCGGGCGTGGTCTCCGGCGTCCCGGCGTTGTTGAACACCAGCAGCAGCCGGCGGTCCGCCTCGGCGAAGCAGTCCGAGTCGATCGCGGCGGCCAGCGTGGCCGCTCCGTACAGCGTCGAGGCGCAGAAGATCTGGGTCGTACGGGAGGACGAGGACATCAGGCGGCCGCCTTCGCAGTGGTGACCCGGCGCCGCAGCCGCCGCAGCTTGCTGGCCCGGCGCAGGTCCATCGTGTCGAGCACATCGACGAGCTGGTCCTGCGGCATGCGCTTGATCGCCGCCGCGGACCGGATCCGCAGCTGCTTGGCCACCTCCGGCTCGAACTTCTCGATCTCGGACAGGTGGTGGGCGATGATCGCGCAGTACGTCCGCACGGCCTTCGGCAGCAGCCGGTCGGCGTCCCGGTCGGCCGCCGTCTCCTCAATCACCTGGTCGAAGGCACGAATGAAGTCGAGTTGACGGACGTCACCGATCTGAGTGAGAGAGGAAGCGACCCCGCGCCGGTAGAAGACACCCAGCAGACCGACCACGGCGAACGACTCCGCCTCGCGGTGCAGCTTCCAGATCCACGGCCGGTCCTCGGCGGTGCGCAGCCCGTGGGTGAAGTGCAGCAGTCCCTTGTCCAGCAGACGGCGGTGGTAGGCGCCGGCCCAGGCGTAGGCGTAGTCCACCGAGGTCGAGCGGTCGGCGGGGAGGATCGCGTCGCGCGGGTTGAGCACCTCGTTACGGCGGCCGTGCGGGTGTCGGTGCACCGAGCGGGCGCGGGCGGTGGCCTGGACGTGGTCCGTCCGGATGAAGTCGCAGCCCAGCTCCTCGATGGCCGAGACCAGGTCGGAGAGGTAGCCGGGGGCGATCCAGTCGTCGCCGTCGAGGAAGGTCAGGTACTCGCCGGTCGCCGCGTCGAGGCCCGTGTTGCGCGCGGTGGCCAGCCCTCCGTTCTCCTCGTGGCGGATGAAGCGCATCTGGGCGACGTCCGAGAGCTCCTCGGCGGCCCGTTCGAGAATCGCGGGGGTTTCGTCCTTGGATTTGTCGTCTACCAGGATGAACTCGAAGTCGCGCCTGGCGTTCGCGCGCAGGCTTCTGAGCATGTCGGGGGCGTATTGCTGCACGTTGTAGAACGGCACGATCACGGAGAGCTTTGGCACCTGCGAAAGCCTAGAGGGCTCACCGGCGGCAGAACTTTCTGGTGATCGTACTACAGGTGAACTCAGTGTGTCGGAACGGTGCATACCATGTACTTCCGCAGGTCTGACGGGCCAGTTCGGTTGTCGTGGTGCTGTTGTTAACCTTTTGTTGAGTCGCGGTTGGGCTATACATAGGAAATGCTTCCTAGCGTCTTCGACGTGCCAGCAAGTACAAGCAAGCCCCCGCGGATCGCCGTGCTCGCGGACTCCGACACCCGCTGGAAATGGGGTGCCCTGACCGCGGGTCGTATCGCTCCGGGCCCGTCCATGGAAACCGGACCGCGAGGCGACACGCAAGTTGCCCCTGCCCTGAGCGGTTTTCTGCTACGCGGCCGGGCCACCCCAACCGCCCGCCAGCTGGCGGAAGTCGGCGTCCAGGCCGACTCCCTGCGGGAGGTGACAGCCGTCGAGTTCCTGCGTGCCATGGACCAGGAGGAGTACGACATCGTCGTGCTCGCTCTCGTCGGCGGTGGTGTCCAGGCGATGCTGCACGGCCTCAAGCGGGTCTGGGAGGGCCGCCCCAAGCGTCCCGTCGTCGTCACCGGCTATGTCGGCGTCGTCTACGAGAAGCTCGCCGACGGCCTCCTGCTGCGGCACGGTGCGGACCTCGTCCTCGCCAACTCCCGCCAGGACGCGGACCGCTTCCGGGGTGTGTACGACGGTGTGGGCGCCGACTCCTCGTCGGTCACCGAAGTCGCCCTGCCGTTCCTGGGCGGCGCGGCCTACACGGGTGAACACGAGCCGTACACCGTGGTTTTCGCCGCGCAGCCCTCGGTCCCCGAGAGCCGCAAGGACCGTACGTACCTGCTGGACCGGCTGATTCAGCACGCCCGCAAGCACCCCGAGCGCGAGGTGCTGCTCAAGCTGCGCTCCAAGCCGGGCGAACACACCACGCACATCGAGGAGTTGCCGTACCAGAAGCTGGCGCAGAAGACCGATCTGCCCGCCAACTTCCGCCTGGTGTACGGGCACATGGGCGAGGTCCTCGACCGCACCGACCTGATGGTCACGGTCAGTTCCACGGCGGCGCTGGAAGCCCTGCACCGACGCATTCCCACGGTCATCCTCACCGACCTGGGTGTACGCGAGATGCTTGGCAATCACCATTTCGTGGGGTCCGGCTGCCTCGCCTCCTGGGACCAGCTCGACGAGGGACACCGGCCCACCCCGGACGAGGAGTGGGTGTCCCGGCAGGGCGTCGCGGCCGACGGCACGTATGAGACGGCGTTCGACGCGGCCCGCGAACGGATCGCCAAGCTGCTCGCCTCGCCCGAACTGCCGCCCCTCACCCCGTACTACACACCGGCGACCGCGCCCGGCTATCTGCCCGGCATACTCGCCCGCCACCACCTCGGCCCGGACGGCAGTCCGCTGCCCGGTGCGCCCGCCGCGGACAAGGAGCCCGGACCGGTCCGGCAGATCGTGCGCCGGGCGGCGCGCGGCGCCTACCGGCACGGCGTCCAGCGGGTCGCGCCCGTGATCCGGCGCATGGGGGAGCTGTGAGCGACCCGACCGGGGCGCCGGGACGCGTCCCGCACCCCTCGCGAGCAAACGCGGGGCCTTCGCAGGACAACCAAGGCCCTTCGCAAGAAGTCCAAGGAGTTATGTCCATGACCAACTCGCAAGCAGACCGAGGTGCTTCGGTGCGCCGGGTGCTCGCTGTGATCCCCGCGCGTGGCGGCTCCAAGGGCGTGCCCGCGAAGAACCTCGCCCCCGTCGGGGGCGTGCCGCTGGTGGCCCGCGCGGTACGCGAGTGCCGTGCCGCACGACTGGTGACCGACGTCGTCGTCTCCACCGACGACCAGGCGATCGCGGCCGCGGCCCGGCAGGCGGGCGCCGAGGTCGTGCTCCGCCCGGCCGCCATCGCCGGCGACACGGCGACCTCCGAGGCCGCCGTGCTGCACGCCATGGACGCGCACGAGGCGCTGCACGGGTCCTCGGTGGACGTGGTGATGCTGGTGCAGTGCACCAGCCCGTTCATCGCCCGGGAGGACGTGGACGGCGTCGCCGCGGCGATCGTCGACAACGGCGCGGACACCGCGGTGACCGTGGCCGCGTTCCACGGGTTCATCTGGCGGGACGGCGACGAGGGCGCGGACGACGGCGGCCACGGCGTCAACCACGACAAGTCCTTCCGCCCGCGCCGCCAGGACCGCCCCCAGGACTTCCTGGAGACCGGCGCCGCCTACGCGATGGACGCGGCCGGCTTCCGCAAGTACCAGCACCGCTTCTTCGGCCGCACCGAGCTGGTCCGCACGGACCCCGCCCGTGTGCTGGAGATCGACGACCACCACGAGCTGGCGCGGGCCCGGGCTCTCG
Source organism: Streptomyces sp. DG2A-72 (assembly GCF_030499575.1). Classification (NCBI taxonomy): domain Bacteria; kingdom Bacillati; phylum Actinomycetota; class Actinomycetes; order Kitasatosporales; family Streptomycetaceae; genus Streptomyces; species Streptomyces sp. DG2A-72. The sequence goes on from NZ_JASTLC010000001.1 coordinate 6,441,880, forward strand.
CCCCCCTCTTCGACGCGGACCGCCCCGGTTCGCTGCCGACCGCCGCCGACATCGACGCGGTCGTCCTTGACTTCGACGGCACCCAGACCGATGACCGGGTGCTGATCGACGCCGATGGAAAGGAGTTCGTCTCCGTGCACCGCGGAGACGGCCTCGGCATCGCGGCCCTGCGCAAGTCGGGCCTGAAGATGCTGATCCTGTCCACGGAGCAGAACCCGGTGGTCGCCGCCCGGGCCCGGAAGCTGCAGATTCCGGTCCTGCACGGCATCGACCGGAAAGACCTCGCGCTGAAGCAGTGGTGCGAGGAGCAGGGCATCGCGCCTGAGCGCGTGCTCTACGTCGGCAACGACGTCAACGACCTCCCGTGCTTCGCCCTCGTGGGCTGGCCCGTGGCGGTCGCGAGCGCCCACGACGTCGTGCGCGGCGCCGCACGCGCGGTCACCACCATCCCCGGTGGCGACGGCGCGATCCGAGAGATCGCCAGCTGGATCCTCGGCCCCTCTCTCGATTCCCTCACCAAGTAAGGAAAACCATGAGCACCAACACCCGCATCCGTTCGTTCGGTTCGCGCGAGGTCGGCCCCGGCAAGCCCGTCTACGTCTGTGGCGAGATCGGCATCAACCACAACGGTGAGCTGGAGAACGCCTTCAAGCTGATCGACGTGGCCGCCGAGGCCGGCTGTGACGCGGTGAAGTTCCAGAAGCGCACCCCGGAGATCTGCACCCCGCGCAACCAGTGGGACATCGAGCGCGACACCCCCTGGGGCCGGATGACCTACATCGACTACCGCCACCGCGTGGAGTTCGGTGAGGACGAGTACCGCCAGATCGACGAGTACTGCAAGTCCAAGGACATCGCCTGGTTCGCCTCCCCGTGGGACACCGAGGCCGTCGCCTTCCTCGAGAAGTTCAACGTCCCCGCCCACAAGGTCGCCTCCGCGTCCCTCACCGACGACGAGCTGCTGAAGGCGCTGCGCGCCACCGGCCGCGCGGTCATCCTCTCCACCGGCATGTCGACCCCGAAGCAGATCCGCCACGCGGTCGAGGTCCTGGGCTCGGACAACATCGTCATGTGCCACGCCACCTCGACCTACCCGGCGAAGGCCGAGGAGCTCAACCTCCGCGTGATCAACACGCTGGAGAAGGAGTACCCGAACGTCCCGATCGGCTACTCCGGCCACGAGACCGGCCTGCAGACCACGCTGGCCGCGGTCGCGCTGGGAGCGGTGTTCGTCGAGCGCCACATCACCCTGGACCGCGCGATGTGGGGCTCCGACCAGGCCGCCTCCGTCGAGCCGCAGGGCCTCACGCGCCTCGTCCGTGACATCCGCACCATCGAGGCCTCCCTCGGTGACGGTGTCAAGAAGGTCTACGAGTCCGAGCTGGGCCCGATGAAGAAGCTGCGCCGCGTCACCGGCGTCGTCGCCGAGGCGGAGATCGCCGCCGCCGCGGGCGAGCCGCTCCAGGTCTGATCCCCCTCAGACAACGATTCGGGGCGGACACCGGCCGGTGTCCGCCCCGAACGCCCCCCCAGAACGCTTAGAGTTCGCAGCGCGCAGACAGCGCCTTACGACGGGACGGTCGTACGCCGATGAGCCCCCGTGCCGGGTCAGCCGGCCTGAAGACTCTCGCTTTCGTGGAGAGTCCGGTACAGCTCCTGAACGTGCTGGAGTGGGCGCATGCCCAGGCCCCGCACACCCAGGAGGGCCCCGACGCGGGGCTCACCCTGGTGGTCCTGTCCCCGATCGACCCGATGACCCGCGGCCAGCTGCGACGCATGTCCGAGCTGGCCCGCCAGGAGGGCCACGAGGTCCGCTGGGAGGAGGCGCGGGGCGGCGCCATGGCGCCGTTCCAGACCATCGGCGGTCTGACGGGCATGCTCCGCCGGGCCGACCGGGTCGTTCTGGGCGACCCCTTCTCCCGTTACGTCCAGCTGCTGCTGACCATCACCAAGGCACGTGACCTGGTGGTCGTCGACGACGGCACGGCGACGATGGAGTTCGTCGCCCAGCTGGCCAGCGGTGAGCGCCTGGTGCGCTGGCACCGCAAGGGCGGCCGCCCCGGGCCCAGGGACCTGATCTTCGCCCCCGTGTCGTCCTCGGCCCGCCGCCGCCTCACGCCCAGCGAGAAGCGCCGGGTGGAGATCTTCTCGTCCATGCCGATGGAGGAGACCCCGGCCGGAGTGACGGTCACCGCCAACACCTTCGCCTGGACCCGCTTGCGCTTCGGCCGGCCCCGGATCACCAAGGGCGCGGACATGGTCGGCACCTCGCTGGTGGAGACCGGCGTGGTGGACGGCGACCGCTATCTGGAGGCCGTCCGCTCCCTCGCCAAGGCCCATGGCGCCACCCGCTACTTCGCCCACCGCCGGGAGAGCACGGAGAAGCTCCACCGGCTGGCGGTCGAGACGGGACTGGAGATCGTACGGCCGGACCTTCCGCTGGAGCTGATCGCCCGCCGGGGCCCGATCGGACGGACGATCCTCAGCTTCCCCTCCACCGTCGTGCACACCCTGCCGCTGGCCCTGTCCGGCACGGAGGTCCGGGTCGCCGTGTGCGACATCGACCCCGCCTGGCTGACGGAGAGCGCCTCGCCCCGCGCGCAGGGCTTCCTGTCCGGCGTCACCGGGACGGCGCGGGACGTGCACCGGCTGTCGGCGGTCACGGCTGTGTGAGTCACTCCTGCTTGCGGGCCAGGACGAACGCGCGGGGGCGGGTTTCGTCCTCGTGCGGTTCGCGTACGACGCGCGCGCGGACGTCGAGGCCCGCCTTGGCCAGGTGGTCCGCCACCGTCTCCGGCGTGCGCCAGTAGCAGTCGAGCGCGATCTCCTGCCCGAAGCGTTCCGTGAGGCGCTCGGAGCCGTCGTGGTCGCCGGTCTGGAAGGCGAGCAGCACATGGCCGCCGGGGACCAGGACGCGATGGAACTCCGCGAACGTCGTCGGCAGGTGCTCGTCGGGGATGTGGATCAGTGAGTAGAGCGCGACGATGCCGCCCAGGGTCTCGTCAGGAAGGTCGAGCGACGTCATCGAACCGACGTGGAAGCGGAGTTCGGGGTACGTCCGGGTGGCCAGCGACACCATGCGCGGGGAGATGTCGATGCCGAACACCGGCAGGCCGAGGTCGTTCAGGCGGGCGGTCACGGCACCCGGGCCGCTGCCGATGTCGGCCACGGGATGCGGCGCGGCGCCCTTCACCAGGTCGGCGAAGCCGGTGAGCAGGGCCCGGTCCAGGGGCAGGTCGGCCAGATGGTCGGCATGACGGTCGCTGTACGGGCCCGCTATGGCGTCGTACGAGGTCCGGGTCGCGTGGAGGAAAGCGGGGGTTTCGGGGTTCACGGGGCGCACGCTAGTGGCGGCGGGCGGGGTCGGGGGCCCGGTTTGGCTGACCGCTGCTTGTCCGGTGCCGGCTGTTTTCCCGGGCGCCCGCTCGCCGATCGCGTTCCGGCTACTCCCTTGCCGGTCGCGGGCGTGCTGGTGGTGGTGTGGTCGCGGGGGCGTGGAGTGGCCGTCGTGCGCCGGATGGAGCTGCGGTCGGGGGGCCGTGGGGGCGCGGTCTGGGCCCAGGCCGGGCGGGGTGCGCCGGGCTCGGGCCGCCGTTCCGACAGGTGAACAGAACCGCCGGGGGCGCGGCGGGCGTGGTATCCGTGGAGAGTGGGTAACCGGGATCTCATGATCCACTCGGCCGGAAGTCGGGCGAGTGTACCCATCTCAGTCGAAAGCCATGCGTCTGGCGGCCAGATTTTCTTCCCCTAACGGGCTGAACTTTTGTTGATCGTGGGTCAGTTGGCCACCCGGGCGTCCTACCCTTCAGAGGGTGAAGCAACTGATGTCACTGGAGTCCGAGGCCGATCTCCCCGGGGAAGCCGTGCTTGACGGCACGCTGCCCGAGGCGCTGCGTGCCGAACTCGTCGCCTTCCGGCGCGACTTGCACATGCACCCGGAGCTCGGCAACCAGGAGTTCCGGACCACCGCGGCGATCAAGGCACGGCTCGAGAAGGCCGGCCTCGCCCCGCGTGTGCTGGCCATCGGGACCGGGCTCGTCTGCGACATCGGTGACTGGGACGGCGTACGCCCCATGCTCGCGCTGCGCGCCGACATCGACGCGCTGCCCATTCCGGACACGAAGAGTGAGTGCTCGTACCGCTCGACCGTGCCCGATCGGGCGCATGCGTGCGGGCACGATGTGCATACGACCGTGGTGCTGGGCGCCGGGCTCGTGCTGGCCGAGCTGCACCGGCAGGGGAAGCTGCCGCGGCCCGTGCGGCTGCTCTTCCAGCCCGCCGAGGAGGTGCTGCCCGGTGGTGCCGCCGATGCCATCGAGTGCGGCGTGCTGGACGGCGTGGGGCGGATCATCGCCGTGCACTGCGACCCCCGGGTGGACGCGGGAAGGATTGGGCTGCGGCACGGGGCCATCACCTCGGCGTGCGACCGGCTGGAGATCGCCCTGGACGGGCCCGGTGGGCACACTGCTCGGCCGCATCTGACCACTGATCTCGTGACCGCGGCGGCTCGCGTCGTCACCGATGTGCCCGCTCTTGTCTCCCGGCGGGTCGACTCCCGCAGCGGGCTCGCCGTGACCTGGGGACGGGTCGAGGCCGGGCACGCTCCGAACGTCATCCCGCAGCACGCCGAACTGTCCGGGACCGTGCGGTGCCTGGACATCGAGGCGTGGCGGCAGGCGCCGGACATCGTGCATGCGGCGATCGATGAAATCGCCAACCTGTACCGGGCCAAGTCCGAGATCAACTACGTGCGGGGCGTGCCGCCCGTCGTCAACGACGCGGGTGTCACCGAGTTGCTGCGGGAAGCCATGGTCGCGCGGCGTGGCGCCGAGGCCGTGGAGGACACCGAGCAGAGCCTCGGTGGCGAGGACTTCTCCTGGTACCTGGAGCATGTGCCGGGGGCCATGGCCCGGCTCGGGGTGCGGACGCCGGGGGAGCGGACCGTGCGCGATCTGCATCAGGGGGACTTCGACGCCGACGAGTCGGCGATCACGGTGGGCGTGGAGCTGTTCACCGCGGCCGCGTTGCTGGACGGCGCTCCTGAGCAGGAGGCGTGAAGAGGGCGCCCGGATGGTGCCCTTTCGTACCCTTGTGTCACCCTGGTGTAACCGGGGGCGCACAGACGTAACCCGGGTCGGCACGAATCGATAACGGCCACCTGTAAGTCCGTTCCCCTCCCCTTCTACGCGCGTTACTGTGCGCCAAATCGCCACCTGAGGCGGCTGATCGGGGAAGCGGGCCGGCGACGGTGCCGTGGGAACGAAGGGGTGCTTGCTGTGCGTCGGATATCTCGGAGGACGAGGTTCTCCCAAGCAGTGGTGACCATCTCGGTCATCGCACTCGCCGCGGTCGGCTGTGGCGAGTCCAGCAAATCGGCCGGTGGCGGTGAGACGGAGTCCGGCAAGTACTCCGGCAAGGGCATCGGCCTTGCGTACGACATCGGCGGCCGCGGTGACCAGTCGTTCAACGACGCCGCGTACGCCGGCTTCGAGCGGGCCGACAAGGAGTTCGGCATGGGCGGCCGCGACGTCCAGCCGAGCGACGGTGAGTCCGACGCGGACAAGGTGCAGCGCCTGGAGGAGCTCGCCAAGGCCGGCTACGACCCGGTGATCGGCGTCGGCTATATCTACGCGCCTGCCATCAAGGAGGTCGCCCCCAAGTACCCGGACACCACGTTCGGCATCATCGACGACGAGACGGTGAAGGCCGACAATGTCGCCGACCTGGTGTTCCATGAGGAGCAGGCGTCGTACCTGGCCGGCGTCGCCGCCGCCGAGACCACCAAGAAGAACCACGTCGGCTTCATCGGCGGCGTGGACATCCCGCTGATCCACAAGTTCGAGGCCGGCTTCAAGCAGGGCGTGCAGTCCGTCGACCCGAAGATCAAGATCGAGTCGCAGTACCTGACCGAGACGCCCCAGGAAGGTGGCTTCTCCAGCCCTGACAAGGGCAAGGAGGCCGCCAGTGGTCAGATCGAGTCCGGCGCCGACGTCATCTACCACGCGGCCGGTCTGTCCGGTCAGGGCGTGATCTCCGAGGCCGCCGCCAACAAGGTATGGGCCATCGGTGTCGACTCCGACCAGTACAAGCAGAGCGCGCTGGCCAAGTACAAGGACTACATCCTCGGCTCGGCCCTGAAGAACATCGGCGGTGCCGTCTACGACCTCGCCAAGTCGGTCCACGAGGGCAAGCCGCTCAGCGGCGTCGTCCGAGGCGACCTGGAGTCCGGCGGTGTGGGCTTCGCCGACTCCAACCCGAAGTACAAGGCGATGACCGACGTCGTCGCGGCCGTGGACAAGGCCAAGCAGGACATCATCGACGGCAAGGTCACCGTCAAGACCCAGTGACCGCCTGCGGGCGCACTGCTGAGCAGTGGCCTGCTGCGGGTGCGGGCACGCCGCCCGGCATCGACAACGTCGGCCTTCAAGCCCGCAACCAGGGCTTGAAGGCCGACCTCACGCGAGGCCCCGCATCACCCGACAGCGTCCTGGCGGGTTACGGAACGCGCTCGTCGTGTCAGGGCGTGTCCGTCTCGACGCTGACCCTGTACACCTCGACACCGGTGTTCCCGGGGTCGGTACTGCAAACGGCCTTCGAGGTCTGCCCCTTGCGGGTGTCGACCCAGGCGCCGTATCTGGTCGCCTTCGTGCCGCGAGAGTCCATGCACACCACCTTCACCCGGTGGGTGTCGAAGCGGGTGACGCCCCCGGTGCACTTCGCGTAACCGGTCCCCTGGTTGCTGGATATCCAGGTGCTGCAGTTCGTCGCGGCCATGGCGGGCGTCGCCACACCGACGACAGTGCCTGCCAGGACGACGCCGACCCCTACAGAGGTGGCGGCGAGCTTCTTGAGTTTCATGGTCCTCCCCGTTGATCTCGGTGAGATATCACGCAGATGGTCTGACCTGCTGGGATGCGCATCTCCATCCCGGATCCTGCCAAGAAAGACCGGCGGAAGATCGAAGCTGGAAAGATCTTGGGTGAGTCATGGTCTGGTACATGACATCCCAGGGGTCGTTCATGGGGTTCGAAACGGTCGGATAACACTCTGGCAAGGTGGGGTTCTCCGCCATGTCTACGCGCGTTACGCTGCGGCGGAATTAGCGCCTGGTGTAGGCGCTTGCACTAAGGAGTCTCGTTCCATGCGCCGGGTGTCCCGTATCGCGGTAGGCGCTGCAACCGCAGCCCTTGCCCTCACCGTCTCCGCTTGTGGCAGCAGCAGCACGTCCAGCTCATCCGCCGAGGGCGGCAAGAGCCAGGGCATCGGTCTCGCCTACGACATCGGCGGCAAGGGCGACCAGTCCTTCAACGACGCCGCGTTCGCCGGTCTGGAGAAGGCCGACAAGGAGTTCGGCTACACCAGCCGCGACATCGAGCCGCAGGACGGCGAGGCGGACGCCGACAAGGTGCAGCGCCTCGAGCAGCTGGCCAAGTCCGGCTACAACCCGGTCATCGGCGTCGGCTACGTCTATGCGCCGGCCGTCAAGGAAGTCGCCGCCAAGTACCCGAAGGTGACCTTCGGCATCGTCGACGATGATCAGGTCAAGGCCGACAACGTCGCCGACCTGGTGTTCCATGAGGAGCAGGCGTCGTACCTGGCCGGTGTCGCGGCGGCCAAGGCCACCAAGAAGAACCACATCGGCTTCATCGGCGGCGTGGACACCCCGCTGATCCACAAGTTCGAGGCGGGCTACGTCCAGGGCGCGCAGTCCGTCAACCCGAAGATCAAGATCGAGAAGCAGTATCTGACCGAAACGCCCCAGGAGGGTGGCTTCTCCAGCCCCGACAAGGGCGAGAGCGCCGCCGAGGGCCAGATCGACGCCGGGGCCGATGTCGTCTACCACGCGGCCGGCCTGTCCGGCCAGGGCGTCATCAAGGCCGCCGCCTCCCGCAAGGTGTGGGCCATCGGCGTCGACTCCGACCAGTACAAGCACTCGGCGCTCGCCAAGTACAAGAACTACATCCTGACCTCCGCCCTCAAGAACGTCGAGGGTGCGGTCTACGAACTCGCCAAGTCCGTCCAGGACGGCAAGCCCGAGACCGGCGTGATCCGCGGTTCTCTCGACAACGGTGGCGTCGGACTGTCCGACTCCAACCCCGTGTTCAAGAACGACGCCGACATGCAGGCGGCCATCGAGAAGGCCAAGAAGGGCATCATCGACGGCACGATCAAGGTCAAGACCTCCTGACGGGCCTGACCTCAGGGCGCCGTAATTGAAGCGTTACGGCCACGGAACGGGGCACGGGAAGGATGACGTCTCCGCGCCCCGTTCGCGCGGCAGAATGCTCGGAACGGATCGAGAGCGAATCGAGATCGATCAGGTCCGGGCACTATTTAAAGCAGGGGCGCTACGCGCATAGAGTGGCCCCTTTCCCAAGGAGAGTGCGCCATCGACGCGACCAGCAGCCCTCCGCTCACCGCCCAGTCGACGATCGCGGTCGAGCTCGCGGGCATCACCAAGCGATTTCCCGGTGTCGTCGCCAACCACGACATCCACCTGACCGTCCGAAAGGGCACGGTCCACGCCCTCGTCGGCGAGAACGGCGCCGGTAAGTCGACCCTGATGAAGATCCTCTACGGCATGCAGAAGCCGGACGAGGGCACCATCGCGGTCGAAGGCGAGCAGGTGAGCTTCCACAGCCCCGCCGACGCCATCGCCCGGGGCATCGGCATGGTCCACCAGCACTTCATGCTGGCCGACAACCTGACCGTGCTGGAGAACGTGGTGCTGGGCAGCGAGAAGCTGTACGGCATCGGCGGCGGCGCCCGCAAGAAGATCAAGGAGATCTCCGACCGCTACGGACTGAGCGTCCGCCCGGACGAGCTGGTCGAGAACCTCGGCGTCGCCGACCGCCAGCGTGTCGAGATCCTCAAGGTCCTCTTCCGCGGCGCCCGCACCCTCATCCTCGACGAGCCGACCGCGGTGCTCGTCCCGCAGGAGGTCGACGCGCTCTTCAGTAACCTGCGTGAGCTCAAGGCCGAGGGCCTCGCCGTCATCTTCATCTCGCACAAGCTCGGCGAGGTCCTCTCCGTGGCCGACGAGATCACCGTCATCCGCCGCGGCACGACGGTCGGCACCGCCGTCCCCGCCGAGACCACTCCGCGTCAGCTCGCCGAGATGATGGTCGGCAGCGAACTGCCCACCCCGGAGACCGCCGAGTCGACGGTCACCGACCAGCCCGTCATCGAGGTCGGCAACCTCACCGTCTACGCGGTCGGCGGCGCTTCCCTCGGCGTCGAGGCCGAGCCCGCGGCTGCCGGCGTCACCGGCATGGTCGCCCCCAGCATCACCGCCGCCGGCGAGGTCAAGCGCGTCCTGGACGACGTCACCTTCACCATCCACGCCGGTGAGGTCATGGGCGTCGCCGGCGTCGAGGGCAACGGCCAGACCGAGCTCATCGACGCGTTGATCGGCCTGAAGAACGCCGACTCCGGCGAGATCCGCTTCCTCGGCGAGGACATCACCCCCTGGCCCACCCGCAAGCGTCGCGAGCAGGGCGTCGGCTACATCCCCGAGGACCGCCACCGCCACGGCCTCCTCCTCGAGGCCCCGCTGTGGGAGAACCGCATCCTCGGCCACGTCACCGAGAAGCCCAACACCAAGGGCAGGCGCCGCTTCTGGCTCGACCCCAAGGGCGCCCAGGAGGACACCCGCCGGATCGTCGAGGCGTACGACGTCCGCACCCCCGGCATCGACGTCACCGCCGCGTCCCTCTCCGGCGGCAACCAGCAGAAGCTGATCGTCGGCCGCGAGATGAGCCACCAGCCCAAGTTCCTGATCGCCGCCCACCCCACCCGGGGCGTCGACGTCGGCGCGCAGGCCGCGATCTGGGACCACATCCGCGAGGCCCGGCGCGAGGGCCTGGCCGTGCTGCTGATCTCGGCCGACCTGGACGAGCTGATCGGCCTGTCGGACACCCTGCGGGTGATCTACAACGGCAGGCTGGTCGCCGATGCCGATCCCGCCACCGTCACCCCGGAAGAGCTCGGCTCGGCGATGACCGGCGCCGCCTCCGGTCACCTTGAGCACGTCGAGGAAGAGAGCGCCCCGGAGGACGAGGCCCGATGAAGAAGTTCGACAGGGAGCGCGTGCTCCTGGCGGTGGCCGGTCCGGTCATCGCGCTCGTCGCGGCGATCCTGCTGACCTCGGTCGTGCTGATCGCCTCCGGCAAGAACCCGTTCGAGCCCTACTGGCTGATGATCGAGCAGGCAGGGTTCTCCGACGTCCAGGTGCTGATCATCAACCAGGCGTCGCTGTACTACCTGGCGGCGCTGGCGGTGGCCATCGGCTTCCGCATGAACCTGTTCAACATCGGCGTCGACGGCCAGTACCGCCTCGCCGCGATGATGACCGCGGTCGTCGGCGCCCATGTCGCCCTGCCCTCCGTCCTCCAGATCCCGCTGCTGCTGCTCGTCGGAGCGCTCACCGGCGCTTTCTGGGCCGGTATCGCGGGCCTGCTGAAGGTCACCAGGGGCGTCAGCGAGGTCGTCGCCACGATCATGCTCAACGCCATCGCCACCAGCCTGATCGGCTACCTCACCCTCGACAACATCTGGGGCGTGCAGGTCGGCAACAACAACACGACCGGCGAGATGAAGGAGTCCGGCTGGGTCCCGGGCATCGACCTCGGGCCCGATGTCGGCGAGATCTACGGCCTGGTCTTCCTCGCCGTCCTCATGGGCGTCGCGTACTGGGTCGTCCTCAACCGCACCCGCTTCGGCTTCGACCTGCGCGCCACCGGCGCGTCCGAGACCGCCGCCGCGGCCTCCGGGGTCGACGCCAAGAAGATGGTCCTCACCGCGATGATCATCTCCGGCGCGGTCGCCGGCCTGTCCGGACTGCCCCTCCTGCTGGGCGACGCCCACACCTACAGCCTGAGCTTCCCGACGGGTCTCGGCTTCACCGGCATCACCATCGCCCTGCTCGGCCGCAACAACCCCGGCGGTATCGCCTTCGCCGCCCTGCTGATCGCCTTCCTCGACAAGGCCTCTCCCGCCCTCGACTACGCCACACCGGAGGCGTACGAGAAGGAGATCGCCACCATCATGCAGGGCCTGATCGTCTTCGCGGTCGTCATCTCGTACGAGGCCGTACGGCAGTGGGGTCTGCGCCGCCAGCAGAAGCGGGTCGGCGCGGAGCTCGCCGCTGAGGCCGCCAACAACAACGCCCCGAAGAAGGAGGTGACGGCCTGATGACCACCGACACCATCGCCAAGCCGCAGGCGAAGCAGCCCGGCAGGGGCGGCCGCCGTATCTCACTCCCGGTACTCCTGCTGATCATCGCGGGCGTGCTGGTACTCGTCTCGATCGTCCGCCTCATCACCGGCGCGGACGGCATCACCTCCACCGGCCAGATGTCCACCGCGCTGCGCCTGGCCGTGCCCATCGGCCTCGCCGGACTCGGCGGTCTGTGGGCCGAGCGCGCGGGCGTCGTCAACATCGGCCTCGAGGGCATGATGATCCTCGGCACCTGGTTCGGCGCCTGGGCCGGCTACCAGTGGGGCCCGTGGACCGGAATCGCCTTCGGCATCATCGGCGGCGCCCTCGGCGCGATCCTGCACGCGGTCGCCACGGTCACCTTCAACGTCAACCACATCGTCTCGGGCGTGGCCATCAACATCCTGGCCCTCGGTACGACGCGCTACCTGTCGAAGTTCACCTTCGAGAACGCCCCGCAGGGCTCCTCCAAGCAGTCCCCGCCCATCGAGTCGCTCGGTCAATTCGACATCCCAGGCCTGTCCAGCGCGCTGGAGACCCTCAACGGCAAGCACTGGTTCCTGATCTCGGACCTCGCGGGCCTGGTCGGCGGTCTGGTCACCGACCTGTCGCCGCTGACGGTCATCGCGGTGGCGCTGATCCCGGTCACCTGGTACGTGCTCTGGCGCACCTCCTTCGGCCTGCGCCTGCGCTCCTGCGGTGAGAACCCGGTGGCGGCGGAGTCCCTCGGCGTCAACGTCTACAAGTACAAGTACATCGCCGTGATCATCTCGGGCGGCCTGGCCGGCCTCGGCGGTGCCTTCCTGTCCATCGTCGCGTCCAACGTCTACCTCGACGGCCAGACCGCCGGCCGCGGCTACATCGGCCTCGCCGCGATGATCTTCGGTAACTGGATGCCGGGTGGACTCGCCCTCGGCGCAGGTCTGTTCGGCTACACCGACAGCCTCAACCTGCGCGGCGGCACGACCAACGTCCACGCGCTGATCCTGCTCATGGCGATCCTGCTGGTGTTCGGAGCGGCGTACCAGGTGTGGAAGAAGAAGTACGTCCCCGCCGCGATCGTCGCCGCGGTCTCGGCCGTCATGTTCGTCTGGTACGCGGGCACGGATGATGTGCCTCGTCAGGTCGTGACCGCTACGCCGTATGTCATCACCCTGCTGGTGCTCGCCCTGTCGGCCCAGCGCCTCAGGATGCCGAAGGCGGACGGCCTGCCGTACCGGAAGGGACAAGGCAAGTGACCGTCGACTGGGAGGCCCTGCGATCGGTGGCGAGGGACGCCATGTCCCATGCGTACGCCCCCTACTCGGGCTACCCGGTCGGCGTCGCAGCCCTGGTCGACGACGGCCGCACGGTCTCCGGCTGCAACGTCGAGAACGCCTCGTACGGGCTGGGACTGTGCGCCGAGTGCGGCTTGGTCTCGGAGTTGCAGCGCACCGGCGGCGGCCGGCTCACGCACTTCACCTGCGTGGATGGCAGGGGCGACATCCTCGTCCCGTGCGGCCGCTGCCGACAGCTGCTGTACGAGTTCGGCGGCCCGGACCTGCTCCTGGAAACCCCGGCGGGAATCCTGCCGCTGTCGGAGATGCTGCCGCAGGCCTTCGGGCCGGGGCACCTCACCGAGTAACTCCCGTGCGGCCCCTCTGAACCGGCTCAGAGGGGCCGCGCACTTTCTTGATCTTTCGGAAGGAACGCCATGGACGTCATCTCCGTGATCCGCGCCAAGCGGGATCGCGGTGAACTCAGCGACGCACAGATCGACTGGGTCATCGACGCGTACACCCGTGGGGAGGTCGCCGACGAGCAGATGTCCGCGCTCGCCATGGCAATCCTGCTCAACGGCATGAACCGGCGTGAGATCGCCCGCTGGACGGCCGCGATGATCGCCTCCGGCGAGCGCATGGACTTCTCGGCCCTGTCCCGTCCGACGGCCGACAAGCACTCGACGGGTGGGGTGGGTGACAAGATCACGCTGCCGCTGGCTCCGCTGGTGGCGGCGTGCGGTGCGGCCGTTCCCCAGCTGTCGGGGCGGGGGCTCGGCCACACAGGTGGCACGCTCGACAAGCTGGAGTCGATTCCCGGCTGGCGGGCCCTGCTCTCGAACGAGGAGATGCTGTCCGTACTTGACGGTGTCGGCGCGGTGATCTGCGCGGCGGGCGACGGTCTGGCACCCGCGGACAAGAAGCTGTACGCCCTGCGCGACGTGACCGGCACGGTCGAGGCCATCCCGCTGATCGCCTCCTCGATCATGTCGAAGAAGATCGCGGAAGGGACCGGCTCTCTGGTCCTGGACGTGAAGGTGGGCACCGGCGCCTTTATGAAGACCATCGAGGATGCGAGGGAACTGGCCTCGACGATGGTGGGCCTCGGGACCGATCACGGTGTGAAGACGGTGGCGCTTCTGACGGACATGTCGACCCCGCTGGGGCTCACGGCCGGTAACGCCCTCGAGGTCCGCGAGTCGGTGGAGGTCCTGGCGGGCGGTGGGCCTGAGGACGTGGTGGAGCTGACTCTGGCCCTGGCCCGCGAAATGCTGGACGCGGCGGGCATTCGCGACGCCGACCCGGCGAAGGCCCTGGCCGACGGTTCCGCGATGGACGTCTGGCGCCGCATGATCGCGGCCCAGGGCGGCGACCCGGACGCGGAGCTGCCCACGTCGAAGGAGCAGCACGTGATCAAGGCTCCGTCCTCGGGCGTCCTGACCCGCCTCGACGCCTACGACATCGGCGTCGCCGCCTGGCGGCTCGGAGCGGGCCGTGCCCGCAAGGAGGACCCGGTCCAGGCGGGCGCGGGCGTGGAACTGCACGCGAAGCCGGGGGACACGGTGACCGAGGGCCAGCCCCTGCTGACGCTCCACACGGACACGCCGGAGCGGTTCGCGTACGCCCTGGAGGCGGTGGAGGGGGCGTTCGACATCGGGGCGGCGGGGGCCGACTTCACGGCGTCGCCGGTGGTGCTGGAGCGTATCGCCTGACGCACCTGAGCGCTCCGCTGGAAGTGCGGTGACGGGCCGTCGATCGTCTGCGGCACCATCGTGGCTGGTCGCGCAGTTCCCCGCGCCCCTTCGGGCGCTGCACGAACCGCAGCGGACTTCGCCAGGCCTAAAGGGGCCGGAACCTTCGGGCTCCGGCCTCTTTCGCCTGCTTGCCCTCAGCCGAGCAGGGCCGCGACGGCCACCAGAACCGGCACCGAGAGCACCGTCGACAGCAGGATCGAGTCGCGCGCGAGCCGCTCGCCCACGCGGTATCTCGACGCGTAGGTGAAGAGGTTCTGTGCGGCGGGCAGCGCCGACGTGACCACCACGTCGAGGAGTTGGGCGCCGTGCAGGCCGAAGGCACCGGACGCGAGTGCCCAGGCCGCCGCGGGCTGGCCCACCGACTTCAAGGCCACCGACAGCAGGACCAACTGCCGGTCCGGGCCCCGGCCGGGCATCGTGCTGCCGCACAGGGAGATGCCGAAGGCGAGCAGGACGGCGGGGACCGACATGTTGCCGATCAGGGTGACGGGGTCCATGACGGCGGTCGGGACGCGGAGGCCGGTCGCCGAGACCGCGACGCCGGCCAGTGAGCCCAGGGCGATCGGATTGCGCAGCGGCGTCAGGAGCCTGAGCCACAGCGGCTCCTTGCCGTCCCGGGCGGTCGAGAGGTCCAGGACCGTCAGCGCGACCGGCGTCAGCAACAGGAGCTGGAACAGCAGCACCGGCGCCACCAGCGAGGCGTCGCCCAGGACGTACACCGCGATCGGGATGCCGAGGTTGCCCGAGTTGACGTAGCTGGAGCACAGCGCGCCGATCGTCGTACGCCCCAGGCCCCAGCCGCGTACGGCACCCACCGCGATGAAGACGCCCGCCGCCGCTGCCGTGCTCAGCGCGGTCACCAGCAGGCGGCTGGAGAAGATCACCGACAGATCGGCGTGCGCGAGGGTGGTGAACAGCAACGCCGGGGACGCCACGTGGAAGGCCAGCTTGGTCAGTACCTCGCGGCCGTGTTCGCCGAGGTGGCCGCGGCGGCCGAGCACATAGCCCACCGCGATGACGACCGCGATGACCGCGAAGCCCGTCAGCACCCCCTGCACAACGCCTCCTCAGCGGTGAGGAAGCCGTGGGGTATCGCCGGAGGTGCTGATTCATGGGGCATGCACCCAACCCTCCGGGGAAGGCAGGACGCAGGTCAATGTGATCCTTCGCGGGCCGCGCGCGGGTGTACGGCAGCCTGCGGTGTGGGTGTACGGCACGTTGAGCGCGGCGCCCCGATGAGTTACGCCCGCCCGCCCGGTCTACCGCTCGTGGACGCCATGACACCCGCAGTACTCGTGCTGACCGGCCCCGTCACCAGGGACGAGGTGACAGGGCTGTGTGACGACGTGCGGGCGCTGCTGGAGGCGACGGGTGCGGAAGCCGTGGTGTGCGACGTCGGCGGGCTCGGACCGCCGGGGCTCGGCACCATCGACCTGCTGGCACGGCTGGAACTCGCCGCCCGGCGGGCCGGAGGCCGGATCCGGCTCCGCGATCCGGCCCCTGCCCTACACGCCCTCCTCGACCTGGTCGGCCTCCGCTTCGAGATGGAGGGGGAGCCCGAACAGCGGGAACCAGCGTTCGGTGTCCAGGAAGCAGTGGAACCCGGTGATCCGGCCGTCTGATATCTCCAGGACCTGCACCGCCCACGGGGTGAAGCCGCCCTTCTCCAGGTCCGGCTTGTACTGGGCGAAGCCCGGCAGGCCGTTGACCTGGACCGGCGTCAGATGCGAGCCGGCGCACGGGGCGCCGAGTGTCGTCATGAAGCCGGTGATGTCCTTGACGCCGGTCAGCCACAGGTCGAACGGCGGCATCGTCATGATCGCGTCCTCGTGCAGCAACGCCGTCAGGGCCGTCATGTCATAGCCCTCGAACGCCGCGACATAGCGCTCCAGGAGCTTCTGCTGCTCCTCGTCCAGCGGGTCGGAGACGGTGGCATCCGCACCCGTCTGCTCCCGCTCCGCGAGCGTGGCGCGCGCCCGCTGCAGCGCGCTGTTGACCGACGCGACCGTCGTGCCGAGCAGTTCGGCGACCTCGCTCGCCTTCCAGGCCAGGACCTCGCGCAGGATCAGCACCGCGCGCTGCTTGGGCGGGAGTTGCTGGAGGGCGGCCATGAACGCGAGCCGCACGGACTCCTTGGCGACGGCTGCCTCCGCAGGGTCGGCGGTGGTGGGGAGCACGCGGGCGTCCGGCATCGGCTCCAGCCAGGTGTTGTCCGGGCGGGGGAGAGGGCGGCCTGGGCGAGGGGGGTGGAGTCGGTGAGATCCATCGGCCGGGCGCGTTTGTTGCCTGCCGTGAGCATGTCCAGGCAGACGTTCGTCGCGATTCTGTAGAGCCAGGAGCGGAGGCTGGAGCGGCCTTCGAACCTGTCGTAGCTGCGCCAGGCTCGGACGAGGGTGTCCTGCACCGCGTCCTCCGCCTCGAAGCTCGAGCCGAGCATGCGGTAGCAGTAGCCGGTCAGCTCGACCCGGTGTGCTTCGAGCTTGGTGTCCAGGTCTGTTGTCGTTGCCGTGCTGTCGGTCATCGATCGTCCACCCACCCCTGTGGCCATTCCTGTGTCGTCCGCCTCATTGCGTCCAGCACTTCGGAAGCTACCGCAGCGCACTGACAACGGCTCGCTGTCCCGGGAAAAGGGCAGGTCACTGGGGATGCATCCGCAAAGCGCTCAGCGACGGCACCGTCTGCCGCCGACTGAGCGTCTTCGGGACCCCTGAGCTACCGCAGGGGAGTCAACTGCCGACGGCGCACGCTGTCCGGCTTGCACAGCGCTCGCCACTGGATGCGACGCCACGCTTGCGTCCAACCGCCACGATGGGCAGTAGGGGCGATCGACTGCGCCCCGCGCCTACGCGGTCAAGCGCCGCCATGCAACCGGGTCCACCGGCGTAGCCGGATCTGTGCCTTCAAGCGACTCCCACGTGGGAGCGCCAACTTAGCGCTACTGAACGGAGTTTGCCAAACGCGTTGCATGACAGCGCGCTGCCCGCGAGCCTGCCACCGTGATCCCCACAACCCCCAGCACCGCCAGGAGCCCAACCCCTACCGTTCCGGCCCAGCCCCCCGCGTGGAAGGCGACCGCTCCGGCCGTGCTGCCCGCGCTGGAGCCGACGTAGTACGCCGACTGGTACAGCGCCGAAGCCTGGGCACGGCCTGTCGTCGCCGTCTTGCTGACCGCCGAGGACGCCACCGCGTGGCCCGCGAAGAAGCCTGCCGTGATGAGGATCAGGCCGAGCAGGACCAGGGGGAGCGAGTCCGCGATGGACAACAGGAGGCCCGTCGCCGTCGTGCCGCCGGCCAGGTACAGCGCACCCCTGCGGCCCAGGCGGCCCACCAGGCGCCCGGCCGTGGACGCCGACACCGTGCCGACCAGGTAGACCAGGAAGATGGAGCCGACGATGCCCTGCGGGAGGCTGAACGGTTCCTCGGTCAGGCGGTAGCCGATCACCGTGTACACGCCGCCGAAGACGGTCATGAACAGCGCGCCGATCGCGTACAGGCGGCACAGCAGCGGGTTGGCGAGGTGCTCGCGGACCGTGCGGGCCAGCACGCGGGGCCGCAGCGAGCCCGGCTTGAAGTGCTTCGGGGAGGGGAGCAGCAGGCGGAACGCCACCGCGCAGGCCACGGCGATCGCGCCGATCACGCCCACCGCGACCCGCCAGCCCCACTCCTGCGCGACCCACCCGGTGATGACCCGGCCGCTCATCCCGCCGACGCTGTTGCCCGCGACGAACAGGCCGATGGCGGTCACCAGCGCCTTGGGCCGGACCTCCTCCGCCAGATACGCCGTCGCGGAGGCCGGAAGCCCTGCCAGCGCCGCGCCCTGCAACGCCCGCAGCGCGACCAGCGCGGGCAGCGAGGGCGCGAACGGGACCAGCATCCCGACCGTCACCGCCACCACCAGCGACGCCGTCATCACCGTACGACGGCCATAACGCTCCGACAGCGCGCTCATCGGGAGGACGAACAGCGCCAGACCGCCCGTGGCCGCCGCCACCGTCCAGCTCGCGTCACTCGCCGTCACGCCGAACTCGCCGGAGATCAGGGGGAGGAGGGCCTGGGTGGAGTACAGCAGCGCGAAGGTCGCCACGCCCGCGAGGAACAGGGCGAAGCTCATCCGGCGGTAGCCGGGGCCGCCCGGAGCCATGCGGGAGTCGGAGGAGACGGTGGGAACAACGGAGTCGGCGCCCACGGTGGTGGACGCCTCGGTACTGGCAGCAGGCATGCTCCGAAGGTAAAGAGCCCGCACTCATCCGTCCAATGCATGGAATCGGCATAATCGTTCCCATGGTGCATCAGCAGAGGTCACAGGCGCGCCTGTCACCGTCCAGTGACACAGAAGACATGACAGCCATGACGATGTTGCTCGCTCCCCGCCTCGCCTACTTCGCCGGCGTCGCGCGCACCGAGCATGTGACCCGGGCCGCGCAGGAGATGAACGTCCCGCAGTCCACCCTCTCCCGTGCCATGGTCCGCCTCGAACAGGACCTGGGCGTCGACCTGTTCGCCCGCCGCGGCCGTACGGTGTCCCTGACCCCCGCCGGACGCACCTTCCTCACCTCCGTCGAGCGCGCCCTCGCCGAGATCGAGCGCGCCGCCGACGAGGTGCGCGCCGACGCCGATCCGGCCGCGGGCAAGGTCGCGTTCGGGTTCCTGCACACCATGGGATGGGAGACCGTCCCCGGCCTCATCAGCGCCTTCCGCGCCGACCATCCGCGCGTCCGGTTCAGCCTCGTCCAGAACTACGGCGAGGCGATGATCGAGCGGCTGCGCGCGGGAGAGCTGGACCTCTGTCTCACCTCACCCGTCCCCGACGCCCCCGACCTCGTCGCCCGCCGCCTCGACGAGCAGAAGCTCCGCCTCGTCGTCCCCGCCGACCACCGACTCGCCACCCGCAAACGCATCCGCCTCGCCGAGGCCGCCGACGAAACCTTCGTGACCCTCGAACCCGGCTACGGACTCCGCCGCATCACCGACGACCTCTGCAAGGAGGCCGGATTCAAGCCCCGCATCGCCTTCGAGGGAGAGGAGGCGGAGACCTTGCGGGGCCTGGTCGCGGCCGGGCTGGGGGTGGCACTCCTGCCGCCGCCGGCGGTGCCGCGCCCGGGCGTCGTCGAACTGACGGTCACAGCACCAAGAGCGGCACGAGAAATCGGCGTCGCGTGGCTCGACGGCCACCCGGACACACCCCCGGTGGCAGCCTTCAAGAAGTTCTTGCTGTCGAAAAGGGGCAATCTGCTGCCGACTTAGGGGCGCGGGGAACTGCGCGACCAGCCCTCCACAACCCGCAGCCCGAAGACCACCTGCATCCCCACGGCGCTACCGCCTCAAAGACCGCCCGAACCCTGCAGCCAACGGCATCCGCAACCCCAGCGGCGGCGGAGCAGCAAACGCATCCTCCACCGGCCGCGAGAACGCCCGCCCGAACAACGCCCCCATGACGAAGTCCTCCGCAAGAGACAGGACTTCATCGCGATGCTGCTGCAAGCCATGACGGTCGGAGTGGACCTCGAAACGGCACACGTTCCGGTTGGACTTCTTCGCACGCTCCGCGAGCCGGAACGACAGCTCCGGGTCGGTGCGCTCGTCGTTCGTGCCGTGCACGATCATCACCCGCCGCCCGGCGAGCTGCTTCACCGGTTCGGGCGGCGCGGCCACGTCCTCCTCCGGCAGCCAAGGGGCGAGCGCCAGCACGGAGTTGACCGCGTCGTGCCCGCCCGCGCGCAGGGCCGCCCGGCCGCCCATGTCGATGCCGGCGAGGCAGACGGGGACGTCGCCATAGCGTCGTACGACCTCGCTGGCCGCCCAGGACGCGTCGCGGGCGAGATGTGCCTCGCTGCCGTTCCAGCCGCGGTAGCGGTAGTGCACGACGTGTGTCACCAGCCCCTCGTCGCGGCCCGCGCGCGCCAGACGGCGGCCCAACGCCCGTACGGACGCGGCTGCCAGCATCGGGGAGGGCCGGCGGCCGGAGACCTCGTCGCCGCCGGGGAGCAGCAGCACCGCCCCGCTGACCGCCCTCGGCTCCGGGCCGAGCGTCCTCCCCAGCCGGGCCGTGCGAACCGGCGTCGCTTGCTGTGCCATGACAGAACAGTGTCAGAAGAGAGGGTGTACGCGACCCTGCCGCACGGTCACCGTTGCGTATCGACGGATTCGCGCGACGCGCGATCTACGCGCGTAGGAGTTAGGGTGCGAAAATGACGAGCCAGACTGCCCCGATGGGAAACACACCGAGCTCGGACCAGATCCGCCGGGCACCCAAGGTTCTGCTGCACGACCACCTCGACGGCGGGCTGCGCCCCGGCACGATCGTCGACCTCGCCCGCGCTTCGGGCTACTCCCAGCTCCCCGAGACCGACGCCGACCAGCTCGGCGTCTGGTTCCGGGAATCCGCCGACTCCGGTTCCCTGGAGCGGTACTTGGAGACGTTCTCCCACACCGTCGGCGTCATGCAGACCCGTGAGGCGCTCGTCCGGGTCGCCGCCGAGTGCGCCGAGGACCTTGCCGAGGACGGCGTCGTGTACGCGGAGGTGCGGTACGCGCCCGAGCAGCACCTCGAAGGCGGGCTCACCCTCGAAGAGGTCGTCGAGGCCGTCAACGAGGGCTTCCGGGAAGGCGAGCGGATCGCCCGCGTGAACGGCCACCGCATCCGCGTCGGCGCCCTGCTCACCGCCATGCGGCACGCCGCCCGCGCCCTGGAGATCGCCGAACTCGCCAACCGCTACCGCGACTTGGGCGTTGTCGGCTTCGACATCGCGGGCGCAGAGGCCGGCTACCCGCCCACCCGGCACCTCGACGCCTTCGAGTACCTCAAGCGCGAGAACAACCACTTCACCATCCACGCCGGCGAGGCCTTCGGGCTGCCGTCCATCTGGCAGGCCCTCCAGTGGTGCGGCGCCGACCGGCTCGGGCACGGGGTGCGCATCATCGACGACATCCAGGTGCACGCCGACGGCTCGGTGAAGCTCGGGCGGCTCGCCTCGTACGTACGGGACAAGCGCATCCCGCTGGAGCTGTGCCCCAGCTCCAACCTGCAGACCGGCGCGGCGGCCTCGTACGCCGAGCACCCGATCGGGCTGCTGCGGCGGCTGCATTTCCGGGCCACCGTGAACACCGACAATAGGCTGATGTCCCACACCAGCATGAGTCGGGAATTCGAGCACCTAGTCGAGGCATTCGGGTACACCCTCGACGACATGCAATGGTTCTCGGTCAATGCTATGAAGTCAGCATTCATTCCTTTCGATGAACGACTGGCGATGATCAATGACGTCATCAAGCCGGGATACGCCGAGCTGAAATCCGAATGGCTGTTCCGCGAGAACGCCTCCACCAGCGGTTCTACGGCATCCGAGGGCTGATCGGGGACTGATCTTGGGCTACTCCGGGGCGTCAGCGCACACGAAATTCTGACGGCATTCACAACGCGCCCGCATTTCGGTATTTGCGGTGGATGGCGGGGAATGTTTACGGTTGTGAACATATCCCCGTCGGCCCTATTCAAGGACGCATTCACGATGAAGCAGTCTGCTGCCAAGACCCTCGGTGTCGCCGCGCTCGGTGCCGCCTTCGCCGCAGCCGGAACCGGCGCCGCGCACGCCGCCCCGGCCGTCGTCCCGGACACCGGGTCGGTGGTGAACACCGCCAAGATGGTCACCACGGCGCTGCCGGCGGAGGACGTCTCCAAGGCGCTGCCGGCCGGCGAGAAGGAGCGCGCCGTCGAGGGGCCGTACGTGCTCACCCCGGTCACCGGCCCCACCCTCGCCGGGTGGGCCCTGGCCCAGGGCCTCACCGCCCCGGCCTCCCTGCTGCTCGGCGGGATGCCGGTGCAGGCCGTGCCGGTGCAGGCGGTGCCGGTCCGCTGAGCAACGCCCTCTAAGCGCGCCGATGGGGCGCACCCCGAGTCACGGGGTGCGCCCCATCGGCGTTGATGCGCAAGGTGCTTACCGGTACGCAAGGCACTTACCAGGATGCGCGCGCCTTCTCCTCCGAGGGCAGGAAGATCCACAGCGCGATGTAGAGCAGGAACTGCGGGCCCGGCAGCAGACAGGACAGCACGAAGATCACGCGCATCGTGGTCGCGGAGGTGCCGAAGCGCCGTGCCAGCGCAGCGCACACTCCGCCGATCATGCGGCCGTTGGTGGGGCGGGCAAGGGCGGTCATCGCGGCTCCTTCGTGTTGTTTTGGCTCGCGGTGCGTCGGTGCGAGGCTCCCTCTGTGGTGGCCTCATCTGTCTTCAACGCTACGGCGACGAAGGGGGCAAAGCGTCGCTCTACGGTGCGATCCCGACCCTGGGAATCGTCGGGGTGCGACCCTGAGCCGGCTCCTCCTGGCGGACGGTCGTACGCCGCTTGCGCTCGGTCCTGCGGCGGAGCGCCAAGCGGCCCGCCGGGACCAGTGCCAGATGCGCGAGGGCCACGCCCACCGTGTTCAGCAGGAGCGAGTCGACGTCGACGACCTGGCCGGGCACGCCGGTCTGCAGGAGTTCGATGCCGAGCGAGATCAGGGCGCCCGCGGTGATCGTACGGACCAGGGAGCCGAGCGGGGAGGCGAGGAGTCTGCCGTGGGCCAGCGGGAGCAGCACGCCCAGCGGCGCGAGGAGTGCGAGCCCCTCGCCGATGCGCCGGGCCGCCTCCGGCCAGCCCAGTGCCAGATCGGCCCGGATACCGGCGAACGGACGCAGATTGGCGGGCATCACCCAGGGGACGTCCAGCGGACGCAGCGTGAGCCAGGCGACGAGCGCGAGGTGTGCGGCGAGGAGGACACCCCCTGCCACACGGATGCGAATCGCGGCGCCGCCGCCGATGGAGCCTTCACGCTGCACGCTCCCCTAGACGCGGCCCTCGGCACGATCGGTTCCGCAATGTCGACACACAGGGTTTGAGGCCTGCACCACAGTGCTCGAACCGAGGTCAGCCGCCCGTGACCCCCGTCGACGGCGGCGCCTGTGTGCCTGGCCTGGAGCGGACCTCGTCGGTGCACTCGTAGCGCTGCACGGGCTCGGTGTCCGGGCCGGCGAGGATGACCGAGCCGTCGCCCTCGGCCGCGGCCGAGTCGGAGAGGGTGCAGACGATCTGGGCGAGGGCGTAGGAGGTGAGGTCCTCGGGCGGGGTGCTCAGCCGCAGCGTGTCCTCGGGGTCGCCGGGGCGCGGGCCGCCGACGGTCATGCCGCCGCGTACGTCCGTGGTGTACCCGGCCTCCTTCTCGGCCGCCGACGGAGTCTGAGCCAGCTCGTCGAGGAGCCCCTGCGCCACCAGCACGCGCCGCTCGGAGTCCACGGCACCGTCGGGCACCCGTACGGTCCGGTCGACGGCCACCAGCGACGACCGGCACAGCAGGAAGACCTGGACCGGCAGCCCGCGCGCGGCCTGCGGCGAGACGTCCTGCTCGGTCAGCGAGCACTGCACGCGCGAAGGCGCGGGCCCGAAGTCCGTCGGCACCTCGGTGGCCCGGATCCCGCACCCGGCCAGCAGCACGGCGAGCACGGGAACGGCCGCCCATCGGCGTACGGTCATCAGGCCTCCCCCTCCGCGCGCTTGCCGTTCTTCTCGTCGGTCTCCTGCGCCGTCAGCTCCGACGCGTCCCGCGGCAGCGACAGCGTGAACACCGCACCGCCCTCGGGGGAGTTGGCGGCGGTGATCTCGCCGCCGTGGATGTGCGCGCTCTCCATGGCGATGGACAGGCCGAGCCCGCTGCCCTCGGAGCGCGGCCGGGAGGCACTCGCCTTGTAGAAGCGGTCGAAGACGTGCGGCAGGACGTCCTCGGGGATGCCGGGCCCGTGGTCGCGCACCTCGATGACGACGTCCTCGACGGCCTCACGCACCGACACCCGCACCGGCGACCCGCCGTGCTTGAGCGCGTTGCCGATGAGGTTCGCCATGATCACGTCCAGACGGCGCGGGTCGAGCCGGGCGTGGATGCCGCGCTCGGCGTTCAGCTCCACCGCGTCCAGCCAGGCCCGTGCGTCGATGCAGGCGGTGATCTGGTCGGCGATGTCGACGTCGTCCAGGACGAGCCGCGCGGTGCCCGCGTCGAAGCGGGTGACCTCCATCAGATTCTCGACCAGGTCGTTCAGCCGCCGGGTCTCGCTGACGACGAGCCGTACGGCGGGCTCGATCATCGGGTCCATCGACCCGGACTCCGCCTCCAACTCCTCCTCCAGGATCTCCGTCACGGCGGTGATCGCGGTGAGCGGCGTACGGAGTTCATGGCTCATGTCCGCGACGAACCGCCGGGACGCATCCTCCCGTGCGGCCATGTCGGCGACCCGCTTCTCCAGCGCCTCGGCCGCGTCGTTGAACGTCCTTGACAGATCGGCCAGTTCATCGGTCCCGGACACCCTCAGCCGGGTGTCCAGCTTGCCCTCGCCGAGCCGCCGGGCGGCGACCCCGAGCCGGTGCACGGGCTTGAGTACGGTCGTGGCGGCGGCCTGCGCGAGCAGCGCGGAGCCGATCAGCGCCAGGCCCGTGGCGATCCCCAGCGACCAGGCAAGGGAGTTGAGGTCCTTCGCCTCCGGCTCCAGCGACTTGAGCATGTAGCCGGTCGGCCCGCCGCCGATCACCTTCGTGCCGGCCACCAGATAAGGGGTGCCGTCCTCGACGGTGCGCTGCCAGTACAGGTGGTACGCGGACTTGTTGTTCGCATTGACGTCCTGCTCCTTGTTCACCGCCGTACGCAGCGACTTGGGCACGTCCTTCAGCGCGAAGCCGTCCAGGGCGCCGGAGTTGCCGTACACCGTCCGGCCGCTGTCGTCCTGGGCGACGAGCAGCACGCTGAAGCGCTGGCCGCTGTTCGCCATCTGGCCCGCGGTGTGCTGCAGTTCGTCCTGGGTGGGGTGTTCGGGCAGGGCGCCCGCGCGGTTCTGCATCTCCTGCTGGAAGTCGGCCAGCACCGCGTCCTGGGTGCGGGTGAGCACGGCCTCGCGGTTGAGCCAGTACGCGATCGCGGACGCGGACACCGCGGCGGTCAGCGCCACCAGCCCGAAGACGACGACCAGCCGGAGCCGCAGACTGGTGAAGCGCAGCCGAGCCACCTGTCGCGCGCGTGCCGCGGCCCAGCCGCGGAAGCCTCCTTGCGCTGGTGTCACTGAGGACTGTCCAGCCGGTAGCCGACGCCGCGCACCGTCCGGATCAGCGTCGGGGACGACGGCACGTCCTCCACCTTCGCCCGCAGCCGCTGCACACAGGCGTCCACCAGCCGTGAGTCACCGAGATAGTCGTGCTCCCACACCAGCCGCAGCAGCTGCTGCCGGGACAGCGCCTGACCGGGCCGGCGGCTCAGCTCAAGCAGCAGCCGCAGCTCGGTCGGCGTGAGCTGAAGATCCTCGCCGTTCTTCGTCACGGTCATCGCCGCCCGGTCGATCACCAGGCTGCCGAAGGTCGCCGCATCGTTCGCCTCCCGCTCCCCGCGCCGCAGCACCGCCCGGATCCGGGCGTCGAGCACCCGTCCCTGCACCGGCTTGACGACATAGTCATCGGCACCGGACTCGAGACCGACCACCACATCGATGTCGTCGCTCCGAGCCGTCAGCAGAATGATCGGCAGCTGGTCCGTGCGCCGGATGCGCCGGCACACCTCGAAGCCGTCGATGCCGGGCAGCATCACGTCCAGCACGATCAGGTCCGGCCGCTGCTCGCGCAAGAGCTTGAGACCGTCCTCACCGGTGGCAGCGGTGGCAACCCGATGTCCCTGGCGCGTCAGTGACAGCTCCAGGGCCGTACGGATGGCGTCGTCGTCCTCGATCAGCAACAGGGAAGGCACGGGCTCATTCTGGCCCATGCGGGGCTGGGGTTTCGACACTTGTACGGCTCCGTGCACGTAGCGCTGTTTTCCGTGATCGGACTGTGAGGTGCCTGGGACAGACCCCTGTGACAGGTCTGTGACAGTCGACGGACACGGCCATGAAGTCGGCTCGGCAAGCTTTTGGGCACAGGCAAGGAAGCGAGGCCGAACCGGGCCGAGCGAGACCGAACACCGGGAAGTCCACGACGGGGGGCGCGAGATGAACACGCTGCACAGCACGAGCGCAAGCGCAGTTGTCACGCGTCTGCACGACGTCACCCGGGGTTCCGAGAAGTCCGGTGCCGCAAGCGGGCGGGGGTGCGCTCGCGGCACCGGGCGTCAGCATGCCGCGTACATGACGGTGGTTGACGGTTTCACGGGGGAACCGCACGGGGGAGCCGCGTACAGGGAGGACACGGGGGAGCGCCGCTCGCTGTCGGAGGCGGAGTTCACCGCCTACGTCCAGGAGCGCCGCGCCTCCCTGTACGCCACCGCCTACCACCTCACCGGCGACCGCTTCGAGGCCGAGGACCTGCTCCAGAGCGCGCTGTTCTCGACCTACCGGGCGTGGGACCGGATCAGTGACAAGGCGGCCGTCGGGGGATACCTGCGGCGGACGATGACCAACCTGCACATCAGCGCCTGGCGGCGCCGCAAGCTGAACGAATACCCGACCGAGGAACTGCCGGAGACGCCCGGCGACACGGACGCGATGCGCGGCACCGAGCTGCGCGCGGTCCTGTGGCAGGCGCTGGCCCGGCTGCCCGAACTCCAGCGGACGATGTTGGTCCTCCGTTACTACGAGGGCCGCACCGACCCGGAGATCGCGGAGATCCTCGACATCAGTGTCGGCACGGTGAAGTCCAGCATCTGGCGCTCCCTGCGCCGGCTGCGCGAGGACGAGGTCCTCAGCTTCGGCCGTGACGAGGAGGAGTCCTTCGGGGAGCTTGTCGCCTGAAGGTCTGGGGGGAAGTAGGTAACGGGGGAGCACGGGGAAAGTACGGGGGAGCGGTTCCGGGGGAACCAACGGGGTCACGGGGGACCACGGGGGAAGCACCACGGGGATCACGGGGGAGCACGAAAGGAGCGGGACTGGAGGGCCGGGGGGTCCGTCCAGTCCCGCTTTCGTGTGTGCGGTACGACGCCTAAGCGCTCCGCGGGAAGTGCCGCGACAGTCCAGCGTTCGTCTGCGGGTCCGTCGTGGCTGGTCGCGCAGTTCCCCGCGCCCCTTTGGGGCGCTGCCGAACCGCAGTCGACTTCGCCAAGGCCGCTTAGACGGCCGTACGTGCCTTCGCGTACCGCCCGGCCGCCGCGTCCGCGAGCCGCCCCATCGCCTCGTCGCGGTCGCAGGCGTGTGCGCCCAGCGCGGTCTGCCGGGCCACGATGGACCGCTCGGCGCGCATCAGCCGCCAGCCCCGCCGCAGCAGGAACGGCACGGACTTGCGCCCCTCCTTCAGGTCCCGCAGGAAACGGCGCCGGAAGGTCCTGACCGGTCCGCGGCTCAGGCACAGCGCGTCGGCCAGGACGCCGAGCTCACGGCAGCGCGTGACGATCTCGGCGGCGAAGATGCCCTCCGCGATGAACAGCGGGGTGCGCCCGATGCCGACGGTCTCCGCGCCGGTGCGGGCGCTGCGGGAGATGTCGTACAGCGGGACGTCCGTACGACCCGTGCGGCACAGCTCCGCGATGGCGGCGACGGCGGCGTCCGCGTCCCAGGAGTCGGGGTGGTCCCAGTCGATGTCGGAGCTCCCGAGGACCTGCGGCAGCGTCGGGTCGTCACCCTCCTTGTAGAAGTCGTCGAGCCGCAGCACCGGAAGGCCGGAGCGGGCGGCGAGCAGGGACTTGCCGGAGCCGGAGGGGCCGCAGAGCAGCACGACTCGCGTGGGTATGGGTGGGTGGGAGCTCACGGGAGACCAGTGTGGCATTCACCTGCCGTTCATCGAACCCCGCGGGTCGGCTTTGCAGCATGCGTCACACATCAAGCGCCCTTCGTGCCGCCCTGGTTACTCAGTGCATGGAAAGGTGGCAGAAACGATGGCTCGACACGCGTCCCCGCAGAATCCGACCGCCCAGCGTGCTCTGGTCGCCCTCGCGACTGCGGTCGTGGCCCTGGGCGCAAGCGCGGCGACGGCCTTCGCGGACACCGAGCCGGTCGCCTACGTGCAGGCGCCGGAGGGCGGGTGATCCGTAGGGATTGGAACCTGGCGGGCAGGGCTGAGTGGCCAATGCGTCTACGGCCTCGTAAACGGCAGACGACCCGGCCGGGTCGTCCTTGATCCTTGCGCCGCTGGTAGTCCGCGAATACAAGGGCGTCTTCGAGATCCTCTATCACTTGCGGTGATACGAGAAGGGCAGCCACGTGGCCATGGTCGGTGAGGGCGATGGTCTCCTGGCCGTGGGCGGCGCGGCGGACAGGTCGCCGAGCTGGGAGCGGGCGGCGCTGATGGCGATCTCAACCATGTGCACATGATTACCCTTGTGAGCAATTTATGTGACTGCATGGTGACCGCCGGCATCACCCTTGTGCAGGCCAAGTGGAGTGACAAGGGCGAGGCCGGATTCGGTGGGCATGATGCCGCCGCATTGATGCGTGGGCTCGATTACTGCGTGTCGCCCCAGGTGACCCGCGCTTCTCAGGGCTTGTCTGTTCGCATGCTCCGGTCGGAGCCGATGTTCCGGCTGCTCAGATCCATGTCCGTCGGTGGCAAACAGCAGGACCTCCACGAGGAGCTACGCAAAGGCGTCCCCGCTCCCGTCCTCAGCCAGACCGACCGCGATCGTATCGCCGCCACCGTCCGGGCCGCTTACAAGAGGCGCGACGAGGCCGACCGCAAGGAGGACCTGGCGCTCGCGAGGCTGGAGGAGGCCGTGGCGGGCTGAGCGGCCCGCCAGGTTCCTTGTTCCGAACGGGTTCTGGAACATCTCCAGGACCCGTTCCGCGTAACCGTCTTACAGAGAACCGTCCTTGATGCCGTCGACGAACGGCTGCCAGGCCGCGCCGGTCGGCATCAGGACGGGGCCGGTCGTGTTCTTGCTGTCGCGGACGGGGACGGTGCCGGGGCGGTCGTCGCAGACCTCGACGCAGGCGTCCCCTGCCTCCTGCCCACTGTAGGAGGACTTGCGCCAGCGGGCGGTGCTCATGTCTGGAGTGGCTCGCATGACTCGTACATCTCCAACGTCGCTTTGATCAATGCCGCGGATTCTCTCGGTGGGAGGGCGCAGGCTTTCATGTGATCGAATTTTCGCACACGCCGCGTGACGATCTCTCGATCATCGAAGGTCTCTCCGTACCCGAAGCCCTCCTGGTACACGGTGATGGAGTTGTCCGGGAGCGTGAGCAGAATGAGTGTGCCGTTCATCAGAGGGAGCGCCCCTGCCGCGAAGGGGGCGATCTGGATGGTCGTGTTGCGCGTTCTCATCAGCGGAAGCAGCGCCGCGAGCTGTTCCCTCATCACTGCCGGTCCGCCGACTGCCTGTCGTAGGGCTGCTTCGCCGAGAATCCACCAGAGGTCTGGTGAGCTGTCGCTTCGCAGCATCTCCTGACGGCCCAGGCGGGCGGCCACCAACCCATCGATCTCCTTGGAGGTCATCTCGGGATTGCCTTCGACGAACAACGCACGCATGTATTCCGGAGTCTGGAGCAACCCGGGGGTAAGGGTCGCGCAGAACTCCTGAAATCGCACCGCCCTCGCCTCCAGCTCCAAGCAGTGCTCGAACCGTCGAGGCATGTGCTCCCGCTTCACCGCCCCCCAAAGCCCCTGGAACAACTCCCCCGTCCCAAACGCCACATCCAGCTTCTCCGAGATAGGAGGCAACGGCAGCCGCTCCCCCGACTCCACCCCATGCAGATGCGTCTTGCTGTAGTTCACGATGTCCGACAGCCGATCCAACGACAGCCCGGCGACCTGGCGTTGGCGGCGCAGCTCCACGCCGTACAGGTCGCGGGCGGAGCCGGCGGGGTCGAGGTCTCGGGCGGTCTGGGTCATGGTTCGGTGCTCCCTTGTCGTGTGCTGTCTGGACGCGAGTGCTGTTCCGTGTCCCTGGGGGAACGCCGTCACCAGCTCACGGTAGTTGCGGTCGGTGACAGTGTGGGCGCGAAACGTGAAACAGGGCAGGTGGGGGCTGTTCCGGAACCCGGCTGGGAACACGGTCACCCTGTCCGACGGCAGCCGACGACCGTTTCGCTGGGAGTACGAACAGCGAGAACGGAGACGCCCGTGGCATCCCGAGGACGTACGACAGCCGACACGACGGACGCGACCGCGCCCACCACGGGCACTGCCCGCACACCCCACCCCGACCGTGCCGAACTTGAGGCGTCCCGGCTCCCTGTCGGTCAACCCGCCCACGACACACGGCTGGAGAGGCGCGGGATCGTCATGGACCACCAGGACGGGCTCGTGTGGCTGCGCCCCGAAGGCGGCGGCACGGAGTGGACGGCGCGTCCCGGCGACGTACAGCCGCTGCATGTGCGCGAGCAGGCGGAGGCCCTGATGTGGGCGCGGGTGGCCCACGCCAACGCCCGCAGCCGAGGGGAGGTTCTGTGAGCTTGAGACTGTCCCCAGGGCGCTTGCGGAGTTCGTCGGAACATACGGGAGGAGAGCCCCGTATCCGCCCTGCCGCCGCCGCTCAGCAGCGATACTGGACGCATGGACGCGACGACCACCGCCCCCCGCGCCGAGGTACTGCGGGACCGTTACCGCAATCGGCTGCCCGAGCGACTGCAGGAGTTGACCGGCCCCGTCGAGGGCACCGTAGACCTGCCGCTCCACATCGTCTGGTCCGGGCGGACGAGCTACAGTCTGGACCGCCCGAAGGCCCGCATGACGCTCTATCGGACCGTCCTCGCCGAGGGCTTGCGCGGGGATCTGGTGGCCTTCCTTCACCACCGGCTGCTCGCCGAGCAGTGGCCCATTCTGCGTCGCTTGGTCAGCCCCTACATCCGCGAGGTCTGGGAGGACGCGTTCCCCGAACTGCCCCGCACCGCTCCGGACGACGCGACCGCGGCGTGAAGCTCACCCGCTCCATGAGCGTCTCCTCGCCGACATCCTCGACCTCGGCTCTCCCTATCCTCTGGTCCTCACCGGCGGATACGCCGTGCAGGCCCACGGCCTGGTTGAACGCTTCAGCCGCGACCTCGACGTCGCCACCGAGAACCCCGCCCCGATGGACGAGATCGTTGCCTCCCTCACCGTCGGCCTCGCCGCGCGCGGCTGGCGGACCACGCATGTCCAGACCGACCCGCTCAGCGGCCGGTTCCTCGTCACCGATCCGGAGACCGGCGAGGAGTGCGAGGTCGACGTCCTCAAGGAGGCGTCCTGGGCCCCACCCGCCCAGACCCGGTACGGCCCCGTCCTCTCCCTCGACGACGTGATCGGTACCAAGGTCCGTGCCCTCGCCGACCGCGGCACCGTCCGCGACCTCATCGACGTCCAGGCCGCCTCCCGCCACCGCTCCACCGCAGACCTCGAATCCCTCGGCCGTCGCCGCGCCCACGACGAGTTCAGCCTTGAGGACCTCCGCGACCGGCTCACCGGTGCGGACTGGTACGAGGACGAGGACTACGCCGCGTATGGCCTCACCTCCCGGCAGATCGATGAGCTCAAGATGTGGGCGCTGGCGTGGGCGGAGGATCTGGGGGCGCGGATCCACGACGAGAACGCCTGAACAAGCCGTACGCCTCTCCGGTCGGCGTGCTCAGGCACTGGTCGTGGTGCCGTGAGCTCGGGTGACCGGTTCCCGACGCGTTGTCAGTGGGGCGTCCCAGAGTGTTCCGTGACACGGATATCGGCGCTTGTGCCGTGGGGATACCCGGGTGCGTGGGCGCGCCGGCCCGCTGGACGAGGGCGACGGGTACGCAGTGGTCCTCAAGGACGTGCTCGCCGAGGCGCTGCGGGTCAGACTCGATGTCCGGGGACAGGGTGCGCTGGGCGCCGATGCCAGGCGGCGGGTGGTTGACGGGGTGCTCGGCGGTCTCGCCGTCGCGCACGCCCACCGGGTCGTGCACCGCTACCTCAGCCCGGACACCGTGCTCATCGGGCGCAACGGCACCACCATGCTCACCGGTTTCGACTACGCCCACCCCGGGCCGCCGCGCCCGCACGACGAGTCCCGGGGCATCGAGGCGTATGGGCCAGGCGGCCCCTTGTTGTCATGTGGTGGCCCGGTTTGATCGTCCAGGTGCCGTCGGTGACGTGGAGTCCGAGGTTGACCAGTCGGCGGAGGTTGAGGGCGGCCGCCCGGTGGTGGAGTCAGGCGTCGTTCTTCAGGACACCTCGGTAGCGGAGTCTGCGGCCGTGGTGGGTGAGCCAGGCGATGCCGCGTTCGACGAGGGGGCGCCAGTGGCGATATTCGTCCTGCTCACGCAAGATCTTCAGAAGTCTCCTAGGAGGGCTTTCTCCCCCGCAGCGGGACCTCCCGGATCAGCCAGGACACCGCGAACGTCACGGCGCACAGCGCGGCCGTGCCGAGCGCGACACCGTGCATGCCGTCGACGACACCTGCCCGGAACGCGTCCTGGACCGGCTCCGGCAGGTCCCGCAGCAGCGCGGGCGTGAGCTCCCCGCCGGTCAGCCGCTGCCCGTCGGCGCCGAGCCGGTCCGTGACGGTGGCGTCGAGACGGCTCGTGTAGACGGAGCCGAGGATCGCGACGCCGAGCGAGCCGCCGATGGTGCGCAGCAGCGTCTGGGTGCCGCTGGCCGCGCCCATGTCGCGGGGCTCGGCACTGTTCATCGTGATCAGCATCGTTGGCTGCATCAGGCAGCCGATTCCCACGCCCAGCACGGATGTCAGGCCGGAGGCCAGACCTGCGGTCGTGCCGGTGCCGAGTGTCAGCAGGGCCAGGGCGCCCACCGTGGCCAGTGCGCCGCCCGCGATCGGGTAGCCGCGGTAGCGACCGCCATCGCTCACCCGCCGCCCGATGGCGAGCTGCGCGCCGATCATGCCGAGCATCAGCGGGATGAGCAGCAGACCACTCTCCGTGGACGACATGTCCCGCACGAACTGCATGTACTGCGGCAGATAACTCGCCGCCGCCAGCATGGCCGCACCCGTGACGAAGCTCAGGACCTGCGCCACGGTGAAGTTGCGGTCCCGGAACAGCCGTGGCGGGATCACCGGCTCCAGGGCGCGCCGCTCCACGCGTACGAAGGCGGCGACCGCGGCAACGGACACCAGGCCGAGGCCGATGATCTGCGGTGACGTCCAGGCGTACGTCGTCCCTGCCCAGCTCGCGAGCAGCGTCAGGGCGAGGATCGCGCCGGTCAGCAGCCCCGCGCCGGCGAAGTCGATCCGTGCCTTGACGCGTTCGCCGCGCAGCCGCACCCCGAAGCCGATGAGGGCGAGCGCCAAGGCGCCGACCGGCACATTGACGTAGAACACCCATCTCCAGTCCCACTGATCGGTGAGGAAGCCGCCGATCAGTGGCCCGCCGATCATCGCGGCCGGCAGCAGCACCCCGATCAGCGACTGGGCGCGCCCGGCCTCCGCGGGAGCCAGCAGCGTCCCGATGAGCGAGAGGGCCCCCACGAACAGGCCGCCCGCGCCGATGCCCTGCAGCGCCCGGAAGGCGATCAGCTGCCCCATGTCCTGGGCGAGTCCGCACAGCACGGAACCGATGAGGAAGACGGTGATGGAGGCGAGGTAGCTGCCCTTGCGGCCGTACAGATCGCCGAGCTTGCCCCAGATCGGTGTGGAGACGGCCATCGTGAGCAGATAGGCGGTGAGCACCCAGGACAGTTGGTCGAGGCCGCCCAGTTCGCCGACGATGGTGGGCAGCGCGGTGCCGACGATGGTGCCGTCGAGCGTGGCGAGCACGATGCCGAGCAGCAGGCCGAGGATGACGAGCCGGGTGGGCGGGGCACCGGTCTCGTCCCCCGCGGCGGCTCCGGGCGGCTTCTCGTCCGTATGTTGCTTCATGACTTCCCCCACGGTTCTGGCGCCGACTCAGGCGACGTACGAGCGAACGGCCCTGGCGTCGCGCAAGGCGTGTCCCCACCAGGCCAGCTGGTCGAGCAGCGCCTTTGCGGCGGTGTCGGCGGCCGGGTCCTTGACGGCGCCGGACTCGTCGAAACAGCTCCACGCCTCGTGGAAGCTGACCGTGTTGCGGATGGTCGTG
The DNA here is from genome assembly GCF_030499575.1 of Streptomyces sp. DG2A-72. Lineage (NCBI taxonomy): Bacteria > Bacillati > Actinomycetota > Actinomycetes > Kitasatosporales > Streptomycetaceae > Streptomyces > Streptomyces sp. DG2A-72. The sequence continues at coordinate 6,475,998 of NZ_JASTLC010000001.1, forward strand.
GCGTTCAACTCGGCCATGACGACCCGCAGATGCTCCACCGCGCGCAGACCGCCTGACAGGCCCCCGTACGAGACGAACGCGACCGGCTTGCCGTGCCACTGCTCGTTGTGCCAGTCGATGGCGTTCTTCAGGGGCGCCGGATAGCTGTGGTTGTACTCGGGCGTGACGAAGACGAACGCGTCGGCGGCGGCGAGCCGCGGCGTCACTAGGGCCAGCGCCTCCTCGGTGCCAGGCGGCGGCTGCTGACCGAAGGCCGGGAACACCGTCGGCAGCGGGGTCTCCGCGAGGTCGGCGACATCGGCCTGCATGTCTTCGCGCTGCTCGAGGTGGCCGCTGAGCCAGTTCGTCACGACGGGACCGAAGCGGCCCTCGCGGGTGGAGCCGACGAGTACGGCGACGCGGAGCGGCTCGGTGGTGGCAGGCATGGACGACCCCTTGGTTGTGTACGTCGTATCTTTATGAGTACAACGTACACTCTGATGTGTACATCGTCTACTGGCGATACGCTGTACGCGATGTCGACGGAGAGGAGCCGTGCAATGGCCGCCCGGAAACAGGAAGAGAGCGACGGGAGCAAGGTCGTGGAGCCCTCTCTCTGGGAGCGCATGGAGCGGCCCGCCCCCGCGCCCCGAGCCTCACTGACCCTGGAGCGGATCGCCGCTGCCGCGGTCGCGATCGCCGACGAAGAGGGCGGCGGCGCCGTCACCATGCGCCGTCTCGCCACGAAGCTCGGCGTCGCCCCCATGGCGGCCTACCGGCATGTGGCGGGCAAGGACGATCTCTGGGCGCTCATGATCGACCGGGTCTCCCGGCAGCTGGCCGTGCCGGACGACGCGACGGACTGGCGGGAGGTGCTGCGCTCCTTCGCCCTGCAGACACGGGAGTTGATGTTGGTGCACCCGTGGATGGGATCCATTCCGCTGATCTCGCTCACGCCGTCGCGGATGGCCGTGGCCGAACGGCAGTTGGCGGCGCTCGCCGCGTGTGACCTGGACGCCGACTCGGTGATGGCCGCCTTCCGGGCCGTCGGCTCCTACGTGCACGGCTCGACCCAGGCCGAGATCGTCCTGCGCGAGTTCCAGGAGCGGCACGGCTGGGCCGGCGGTGACGAGACCCGTCAGGCGCTCGCTCCGCAGATGAACTACCTGATGAGCACGGGCCGTTATCCGACCTACGAGCGTTACGCCCTGGAGGCGGCGCGCAAGGACGATCACACCTGGGCGTTCGAGTTCGGCCTCGACTGCGTGCTCGACGGCATCGCCCAGCGCCTCGGCATCTGACCGGAAGAAACCCCGGCCCTCCTGGACGGAGGAGAGCCGGGGCTTCGGTCTGTGCGGTTCCTTGTGCGCCTGGTGCGAGGAACGTACCTAAGCGCTCCGCGGGAAGTGCGGTACGAAAGCTGCGGGCCGTCCGTGGCTGGTCGCGCAGTTCCCCGCGCCCCTTACGGGGCGCGGTACAGCACCGGACTTCGCCACATCCGCTTAGTAGGAGGAACCGGAAGCGCCCAATGAACCCGTCGGGTGCCAGACCGTCTTCGTCTCCAGGAATGCCGTCAGGCGCTCGGTGCCCGGGGTCTCCGTGTAATCCACAGGCTGTGGACGCAGGACGCGCTTGAGGTTGTCGGCCGCCGCGATCTCCAGTTCCTTCGCCAGGCCAGCGTCGGTGCCGGCGCCCGCGAGGTCGATCGCGTTGACGTCCTGGTGCGCGGCGAGGGGCGCCGCGATCTCCGCCGTACGGCCGGAGAGGACGTTGACGACACCGCCGGGCAGGTCGGAGGTGGCCAGTACTTCGCCCAGCGACAGGGCGGGCAGCGGGGACTTCTCGCTCGCCACCACGATCGCCGTGTTGCCGGTCGCGATCACCGGGGCGACGACCGAGACCAGGCCCAGGAACGACGACTCCTGGGGGGCCAGGACCGCTACCACGCCCGTCGGCTCGGGCGAGGAGAGGTTGAAGAACGGGCCCGCGACCGGGTTGCCGCCGCCGACCACCTGGGCGATCTTGTCGGTCCAGCCCGCGTACCAGACCCAGCGGTCGATCGTGGCGTCCACGACCACGGCCGCCTTGGACTTGGAGAGTCCTTCGGCGTCGGCCACTTCACGCGTGAACTGATCGCGGCGGCCCTCCAGCATCTCCGCGACGCGGTAGAGGATCTGCCCGCGGTTGTACGCGGTCGCGCCGGACCAGCCGCCGAAGGCCTTGCGGGCGGCGACGACCGCGTCACGGGCGTCCTTGCGGGAGGAGAGTGGCGCGTTGGCCAGCCACTTGCCCTTCGAGTCCGTCACCTCGTACACCCGGCCGCTCTCGGAACGCGGGAACTTCCCGCCGACGTACAGCTTGTAGGTCTTGAAGACGCTCAAACGGTCAGACATCGAGGTACGCCTCCAGGCCGTGGCGACCGCCCTCGCGGCCGAAGCCCGACTCCTTGTAGCCGCCGAAGGGCGAGGTCGGGTCGAACTTGTTGAACGTGTTGGACCAGATCACGCCCGCGCGCAGCTTGTTCGCCACCGCCAGGATCCGCGAACCCTTCTCGGTCCAGATGCCCGCCGACAGCCCGTACGGCGTGTTGTTGGCCTTGGCGACCGCCTCGTCCGGGGTGCGGAAGGTGAGGACGGACAGCACCGGGCCGAAGATCTCGTCGCGGGCGACGGTGTGGGCCTGGGTGACGTTCGTGAAGAGCGTCGGGGCGAACCAGTAGCCGGAGGAGGGGATGTCGCACGGCGCGGACCAGCGCTCGGCGCCTTCCGCCTCGCCCTGCTCCACCAGGGACGTGATGCGCGACAGCTGTTCGGCCGAGTTGATCGCGCCGATGTCCGTGTTCTTGTCCAGCGGGTCACCGAGGCGCAGCGTCGACAGACGGCGCTTCAGGGAGGCCAGCAGCTCGTCCTGGATGGACTCCTGCACCAGCAGCCTTGATCCCGCGCAGCACACCTGGCCCTGGTTGAAGAAGATCCCGTTGACGATCCCCTCCACCGCCTGGTCGATCGGGGCGTCGTCGAAGACGATGTTCGCGCCCTTGCCGCCGAGTTCGAGGGTGAGCTTCTTGCGGGTGCCCGCGACCGTCTTCGCGATCTCCTTGCCGACGGCGGTGGAGCCGGTGAAGGCCACCTTGTTCACATCCGGGTGGGCCACCAGGGACGCGCCCGTGTCGCCGTATCCCGGAAGGATGTTGACGACGCCCTTGGGCAGACCGGCCTGGCGGCAGATGTCCGCGAAGAACAGGGCGGACAGCGGGGTCGTCTCGGCGGGCTTCAACACCACCGTGTTGCCCGTCGCCAGCGCCGGAGCGATCTTCCACGCCAGCATCAGCAGCGGGAAGTTCCAGGGGATGACCTGGCCGGCGACGCCCAGCGGCCGGGGGGCGGCACCGAAACCGGCGTGCTCCAGCTTGTCCGCCCAGCCCGCGTAGTAGAAGAAGTGCGCCGCTACGAGGGGAAGGTCGGCGTCCCTCGTCTCCTTGATGGGCTTTCCGTTGTCCAGGGTTTCCAGGACGGCGAGCTCGCGGGCGCGCTCCTGGATGATCCGGGCGATACGGAAGAGGTACTTCGCACGCTCGGAGCCGGGCAGCGCCGACCACTTCTCGAACGCCTTGCGGGCGGCCTTGACCGCCCGGTCGACGTCCGCGGTACCGGCCTGGGCGACCTCGGAGAGGACCTCTTCGGTGGACGGCGAGACCGTCTTGAAGACCTTGCCGTCGGCCGCCTCCACGAACTCGCCGTCGATGAACAGGCCGTAGGACGGGGCGATGTCGACGATCGAGCGGGACTCGGGTGCGGGTGCGTACTCAAAAGCCATGATGGATCAGTCCACCGTCACGTAGTCGGGACCGGAGTAGCGGCCGGTGGCCAGCTTCTGACGCTGCATCAGCAGATCGTTCAGGAGCGAGGACGCGCCGAAGCGGAACCAGTGGTTGTGCAGCCAGTCCTCCCCGGCGGTCTCGTTCACCAGGACCAGGAACTTGATCGCGTCCTTGGAGGTGCGGATGCCGCCGGCGGGCTTCACGCCGACCTGGATGCCGGTCTGGAGACGGAAGTCGCGCACGGCCTCCAGCATGAGGAGTGTGTTCGCGGGAGTGGCGTTGACGGCGACCTTGCCGGTCGACGTCTTGATGAAGTCGGCGCCCGCCAGCATGCCGAGCCAGCTCGCGCGCCGGATGTTGTCGTACGTCGACAGCTCGCCGGTCTCGAAGATGACCTTCAGGCGGGCACTCGCCCCGCAGGCCTCCTTCACGGCGACGATCTCGTCGTACACCTTCATGTAGTTCCCCGCGAGGAAGGCCCCGCGGTCGATGACCATGTCGATCTCGTCGGCGCCCGCGGCGACGGCTTCCCGCACGTCGGCCAGCTTGACGGCGATCGGCGCGCGGCCCGCCGGGAAGGCGGTGGCGACGGAGGCGACCTTGACCGTGGAGCCGGCGACGGCCGCCTTCGCGGCGGGCACCATGTCGGGGTAGACGCAGACCGCGGCCGTGGCGGGGGCCGTACGGTCGGTCGGGTCGGGGCGGACCGCCTTGGCGCCGAGCGCCCGGATCTTGCCCGGAGTGTCCGCGCCTTCCAGCGTCGTCAGGTCGACCATCGAGATGGCGAGGTCGATGGCGTACGCCTTCGCGGTCGTCTTGATGGAACGGGTACCGAGCGAGGCGGCACGCGCCTCCAGGCCGACCGCGTCGACGCCGGGCAGCCCATGGAGGAAGCGGCGCAGCGTGCTCTCGGAGGCCGCCACGTCCGTGAGGGTGTGTGCAGTGGTGGGCATGGTCACCAGACGAGCATATCTACGCGCGTAGCGGCTGTACACCCCGAGAAAGGGTTCCTTCTAGGAGAGGGGGAGGTGTCCAACGTGAAGGGGCGCGGGGAACTGCGCGACCAGCCACAACGCACCTGCACCCGCGTACGGTCGTCCCCTCCACGGCGCCCAGGCGCATCGGCCGAGCCGCCGCAGGCATGGGGCAGAATCAACGGCATGACCACCCCGGACCCCGAGAACAAGGACCGCGTCTTCCGATCCTCCGGCGGCATCGCAGGCGGCGTCCTCCTGCTGGGCCTCGTCGCCTGGCTCGGCATCGACGCCCTGTTCCAGGGCAACGGCCGCACCCCCTGGCTGGCCCTCGCCGCGATGATCCTCGTCGTCCCGCTGATCGTCGCCTTCACCGTGCGCCCCGCCGTGTACGCGAACGAGGACCGCCTCCGCATCCGCAACCCCTTCCGCGTGATCGTGCTGCCGTGGGGACAGGTCGCCTCGTTGCGCTCGGGCTACTCGAACGAGGTCGTCGACCGGTCCGGCAAGAAGTTCCAGCTCTGGGCCATCCCGGTATCGCTGCGCGCCCGCAAGAAGGCGGCCCGGCGCGAGGCGAGAGCGATGGCGAGCGGCGAGGACACCACGCGTGGCCTCGTGCAGGGTGGTCTCCGGAACGTGCCGGACGGCCCGACCCGGGCGGCGAGCGACCAGGCCATGGACGATCTGCGTGAGCTGCAGGAGGCCCGGGGGGCGGCGGTGACCGCGCAGGACGAGGGGATTGTCGTGCGCTGGGCGTACGAGATCGTGGGCCCCGCGGCGGCGGGCGCGGTGCTGCTGGCGATTCTGCTGGCGGTGGGCTGACGGGCGATCCCCGCAGGCCGGATGATCGATGCCGGGCCGCCCGTGTGGGCCGCCCGGCACCGCTTTCTCAGGTTGAGCGCACGTCTTTCTCAGGTTGAGCGCACGTCCACTTTCTCAGGGTTCAGCGCACGTCCACGAAGTCGCCCTCGGACACAGCGGCCGCGGTCTTGTCCGTGCCGGCGTAGGACCAGCGGTAGTCACCGTCGGAGTACGCGCGGACGGTGGTGGAGAGGGTGCCGCCGGCGGCGGTCTTGACGGTCTTGACGGTGGTGTAGGTGGTGCAGCCCTTCTCGCGGAACTGCAGAGCCACGGACTGGCCGGCCTCGGCGGCGACGTTCGTGCCGTTCGCCCAGCCGGCGTTCTGCATGCCGCCCTTGACGGTGAGGACCTTGCCCCGCTTCACCGGCTCGGGGGTGGCGTCGACGGTGAGCTTGGTGTCGCGCTGCAGGGAGAAGGTGGCCGCGCTGTCCAGGAACTCGGCGTCGCCGTCGGCGGCGATCGCGAAGGCGCTCACGCTCCAGGAGCCGGCCAGCGCGTCGTTGGCCGGGGCGGTGCCGGGGGCCAGGTCGAAGGTCAGGGTGCAGGTGCTGGTCGCGGCGGCCGTCGGCCCGCAGGCCGCCGTCGAGGCCACGGTGGCGTCCTGGGCGTCGTACGAGCCGTGGTACAGCGTGGCGTTGATCGTGTCGAAGCCTGCCGGGTCGGTCGCGGTGACCTTGACGGTGACGGTTCTCGCGCTCGTACCGACGACGACGGGGTTACCGCTGTTGACGACGACGCCGGTGATGTCGGTGTCGCCGAACTGCTCGTCCGCCTGGGCGGCCGGAACGGCGAGTGCGGACAGGGCTATGACGCCGCACGCGGCGACGGCAGCAGAGTAAATGCGCATCCGAATTCCCCAAGTTTGAATGCCACGACCCGCCAATCCCCGTTCGGCGGGCCCGAATTGACGTGTGCAGCGTACTCATGTCGTGGAGATTTCGGAACGTTTTTGGCGGCGGAGTGAAGAAGGTTGCCGATTTTTCGGGAAAGGATGTGCGGCCGAATATCGGGTGCGCCGATTCCACGGAAAACCGAGGGGAAAACTCAACCGGAATTTCAGCGGACCTGGCGACCACCTACGCGCACCGCGGGTCCGGCGGCCGCCGCGCGACGGCCGCCGGAGGGCCCTCGTTCCCCTCTCGCGCCCGCCATGGGGCCGCTGTGTGAACGAGGGGCAACTTTCGAATGAAGCATGCCGGGTGCGCTTGGGGCAGGGCGAACGCTGTCACTCGTGTCTCACTACCCTGCGGGTGCCGCATGAACGGCGAACCATCGTCGGCGCATGCGGCCTTCCTGAAGACGGGATCCGCAGGGGTGGGGATGGATGGCGGCAAGACAGGGGGCGCGGCCGTACCCGGCACGCGCTGCCAAATAGACATATCCGCAGACGGCAGTTACCTGTGGCGGCTCACGGCCACGAACGGGCGGGTGGTCGCCGTAGCGGCCCTGACGTACCGCAGCTACGCCGAGTGCAGAGCGGCGTTCGAGGAAATGTGCGCGGGAGTCGAGGGTTTACCGGGGGGCGTGCACCACACCTCCGAAGGAAACGGCTGGGTCTGGCGACTTCGTGAACCGGCCGGCGGCGCTCTGGCGGTGTCGTCGCGTTCTTATGAGCGGCACTCGACGTGCCAGGCCGCGTATGAGCGGTTCCGGGCGCTCCTGGGCGATCTCGGTTCGGGGGGCGTGATCGCCTGGGACGACATGGACTGAGCCGGCCGAGCCAGGGGCTCGGCGATTCACGGGAGGGGCCGGGGCCCGCCGAGAAGGCGGGTCCCGGCCTCTTTTGTGCTCCTGCGTCGCCGCGTTCACGTCAATCCCGGATGTTGCCTCTCGGGGTCGTCTCGTTCACGTCCGTGTGCGCAGAAGTCCACCAGGCCTCAGGAGCGTCGGCACATGTGACGACGCGAATGTATGAGCGACCTGTGGTTCCGGCGGACGACCCTCCGAGACGCCTGCACGCCGACACGGGCGTGCCCGACCGCGTTTTCCGAGGCGTCCTGCGTGGGGGCGGCGCCCTCGTGCTGGCCATCATGCTGCTCGTCGGCGGCTTTCTGACGTACCGGGCCTGGCAGGCGCTGTCCATCGCGAAGTGGGGCTTCATCACCACCGAGGCCTGGGAGCCCGACGGGGGCAACTTCGGTATCGCGGCCGTCCTCGTCGGCACGATCCTCATCGCACTCGTCGCCATCGTCTTCGCGGTACCGCTGGCACTGGGCACCGCGCTCTACATCTCCGAGTACGCGCCGCCGCGGATCAAGCAGACCCTCATCAGCATCGTGGACCTGATGGCCGCCGTACCGTCGGTGGTCTACGGCCTGTGGGGCCTGTTCTTCTTCCAGGGCCACGTGGTCACCCTGTCGCGCTGGATCTCCACGTACTTCGGCTGGATACCGCTCTTCAAGGTCGACGGCGCCGATCCGGGGGACCCGCTCGCCACCGCCACCGTCTACACCTCCGGCTCCTTCATCGCCGGCATGGTCGTGTCGCTGATGGTCGCGCCGATCATCTGCTCGGTGATGCGGGAGGTGTTCTCGCAGGCTCCGGTCGGCGAGCGGGAAGGGGCGTACGCACTCGGCGCGAACCGCTGGGGCATGATCCGCAGCGTCGTCCTGCCCTTCGGCAAGGGCGGCATGATCGGCGGCACCATGCTGGGCCTGGGCCGGGCGCTCGGCGAGACGATCGCCGTGTACCTGATCATCTCGCCGCTGTTCGTGATCCAGCCGCACATCCTGCAGAACGGCACCAGCTCGGTGTCCTCGCTGATCGCCCTGCGCTACGGCGAGGCGAGCGAAATCGGCATGTCGGCGCTGATGGCCGCGGGCCTCGCGCTCTTTCTGATGACCCTCGTCGTCAATTTCGTCGCGTCGTCGATCGTCGCCCGCAGCCGTTCCGGCGCGGCGAGCGACTCCTAGGAGACCGAGCACGATGACCGTCACCACCGCACAGAGCCCGCCCGGCGACCAGGGACCGCGGACGAGTCCCGCGAAACCGCCGGCGCCCGGCACCACCCTGCCCGCACGCCGCAAGACACGCACCGAGTCGCGCCGCAACCTGGCCACGCTGCGCGCCACCGACGTGTACGCCATGCTCGGCGCCGGCGCCGCCGCCCTCTGCATCACCTGGCTGATGTTCGACCGGATGCTGCCCTTCAACGGCGCACTGGGCTTCGTCGTCATCGCCTACGTGCTCTTCATCGGCCTGTACGCGCTGCTGGTCTCCTTCGACGAGGACGGCCCCGCGGTGCGCGACCGGGTGGCCGCCGCCATCATCCAGAGCCTCGGCATAGTGATGCTGGCCGTGCTGGCGTTCGTGGTCGTCTACACCCTCTGGGAGGGCCGCGACGCGCTGCCGCACCTGAACTTCTATACGGAGTCGATGGCCGACGCGGGTCCGGTCGAGCCGCTCAGCGTCGGCGGCATCCTGCACGCGATCGTCGGCACGCTGTGGCAGATCTCCATCGCCCTGCTGATCTGCATCCCGGCCGGGCTGGTGTGCGCGGTCTTCCTCAACGAAGTGCCGGGCGCCTTCAGCCGGTTCGTCCGCACCATGGTCGAGGCGATGACGGCGTTGCCGTCCATCGTCGCCGGCCTGTTCATCTACGCGACCTTCATCCTGGCGCTGGGCTTCGACCGCTCCGGCCTCGCCGCCGCGCTGGCGATCTGCGTGATGATGCTGCCGATCATCATCCGCGCGGCGGACGTGGTGATCCGGCTGGTGCCCGGAACGCTGCGCGAGGCGTCGTACGCACTCGGCACCTCCCGCTGGCGCACGGTCTGGCACGTCGTGCTGCCCACCTCCCGGTCCGGCCTCACCACGGCGATCATCCTGGGCACGGCCCGCGGCGTCGGCGAGACCTCGCCGGTGCTGCTGACCGCCGGCTACACGGCGGAGCTCAACGCCAACCCGCTCCACGACCCGATGGTGTCGCTGCCGCTGGCGGCCTTCGAACTCGTCAAGTCCCCCGAGCCCACCTACATCGCCCGCGGTTTCGGCACCGCGGCGGTGCTTCTGGTGCTGGTGCTCGTCCTGTTCGTCATCGCCCGTGTCCTCGGCGGCCGTGGACCGGGCCAGCTCACCCGCCGCCAGGAACACCGTCGCGTCAAGGCGTCCCGCCGTGACGCGAAGCGTTTCGCGGCGAAGCCCCCCGCAGACCAGCCGTCAGACCGTCCCGCACCGACGAGGAGCACTTCGTGAAACCCGCACCTGTCCGTCGTTCGCGCGCTACGCGCGTGTACCAGGCGCTGGCGCTGTTCGTCGCCGCGGTCTGCGCGCTGCTGGCCATCAACCCACCGAATGCCTCCGCGGCCACCTACACCAAGATCAGCGGCTCCGGCTCGACCTGGAGTGCCAACGCGATCGAGCAGTGGCGCCGCAACGTCCGCCAGCAGGGCATGACCGTGAACTACTCGGCGGTCGGCTCGTCGGTCGGCCGCCAGCAGTTCAAGAACGGCACCTCCGACTTCGGTGTGTCCGAGATCCCCTACGGCCTCAACGACCTCGGCCAGTCGGACCCGCCGCCCACCCGCAAGTACGCCTACATACCGATCGTGGCCGGCGGTACGTCGTTCATGTACAACCTGAAGATCGGCGGCAGGCAGGTCACCAACCTGCGGCTGTCCGGTGACGTCCTCACCAAGATCTTCACCGGCAAGCTCACCCAGTGGAACGCTCCGGAGATCAAGGCGGACAACCCCAAGCTGGCCCTGCCGGCCCGGCGTATCGTCCCGGTCGTCCGCTCCGACGGCTCGGGTACGACCGCGCAGTTCACCCTGTGGATGTCCAAGCAGCACGGCTCGCTGTGGAACGACTACTGCCGCCGCGCGGGCAAGCAGACCCCCTGCGGCCTGACGTCGTACTTCCCCGTGGTCCCCGGCTCCGGCTTCGTCGCCCAGTCCAGTTCACTCGGTGTCGCGGGCTACACGAAGCAGTCCCAGGCCGAAGGCGCCATCACCTACGTCGAGTACTCGTACGCCAGGAACGCGGGCTTCCCGGTGGCCAAGGTGCTCAACAGGTCCGGCTACTACGTCGAGCCGACCGCCTCCAGCGTCGCAGTCGCCCTGACCAAGGCCCGGATCAACAATGACCCGCGCTCCGCGAACTACCTGACCCAGAACCTGGACAGTGTCTACACCTTCGGGGACCGGCGCACCTACCCGCTCTCCAGCTACAGCTACATGATCATCCCGACCAAGGTGGAGAGCGGCTTCACCGCGGCCAAGGGGAAGACGCTGAGCGCGTTCAACAACTACTTCCTCTGCGACGGCCAGCAGCAGGCCGACCGGCTCGGCTACTCGCCGCTGCCGAAGAACCTGGTGGAAGCGGCGATGGCGCAGACGCGGAAGATCCCTGGTGCCGACTCGAGCAGGATCGACATCAGCAAGTGCAACAACCCGACGTTCTCCGGCGGGCGGAACACCCTGATCGAGAGCGCGCCCTACCCGGCGGCGTGCGACAAGAAGGGCCCGGACCAGTGCAAGACGGGTACCGGCGGCAACAAGAACGAGACGCCGGTCAACGGGGGCAGTTCGGGTGGGTCCGGCTCGGGCGGTTCGAGCTCGGGCGGCTCCGGCTCGACCGGTGGCTCGGGATCGACGGGCGGATCGGGCTCCACGGGCTCGGGAGGCGCCACGGGCGGCTCCGGCGGTGATACGGCAGGCAGCACCGGCGGCGCGGGCGCAGCGACCGGCGGCACGGTCGTCGACCCCGACACCGGCGAGGTCATCAGCGGCGACCAGGCCACCGGGGACACCTCCGTCGCCGCCAGCCCGGTCTCCCTGGGCGCGGACGACGCCCTCGGTCTGCGTACGGCGCTGATGGCGCTGTCGGCCGCGCTGCTGGTCGGCGTGGTCGTCGGGCCACCGGTCGTCGGGCGTCTGATGGCCAGCCGGACGCGTCGTAAGGGGGGTGTGGCATGACGACTGTGCTGACCAAGCCCCGGCCGCGCATTCTTATCGCCGTGGGCTGTCTGCTGGCCGCGCTCGTGGTGGCGTTGTTGCCGGTGCCGCCGGGGACGACGCCGGCTGCGGCGGCGACCGGTGAGGACTCCGCGGTGACGAAGTCGGGGAAGAAGGGGAAGTACGACGACTTCTCCGATCTGAAGGTGACCGTTCACCAGACGAAGAATCTGCGCTCGCAGAGTGTGCGGGTCAGTTGGGAGGGTGGGGCGCCGACGGCGCCGAGCACCCTGTACAACATCAACTACCTGCAGATCATGCAGTGCTGGGGTGATGACCCTTCCGGTCCTGATCGGGAGCAGTGTGCCTTCGGTGCCGCTACCACGGGCGGGGCTGGAATCGGCCGGGTTGTGCGCTATGGGACCGGGACGCTTCCGGGTAGTGACGAGGACCCCGAGGAGGACGAGAAGTACACGGGTTCGCTTCCCTTCGTCCCCTTTCGCCCGGCCAATGGTGAGCCACCCACCACGTCCGCGACGGACTACACCTACTTCGGTCCCCTGGACACCAACGAGCAGAAGGCTGTCCGGACCTTTGCGAACGGCACGGGCGAAACGGAATTCGAGGTGCAGGACGGGATTCAAGCGGACTACCTCGGCTGCGGTGTGAACGCGGCGGCCGCCGGTAATACCCCCGCCCCGCGCCCTTGCTGGCTGGTGGTCGTGCCACGCGGCACCCACGACGCCAACGGCGTAGAAATCACCAACCCCGACGGCACTACCAACCAGCTCCGTTCCTCGCCGCTGTCTGCGACGAACTGGGCTCAGCGGATGGTCTTCCGCCTGGACTTTCAGCCGGTCGACGAGTACTGCCCGGAGGGCCAGCCCGAGCGAGCCGTACCCGGCTCCGAACTCGCAGACGATGCCGTCTCGTCGTGGGCGCCGAAGTTGTGCACGTCCACGGGGAACACCTTCACCTTCAACCGCGGGCCCGAGGACGCTGCCAGGAACGAGGTGCTGAGCACGACCGAGGAGACGCCCGCCATGGGCATCACCGTCGATCCGGTGGCTCAGTCGGTAGATGGACCACGGGTCGTGCATGCACCGGTGGCAGTGTCCGGGCTCGTGATCGCGTTCTTCATCGAAACTCCGTCCGGTGTGCTACAGGAAATGAAGCTGACTCCGCGGCTTGTGGCCAAGATGCTCACTCACTCCTACGTGAGAGATGTCCCATGGACGAATGTCTGCAACACCTCTCCCTGCCCACCTGGTGAGCCGGCCCCGCCCGAGCATCTCAAAGACAATCCACTGTATTACACTCTGGATGAGGAATTCTTGAACCTCAATCCGGAATTTGCCGAGTTGCGCATTACAACCGCACCATTGAGTCTCATGGTCCCGCAAGGGAATTCCGACACAGCGCGAGTGATATGGAACTGGCTTCAGTCGGACAAAGAAGCCCGGGATTTCCTCTCGGGGAAGCCGGATCCCCATGGCATGGTGGTCAATAAGTACTACAAGGACTTGGATCTTGCGGACCTGACTGACTACCCCAAGTCGGACCCGACAGTAGCGCCGGCAATCGACAACAGATTCAACGACCCGCTCTCAGAATCCGTTACCTACACAATCTTGGACCTGGACCCGTATACGGCTGACCTGCACGACGGAGCCGTGAAGGCCCGACGAGGCAACAGCGGTCGCACCACCCTGTATGCGATCAGGGACGGCGAAATCCCGGCCAAGGTCGTCAACGTGCCTCCGACGCCGGGCTTTCGTAGTGCAATGGCGATCGTCGATGCCGCGTCGGCGGAACGTTACGGGTTGCAGACTGCGGCCCTGCGTAACGGGGACGGAAACTTCGTGAAGCCCTCGGGCGACACACTTCAGGCGGGCGTCAACGCCATGCAACCGTGGTCGGACAACTCCGATGTGCTCAAGCCCGATCCGGCGCGGGCGAAGGGTCGGGCCTATCCGTTGACTGCCGTGACTTACGCCGCGGCCTCGGTGAACCAAGACGCGAAGGACCGCAAGGCTTACGCGGAATTCATCAGGTACGCCGCGGGACCGGGCCAGACGCAGGGCCTGTCGGTCGGCGAACTTCCCCCGGCTACGCACCGTTGCCGGCGAAGCTGCGCCAGCAGGCCAAGGCTGCGGCCGACGACCTGGAGCGCGGCGACCCCGGGAGCGATCCGTCGAGCGACGATCCGAACGGTTCAGGGGGACCGGCAGGCGGAGCCGGCACCGGCGGAGGGACCTCCTCCGGTACGGCCGGCGGGGGAGCGTCCGCAGGTGGACCGGGCGGCGGCGACGACCCCGGCTCGTCGGCGTCGGCAGCCTCCGCTCCGAATGGCTCCGCGCCTCCCACGTCAGGGTCTCAGCAGAATGTCGCACAAGCCGAGCCAGGAATCACACCCGGCGACATCCTCGGCATTATCCGCTGGATCCTTCTTGCCGTTCTGTTTGTAGGTGGAGCAGCAGGACTGGCAGGTCCCGTAATGCTTCGCTACGCGCAACGGCGGACTCCCTAGGAGGCGCCTAGGAAGCCTCCCCGTAACCTGTCCCTCGTCGGGAATTGGTTGGCCGCCGTGTCAAATTCTGGAAATGTATCCGGTGGCCGACCGACGGGTCGGCAGCACGAAAATCCGGATTCAGCTTGAACGTCCAGCCTTCGAAAATCCAGAAAGCAAGGGGTTCAGAAGTGAACGTCAAGTCCTACGCCAAGGTCGGTGCTGCTTTCGGCGCCGCGGCTCTCGGTCTCGGCATCCTGGCCGCTCCGGCCTCTGCGGACCCGTCCACGTCGACCGACTACCGCACCCTGGCCGTGGTCGGCTCGGACACCACGCAGTACGTCATGAACGGCCTCGCCAACGGCACCGCTGTCGTGGACGCCGGCGGCAACAAGCTCATGGCGTCGTGGAACGCCATCGGCGGCCTCTCCGACCCGTACAACACCAAGGCCACTGGCTGCTCGTACACCCGCGCCCAGACCAACGGCTCCAGCAACGGCGTCGCCCGGCTGTCCGAGGACATCGCCAACGGTGGCACCACCTGCATCGACATGGCCCGCTCCTCGCGTGGCCCGAAGGCCTCCGTGCCCGGCACCGACCTCACCTACGTCCCCTTCGCCCGTGACGCCGTCACCTACGCCACGGACCTCGGCAGCACCGTGCCGACGAACCTGACCAAGGCGCAGCTGAAGCAGATCTACCTGAACTGCACCTACACGAACGCCTCCGGCAACACGGTCACCGTGGCGCCGCTGCTGCCGCAGGCCGGCTCCGGTACGCGGCAGTACTGGCTGGACTCGATCGGGTTCACCGCGTCGGACACGATCGGCTCTTGCGTCAACCAGAACGCCCAGGAGCACGACGGTACGGCGATCACCGCTGCCAACCAGCTCATGCCGTACTCGGTCGCTCAGTGGATCGCCCAGGGCAAGAGCATCGCGGACGTCCCGAACCGTCGTGGTGAGTCGCGTCTGCGCAACATCGACGGCCAGGCTCCCACCACCGGCTCGGGCGCCGCGCTCGCGCTCAACCCGAGCTTCGTCTTCTCCCGTGACGTCTACAACGTCGTTCAGACGTCCCGGCTGAACGAGCCCGCGGTCTCCGAAGCGCTCGCGGACATCTGTGCGGCGTCCACCACCATCACGACCTACGGCTTCGGCCCCATCTCCAACTGCAACGCGCGCAATGTCACGGGCGGCCTGAACTCGTGATCGTCGTCTGATCCTCGCGTGACGGCCGGGCACCCTCGGGGTGCCCGGCCCCACGTGCTGTCCCGGTATCCATCAATCGACCGTCCCCCGGGGGGCCTTCGCAATGACAGTGCTACACCCGTTCCGAAGAGCGGCCGCCATCGTGGCCGCCTGCGCCGTGCTCGCCCTGGGCGTTGTGGCCCTGGTGGCGTCCCAGTCCCAGCCTGCCCGGGCGGCGTCGGTCGGCGAGTTCACGATGACGCCGAACACCGGCAAGGTGACCGATTCGCAGCCGTTCGCCGGTTCCATCCAACTCCCCGCGGCCTGCCCGGTGTTCGAGGACGGCGGCGAAACAATCCCCTTCAACTACGACCTTGTCCTCGGAGTGGTCGGTCCCGATGGTCAGGAGGTCCGCGCGCTGGACAACATCAGGGACGGGTCGCCCTACAGTGAACCGACCTCAACGGTTTCGCTGGCCCCTGAGGACAACCCGGGCATGACGGTGCTCGATCTGTCGAATGTTCTCAACAGCGATGGCACCTACGAGCTGCGTGTACGGTGCAGGGACGATTTTGGGGGCTTTGCCCCGGGTGAGCCGTACTGGTCGCAGAAGATCAGTGTGTCCGGCGACACCTGGATGGTCGGGGAGGGCGTGCAGGCCACCAGCGTTGTTCTGGGCGCCGATGACCTCGACGCCGAGATCGGCCAGGAGGTAACGCTCACCGCGACGGTCACACCGACGGATGCAGCCGGCACCGTGGCATTCCTGGAAGGCGAGACATCGCTGGGTGAGGCCACGGTCGCCAACGGCAAGGCCGAGTTCAAGACGAAGACGCTGTCCGAAGGGTCCCACGACATCGTCGCCCGATTCACGCCGACGGATGCCACGAAGTTCGGGTCCTCCGAATCCGCGTCGGCCAGAGTGCAGGTGCGGTTGGCGCGGTACGAGATGCAGGACGGATCGGGCAAGCGGCTGGCCGAAAACCCCGCACTGGAGCGGGGGCAGAAGGTGAAGCTCATCGTCCGGAGATGCCAGCCTGATACGACATTCGCCCTTGCCATGGAACGGAACGACGCCGAGTTCCCCAGCGCGAAGTCCGACGCCGGCGGAACCGTGACCTGGCAGGAACTCGCCATTCCGGATGACGCGGTCGAGGGTGATAGCGCGTGGACGCTCAGCCCGGGCTGCACAGGCGAAGTTGTTACCGACGGTACGTTGGCGGCCGTGCCGTTCACCGTGCCCGCCCCGTCCTCCGAGTCCCCCGGCGACGACCCGTCGGACGAACCCTCCGACGACCCGTCGGACGACCCCTCCGGTGAGCCGAGCGACGACCCTTCGGGCGACACGTCCGGCACCACATCGGGCACGACGTCCGGCGCGGCCGACGGAGGAAGCACCACCGGCGGCGACTCCACCTCCGGCGGCACCTCGCCGCAGGGCGGCCTCGCCTCCACCGGTAGCCAGATCGCGCTCTTCTCCGGCATCGGCGCCATCGTCCTCACCGCGGCCGGCATCGCCTTCGTGCGCTACGGCCGCCGCAACGGGCTGCTGAACTTCGGCGACCCGAACGCGTAACACACCGACGGAGCACGGGCGGCGGGCCCCCACCCCGCCGCCCGCGCCCCCGTTTCTCCACTCCACCCTTCTTCACAGGAGCGCACCCCGTGACCGTGCTGTCCCCGCCCCCGCCGGCCGTGGCGCCGCCGGCGCCGGAGCCTTCCCCCGAGCCCGAGCCCGAGCGCAGCTCCGGGGCGCCGCGCGCGGAACGCGCAGGCTTCGCGTTCGCCGGGGCCGCGCTGTGCGTGCTCGCCGCCCTGCTGCTCGGCTTCGCCGCCAACCTCACGATCGTGGGCCACCTCCAGCACTCCCGCGACCAGCAGACCGCGTACGACGAGTTCCGCCGTCAACTCGCCCTCGGTGTCGCGCCGGTGGGCCAGCAGACGTACGACGGCAAGCTGCTGGATCCGGGCGCGCCCGTCGCGCTGCTGCGCATTCCGGCCCTGGGCCTGAAGGAAGTCGTCGCGGAAGGCACCGCTTCCGGTGTGCTGATGTCGGGCCCCGGCCACCGCCGGGACACCCCGCTGCCGGGACAGGCCGGCACGAGCGTGATCATGGGCCGCCAGTGGGGATACGGCAGCCCGTTCAACAGCCTGCACGAGTTGCCCGTAGGCACCGAGATCCGGGTGACGACCGGTCAGGGCACGGCCACCTACGAGGTCACGGCCATCCGCCGCGAGGGCGACCCGTTGCCGCCCACGCTCAAGCAGGACGAGGGCCGGCTCACGCTCATCACCGCCGAGGGCAGGCCGTACACCCCCTCCGGCACGATCCGCGTCGACGCGACGCTCACGAGCGACGTACAGCCCGCTCCGCCGCGCCCGCTCGCCCCCGGCTGGATAGACGACTCCGAGCAGTCCCTGGGCAGTGAGGACACCGCCTGGCTCCCGGTCTTCCTCTGGTCGCAGGGGCTGCTCCTGGCCGCCCTGCTCACCATGGCCGCGTATCGCGCGTGGGGCCGCTGGCAGACGTGGATCGTCGGCGTACCCGTACTGGCCGCCTTCGGCCTCGCCGTCTCCAGCGCCGCCACCCGCCTTCTGCCCAACCTGCTCTGACCGCCGAGGAGTTCAGCCATCATGTCCGACACCACCGACACGACCGACACCCTCGCCGACGAGATCCTCGATCCGACGAGAAGTATGACGGCCGTCAGATCACCCAAGCTCGGCGCGGCCACCGCGGACAGCAACCCGGCCACCCTGGAGGCCGACGCCATCTCGGCCTGGTTCGGCAACCACAAGGTCCTCGAACAGGTCTCGCTGACCATGCCGGCCCGCAAGGTCACCGCGCTCATCGGCCCGTCCGGCTGCGGCAAGTCCACGTTCCTGCGGATCCTCAACCGCATGCACGAACTGGTCGGCTCCGCCTCCCTCGCAGGCCGGGTGCTCCTCGACGGCGACGACATCTACGACCGTGGCCGCCGCATCACCCACGCCCGCCGCCAGATCGGCATGGTCTTCCAGAAGCCCAACCCCTTCCCCGCGATGTCGATCTACGACAACGTCACGGCCGGCCTGAAGCTCGCCGGCATCAAGGCGGGCCGCGAGGACAAGGACTGGCTGGTCGAGGAGTGCTTGACCAAGGCGGGCCTCTGGAAGGAAGTCCGCGACCGCCTCCGCCAGCCCGGCGGCGCGCTCTCCGGCGGCCAGCAGCAGCGCCTGTGCATCGCGCGCTCGCTGGCGGTACGTCCGCGCGTGTTGCTGATGGACGAGCCGTGCTCGGCGCTCGACCCGACCTCCACGCGACGCATCGAGGAGACGATCCACGAGCTCTCCGGAGAGGTCACGATCGTCATCGTCACCCACAACATGCAGCAGGCGGCCCGAGTCTCCGACCAATGCGCGTTCTTCCTGGCGGCGCAAGGCACCCCGGGAGTCATCGTCGAACACGGCGCCACCGACGCGATGTTCAACAGCCCGCAGGACCCGCGCACGACGGATTACGTGAACGGCCGCTTCGGCTGAGGGAACGGCCCTGGAACAGGAGGTTCTGAGCGTGACGACCACGGGACGATCCGGCCGTACGGTGGCCCGTACCACCGCCCTCGTGACCGTGGCCGTGGTCGCGTCCGCCGCCCTGGCGGGATGTGCCGTTCCCGGCGTCGACGACAAGTCGCTCGCGGGCCCGCCCGCGAGCGCCCCGGCCACCGTCCCGTCTCCCGATCAGGTGCCCACAACGCCGACCGAGCCGACCCGCCACGGCACACCGACCCCAACCGTCACGCCTGAACCCGCTCCCACGGCATCCACCCGCCAACCCCCGCCGTCCCCCGGCAAGCCCACCACCATCCCGAAGGCGAAGCTCCCGGACCTGTCCGCCACCGCGCCCCCGTCCGCCCCCTCGCGCCCCCGCAGCACGCCCGTGAAGCCCTCGCCGAAGCCGTCCGCCGTGCCCCGCGCGGAGGCGTTCGGTGGGCGCAGCGAGGACGGCTCGACCACCCTGCGGGTGGGCTCCTGGTCCACCGAGGTCGTCCGCGGTGGGCAGGACGCGGTGGACGCCTGCGACGACGCCGTGCAGTGGACCGGGCCCGACCTGGGGACGGAGGACGGCCACGCGCTGCGCACCACCGTCATCGTCGGCCACGACTACTGCGGCTTCGCGCAGTTCGCCAAGTTGCCGGTGGGCACGACGGTCACCGCCACCACCCCGCGCGGCACCTTCAAGTACCGCGTCTACGCCAACTACGTATCGCCCGGCCGCGGTACGCCCTCCAGCGGCCTCTACTGGGGCGACCTGACGCTCCAGTCCTGCGTCGGCCCGAACACGGGATTCAGCTATCTCACGCGGGTCGAGTCATAGCCTCGCCGACACCCCCGTCACATCCGCCAGTTGTTCATCTCCCCTTAGCCCTCCGGAGTCGGCCAGGCGTCCCGCCGCGGTCGCCCGCTGTCTAGCGTCGGGCGCGGCAACCGGAACTGGCACCTCACGCCCCGTGCGCCCCCGATGGGCCTATGCGCCTCGAACTCCCGACCGTCAGGAGTGACTTCATGTCCCGTCCGCTCACCAGACCCTTCCGCCGAGTGGGCGCACGGCTGCGCACCCGGCGTGGCCTGCGCGGTACGGCCGTTGCCACGTTCGCCACGGTTGCCGCGGCTCTGCTCACCGCGGGTTCCCAGGCGCCGGGGCCCGTAGGGGCGACTCGGGCGGCGGGGGAGGACGAGGGGATGAGGGTGCCCGGTGGATTCGTGGCGCCGGACGCCCCGCTGCCGGAGGTTCCCTCGCAGGGCGACGACTCCTACCACGTCGAACTACCGCCGCTGAACGGCGTGTCGGGCGCCGAGAAGCTGTGGGGCGAGAAAGCCGTGACGGCCTCTGAGCAGCAGGTCGCGGCGGAGGCCGGTCTGCCGGTGAGTGTGCTCGGCGCCTATCGGAAGGCCGCGCAGTCGGTCGGCCGTACGGACCCCGGCTGCGGTCTGCGCTGGGAACTGCTCGCCGCGATCGGCAAGGTCGAGTCGGGGCACGCGGGCGGCGGCGCCGTCGCGGCGAACGGCGACACCCTCACCCGGATCACCGGACCGGCCCTCGACGGCAACGGCTTCGCGCTGATCCTCGACAGCGAGGGTGGCGCATGGGACGGGGACGCCGTCTACGACCGGGCCGTGGGGCCGATGCAGTTCCTGCCGACTACATGGAAGACGTGGGGTGCCGACGGCAACGGCGACGGCACCGCGAACCCCAACAACATCCACGACGCCGCCCTCGCCGCCGGTCACTACCTGTGCGCGGGCAAGCGGGACTTGGGCACCGCGGCGGGACTCGAGCGGGCGATCCTCAGCTACAACTACTCGCGCGACTACCTCAACCTCGTCCTCGGCTGGATGGAGTTCTACCTGCGCGGTGTGCACACTGTGCCCGACGGCGAGGGTGTCGTTCCCAAGAGCCCCGGAGCGGGTGGCACCACGCCGCCCAGGAGGCCCGTACGCGAAGGCGATGTGGGAGGCGGGGACATCCCCGAGGCCCCGGACACCACCGCGCCCGGCGACAGTGCCACGCCGTCGCCCTCGCCCGCCACGCCCACTCGGCCGGCGTCCCCCAAGCCGTCCCTGCCCTCCCCGCCGTTGCCGAGCGCCAGCCCCACGCCGACCACCACTCCGAGCCCGACGGCCGAGCCCACGCCCAGCGACACCCCGAGCGAGACCCCCGCAGAATCACCCACAGCCTCCGAGCCCGTACCCACGGAGACACCCACGGAGACCGCCACCCCGGATCCCGGGCCGTCCACCGAAACCCCGGCATCCCCCACACCCACCGGGACGACCCCTGAACCCACCCCGTCCGACACCACCGCCGCCGCTTCCGAGGCATCCGTCACGCCCACTGGCTGACAAGGCACATCCCTGACACACGAGGGACCCGGCACAGAGTTCAGCTGACTCATGTGGGTCTGAACCCCGTGCCGGGCCCTTACACGCGGTATGCCGGAGTCCCGCCTGATGTGTTGGGGCGGCGGAACGCCTGGGGGCGGATGCCTCCAAGGGGGGCAAGGAGAGCACCCATACCGCGGTTACAGCCTGCGGCGACTGCCGCCTCAGCGGGCGTCCGAGGAGCAAGCGACAGCCCAACTCCCGGTGAACCAGGGGTGTCTACGGCTCAGATGCCGGCCGCCGCGGAAAGGTCCCGCTTGATGGCGTCCAGCAGCTCGGCGGCCGTCGCGCGTGCCGCGGGCAGCCCGTCGTGCGCGGCGACCGGCACGACGACCTCCAGGTAGCACTTCAGCTTCGGCTCCGTGCCGCTGGGGCGTACGACGACCCGGGCGCCGTCGAGCGTGTAGCGCAGGCCGTCCGTGGGCGGCAGCCTGTCCGTGCCCCGCGTCAGGTCTTCGGCGTCGGTGATGGCCAGTCCCGCCAGCTCGGTCGGCGGCTGCTCGCGCAGGCGCCGCATGGCGTCCGCGATGACCGACAGGTCGTCCACGCGGACGGAGAGCTGGTCGGTGGCGTGCAGGCCGTGCTCCACGGCGAGGTCGTCGAGGAGGTCGAGAAGTGTGTGTCCCTGCTCCTTCAGCTCGGACGCCAGCTCGGTGACGAGGAGGGCCGCGGTGATGCCGTCCTTGTCGCGTACGCCGTCGGGGTCGACGCAGTAGCCGAGGGCCTCTTCGTAGCCGTAGCGCAGACCGTCCACGCGGGCGATCCACTTGAAGCCGGTGAGCGTCTCCTCGTACGGCAGTCCCGCCTTCTCGGCGATCCGCCCGAGCAGGGACGACGACACGATCGACTCGGCGAACGTGCCCTGTGCGCCGCGCCGGACGAGGTGGGCGGCGAGGAGGGAGCCGACCTCGTCGCCGCGGAGCATGCGCCAGTCGGCGCCGTCCTTGACGGCCACCGCGCACCGGTCGGCGTCGGGGTCGTTCGCGATGATCAGGTCCGGCTCGGTCTCGCGGGCCTTGGTGAAGGCCAGGTCCATCGCGCCGGGCTCTTCCGGGTTGGGGAAGGCGACGGTCGGGAAGTCCGGGTCGGGCTCGGCCTGCTCGGCGACGAGCACCGGCTCAGGGAAGCCGGCGCGGGCGAACGCGGCCAGCAGGACGTCCTTGCCGACGCCGTGCATCGCCGTGTAGACGGTGCGGGCGGTGCGCGGGGTCCCGGCGGTCAGGACGGCGTCCGTGCGGGCGAGGTAGGCGTCGAGGACGGCGTCGTCGAGCGTTTCCCAGCCGGAGTCGGGGCGGGGGACATCGGCGAGGGCGGCGATCGCGTCGATCTCGGCCGCGATCTCCGCGTCCGCCGGCGGAACGATCTGCGAGCCGTCGCCGAGGTACACCTTGTAGCCGTTGTCGCGGGGCGGGTTGTGGCTGGCGGTGACCTCCACACCGGCGACCGCGCCCAGGTGCCGTATGGCGTAGGCGAGGACGGGGGTGGGGAGGGGGCGGGGCAGGACGGCCGCGCGCAGGCCCGCGCCCGTCATCACGGCGGCGGTGTCGCGGGCGAAGTCGGCGGACTTGTGGCGGGCGTCGTAGCCGACTACGACCAGCCCGCCGGCCTGACCGTTCTTCCTCAGGTACGCGGCGAGACCCGCCGCCGCGCGGATGACGACCGAGCGGTTCATGCGCATCGGGCCGGCGCCCAGCTCACCGCGCAGACCGGCCGTACCGAACTGGAGCGTGCCGGCGAAACGCTCGCCCAGCCCTGTGACGTCCCCGGCCTCGATGAGACCCGCGAGCTCGTCGCGGGTCTCCGCGTCGGGGTCCTCGGCGAGCCACGCCTGGGCCCGGGCGATGAGATCGTCGTGCACGTCGGGTACCTCTCGTTGTGTCCGTACGGTGTCGGGTGCGGGCCGGGTTTTCGCCCCCGCCGCCCCGACCCGTCCCATCCTGAAGGGGCTCCGCCCGGGGGGCTCTGCCCCCCTGGACCCCCGCTCCTCGAACTCCCCCAGAGGGGGGACCCCCAAGGGGCTGGTTCTTAGGGGCGGCGGGGGCGAGAAACGCCCTACAGCCGGCCCAGCACCTGCGCCAGCAGCGACCCCATCTGCGTCGCGCTGTCCCTTCCCGCCTGCAGAACCTCCTCGTGGTTCAGCGGCTCCCCCGTCATACCCGCCGCGAGGTTCGTCACCAGCGAGATGCCCAGGACCTCGGCGCCCGCCTCACGCGCGGCGATGGCCTCCAGCACGGTGGACATGCCGACCAGGTCCGCGCCGATGACGCGGGCCATGCGGATCTCCGCCGGGGTCTCGTAGTGCGGGCCGGGGAACTGGGCGT